>JANQNG010000014.1 GCA_028279685.1 Candidatus Nanoarchaeia archaeon | reverse complement strand
ATCTTTTTTTTCGATATCTTTTCCTGCAACATCAATTTTTGCTTGTGATGAAACTAGAATTACTTGTCGTGGATTTGCAATATCGCTTATTTTCATCTTTTTAGAAGTCCGATTTCAGGTTCAGATTTTTGAGGCTTGTGATCGTGATATCTTGGATGGTGTTCCTTTAAGCCAAGTGATTTTTTGTCTTCTGGCTTGATTATCTCTTCAAACTCACCTAATTTTATCATGACAAGAAGGAAAAATATTGCATAAAGCACAATATCAAGGAAATATATGCATGGTACAAATGGCTTTGTGATCAATCCTACAAGGATCATTATTGTTGATGCATACAGTGAAAGTTTTATTAATTCACCGACGTCAAAACTCAATCTTGCGATTCTTGCAAAGATGAATCCTACAAACCCACCGATTATTGCTATAAGCAAGAATTTGATTGTAAAATATGCATAAGCAAATACCATAACCATAGGAAGCATCATGATGCCAAGGATAGAAAGGAATTTGCCAACTTCATCAGATCTTTCAAGCATGTCTTCTGAATCTTCAATAACATTTACTCTTCCGAATGGAAGCACTCTATAATATGTTGCATCCTCTGATATCAAAAGCATGCCGTCTTCAAGTGTTGAATAATTGCCGATCGTGTCAATTGTTATCAAAGGATATTTTTCAGGTATGTATATTGGTTCGACCTGATCATATTCTATATTGATCTTCAGTTCATCAAATGCTTCAATCTTATCTTGGATGTAGCTGCCTGAAGTCAATACTTGAGGTATGAACAATAGGCACATAACGAGGAATGTGCATAGGACAACCATGAAGAAATATGCCAAAGCAGTGCTTGATTTGGTCTTATGAAGCTTATCGTATTTAGAAGGATTCAATGACATCCCCATCATAGACAATAAGTTCCTTAATTTAGACAATTCAACACCTCGTTTGTTATTTCTATATTATTTGTATTTATAAGTTTTTCTTCTTTTTGCAGAAATAGATCATATCCTTATCTTCTTCAATAACATTTTCTACATCAAAAATCTCTTTGATCAATCTATCAATCTCAGCTTTCTTGCCTGAC
>JANQNG010000002.1 GCA_028279685.1 Candidatus Nanoarchaeia archaeon | reverse complement strand
TAACATGGGGGTTTAGAGAGGTTGCTGTAGGCAACGTCCCCTTTAGGGCTGAGTGACTGGAACGTAGTGTAAGGAGCGAAGTCTAAACCCCTGTTATATGACCGACCCCAACGAAGTTGTGGGGAGGGAAAGTCTTTTTCTTTTTCAATGGACAAGAATCGTATTATTTACCGATTCTTCTAAAATACTGTTTTTTTAGCTTATTTTAGCCATGTCCTTTCGTATAAGAAAAATATTTCATCTAACATGTATTATAAGAAGTGAAATTTCGTATAATACGGGAGATTTGCGGGTTTTGGAGGGGAGTTATTATAAAGGATTGGTTGGTGTGAGGCGGATATGGTTGATTTTGGGTATATCGAGAAAAAGAAGGATGAGATGTTGCTAAAGGGGTTTTCTAGGAGGACTGTAAAGAGCTATATATTCCAATATATGAAATATAAGAAATCAAGTATGGGTGTGGAAGAGTACTTAATTTCTCTTATTAAGGATGGGAAATCGACAAATACAGTCAGGCTTGCTTCTGCTGCGATAAGGTTCTTCACCAATGATATGGTCTCTGTGAATATTCCTAAGAGAAGGAAACGATTGCCTATAACATTATCAAAAAAAGAAGTAAACAAAATGATAACCTCTTTAGATAATATAAAGCACCGCATTGTAATATCTTTGCTTTATTCATCAGGACTGAGAGTTTCTGAATTAGTGAATTTGAAAAACTCAGATATCAATTTTATTAATAATACAATTCATGTAAAAAATGCGAAGGGAGGAAAGGATAGAATAACATTACTATCAAAAAAAATTAAATCGCAACTCAAAAAATACAAAAAAGGAGAAAAATATGTTTTTGAATTCAAAAATAAAAAATATTCTCAGAAATCAATATTAGAAATAGTAAAAAAAGCAGCATTAAAAGCAAAAATTAATAAAAATGTAACACCACACACATTAAGACACTCATTTGCCACACATTTGTTAGAGAGTGGTACAGACATACGCTTTATTCAAAAACTGTTAGGACATGCAAGACTGGAAACAACGTCAATATATACTCACGTGGCAAAAAGCGAATTCCTCAGAATAAAAAGTCCGTTGGATTGATTAATATGGATAACATAAAATTCGTTGATTTGGCAATCTATCTGGTAGATGTTAAAACATTAGTCTTCGCTGATGTTCACTTAGGATATGAGGAGGAAATGCGAAAATCTGGTGTTAGAATACCATTCTCCTTGTTTAAAGGAACAGTCAAGCGATTTGAATATATCATACAACAAGTTGAGTCACAATATGGAGAACTCCCAAAATACATTGTGGTCAATGGTGATCTGAAGCATGTCTTTGGGAAAATAAGGGAATCAGAATGGAGTGAAACATTAAAATTCATTGATTTAATGAAAAGGAACTGTGAGGAACTGATAGTAATCCAAGGGAATCATGATAAAGTGTTGTATCCTATAACGGATAAGCGAAACTTGAAGCTCACCCAGGCATTCGAAATAGGTACATATTTAATCTGCCATGGTGACGCCATTATCAAAACAAAATCAGATATTAAAACAATTATCATAGGTCATCAGCACCCTGCAATCAAGATCACTGATGGCGTCAGAAAAGAGACGTATAAATGTTTTATCGTCGGAGCATACAAAAAACAAAGACTTATTGTGCTACCTTCATTCTTTGATCTTACAGTAGGATCAGATATTCTCAAAGAGCAGTTAATCAGCCCTTACCTCAGCAGAAAAATAGTCGGCGAGGCAGATGTCTTTGTTGTCAATGAAGGAGAAGTTTTAGAGTTTGGAAAGGTGAAGGAATTATCATAAATAGAAAGTAATTTATAGTTATCCTGATTTCTTTTTGCCATGAAGAAAATAATTATTGCTGCATTATTGTCTTTAGGATTATTAACGTCAGCAGGATATGCGCAGAATCGCGAAGAATCTAAAATCACTATTGCGTCGTTCAATATACGATTCTTTGATCAAGGACCTGATTTTAAAAATAGGCTTTCTAAACATAGAGAAGAAAGACCAATGCAAATAATTTCAGAGATTATTCCACAATATGATATTGTTGCTGTTCAGGAAGTGCTTGATGATATTGATTTTGTTGACTTAGTTGATCGAATTAATGAAAACCAAGAAGATCAATTTGCCTATGTGATGAGCGAAGCTATTGGAAGCTGGAGATACAAGGAGCACTATTGCTTTGCTTATAACACTGCTACGATTGCATATACAGGAGAATCATTTGTGTGGGGAGATGAGAATAATTTATTTGCACGAGAACCATTTGCTGCTCAGTTCCAAGCAGGAAATTTTGACTTTGTTCTTGTTAATATTCATACAAAGCCAGATAATGCAAAATATGAAATCCCTGCACTTGAACAAGTATTGCTTGATGTTGATGAAGAATTTAGTAATGACAATGATGTGATTGTGATAGGTGATTTCAATGCTGATGGTGATTATTTTAGTGAGCGCATTCAAACAGGAATAAGAGATAAAGATATATATACGTGGGCAATTCCTGACGATTTCGATACAAATGTATCTGGCAGCGATAGAACATACGATAGAATAGTATTCCAGCGCTCGTCAACAGATGAAGATTTTGAAGGAACAGTAGGAGTGTTTAGATTCGATGAGATTTTCAATCTCAATTATGAAAATGCTATGAAAGTCTCAGATCACTTTCCTGTTTGGGCAACGTTCTATATAGACAAAGACACTGACTAAGCAATAGCACTATAATAATCTTGGAGTACAACACCATCAATGTCTTCAATATCTTTTACAACATATAACCTTCCTTCGCTGATATCGACGATATTTTTTGCTAGCTGTTCGCCATCATCCTCTAAGTTTACACCAATCACAGAAACAGTAATGCCGACATCTCGCGCCATCGATACTTTTGGCAATACTTCTTTGAAAGGATCTCCTTTTGTGTGTAATCCGTCAGTCAAGAGAATAAGATGATTGGTGCAATCACGTTCCGTAAACAATTCAACCGATTTTTCTATAGTTGCAGCAATATCGGTTTCTCGCGAAGCGCGTATTTTGGTAATTTTTCTCACTAAATGCATGAAGTTATCACTTGGATGTACTGCTGTCTCCACTTCGGAACCAAAAATGATCAGTCCAACCTTATCCTTTTTCTCAAGTGCTGTATAGGCTAAGGCAATGCCTGCCTTTTTTGCCATCTTGATTTTCTGTCCTTTCATGCTTCCTGAGGCGTCGATAGCATAGATAATATTGATCCTTCCTTTGCTCTCTCGTTCGAACACCTTAAGATCTTGTTTAAGTAGTTTTTTATGTCCTCTTTTAATAGAGGTCTTGATGCTTTTTTTGATAGCTATATCTTTATAGCGTTCATGATTGTGATAATCATGTATCTCTCCCTTTTCACCATAGAGGCTTTTTCGTTTATGTTCTTTTTCACCCAATAACCCTTTTGCTTGCAGTTCGTCAAGTTCTTCGACATATAATGTTAATGAAGCGAGTTCAAATGCTTTTTCCGTTAAAACACCTCTCCTGTCCAATAATCCTTTTTCTTGCAATGCTTCAATATTTTTCTGGATTTTCTCTCTTAAATGTCTTTGAAATTCAGGAATATTAATATTCTTCTCCACATAATTAGGATCATAACCTGTCAATTGTCGAATTAGTTTCTCACCGTATATTTTTTCAGCTTGCTTATAGTCTCTAACAAATTTCTCCATTGCTAAGTCAGGAGTAAATACTCCAACACCTTGGTCAATCCCTTCATTGACCATCATACCATCATCAATGGTTTCTTTATCATTCTCTAAAACAGAACGTGATAGTTTATCAAAATCATCAATATTTTTTGACATCAACCCGTCTAGTTCTTCGCCAGGATGATGCTTCTCGAGATTTGTGTTTGCATCTCCTTTCTTCATACTTTCCAAGGTATTATCAGAATCATTGTTACCCGTAACCTTGCTTGCCATAACCAAGGTGTTCACAAAACTGAGAGAATTTTTCCAGCGCAAATTCAGAAGGAGTTTTCAAGTATTTGACACTTGGTTTTAATCTAATACGATGGCTGATCACTGACTTGACTGCAAGAAAGATGTGCTTTAATTCCACTTCTTGTTTTCCTTCAAGGAATGCATTACTCTGTGCTTGTTCATATAATCCTAATGTTGCTCGCACGGAAGGAATTTTCTCAAGTTTATCAGAGTCTCTCAATTGTCGTACATAATTCACCGTCAATTGAAGAAGGTTTTCTGGATAGTTGACATCGAGCTTTTTCCCTTTGTTATGAATAATAGCAGTTTCTATTTCAGTAGTTTCAGGATATCCTGCATAGACCAAATCAAATCGGTCAAGCATCACGTCACTCAATTTTTCTGTTGAAGTATCTTCAGGATTCATTGTTCCTATGAAGATAAAATCTGCATCTAGATCAACATCATAACTTCCTATGGTGGCTTTCTTTTCTTCTAATACTTGCAGTAATGCGTTTTGCAGTTTTTCTGAACAACGATTTAATTCATCGAAGAACAAAACACCTTTATTTGCTTTGAAAATCTTTCCTTTTGTAAATGCTTCTCTGCTTGAAGGACCAAACTCCATTGCTTTGATAGGATCGATATCTCCTATAAGATCTTCTGCGGTCAGATCAGGGCTTCCTTGAATACGCACGAATGGTGTGTGGTTTCCTGATATTTTCGCTACGTTCTTTGCTAATGTGGTTTTTCCAATACCTGGCGGACCCACGAGAATGATGTTTCGTTGCATCACCAGAGCGGACTTGAGTTGTTTCTTCACAGCGTCTTGGCCAAGAATGTCATCGAACGATGAATTTATCAAACTTTGTTTGAATTGGTTATCCATAAAAGTACCTCCGTATGGCGAGGGCGACAATTATTACATTTATAAAGCTTACGAGAAACTATTATAAAGAAAAAGAGTATGTGCTGGCTTTTTACAGTCCAAACTCATCAATGAATCCTGTAATGGCCTTGTATTTCTCTAGGTAATTAAATCCTTTATCGGTTAAGGTGATGAATTTCTTGCCTTTTTTGTCAATAATTTCCTTGACAAATTCTTTCTCAAGCAATTCCTGGAAATATTCAGAAAAACTCTGCGAGGATAGATTAGAATATCGCAATAAAGGTGTTGGCTTTATCGAGTTATGATATTTCTGTATGGTGCTTAAAATATCATAAATAACCTCTAATCTATCTCTTTTTCTTGCCATTTTTTTTGTCGGAAATAGTTTTAATAACTTTATGCGTCAATAATGCAAACACGCCTGCTGAAATAATGTACAATGGAATTTTTATCTCTATGAGGAATCTTGGAACAGTGGTTGCAATAAGGTTCAATACCCAGAAAAGAAATATCAGCAAGTATATCGCATATAGTTTTGATTTTCTTTTCATCTGATTAATGAAACTCATAGTTATTGTTATAACTAAAAGAATAATCTGAGATATTGTCAGCACTAAAGGAGATTTTCCTAAGTATACAATTAATGTAATTAGTATTGCAAGACCATAAAGTAAATAATACTCATCGAACCATTTCCATTTTCTCCAAAATGTGCTGAATGTCAATGATAATATTGCCATGGAACTCGCGAATGCAAAAGGTATTAATCCAACAGCCAATATGTAATATCTGTGAAGTCCGAATGTTATTCCATTAACTATGAAAACGTGAGCTAAAAATCTTGCAAAATAAGCGATTGCAAAGAACAAAAATGCATTCCTGAAATGTTCTATTCCTTTATGTGAGCTTAGTTTATACAGTTCTCTTGTTCTGAAATACACAATAAGACATAATATTATAACAATGGAAGCATACACTATTTCAATAGCTAAATCTTGTGATGGGGGCTTGAAACCTACTCCTCTTGCAAGCATTCCATGATTCATAAATATCACCAAGTACTTGATATATTTAAAATTTTATATAGAAAATGGACTTAAAGTGCACATTTTCTCTTCTTCTTGTTTATATAGATTCAAGAGTATTCATCTCTTAGCATCATGGAGGTGATAGCATGAAAAAAATGTTGATAGTATTTTTGTTGATAGGCCTTGTCGCTTCAATAGGGATTGTATCTGCTTTTGACGGATTTGGTTCTGAACATAGAGAAGCCAAGAAAAAGGCTCTTGAAACAGGAGATTATGAAACATGGAAAGAAATAAAGATGAGCGAATTAACAGAAGAGAGGTTTAAATGGGCTCAGGAGAAATACGAGCAAAGAATGGAAAGAAGGCAAGCAATGCATCCAGCACGTCAGGCTGTTATAGATGGAGATTATGATGCTTGGGCAGAAGCTATTTCTGGTCTTGGATGGACTCGAGGAATGGCTGAGTTAATTAACGAAGACAACTTTGATGTATTTGTGAAAATGCATGAAGCTCGAACTGCAGGGGATTTTGAAACTGCTAATGCGCTAGCTGAAGAACTTGGTCTCATAAGAGATTTCGGCAGAAGACACACAAGTTACTGAATAGCTGCAAGAGAAATGCAATAAGATTTTTTTTATTTTCTTTTAATATATTACATACAAAAAATGAACTAAGGTTCTATTTAGTATTCAGTTGGAAATCTTAAAACTCCTGTGAGTACTAAAATAATAATTAGAATTGTGTACAATATAGATATTATAATATCTCTTTTTAGTTCTTTTACCCCATATTTATCTTCTTTTTTCACAGCTTTTTGAATACCAAGATGCATAAGTAAAAAACCAGCAATATTGGTTAGCCAATACCTGATAATCATTGCTGGTAAAAATAAAGTCTTAGACAAAAAACCAAATGGCAAAGCAAAAATATAAGCTAAAGGAATATTAATTACAAAATCATTCCACCAAGAAAGTGGAGAAAGTATAAATCCAACAACAGTAAGAACTCCTCCAAAAATTCGTTTCTTCATCTATATAATGCATATAAAAATTTATCCTTTCTTCAATTCATACCCTTCTTTCGTATCCTCAATAACCCATCCTTTTTTCCTTAACTCATCTCGTAACTGGTCAGAAGCACCCCAATCTTTCTTCTTTCTTGCTTCTGACCTCTTTTCAGCAATAGCTTTTATCTCATCAGGAATATCTATTTTTTCTTCTTTAACTTTATCTAATCCAAAGCCCAAAACACGATCGAAATCTAACACTAAGTAATACTTTGTTTCTGATTTTAATTCATTATCTTTTAACACATCCCATAATAATGCAAGAGCTTTTGGAGTATTCAGATCATCATTGATTGCTGCAAGAAAATCTTTGCTGTATTGTTCAAACTTTTTCTCACTTCCTTTCTTCGCTTCTGAAGATTCTTTTTGTAATTCAATGATCTTTTTTTTCAAGTTCTCGAATGCATTCTTTGCACCATCTAGTGCATCGTAGCTTAACATCAAAGGTTTTCTATATGATGTTCCCAAAGTAAAGTATCTATATACTAAAGGATCATAACCCTTCTCTTTCAGTACAGATAGTGTGAGAAATGCTCCTGCAGATTTAGCCATTTTTCCTTTCTCATCTACAAGAAATTCGTTATGCATCCATATATTGACCCATTTTTTACCAGTGGCACCTTCTGATTGTGCAATCTCATTAGTATGGTGTACAGGAATATGATCAATACCTCCACAGTGGATATCGAATTGCTCTCCTAAATACTCCATACTCATTGCACTACATTCAATATGCCAACCAGGATAGCCTGTTCCCCAAGGAGAATCCCATTTCATTTCTTGATCGGTAAACTTTGATTTGGTAAACCATAATACAAAGTCAGTAGGATTTTTTTTGTTGGGGTCTTTATCAACACGAGCACCTTCTTTTAGTTCATCAAGTTTTAATCTGGCAAGTTCTCCATACTTAGGGAACTTGCTTGTGTCAAAATAAACATTCCCTCCAGCAACATACGTTAATCCATTCTCTTCTAATCGTTTGACTAATACAATCATTTGCTTAATGTGCTCTGTCGCTTTTGGTGTTACATTTGGATGCAAAATGTTCAGTTGTTCAGTATCATTGAAAAATGCTTTCGTGTAATGATCAGCAATTTCATAGACTGTTTTACCTTCTCTTTTTGCTCCTTTGAGCATTTTATCTTCTCCTTCGTCAGCATCAGAAGTTAAATGCCCGACATCAGTGATATTCATCACATGGGTTATTTTGAATTGATTATATTTGAACATTCGTACTAATACGTCTTCAAAGAGATATGCTCTCAGATTGCCTATATGAGCATAGTTGTAAACAGTAGGTCCACAGCAGTACAATCCCACTTCACCTTTCTTGATAGGTGCAAATACTTCTTTCTTTCTGGTCAATGTGTTGAATAGTTGGATGTCCATAGTATATTCCTCTGTTTCATGCTTTTAATGTTTTATGGTTATAAATATAATCCAATCCTTTTTTTAATATGTTATTCACTTCATTTGGAAGATTAAATGCCATGCCATGATCTCCTTGTTCAATATAGATCGGTTTGCTGCTTGAAGGAATCATAGTGTGCAATGCTTCAGCAACATCAGGAGTAATGCTTATATCGTTTTTCCCTTGAATAATTATTGTTGGGCATCGTATTTTTTTAGTATGCTCTTTTATGTCTTGAAATCTGATGTTGCTGCTAAATTGCAGCTCTGCTTTAATTCTGTCAGCACTTCTTGTGAGATAATGATCAATAACAAATTGAGCAGTATTCATATGCTTATATTTTTCACTAGTGTAGTTTGGAGGGTTATCTTTTAGAGGGTGGAATAGTGATACGAACTGATTATAAATTAACATTAATTTCTTTATGGCAGTACTGCCATGAAAAAATAATTTTTTTGGAAGCGTATTGCAAAATGTTTCGTTAATATTGTAGGTTGTCGCGATAAGAATAAGGCCTTGTGTCTTTTTAGGATACATTGCTGCAAAGGCTTGTGCAACCATACCTCCGTGCGAAAATCCCACAGGAATTATTTTTCTTATTTTTTCTTTTTTGAGAATTTTTGTGATATCTTCAACGTAGTTTTCAACATCATAAAATGATTTATCTTTTGAATAAGTAGATTTACCAGCGCCTCGTAAGTCAATAGCAAGGGTACCGTATCCTAATTTTTGGGCGTATTTAATTTGATGCCCTAGTAATGTATGATTCATGGTTGCTCCATGGAGAAAAACGAGCATAGGAGAATCTCTATGAATCTCGTAGTACACTTTGTGTTTTCCGTTTTTGAGGTATGGCATAGTGACACCTTTTTTTTGTTAAGCGCACGCCCGGATTACGGAGGAAAACGTAGTTTTCCGAGTTGCCAAAAATCTTTGATTTTTGAGCATGCACCGGAGGTGCAAATCCCTTCTTAAGCGCACGCCCGGATTTGCACCGGGGATCAGAGGGTTGCAGCCTCTTGCCTTACTACTTGGCCACGTGCGCATACGTGTTGAGAATAAATGATAGAGATAGGCCTATGCAAAAGAATCAGCAACAATTGTCTTTTGTTGATTTATTAGCCATACAAAAAGGTATAAAAAGCATTTTTTTAAAGGTTTCTATATCTCTTAACATATGATTACAATATACCCAGATACGAATTTTCTGTTGATTCCAGGACAGTTCAAAGTAGATATCTTTGCAGAATTTGAGCGAATTATGGATAAGCCATTTGAGATCATTATCATTGAGCCAGTCTATCAAGAACTGCTGAAACTCTCCAAAACAGCAGATAAAGGGGCTGATAAGGCTGCTGCGAGCTTAGCAATTCAGCTGATAAATCAAAAAGGTTTAAAAAGGGAACCTACTTCCGAAGACTACGCAGATGATGCCTTGGCAAGACTTGCTTCTGATGGGTTAATAGCGACCCAAGATCAGGACTTAAAAAGGCGAATAGGAGAGGTTATAACACTTATCAAGAAACAATATCTGAAGATAATATGAGGCTATAACAATGTTTTACAAGCTTAAAGTGAAAGACCACGTAAGGCTTCCTCCTACATTGTTCGGAGAGGAACTTGAAACAGGCATTATCAAACAGGTTAAACATCAATTTGACGGCTACATTAGCAAAGAAACAGGCCTGGTGATTGATGTAATGAATGTCCACGAGATTGGAGAAGGGAAAATCATCATGGGCGACGGTGCTGTCTACTATGAAAGCGAATTTACGCTGCTTGTTTACAGACCTGAGATCCATGAAATTGTTGCAGGAGAGATCAAGGAAATAGCTGATTTCGGCGTGTTTCTTAATCTAGGTCCTATTGATGGTATGATTCATGTGTCTCAGACAATGAATGATTTTGTTAGTATGTCTAAAGACAGAAATCTTCAAGGAAAAGATACGAAACGTAGTCTGAGAATCACTGATCGATGCAAAGCAAAATTCATTGCAATATCCTATAAAGATTTATCCAATCCTAAATTTGGATTAACGATGAGACAGGTCGGATTAGGAAAACAAGAATGGATTGATGAAGACTTCAAAAACGAGAAGAAAAAATAAGGTGTAAATAATGGCAAAGCTCAAAGCATGCAAAAAATGCAAACTTCTCACTACAGAAGATCATTGTAAGTATCATAAAAATGCCCAATTGACACCAAGTTGGCAAGGACGCATCAATATCATTAATGCAAAAGAATCGGAGATTGCGAAACGCATGGGTGTTGAGCATGACGGTGAGTATGCAATAAAGATACGGTGAAACAATGGAAGTAAGAGTGGATTATGAGTATGGGGTGCCTTTGCTCTCAAGAAAGGAAGTTCGTGGCTATGTTACTTTTGAAGGAAAAACACCTTCTGTTCAGGAATTCAGAGATGAACTTTCAAAGAAAATCAAAGCGAAGAAAGAACTTCTTGTAGTCAGGAAGATTAAGCCGAAGTTTGGTGGATTAGATGCTTCATTTCTTGCATACGTCTATGATGATGAGAAAGCAATGAAGACATTAGAGAAGAAAAGTTCTTTGAAAAAGAATTTTGAAGAGAAAAAGAAAAAAGAAGAGGCTCCTGCTGAAGAGAAAAAAGAAGAAATGGCTGAAAAGAAAGAGGAAGCTCCTGCTGAAGAGAAGCCTGTCGAAGAAAAGAAAGAAGAACCTCAAGCAGAAGAAAAACCTGCTGAAGAGAAAAAAGAAGCCAAAGAAGAAAAGAAGGAGTGATGATCGATGGGAAATAAAAAAGGCGGTAAAGGCGGCGACAAAAAGGAAAGAAAAAAATCAGTTTCTCATGCTAATCAATTAGGCAAAGTCTTTGAGAATGGAAAGAAGAAAAATCGTGACTGCCCAAAATGTGGCAAAGGAGTCACGATGGCACAGCATAAAGATCGCGTGCACTGCGGTAAATGCGGTTATACAGAATTTAACAAATAAATTATTTACTCTTTTTCTTTTGACGTTTTCTACTAGTGACTTTATCACTGTAATATGTATTCACAGCAATGATGATAATCACTAAAGCGACAGCTGCAATAACTAATTGCGTTAATTTATCATCTTGTGTATAGCTTATTTGTTTGGCTTCAATAGTAACTTCAGGAGGCTCTTCCACAGAAGTATTTTCTACGGATTTAGAAGTATTGATGAAATAAATTCTTTTTGTAGGTTTCTCAGGATTTACTCTATAGAATTCTTCAGCATCTTTAATACCTACAGCTCCGAATACAGCACTTGCTACCATGATTGCTATAATAAGAAATACCAGCACTCTCACCTTCATAACCATTCGCTAGTGGAAACTAGTATAAAAAGGTTATGGGTAAACTGATAAATAAATTTATAAGCATTGATTCTAAATTATCAAATATGAAAAGAGGAATAATTTTGATGATAGTGATATTAATTTTCTTAGTTGGATGTAATTTACGTGAAAATTCTTATTCATATCAAATAGATCAATTAAAAGAATATCCATTGCAGACACAAGAATTATGTGAATCTGGTGGGGCAGGATGGATTGAATTTTCATCAGGGTGTCACGATGAATGTGTTTATGAAAGATGGAGTTCTAAGATTCATTATTCTTGTACAGAAGCTCTTTCTTATGGGTGTGATTGTGGATTAGATAAGTGTTGGAATGGTAATTCTTGCGAATTAAATTAGTTTTCAAGAACTTATACTCTAACAGCATTCACTGTTCCTTCCTGGCCTGGCCTGGAAGTCACTTTTGCCAGTCCTTTTTCGGTTTCTATGATAGAACCTTTTGTGATGATACTACGTCGTACAAAATGCCTGTTAGCGGGATTTTCTTTCAGCCCTTTGATCTTTTCTTTAGAGAATTTTTTGGTTTTAGGATCAAGCACATTGGCGGTGTCACAAGTAAGCAATTTAGTTGAGATGTTGCCTCCTCTTACTCTAGAATTCTTCTTTTTTGTAGGGCCTACCTTTGTCAATGTAGGAAGACTACCTTGCTGATGGAGCCTTCTGACTCTAAGTTTCTTGTATCTGCCTCCACTGGTTTTTCTAGTGCTTCTATGCTGATTCACTGCCATAGGGCTGAGAAACTATGTTGATTTATAAAGATATTGGTAAAAAGAGAAAAGATTAGTTCTAGAAATCAATATCTTCCTCAGTCATTTCGGAAGTCTTTTTGCTTCTGTGAATTTCAACACCACCAGGAGTCACGATAAGGTAATCATCCACACCAGCAATATCACCATCAACTGCATCGACTGTCTTCTTGATCTTATTTATTGCTCTCTTCAATTCAACTAAGTCCTTATCTTTCAAGGGCTGAATATTAACGAAACAGATAGTATTTTGTGCTCTTAATGAATCAAGAATTTCTTTTATGTCTGAGAAATCTCTAATCACAAATGTTCTTACAACAGCTTTTGAGACACCTTTGTCTGTGCTTTCTGTATCAATATGTACATAATCGTCTCCGGGTTGCTGTCCGTATTCTTCGTAGTCATTATCCATGTTTTTTGATAATTTGGAAAAGATCTTTTTGATTACCATAAGTGTTCCCTCGACAATAGTAGTTTACTAGGAGCATAGGTTATGTTCTTTATAAATGTTGCGTTTATATCTCGCTCTTCTGGCAAATCATATTAAAAATGTCCCTAGATCCTTCTTCAGCTTTTCAACAATTTCTACAGGGCTCGGATCAATTTGGTATTGAATAGCTAGGTAGAATGCCACGAGATCTCCAATATGGATAGCAGAGAATATCTTTGTTAGTAGGTCTTGCCCTTTGATTGCCAGATCAGTTACATTCACACCTTTATCTTGAATGAGAGTTCTGCATAACTGCATTCTCTTCTGGATTCTCCTATGGTCTGTGTCATTACGTAACATAATCACGTAGAAGTTTCCTTTGAGATTGGTATAACCGACAATCTCATTATGATTCATTTCAGAGAACCAATGAGAGAACGCCATCACTTTTGCATGTTCGTTTAACTGTGTTTTCCAACGATAAGCAACAGGATAGAAGTCATCTGATGCATAGATAATAGGGATCTTCCCGAAAAGATGTTCTGATAAATTTTTTGCGGCATCATCAACGTCCTGTTTTCTCAACGATGCAATAAGATGTTTCACATGCTCTGTCTGTTTCTTGATGATGCGAAGGTGCTCTAATACTCTAAGCATTGGAAAGAACAAATATGCAATAGCAGTTCTAGGCTGCATCCCTTTTGGGATAAGAATTACAGGAGTTCTGTTCATGCGCGAGATTTCTTCAAGTTTCCCTCCGCTTGTAACAGAGACAATCATCGTTGTCTTTTTGAATGCTCCTCGATATGCAGACAATGTTTCCTCTGTGTTGCCTGAGTAGCTATTTGTGAACACTAGCGTGTTTTCATCAATCCAAGCAGGAACATCGTAACCACTTACCACAGTAACAGGAATTTTACAATCCTTAAGATATGCTTTGAGTAACATACCAGGAATACCTGATCCTCCCATACCGCAGATGAGGATGTTCTTAACAGGTTTTTCGAAATTGATCTCAGTCATAAGATTATATGCTGCTTCAACTTGTTTCGGCAAATCCTTGAGCTGATTCAGCAACTCTCCTTTGTCGACGCTTTTGACGTCCTTCTCAGAAATCATAGTACCTTCTGTATGTTAGAAGTTTATAAATGTTATTGATTGTTTCGAGAGGGACAATCAATTCAAAGTTTTGATGATTGTGGTCAAAAACTTTGTTATTGATTGTTTTTGCAGAAACAACAAATCCAAAATTTTGTTATGTGGTTTATTTTTTAGCTGCTTTTTTCGTCTTAGAAGCTTTCTTTACTTTCTTTTTAGGAGTAGTTTTCTTCGGAGTTTCTTTCTTCACTGTTGGTTTCTTGGGTGATTCTTTTTTAGGAGCAGCGAGCGTTTCTTCTTTCTTTTTTTCGCCACCTAGAGCATCTTTCACTTCATCAACGTTCTCTTCTGTTGCTTTAGCCTTCTCTTCCTTTTTTTCATCAGCAGCGCCAAGCTTTGCAGCGAGTTTATCTTTCAGTGATTCTTTTTTGTCGACTTTCTTCTCAATCTTAACAGCATCTTTGTATTCATGACCTTGTAATTCTACTTTCACAATATCATTCTCTTTGATTGCCTTTACCGCAACATGATGAGGAGGATTTTTTATTCCATTCTTCCAAATAAGCTCATTCAAAACATTTCCAATCTTAATAGTCTCTGCTTTCATATGCTTTTGCATAAATAATTTCAAAGTATTAATTGCTTTTTTAGCTCTCTTATATTTAGGAGTATTAATGAATCCTGAACGTAATGGTACATTGTAAAGTCTTTCAATTTTGTCAGCCATTTTTATGCCTTCGTTTTCGTTCGGCGCCAGTGGCGTTTCACCGTGGTGTGTCTCCCTGGATGAACTCTTCTGCCGGAGCCATAGATTTTTGGCACTGTCCAGAAAGGAGCCCAGCGTGTTCTTCTTCCAAGTTTAGCCAATCTTAGTTTTCTTGATAGGTGAATATTGCGCGCCATAGTCATACACCTTTTGAGATCTTGTTCAGTAAAGCCTCTCCTTTACCTGTAATAATTCTTCCTTTATGATTTCCTCTTTGAGCTTGTGTTATTAGTTCTGCTTTTTCAAGACATTGAAGACATTTTCTGATAATATTTCCTCCTGCGTTTACAGTCTTATCTGGTTTGTGGCCTCTGTTTTTTCTGCCTCCATACTTGACTCTGAGCTTTCCTGTTCCAATAGGTCCTCTGAAGTAGATGGTTCTTAGAATTGAAGCAGCTCTGACATGCCACCAGTCCTTTCTTGTGGGAGGTTTCTCTCTATGACTTCCTGTTTTAATGTAAGCAGCCCATTCAGGAGGATTGAGTTCCTCAATAGATTGCAGCTCTTTTGCAAGAGCAAAAATCAGTTTATGGGGATTAGCATCCTTGATTAATACCATGTGTTTACACACTCCTTGCGGTTCTCAGCCGAACTGTTATCAACCGTCTTGACTTGAGGAATAGTCAGGGATTTATAAAGTTAACTTCTTATAATTCTAAGGAATAAGCGCTTCATTTAGCAAATGTTTATAAACATGGCTGTATTTTTGAGGTGTATGCCACCAAAGAACCCTCCGAAGAAGAGGTTTAAGCGGAAAAAGAAGTTTGGCCAAGGAGAAGAGGAGGTCTTCAGAGTTAGAACTCCTCGAGATAATGAGATACTAGGGCTTCTTGAACAAAGGTTAGGTGGCAGTAGATGCAAAGTTCGTTGTTTAGATGGTAATACGCGTGTCTGCAGGATTCCTGGCAGATTAAAGAAACGATTATGGGTTCGCGAGAATGATATTGTCTTAGTTGAACCTTGGGAATTCGGCGGAGATGAACGTGGCGATATTATCTTCAAATACAGACCTATTCAAGTTAAATGGCTCCAGAACAATAATTTCTTAGATGATCTTGAAGAAAGCGATGAGTTCTAGAACCTTAACAAAATAATATTTAATTATCTTCTATGTCTTCTAATGCCAACATTCCGTTTGTAGCCAGAATGGGGTCTTCTTCCGAATTTCTTCTCGTTCTTCCAGACAATCTTGGCTCTTTCTACATTTGGAGTAGGTTCTTTCGGAATCTCAACAGCATTGTCTCTTAACACAAAGGAAAAATTATCGTGATCTCTGTGTGCAAGGATATTAACTGCTTTTCCTTCGTGACCTGCTCTTGCAGTACGTCCAATTCTATGAATATACTGCTTGCTATCATTAGGAATATCATAGTTGTACACATGTGATACTTCAGGAATATCTAATCCTCGTGCAGCAACATCAGTGCATACTAAGACACGAACATTTTGATCAACGAATCTTCCCATTGTTCTTGAACGTTTATCCTGACTGAAGCCTCCGTGAATGGCCATCGCTTTGATGCCGTTTGCTTTCAGATTGTTAGCTACAAAATCTACGTTATCTCTTGAATTGCAGAATACCATCACTAATTTTGATTCTTCATGCTTAAGTAAATGAACAAGTAATGAAAATTTCTGGTTATCAGATACATCATAATACATCTGTGTTAATTTAGAAGGATCAACGTAAACTTCTGCTGAAACTTTTATTGGATTGTTCATATTATGTTTGATGAGTCTATCAATATCAGGAGGTATCGTTGCAGAGAACAGTAAAGTTTGTCTTTGCTTTGGGCAAGCACGTATAATCATCTTGATGTCGTCGATGAAACCCATATCGAGCATAATGTCTGCTTCGTCTAATACCAATGTTTTTACATTTCTGAGATCCATTGTTTGTCTGTGAAGATGATCTAATATTCTTCCTGGTGTACCGACAACAATATCTGCTGTTTTCAATTGATCAATTTGAGGGTTAATAGAAACTCCTCCATAAACAACAACAACTTTCAGTTTTTTATGTTTTGAGAAGTCTTTTAGCGCTTCAGCAACCTGAACAGCCAACTCTCTTGTTGGATTAAGAATTAATGCTTGAATGCCATGTCCCTTTTCAGTATTCTGGATTATTCCAGTGCCAAATGCTAATGTTTTTCCAGATCCTGTTGCGGATCCTCCTATAACGTCTTTTCCTTCAATTACTAAAGGGATTGTTTTTTCTTGTATTTCTGTAGGTTCTTCGAACCTATGTTCTTCTATAGTTTTTAGTATTTCTTCTGTAATACCTAATTCCTTAAATTTTTTCATAGTTTTACCTCTTTAAGAAAAAACCAATGTGTAAAACACTCATCCTTGTGCAGGATGCGAGAACTTGTCCGTTAGGTGAGTTCCCTGGGCCTTTTTCTTACTAAGAGATAAGAGTAGAACTTGCTTTATAAACCTTTCTATTTTCATAAGCTAAGGAAACCTTTGAAAAAAGCCAAAATAGGGCTTTTATTCGCAAAATTTACAGATTTTAGCCGAAAAATTTAAATATTACTTAGTATGTACTAAGTAATACAATGAATACTATTAGCCTAAAAATGGATGATCAAATGCTGGGTGAAATAGATGATGTGGTGGGTAAAAGCAATTTCTCAACCAGGACTGAATTTATTCGAACATCTATTAGGGATAAACTAAAAAAAATGACTAGAGATGAGTTAATTAAAGAGTTTATGAAAGGTCATGGCTCTATAAAAAGAAAAACAACTGACAAAGATTGGGAAAAAGCAAGAGAAGAAGCTGTTAAAGAATTGTTCGAAGAAAAAAATTGGAGTTTAGATTAAGTCATCAGGTTTTGAAACTTTAAGAATATTTTTTAATTTTAATAAATGTTTATCTTGAGTTACTAATAGTGCTTTATTTTCTTTTGCTAAAATAGCATGTGCTGCATCAGCTAAGGGAATTTTGTACTTATTTTTTATAGTTCTTGATTTTATTCTGGTTAACTCATTAAGATGGACTTTGTGCAAAATATCTAATAATATCAAAGCATCTAATTTATCACATAGTTCTTGTTCTGTATATTCTTTAAGTAACTCTTTTTCGATTAAATCAGAATAAAGTATAATATCATTATCATGAATAATTTTCTTTATCAGTTTTTTTGCGCAAATTCCTAATAATCTACCGTCTCTACTAACTCTATTCTCGTAAAAATCTCTCCATACGCAAGTATCTAAATAGTATTTTTCAACCATGAGATGGTTATTTCTGAATCTTTAATATATCTTGTCCAAGAAAAACCGAAAGGATCACGATTTCTTTAGACTGAGAATGATGAGTCCAATTACACCAACTACAATCATACTATCTGCTATGTTAAACACAGGCCAGATAATGAAGTCAAGAAAGTCCACCACAAAGCCTCTTGTGAGTCTATCTATGAAGTTTCCTAATATTCCTGCCACAATAAGTGCGTAAAAGACTTTATTCCAGATTATGTGTTTTGATAGTTTTAGCAAATCATCTTTCTTCCACATCAAGAATCCTAATGCTATAATAGAGATCCAAATAAACATCATATTGATCTGTTCTACACTGTTGAACAATCCCCATAGAGATCCAGTGTTATGAACTAAAGTAAATTTAAGAAATGGTAATGCGTTGATGGATTCGTTTGGTTGGAGTATCTCTACGAAGATACATTTGAGAAATTGATCCAAAATTATTCCCGATAATATTATGAAGGTTATCAGGCGAGGGTGGTTAGAGCGTTTAGGCTTTGTTGCTAGATTTTTTTTTGCTTTGGGTGTCTTTGCTCTTTTCCGTGGCTTAGCCTTAGCTTTTTTTGCCTTCACTTTAATTCACTTTTTATTTTTTCAAGCAATAATTGAAACTTAGTATAACCTGCATCCTCATTGAAGTGGCCTGCATTATCTACTTTAATTAAGCCTGAGTTAAGATTAATAGCTAATTCCTCTCCTTTTGATATAGGAACATAAGGATCATCTGTTGAATTGAATATATAGAATTTAGAACAATTATTTCTTATTTTGCCCCAGTTGAATTTCTTATCAGCAAATGTACAATTAATTTTATCGAATGTATCGTTTCCTAACGATCCTGTGAATCCTGCGACAAAAAAGCAAGCTTTTACTTTAATATTAATTTTCTCAAGAATGTTCAATATGAAAGCAGGGCCTAGACTATGGCCGATAAATACTGTGTTTTCGTCAATCTTGTCTAAATATGGCTCAAATACTTCCATCCAGTTTTCTAGTGTTTGATTTTCGGGAGTTGGAAATGTAGGTATAATGACTTCATGTTTTTTTAATGCTTTCTTCAGCCAAGGAAACCAGTTCTCACCAGGGTTCCCATATGCTCCGTGGATTATGAATAGTTTCATATACTTTCTCTTATCAATTCTATTTATTAAGTTTGTTTAAAAAGTGTTACTATTCTAAAATAGAAAAATATATAAATTGGGTCTTTAATTGAAAATGTGGGTGTTTAAAAAATGGGTCTAAAGATTGATATTGGAGAAGAAGTTAATCGAGAAGTTTTCGATGAAGAGTTTAAATCTCTTGAATTATTGACTAGTTCATATAAAATAACTCACGATTCTGCCATGTCTAATGGTTCTTTTACATTTTCTAAAATTGGTGAGAATAATTATTTAATTGATTATGTAGGTCGGAACTTAAATCTTGATTTAAGGCATGATGTTAAAAGCGCAGATAATTTAGCTAAATTAATATCATATCAATTTACAAAAAGCGAAGAGAGTAAAAATAAAGCTATAGAAAAATTAATTTTTTCTATTAAAGATAAGAAATATACTATACGTTGTTCTCGTGATTTTGAAGAAAATTATAATTTTGAGAATGTTGAGAGATTTAAAGGAGATGCGACAATCACTAGCTTTTACTCTGGAGTATACTTAAATATTGATTTAGACATATCAATGTCTTTTAACTATTTGAAAAACGATGGTATAAAAACTCTCAATGTGTTTAAAATAAAGAAAGAAGAAACAAACAGCAAATTAGATACATTAAGTCGACTGAAAGAATCATAATTTTTTCATTTTTCTTTGAACCAATCAATAAAATATTGTGCAACTTTATCTTTTTCACCAGGATTTTCGAAAAAATGATCCGCACCTTCCATCTCTATAAGTTTTGCATTGGGCATTTCTTGAATAATCTTTCTCGATCCTTCGATAAGCACATCTTCATCTTTATCTCCATGCACAATTAACAAAGGACAAGTAATATTTTTCACTTTCCCATGCATTACATGTTGTTGGGAATCGTTATAGAAGGTGTAATTAATCCTAGAAGAGATGCCGCGATGATTTGTTCTTATTCTAAATCCTTCTTTTTTCCATCTTGCAATCTCTTCTTTACCTAGTGTTCTTATTGCTTGTGAGGGATAATCAAAAACAGGAGCTACAAGACCTATTTTTTTAATAGGCTGTTGTAAGGCAACAATCATTGATGCTAATCCTCCTGCACTGCTGCCAAATAGGCTGAATTCTGAGTATTCTCTCGTCTTGAGGTATGCTATTGCTGAGAGAATATCATCTGCCATACTTGAATAGGTCTGTTCAGCAAAATCACCCTCACTTTCACCACAACCATCAAGATCAATACGAAGAGAATTGAGTTTCAGAGACTCAAATGCTTTTGCCAGCCGTACATTCTTTGAGTTATTCTTCTGTGTTGAATAGCCATGCACCATAATAACAGCATATTTTTTCTCAGGATGAGGTTCTTCTAAAATACCACATAACGTCAATCCCTTTGAGTTCTTGAAAAATACTTTTTCAGTCATTGTAATGTCTCTTTAAACCATTTAAGAACAGCTTTTTGCATTTCAGCTCTCATAGGTCTTAAACTGTGGAGTGCGTTGGATAAAATAAGGTTTTCCTTTTTGCTTTGGCATGCTTCATAGTATGCTTTCATCTCTGAAAGAGGTACTTTCTCGTCTTTTTCACCATGGATGAATAATACAGGACATGTTATTTCTGCCATATTTTTAATAAGGTCATGATTTTCAATATCTTTCCAAAAAGGAGGATTTATCCTAATTTCATCCCCTGAAGAATTCTTTCTAATAGAAATACCGTCTGGATGATATTCGATAAAAAGAGGAGCTAAGACATCTTTAACATGTGCTATAGATCCCATAAGCACCATGCTTCTAACATCAGGTTTTGTTGCAACAAGGGTTGCTGTACCTAACGACTGACCCAAAACACCTATTTCCCCAACAGATTTGTGTTTTCTAAGAAAATCAAGAATGCTTTGAACATCAATACTAAGTTTTGTGAGTGTTGTTTCACTATAATCCCCTTCACTTTCTCCCCTGCCAGACAAATCAAATGACACAGCACAGAATCCTTCTTTACATAGCAGTTCTGCAAGATCGGTGAACATGCCTCCTTCTTCTTTTGTAACGCCAAACCCGTGCACCAAAAGCACAGTAGGATATTTTCCCTCACCAGGAATTTCCATAAAACCAACGAGATTTTCTCCTTGTTTATTGACTGTAGAAACTTTCATTTTACCTTCTTCAACACCACAACACCATACGGTGCTACATCATTGAGAGTGATCTGTTTGTCGAATAGTTCAAACTTATCTGATTTCTCTGTCTTGATTGTATTAGGATAGGCTACCATACCTTGGCCAGCATACTTATACAAATCTCCGTTTAATACTACTTCATATTCAGCATGGTCTTCTACGCCGACAGCATAATTATGCAGATGTCTTGAACTGAAATTAATATTTACTAAATATTCAGATTTGGTTTCTTGTTCAGTATCTTTGCGAACAATAGCAAGCATTTTATTCACATCATCGACATTGATATATTTCCTGTTCTTCGTATTCATCGGCCAGAAAGCAGGATCATCCATAAGCTTATTCACATCTTGTTTATACTTCAGCATTCCTTTTGTAGCATCTCTCATCTCCAAGAACCAATGTACAGAACTATCGTGCTCAAATGTTCCTGTCTGCAATAAGAATGATTGTATCAAATCAAGTGTTCTTCCCTCCAGACCAAAACTAATCAGTGCTTCCATAATTTTTATTTTCCCGACAGCGTGGAAATGAATATCAGATCTTTTAAGTATCAATGCATCATAAGCATAACTTCCAGTTGCACGACCGTGCATCAGTCCTGCGGCAGCATCATGATTATGGAAATCTCCGACGGTAGAATTGCACTGCCCCCATTCTTTCTCAGATCTGATATCTTCAAATCTAAATGGTGTGATATGTTCGGCTGATTTTGGCATTAATTCTTTATGAAGGTAATAACTAACACGAGAACTGTTGTATGCTGTTGCGCCCAAAGCTCTTGGATCACTCTCAAGAGGAACGACAAGCATTTTTGCATTGTCACCATAGAAATAATGTGATTCAAAATGTGCCAATGCATAAGGATTATATTCGTACAAAACTTTCGTCATTTCTCTGAGAAATGTTCTTCCGTTAGGGCGTTCAGGACCTTCGCCAGCGTCACCATATCTGATAATGCCGTCGACATTATCAATTCTGAAACCATCAATATTATATCGTTTCATGAAATGAAGACAGCCCTCAACTAAGAATTTCCGAACGTGATGATTATCGTAATCAAATCGTTTTGTTCCCCAAGGAGTCCAATCAGCAAGAAAGACATCTTTGCCGTGCTTTGATCTCCATTTATGTATTCCTGTAGCAGCTCCTGATTCTCCAAAAATCTTGAAATGCTGACAAGGAGCATGACTTACGACAAAATCACCTATGACGGCAATATCTTGCTTATGGCATGCATCAATCATTCTTGCAAAGTCATCAGGGTTCCCCCATTTATTTTGAATTGCATATTGATACAAAACCAAATATCTAAATTTCCAGTTATCACCATCAATACTCTGATGAAATGGCAAGAATTGTATAGTGTTAAATCCTAATTGTTTAACGTGTTCAATAATGCCTGATGTGGCAAAGAATTTGTAGGTTTCTTTTTCAGGAATATCTCTTCCTAATTTTCCAGTTTTTTTATGACGCCAATGGCTAATCAGCCCAGGAAGATCAGTTTGTATTATTTTTGTAGGCCTGTTAATGGTGTCGATCAATTTATGTTTTTGCTTGTATGCAGAAGGATCATCATAATCCCATATAATGCTATTGCCTTCTTCATCGAAATAGGTTCCTGCTGGATCTCGACGGTAATCCCATTCAGATCCATTTTTTACAAGAAACTTATACTTTTCCTTATGCTTTAATCCAGAAACGGTAATAGTATGATATACTCCATGAAAATCTGGCTGGAGTTTCCATTTTGTTAATTTGCGTTCATCAAATTTGTTATTTGTTTTTCCCCAATTGTTGAAATTCCCTACAAGATAAATATCAATTGCTTTATGATCTGCTAGCACCGTGAATTGTATTTTATTCGCTTTCCCTTTTCTGCGAGAAATAACGTTATAACCTAATCCTGGGTGAAAAGAGGATAGCTTCTTCTTCGGCTTATGCTTTTTGATAAATTCCTCCCATTGGTATAAAACCATTGCTCATCCCCTTTACACTAGCCAGAGAGAGGTTATTTATAAATGTTAAGGTGATTGATACTAAGGCAATACTGCCTTAACAGAATGGTTACCACCATTTATCTTTGGGTTCGGGAGGATTCTGGCTGTCAGAAGCCATCTTCTCAAGATTTCTTAGTCGTACATTTATGCTGTCAATGGCTGCTTTGATACTATCGAGCTTAGCAGACACCAATTCAAGGCTCATATTAGATTTCTCCATGAGTAACGTGTGTTTTTCATTATCTGCGGCAGGCTCTCCCTTTGGTAATTCCTGCGGAGCAGCAGGAGAGCTGAATGGCTGGTCAGAGAAAGGACTTCCTCCCATTTTAGAACTTAATTCTGCTGGCTGCGCAGAAGGGAATGATGAATCGGGAGGGGGCATTCCTGCAGGAGGTAAATCGCCTCCAGGAGGCGCTCCAAAAGGATCAGATGCTCCTAGAGGATCGTGAAATGAAGAATCTTTATGTATATCATCTGGAGTTTGCGGCCCTCCGAGAGGATCATTCAGTTTATCGGGATGGCTGTCGAAGTCTCCAAAAAGATCATCTTTCTTCTTGAATGGATTCAATTTGTCTAAAAAACCCATGATACACCTCTTCTCTTCTTTCAAACGAAACGATCATATATAATTGTTATGTAACTCTCAGCAAATAGTCCTATTTCGTCTTTTTGAGCTTTCGCTTGAGTTTCTCAAGTTTTTTCTCTTGGATAGTAAGGTCTCGCTCAATGCTTCTAATAACAGAAACTTGTTGAGGATCAGTTATTACTTTCTTTAGTTCAAGGAGATCTTTCTTATCATCATCAAGTGATGTTTTCAGTTGATGATATCGTCTCTCAATCGCTTTCTTTTTCGGAATAGCGACGAGAAACGCAATAATAATAATCAGCACAAGCAATGGATAGATGAACCACCAGACGTTAACAGGCTCTTCAATAATGACTTCTTGCAATGGCTCTTCAATAACAACCACTTTTTGATTACTTACCTCTACAGGAGTCCCGTTCTCAACATAAGACACCACATAAGAGAGTCGTACTTCATTCTCCTCAGGAACATCAAATCTTCTTACGTATTTCGTGTTATTGAAATCATAATCTATGGTGTCAATCACTGTTTCATCATTCAGTGTGATAGTGATATTGATGTCTCCTATGAAGCCTTTCTTCTCGAGTGCTATTTCGACTCTAAGGGAATCTCCTTTCATGATAGTAGAAGGAGTTTTGTCTTCGACAAATAATCGCTGCTCTGGAGGAAGTTCAAAGGTTGTTTCAATATCTGTAAGGAAACTGACAGGTTCCATGGTGTTGTTTTCTTGAGTGATATGTTTTGGCCTATTGCCTTGGATAAGTGTTATGGTTTCTTTGGATTCTTTCAGATAATAAGCAGGATCATCTTGCAGCTTGTAATGAATCTTAAATGTAACTTCGTAAGGTTTTTTCTCCTCATATTTCTCAGGAGAAAAATCAAAGGAAAACGTTTTCTCTTCTCCTGGAAACAAAGAAGTTTCGTTCTCAAACCAAAACAAATCCGAAATGACACTGACATTCACATGTTCAAAAGTCACATGATCATCATTTCTTATTGTAGTTGTAAACGTTGTGGTATCATCTATATAGATAAGTTTTTTCGAGGTGCTCGTCTCTGTGGTGATAGTGTGATCTATAACTTCAACGGGTGCTTTTTCAATACTGACAAAAGATTGATTGCTATCAGTACTATACATTTTTCTTATTACGATAAGATCGTAGATTCCTTTTCGGTCTGAGCTGACAGGTATGCTGAAGTTGATTTCCTGTTGAGGAGTCAGTGTTTTAATATAAAGGAGTGCATTGTCATATTGCGATAATCCTGGATTGACATACTGATTCGATGCTCCGAGTTTTTTGAAGCTTATATCTCCCCAATAGATATGATTAGGGAGAACCAACGCCATCTTAGCAAGAGTAACATTATGTGTTTTCTCATTTTTGATTTTAATGTCGACAAGACCCTCATCACCTTTTCTCAACCGAGGAGGTTTTAGGCTGAAATCAAGCAAACCATTAACATTGACCTTAATATTTTCTGTATCTATTGATTCGTTATCTGTACTGTTGAAGAAGATTAATGATATGTTAATTGATGCTTTTGTGATATTATGAATTGCTTTGATCGTAAAGTTGAAGTACTCTATTGTATTAGGTTGGAGATAAGAGTCATAATAGAGCACTTGTTCTTGAAGAGGAGGACCTTGGAAGTTTTCCCAGTACATAGCAGGTTCAGGGTACTCTAGGGTATTAGGCCCATCAACAAAAAGGAAGGTTTCTGGATATCTGATCTCGAGAAAGAATTGTGTTTGTTGTTCTCCTGAGTTTTCAATCTCTGCTTTTACAAGGAGATCATCTCCTTCAATGAGTGTTGTAGTGTTTGTGCTCATATCCAATTCCACAGTAGGTATTAAAGAATAGATGGCGAATCGTGCGCTTGTTGTTGATGCGGCTTCCAGGCAGAATTTATGGAAACTGAGGAAAGTACAGCGATCTTTCCAATAGATTGTATTCTGGCCATTACGGTTCATCAGTACAGCGTCTTCATTCTGTGTTGTAACTCCGAATGTATGGCCTTCAAGGGTGAAATTGCCTGTATAAGCGATGTAAATGTCATCTATTTTGGTGTCATCAGCTAGAACAAAACCTGCAAGAACTATCACTACAACTATCCACATGATATGGTTCTTCATCCACTAAACCCTCTTTGTGCTTTTAAAGAATTAGCCCTTTTTATAGATTTTGGATGATTTTCAGGAGACTTTTGTGGAATGAAGGAGTAGTATTCAGGATATATTCGACAGCCTCTCTTTTATAATCAGCTATGGTTTCATGATAATGCAAATCGAAACAAAGGCATTTAAATATTATTTACCTTTTTGGCAGAAGTTTTCCCTTTCTTAGAGATTCGATATAAGGAATCGAGTCATTTTTATCATAGAATGCGCAAACATGATCTTGCATAAAATATGGTGCTATTTCTTCGAGTGTGATATTTCCGTGCTCAAGTTCTGAGAGTATACGATGATCATACATCCAGAAAACATCTTTTCTATAATCAGTATGCACATATTTTGAGAAATTGTTTCCTGTGAGATCATGATAAATAATTGCTGGTAGGTTTAATCCTGCCATAGTGTCGAGAATAAGGTTCGAACTAGTTCTTAAATTTGCTTCTATAAAATAGAATTGACCACTATCTTCGTCTCTTATAAGATTAATATCTATGGCTCCATTGAACTTAAGGCTTTCTGTTAATTTCAAACTAGGATGAACTAATGCATCAATCCATGTCGATTTGTTCATAAAGCCTTCTTTTGCATCTTTTCCAACATGGTATTCTTTGAGTCGTTGTAACATACCTCCTATAAGAGGGCCTTCTGATGATAAATATGTGTGAACTTCGAAATGATTAGTTATAGGTCCTTTGATATATTCTTCTGCAATTATTTTAGAAACATCTTTGTTTAATGTTTTTATTTTTTTATTAAGTTCATCTTTAGTTTGAACTAAAACCATATCATCTTTAGTGCCTATGGTGCTGTTCAAAGGTTTAAGAAGTATGGGGAATGAAATTTCAGTAGAGTTATTGAGCAAATCAGAAAGATATGTAGAGCGAGGAACAAGAAATCCTGCTTCTTTTCCAACAGAGAGAACAGCATGTTTATCAATAATATCTCTGATATTTCTTTTGGAAACTAGAGGAACATGATAAAATTCTGAAAGTATCTCTTTATTATCTTCTAACAAGAGTACTCGAGTATCTCCTGTCGCGAATAAAACAGATTTTTCATCAAATGTTTTACCTATATCTACAAGTTTTTGGATCGCGGCTTCTTCTCCTTCAACAATATGATGATTTTCTAGATACTTTGAATATTTTGCGTGAGGATATTTGTTCTCATAATGTACACCTATAACAGGAATTTCTTCTATACCAAGGCTCCTCACAATACCTAGTGGATTTGCTCCATATAATCCTACAACTACTGCTTTTGCGGTCATTTTCGAGAAAAAATATCTCCTACATTTCTATATCCTCTTGAAGTAGGGTAAAAGTTTCCTTTAATAGATAAGTGGTGTAAACGATATGCTTCTCCATATTCTGTACCTATTTGCGCCCCTCGTAGTCGTGCTTTCTGTTCTACTATGTCCAAATAATATTTACCAAAGCTTTTTCGTTTCACCTGTGATTGATGGACTTTCATAACTTCCTTTCTTGCTTCTTGTTCGTTGGTGATATCATATATAACATCAGGGTAATCGATTAATGCGGAAGCTTCAAGTTCTAATATGACTGGAGTGAGCCATGCTGTATTTTCATCTCCATGGCTTGCAAATTCCATTACATGGAGTGCGAAATCATGAATAATCTGGTGATCAGGATGATAATCTTTGGATTGAATAACAACGATATCTGGTTTGAAAGAAACAATGAGATTTTTTAGTTTTTTTCGTAGAGCATGAGAAGGTGTAATTTCCAATTGGTTAAAACCTAATGTTGTGAATTCTGCATTAAGAATCTTACAACTTTTTTTTAGTTCTTCTTTTCGTCCTTCATTATCGACAAAACAAACAATAAAATTCTCTCCGCCTTCTTTAGAATTCTTTGTCATAAGCCCTGCACAATTCATTTCATCGTCAGGATGTGCGATAATTGCAAGAATATTAGCCATGTTTAATTTTCCTCCGATTCTATAACTTCAAGAGGGATTGCGTTAGTCTTTTTTAATGTTTCATAGTAGAGATTTTCGTATTGATCAATAATATGTGTTCTATTGAATTTTGTTTCTGCAATGTTTCGCCCGAGTGTTCCCATTTTTCTAGGAAGACTAGGATTGTTTACAAATTCTACAATATATTTAGATAATTTTTCAACGTCATGAGGCTCAATCAAAAAACCATTAATTCCTGGCTCAACAACCTCTGGATTTCCTCCTTTATTAGATGCAATGATTCCTTTTCTTGCATGAAGTGCTTCTAAACTTACTCTGGCAAGACCTTCACTTAGCGATGGAAGAATGAGTACATCTCCTACTGCAGTGTATGCGTCCATTTCTTCTGGAGCTACACTCCCTAAAAAGATCACATCTTCTTGAAGTTGATAACTTTTGACCATTTCTTCAATTTTTGTTCTCATTTCCCCATCTCCTATAAAGAGCAATTTTGTATTGGTTATGTTGTTGCTGATTTTTGCTCGAAAATAAGCTTCTACAATAACAGGAATATTTTTAACTGGCCTAAAGTTTGAAACATGATAGAACACAACAGTGTCTTCGTTGATGTTAAGTTTTTTTCTTAGGAGCTTTCGTTCTTCAACATGGTTACTAAATCGACCTTCATCAACAAAGTTGTGAATGACTTTTCCGTAATGAGGAAGATTGAATGCTTTTTTTGCAAGATCTTGGAGTGCGTGAGAAACAAAAGTAAATTCATCTGCCTGACTGAGTCTCAGTTGCATGCTTGGTGAGAGAAGAGGATTAAATGCGTGGATACTAATATCTGTGCCTCTATTGGTGATAATAGCTACAGGTCTTCTTTCTTGTTTTGGGAGTTCTCCATTTTTCATACCAAGGATAATGCTGTCTCTTGCATCTATTATAGCACCTGCATGGGTGACATTATAATGTGCTTGAAGAATATCGATTCCTTTTGTTTTCGCTATGTTGTAGATCACTCCTGCAAAGGCCATCTCAATAGGCATTGCCTTGAAACTGCTGTAGTTGATGTTAGGAATAGGATGAATGGTTAGATATTTTTTCTCTTCTTCTGTTAAGTAGGTGTTTGGATAACTTACAATATGAACATCATGACCTCTTTTTGCCAGCTCAATAGCCATTTGTGTTCCAGAGATGCCACTTCCTCCAACATGGGGTCTTGCGTAGAGAACCATCACAATTGTCAGCGTGTCTTCAACTTTCACTTCGTTCTTAATTTCACCCATATTGCTAAAAGCAAACGCTTTAGATTTAAAGCTATCTCAGTGCTTTTCAGTATTTTCAGAAGTTTTATATATAACTGATGTATTTCCTACAAAGATGGGTGTTAAGAAATTAGGTAAAGTTCTCTACTTTCTCTCGAGAAACTCGAGGATAACCACTAAAGAGTTGGGGAAACTCTTGAGGGTAAGTCAGCAATCAGCGAGTTATCTCGTCCAGAATCTTTTTCAGAAAAAAATACTCCAAAACTACCAAACTGTTATTGATCCTGCACGGTTCGGGCTCATTAACATTGTTGTGCTCTATCATTATCAGAATTTTGAGAGCAGAGCATTAGCTAAATTGAAGGCTCATCTGATGAGTCATCCGCACATTGTTACCGTCGAGGAAGTTTCTCATGGTGCGGATCTCATGGTAGAATTTTCAGTGCCTAATCTTTCGTTGTTCAATAAGCAGCATAGAGAGCTGCTTCATGATTATAGATCCATGCTCAGAATAGCAGATATCCAAGTGGTTATTGTGAAACATCTTTACGAGAGGAAATATATGGCCAAATCTACAAATGATTCTCAAATCATTCTTTCAGGAGATAGGGATGTGATGCCTTTGAATAATCGTCAGAAGGCAGTTCTGCAATTGTTACACCAGAATGCTAAGGAACCTGTGATCAATATTGCAAGAAACCTAAATCTCGACTCAAAAACAGTGGTGAGTATAAAGAAGCAGCTTGAATCTAAAAGAGTTATCCGAAAATACAGCATTCTTCTTAATTATCCTAATGCAGATATTTCTCGAAGATACCTTTTGTTGAGATTAGACTATGAAGATTCCGATGAAATAAATAAAGTCGTGGAATATGCAAAACAGCATAAAAACATAGTAGAACTCGTCAAGATAATAGGTGATTATGAATTGCTTATGGTGATTGAAACAGAGAGTCTTTCAAAAGGGGTTATCAATGATCTGAGGAGACATTTTAGTGTCTCAGATTATAAGATTATTGAGTCTGATAATCTGCTTAAACAATGTTATGTTCCTGAAAGTCTCTTTGAGTAGAGGTGTATGATGGGATTTGTCAACAAAGATAAATATGTTGCCGTTGTCGGTGCGACTGCCAATCCAGAGAAATATGGCTATAAGATTCTCAATGTATTGAAGGAAGCAGGTTATAAGGTGATTCCCATTAATCTCAAGGAAAAGGAAATTCTTGGATTGAGATGTTTCTCAACATTGAAAGAAGCAATTGATGCTGTTAAAGAGATAGATCTCGTTGATATGGTGGTGCCTCCTTCAGTCACGGAAAGAATTGTGGAGGAATGTGCTGCATTGCACATTAAGAGAGTCTGGATGCAACCAGGTTCAGAATCAGAAAAAGCAATAGCATTCTGTGAACAGCATAATATTGAATGTATTCATCATAGCTGTATCATGGTTAACAGAGAAAGTTAAGAAATTTTCATCAAAAGTTCTACCAAAGTAGAGGCGCTCCAAGCTTGTGCCCAACATCCAAAAGCTTCCATTTTTGCAGCAGAGCTAATTTCAGAACAATGCCCTACAAAACCATGACGAAGACAATCTTCCATTGAAGCATGTAGTATTTTCAGCACCGTTTGCTTATATTTTTCTGCGTCAAGATCATGAAGACACCAGGCAGCTATGTTATTTACGAAAAACCAGGAATCACCACGATGATAAGAGTCGTTATTCTCTCCTGTATGCCATTCTTTGAACCAAGGATGTTCTTTGTCGAGTGTACTCAATCCTCCCCAGCTGATCCATAATCGTTCTAATGCGTAATCAAATGCTTGATGCCATTCCTCATTACTCAAGAAATCTTTGCAGATATAGTACGCTAGAAATATGTTCGGTCTTGCAGCAGGGTCATTTAATCCATCATATAATTTCCCTTCTTTGAAAAAATACGTCTTAATATTCTTCTTAAGGCTTCTATAGAGGCTCTTATAGGTTTTCATCTCTTTGTCATTAGTCATACGACACAATTCAACCATGAGTTTGTACATTGATAATCGTAATGCTTGAATTTCAATGCGCGCGCCGTCACGCACATCATTTTGTGTTCCTGTAGTATCCATCCAAGTTTCATTAATACTATTGACAGCAAATCCGTTTCTTGTGTGGTGCTTAAGCAATCCATCAATACTTTTCTTTAATTGATTTTTGATGGTTATTAGTTGTTCGTCTCTCAAGATGCTTCCTAGTAGATTCTCTCGTTTCAGAGTGTCGATTAAATCTCCTGCACGTTTGAATACCCAACCGACACCATCAGCACTTCCTAAGCCTGCATGAGGATGTCTATTAGGAATTCTTCCATCTTCTATGATCTTTATAATCTGACGCATAATGACATCCTTCACAAAAGTATAATCTCCTGTAGTGAGGAGACCTCCTAAACTTATCGCTTCATCTCTTGTCCACACTTGATAGAACCAAGGCCATCCGGCAAAGATCCCTCGCAGATTAAATTCTTGACCACGGACAATACATACGTCGTCTAGTGCTTTCATTGCACAGCGCAGAGCAAAAATCCTGTCTTTATTACTGAGTTGCTGTTTGCCGAGTAGATTATTATAATAGTTATTGGTGTTACTTAACATTTGTTCTCTATTAATATATGCGTAATCGCAATATTCCTTTGCTTTGGTATACGTTTTCCCAAACCCAATAACGAGGTTGAGATTTCCTTTCACTTTAAAACGCAATGCGTCAAAAATCCAACGATCTCCCTGTTGGCCTCTTCTTTTATCATACATATAGTGTTTTTTTACCCATTCTTTTTTGATATCAACATCTTGAAACCCTCGTATAATCACGAAATAATCATAGTCGAGATTAATAAGGCCATCTTCTTTGAACTTCTGGTAGTGAATGACAATATAGTCCCCGTCATGGATGATCTCATAAATTCTTCCTTCTGAAGAAAAGTCATAGATATATCTGCAATCTAGCTCAAGTGCGATTTCACCATGAAAATTCTCGACGTCATAAAACAGAGAATTCAATTTTGATAGATGAAAAATCTCTGTGGCGTCACCTGATTTCCTAACAAAGCCAGAGAAGGTATTGATGAGCTCTGTTGTTTTAGTGTCAACTAACTGAATGTTCTCAATGCTTTTGAATAGATCCCAGTCTTTGCCTTGGGGTATCAGTTGATGAAGGCCACAATAAGCTGAAAAGTTTTCTTGAGCACTCCATGCACAATAGTTTCCTTTTTTGTTAGAAAGAATGAAAGAAGGAGTAACGCCTACGAAACTGATGCGCTCTCCTCGAAATGTGTGTGTTACTTCCATTAGGATGTATTCCTCTCCGCAAAAAGCTTATCTGCTTCTTTGTACTGTTCAAGGCTTCCTATGTCAATCCATGTTTCTTTGAAGGGAATTCCAAAAACCTCTGATTTCTGGTACAAGAATATGATGATTTCCCCTAAGTTATCAGGTGCATTTTCTGCAAGCTCTTTAAGTTTGCTCAGATCATCTTTTGAAAAAATATAGCATGCCGTTGAAGCGTATGTTGTCTTTGGTTGTTCAGGCTTCTCCTCAAAACCAATCACTTTATTATTTTCGTTGATCTCAACAACACCGAATTTTTTTGATAATTTTGCAGGGTCTTTTAAGTCACATAATGCAAAGACGGTTTTCTTTTTTTCTTTGAACATAGCATACATTGCTTTGAGGCTAAACTCAAAAAGATTGTCTCCGGCTATAAGAAGGAGATCATCATCTATGTTCTCTTGTTTGATCACGTAGTAGGTATCTCCGACAGCTCCTAATCGATCTTCATTGGTTTTAGTACAGTCATTAATGATTTTGATATTGAATGATCTTTCTTGCTTTGCGGCCCACATCTTGAACTTAGGATAGAACTTATCATTTGTTATGACATATATTTCATCCAAGCCATCAAGTTCTTCTAATTTATCTAATGTGTAATCTAACAAAGGGCTTCCTCCTACAGGAAGCAATGGTTTGGGGTTATCCAATGTCAAAGGATATAATCGTGTGGCATAGCCCGCTGCTAATATTATTGCTTTCATTCAGTCACCTCATTGATGTATCTCTAGTTCTTGTATAATGTTAGTAAGTCACCCCTTAGATCTATTGGGCGAGAAGACATTTATAAAGGTTTGGGTTAGAAATCTTATTTTTTTTTCTTGATTTTCTTTTTTGCAGATGTTTTCATTCGCTTGTAGTTGAGCTTCTTTTTTAACTCGTGTTTCTTTGGAGGATCTCCCATGACAATCTTGAACTTTACTCGGTCCTGTCGCAGACCACATTTGAGGAGTACATAGATATAGAGCAATGCAGTAATTGCAATCAAGATCATCAGAATGCTGAATGAGGGGTTACCTGAATGCTGAGATACGCTTTGAAATGTCTTGTCTTCATCGTATATTGATCCAGCAACAAAACTAGCCAGAATCACCATCATCAGCAAAAAAACGGCATTCTTCATATTAATCCTCTTTCATAATATTTCAACAGCAGGTATATAAAAAGTTTATCTTTTGGGTTTCTCTGTTTATACACAGAGGAGTCAATACTACAGCTTTAGCCTGTTAGATATAGACTCCTCTGGTCGAACTCCTCTCCAAAGGATATCCAACATTAGGGGAGGAGTTCATTCCTTCTCCAGAGCCAAATTATGTGCTTCTATGTAATTTTTGACAAACTCCTTCCAATCAACAAGCTCTATAGCTTTTCTGGCTTTGATCTTTTGATCCACTCTATCTTTTTGCTTGAATGTTGAATATGTATAAAGCAAGTTGACAAATTGAGTTACAATAGTCTCTCTTGTTTTACGGAAACGATCAATAATATGGATGCCTTTGCCGCTTATCCCTCGTTTTTGCATAAATCTTCCAAATCCTGAAAGATCAGTAGTCACTGCTGGAACACCATATGCAGCACTTTCAACAGGAGTGTATCCCCAAGGTTCATATCGCGATGGAAATAAGCCTAAATGACAGCCTGCTATGGCTTGATAGTAAGTAAGATCAAGCAATCCGTCAGCTCCTGTTAAATAGATAGGATATTTAACGATCTTGACTTTATCTTGTTCAGCGTTAGTCAATCCATTGGCAAAACAATGTCTTATGATAGGGTCGTCATCAGGTACATGGTGCGTACTCAGAGGAGGATTTCCACTGCGCTTGAAACGCTGCACTTGTTTTTTTATATCGTGGAGGAAATCTTTTGTGAACAAGTCTTCATGTTTTAATTTATTTAGATCCATAATATTTCTTATGATTTTTCTGTTGATGCTTTCAGATCTGTCTTCAACAAGTTCACGTATGCGGTCAAAGGTGCTTTTATCTTCCATAAGATCAGTTCTTGTGCCATGTTGTTCAGCAGGTATCCAGAAGAAGCAGATGACTGTTTTTTTGCTATTGTTCTCCTTCATTTTTTTATTGAGTTTTCCTAGTGCTTCAATAATAATATCAATACCTTTATTCTCAAATTCATATCTTCCGACAACGAAGAAAAGTAGTGTTTGATCAAGATCAATATAGTAATTGTTGAGGAAATAATAATCAAGGAAATCTCTAATAGTTTCTCTAGATTTTCTATGAATTAAAGCAGCCTCTTCAGTAGTGGGAAACTGTGTTACATCAAGTCCGTTCAGTACAAGTATATCAGGCTTTCTTCCAAGGATATGTTCTGCTTCAATAGCAGTAATCTCTGATACGGTGGTAAAAACATCACTATGCTGGGCGCAAGCTCTTTCTACACTGAATTTGTCAAGCACTCTTAATCGTTTGGCTTCTTCATGCGGATTGATTGTCTCGAGTTTATCATATAATGGGAAATTATGCGCTGAAAGTGTTCTTCCTAGCATAGTAGCATGTGTCGTGAACACTGTTCTCACAGGTGATGATTTTAAGAAAAGACCTGCAAAACCAGCAAGCCATTCATGGAAATGACCTACAATTTTCCCTGGCTTAAGTTCGGCATATCGTTTAAGTATTCTGCTTATGCACCATGCCCAGATCATTGGTTCGTGGAAATCATTTCCTGAGAACATCGCTTCAATTTGGAAATGCTCCCAAAGTTGTGTTTTGATCTCATCAACATGGTGCATGCATCTGCCAAAATCGATAAGGATGGTATAAGGTTCTCCTTTGATTTGCCATTTTCCGAAATAGCAGATAATGCCTTCTTGTTTAAGTTCCTCAAAAATCCTTGCAATTATTTCTGGTGGTTTGCATTGTTCAAATTCCACTTCAGCCTGATGTTCATAATAAGGGCCTATAACAAAATAATGGGCATAGTGTTGTTTCATCAATTCTGCTTTGCTCATCAACACAGTGTAGATGCCTCCCACTTTATTGCAAACTTCCCATGAGCACTCAAATAATACATCAGCGTTGGATTTCATCTTAGAATAAGCTAATAATCTTCATCAATACAATACCAAGGATAAGTCCTATGATCATTCCGAAGATAAATTCCTTTACAAGCAATCCTGTATTCATGGAAGGTTCTTTGTCCTTATGTTTTTTACATTTGGGCCTGGGAATATCAGCAGTAGTATTTTTCTGAAGCTCAATTTTCATTTCTTTCGGCTTTTTCTCAAGTTTTTTGGCAAGATTGCTGATTTCTACTCCTGTTGATGGAGATTCATGCAGCTCATTAAGTGTCTTTTTGGCCTTATGAGTCAGCAACCAATCCTTCAAGAGAAGCAAGGTAATCTCTTTCGATTTTGTTCTTAAGAGTTCATCTGCAAGTACAGGTTCGTGAAGACAGAGTTTAATCCACTTCGAGAAATCGTTCTCTTCTTTATTCACATGATGCTCAAAATCTTCTATTGGCAAATCCTCTATACAATTTTTTAGTTCAGTAATGTTTCTTGCAGAAAATCCATTATTGAATCTAAATGCTTGTTGATCGTCTACTGATTGCATATACTTCACCCCTCTTTAACTAAGTATGAATCACCAAAGCTTCTTGGCAACGTGACGATAAATGATCCACGAAGCATGGTTCTTATGTTTTGCATTAGACATGTGTTCTGCGAGCTCACCATCTCTCATAACATGTCGTATCCAATTCGCAAAGTCATTTCTATTTGAATTAACGTGATGGCCAAAAACATGATCCTCCATATTCTCCAGAGCAATGGCAAGATCCATAATGTTCTGCAATGTACGTCCATCAAGCAGCACAAAATGTTCATCGGTATTTGCAGATGCTTTTAACGAAGATTTAGATTTTGTTTTCTTTTTCTTCTTGCCAGAGGTTTTTCTCTTCTTTTTCTTTTTAGGAGTAGCTTTCTTCTTTTTCTTAGATTTTTTGGATGATTTTTTAGCGGCCATCAATTCACCTCTCTTTTTTAGTAAACACTTGGATGTCTTTAAAATCCCCCCCAAGCTTCCTGTTCCAACGAACTCATGATATAACTATTGGTTGGTATTTTAATATTTTTCTCTTTTATCCTTATGATAATATCATTGAGTATATTCATGAAGGCGATAAATGCTTCATATGGGCTTTCATATGGGCTGAAGTACTTATGGACGTCGCCATCATTAAACCATTTCGTGCACATATAGTAGAAATGGTCGCTTGTCGTAAGTCTTCTCCAGCTCTCAAGCAATGCCAAATCTTTGCTTGTTTTCACTGGGTTCTCCAGCAAATACAACTCTTTGATGGCGTTCTCCTGCATTTGATTTCCAATCCATGCGGTAAGGTCTCTGTCAATATCAGCCCAAGATACAAAGCGAGGAACATTAAGAGATCCTTTAGAATGGTGTTTTGATGCTTCACTAATGGTTACGAATTTATGTTTCTTCAGCAGCGCTCCAAAGAGAGATTCCATGAAAGTGAAGATTCCTGATTCCTCCCATTGATGTTCACCAAATGTCTCGTAATCCATAAAGAGATTGATTACATCACCTTCTTCTTCATCAATCCAAGATACAAACTTCTTAGGTGTCAAAGGATAATGTTCCCAATCTTTGTTAGAGAACCTGAATGCAATATCATCACTGAGTTTATAGTTCTTTAATAGCACTTTGCAGTTGTTTACAGTATACACTACATTAGGTGTTTTCTTTTTCAATATATGATCTGCTCCTTCTGCAAGTACGACATCGAATCCGAGATCTTTTGCTGTCTCTGCGAGATCGTTGTTGAATACGAGCTCTGTATTTCTAAAAACTTTTGGTGTCTTGCCAAATTCTTTTTCAATGAGTTTTTTATGTTTTTCAACTTGTTGCTTGAATTCTTTTTTTGAGTAAAGGTATGCAAGACTGTGATAATAAGTCTCACAAAGGAATTCAACACAACCTGTTTTAGCCAACGCTCTGAAACTTTCGAGTACTTCTGGTGCATATTTCTTGCATTGATCGATAAACACTCCTGTGATGCTGAATGATATCTTGAACGCTCCATCATATTTCTTGATAAGTTTAAGAAGAAGTTTATTCATAGGCAGATAACATTTTTCACTGATTTTCTTCATAATAGCTTTGTTTTTCTGGTCATCAGTATAGTCGTGATTTCCTCCAATATCAAATACTTGATAGCGACGCATCCGCCAAGGCTGATGGACTTGAAAGTAAAAGCAAATGTCTATCTTACTCCCCCCTTTTCTTTAATTATGTTGTTGAATGATTATACCACTGATGTAATACATTCTGGTAAATCGCCAGCGTTTTTTTTGCAGGATCATTAAGGTTAAATTTCTTCGCTTCTTTATCTGAGTATTTTGTAAGTTCTTGCTGGAAGCAATTGTATCTCAGATAGCTGACGATCTGGTCAGTCATGAGATTAATATCCCAGAAGTCTGCTTTCATTGAATGTTTAATAACTTCTGAACATCCTGATTGCTTTGAAAGTAAAGTAGGTGTGCCATTCTTCATTGACTCTAATGCAACAATACCAAAAGGCTCTGAAGTAGAAGGCATTACGTACAGATCAGCCATCTGAAATGCGCGGTGTACATGTTCTCCTTTAAGGAAACCTGCAAAATTTACTTTGTCTGAAATGCCAAGCTCATTTACTCTGTTGATAATTCTTGGTGTCATATCTCCTGATCCTGCAATAAGGAAGCGAACATTTTTGTTGAATTTCAACACATTCGATGCAACTTCGATGAAATAATCAGGACCTTTCTGCAAGGTAATACGTCCGAGGAAAAGTACAAGCTTCTCGTTCTTGAATGGACTAGCATGATTCAAGTGATATTCTGGTTTATCGTAATCAACTCCCCAGTGCACAACATCAATTTTATCTGGGTTGATTTGATATTGATGAATGACGTTTTGTTTTGTCCATTCACTATTCGCGATGATGCGGTCTGCCGCCATCATGCCGCGATATTCTATATCAGCAATCATAGGATCAGGGTTACCTCCTGTTCGATCATGTTCTGTTGCATGGATATGAACAACCAATGGTTTGTTTGACGCTTTTCTTGCTTCAATGCCTGCTTCATAGGTCATCCAGTCATGGGCATGAATGATGTCGTGATGCTCTTCATTTGCAATCTCTTGTGCCACAGCAGCCAGTCGCTGCACTTCTTGATAGATGTTTTCTCCGTAAACGTCAGCATTTCCTTTTCCATCTCCGAATTTAAATCGCGCAATGATTTCGCTGTAACCGTGTGAATTAAGATACGGTGTTAGGAGTGTTTTTATTTTTTTGATTTGTACTTTTTTTGAGAAGTTATCTGCACCTATGAGCTTAACGAATTCCACTTCAGCATTATCGGGAGCGTGGGGCATAACGAATGTTACATCAACATTGTTCCACGATAATCCTTTCGTAAGGTCGTAACACGCCGTTCCTAATCCGCCGCTTTTGATCGGAGGGAACTCCCAGCCAAACATCAATACTTTCAAACTTACACCTCTACGTTTGTGTTCCCCAAACGCTGAATCTAGTCCATTTTTCATTACCTAAATGAAACTACTCTTCTACAGAATATGGGTCGGTACTTTATAAATGTTTCTAAACATAATGCTTGAAATCTATTCTCGGATAATTAATTTATTAATTAATTAATTTTATAAATATTAAATATTTTATTAATTAGGGAAACGAAATATTTAAATATTAAAAGAACTCTTGTATCTTATGGAATTTGAGGATTTGATTACGGGAACAAAATGGCTGCTTCTCAAAGAACTTTCAAAAAAAGAATGTTCTTTGAGTGAACTAGCAAAAAAAACAGATACCTCAACGGCTAATGTGGCTCAGCTTCTCCGTCTGCTTGTCGCTTATAAATTGGTTACTAAACGAAAATTAAAGACCAATCAAAGAGGAAAACCGAAGACATTGTATGGTCTCGATCAAGGATATGGTATGCTTGTTACTATTGGTGATGGTGTTGCTGTGAAGAAGAGTTTCATGTTAAATCCTCGACTAAAAACAATGTCTGATATTTTTATGGCAGATGCTGCGTTGAAAAAATCAGTTCATGATATTGTACTTTTCTCTATCGCAGCACTTCTTCAATATCCTGATTTTTCCGACGAGATGAAGGAAGAGCAAGTATATTTCCTTCAGAAATTGTTTTGGACTTACGATCACATCTGGGTACACCTTAAAGGACTAGCTCTTCTTTCTTATAATACGAAAAAAACAGAATACCTTGCTATCATCGATGATGTAACGAAAGCAAGAAAAGAGATGAGCAACATAAAGCTTGCAAGATACGACGGAAAAGAAAGAGAAATGATCTTCTGGAATCATACTGAAGATGAAGTACTTCAAGGATTGGCAAAGAATGAACATTATTACACATCAAAAATTAAGCAGTGCCATATTGTATATGAAAAAGAAAATGTTTTATCAAAATTGAAGGTGGGAGAATGAACAAACTAGGAAAACTAATCCATACTCTAGAAAAAGATGAATTAGAAAATCTTAAAAGAGATCTTCTCATAGGTAATATGGAAAAGTTAATAAATAAGAGGCTTCTGATGCTGAGCACAGGAGAGATGAAGATCTGCCCGGTGTGTGGTAATGATATCAACATCCTCAAAGATGAATATTACAAGCTTGAGTTTGGCGATCAAAGTCTCAGAAGACAGGCATACTTTGATGCGCTTGACTGTATGCAATTTTTCATCGATAAGTCAAGAGGACAAGAGGTGAATCAATAAAATGTCCATATCCGAAATTCGGAAGAAATACAAAGATAGACTTATTAGATTGATTTCTTTGCTCGAAGATAAGGATGCGCAACTTGATGTTGAGAAGCAACACCAAATATACGGTGCTATTAATGAAATCAAAACGTTTCTTGAGACACTTGATCATTATAGAGAAGCGGAAGCGGAAGATGAGTTTAGACATTTTTCGCTTAACGGCGATATAAAAGAAAAAAAATTGCTTCGCCGTTTTACTGACAAAGTCAAAGAGTTCTCTTCGAAGTTGCGTTCAGGAGGGGACACAGTGAACGAAGCAGAAAAAAAAGAGGACATTTATAAACCTGAAAAGCCAATTTATTAAAATGGTTCGTTTAGCTAAATCGAAAAGAGGTATTTCTCCGTTGATTGCTACGGTATTGTTAATAGCCTTTTCTGTGGCGTTAGGCACGATGATTATGAATTGGAGCCATGATGTGTTAAATCCTCCTGGAGATGATTATTCTTGTGATGCTATCAATGTAGGGATAAGATTAAGTGAAGGCATGCCTATTATCTGCATTTTGAGAGATATCAGCACGATCAAAGTTGTTCTTGAAAACCAAGGAGAAATGCCGTTTGATTTCATTGATTATTCTGTTATAGACACTAACACTCCTGATCTTTTTGATGGGAGAATTACTGAAGGTATTGAAGTAGGTAGATTGACAAATGAGGAAATATCTTACACACTACAGGATGATTCCTCTTTGCAGATATCATTTGTGCCAGGATTTAAGACGAGCGAAGGTGAAAGAATCTGCACTGAGAAAAAAATTGTTTATGATAACATCCCTCAATGCGTTACGTAAGGTGCCTGTATGATAGGGAGAACTCATCTTCTTTTTGGATTGCTGCTTGGTGTTCTTGCTGTTTTTTTCTTTGATGTGAATCTATGGTTTTTTGCTGCTGTGCTTTTAGGAAGTCTTGTCCCTGATCTTGACGAACAAAGATCTATACTTGGAAGAAGAGTGAGAATTTTCAGCTGGCTTTTCGAGCATAGGGGTATTTGTCACTCGATTTTTTTCTGGGCGTTATTTGCACTGTTGTTCTTTGTCGTTCTTGGTGATCTTGATGTATTTCTCGGATTTACAATAGGATTTGCTTCGCATTTGCTGCTTGATTCACTTACAAGGCAGGGGATTGTTCTTTTTCCTACAAAAATAAGGCTACGAGGATTCCTAAGAAGTGGAGGTATTTTTGATTATCTGATATTTTATGGATGTATTGTAGTAATTATTGTTTTTATTGTGAAATTAGTTTGGTAGCTGTTCCTGCTTTGTATAGTAATGTTTCTGGATGAAAGGCGTACTATGCACAATCAAAGAGGCTATGCTCTTTAAGCGCATGTTACGCTCTAGCTATTTGGATTGATTTCATAAACTGTTGTTTCTGGATGAAAAGCGTACCATGCGAAGAAGAAGTCTCTTTCCTTTACTATTTCCTTTCCAGTATCGGCCTGTACAATAGTGACTACACCTGCTTCATCTCTCGTTATATTTATTTTTGTATTATTAATCTCATCATTGATAACTCCTAATGCAATAAGGTCAGCTTCTCGATATGCTTTGTATACACCATCAATTTCTATACCGAAGATGACTGTCTTGGGATGGATTGTGTTGTTTTCATTATCGACGGGAAAGATCAAAAAACTATCTTCATAATAACTTCCGTATGGGTCTTTGCCATAGTCACGCTTGAATCCTGTGTTCTGACTTAGCACTTCAGAATCAGCATGCGCTTTCTTCCAATCTCGCCAAACAACAGTATCGATGGAGATTTCTTTCAGTTCGTGACCTGTCAATTCACCAATGATGGCTTTGCCATCAATCTGCGTCCAATACGTTTCCGTCTTTCGATCATACATCACAAGGTTTGAATTGTATAATTTGCCGGTAGTGCCGAATTCAACTGCTTCTCCATCAAGCATTCTTTTGTATGCGATACCTGATCCGCACAATGGACAATACGTTATCAGAACAGGATCTCCTGCGATAATATCATTCACAATCTCATGCCAGACAAGAATCTGCAATGGATAAACTCGTTTCATATCTTTGTGTAGCAAAGCCAGAACTAATTCATTATCTTCAATCCATTCATCTGCTTCTGTTACTGTGACATATTTTGGATCATCAATAGAAGGAATACCATCTTTAGGAGGTCCTCCTGATTGCAATGCATCAGGATGAATCATATATTTTGTGCCATCTTCGAGGAATTTGCATTGTCCTTTGGCATAATCTTCCTCGGTGAATGACGCTTCTAATGGAGACTTTCTTGTGTTTTCAGCAACGCCACAACTCGCAAGGAAAACAAGAAAAACAATCAAGATAGTGTGTATTTTCATCTTCTTATTACCTCATTTAAACTTTAAATCTTTATGGATCTTAGTTCTATCCGAAAACATGGAATACTGCAATAAGATAATATAATGAAATTGCTAGCATGATAATGCCTGTGATGATGTTGATGATCTTTTTATGTTTCACGAAGAATTGTATGATTGCTCCGCTTGCCGTACTGGAGATTGCTGCTAATATTAGTAAGGGTGTTGCCATGCCAATGCCAAATGCGATAAAGCCAAGTAATCCTTGAATGAAACTTTTAGCTGTTGAAGTGAGAATGGTTGAGAAGAATAATGCTATAACGCCAGGATTACAGGGAATGATAATGGCGCCGAAAAAAAACCCATAGAGCAACGCACCTAGAAATGGGTTGTTGCTCTGGGGAAGGGGGGTGGTTTTGAAGAATTTGCTGAAATCGAAATTGAATAAAAGTAAAATGCTAATGATTCCTAACAACATAAATGCTATTGGTGAGATAATATTGATAGCTTTTGTAAGGGATGTCTTAAGTATTGTTGTGAAGATGAGTCCAAGAAGAGTCATGAAGAGAAGTAGTCCTGCTGCAACAACAAAACCAAGCGTTAGTGGATTTTTCTTGTTAGCTTTATTTGAAAGGTATGCTATGAATCCAGGATATAGTGGAAGTACACATACTGCTGTTAACGGAGCAGCTAGTCCAATAAGATAATAAGAAAAAATAGATGAAATCATTTTAGAGATTGCATCCTTTTTCGATTTCTTCCTGCAATGTCTCAGGATTTTTTACTCCTGATGGAAGCAACCTTGATGATTGGTCTTTGCAGATCATCACAATAGGTGCCGTTGGAGTGCTCACTATGGCTGTGCCGAATTCATCAACTAGTGTTTGTGTCAAATCATTTGGTGCTACTGCATATGTCCAATCAAAATTATTATTGTTTGCATAACTCAGTACAAGTTCAGCGTCTTCATTCGGATCGGTGTTTAATCCTATTGAGACAACACTGTCGCCAACTGCTTCATGGAATTCTTTGATGTGTTGCTGCTGTTTTTTGCAAGCAGGACAGAATGTTGCAAAACTTTCTACTAATACTGTTTTGCCTGCATAATCAGAGAACATGAAACTCTCTCCTGTTCTGACGTCAGTCAATGGTGTATCGAGCCAGATCATCGTTTTTTTCTCTTTGACTGATGCAGATGGTTCTGTTGCTGCAGCGCCAGGGATCTCTGCTGTTTCTGTCGCTTGGCTGCTGACAGCTGCAGTACAACTTGCCAGGAGCATGAGCCCTAATATACTTAGTATCAACAATGCATTTTTCATAGTAATAACCTCCAGAATTTCATAATTAACCATAGTTAACAATACTTTATAATACTTATGCATCAGAGGTACAGATTATCGTAGCCTGATAGAACGAGCTTCTTTTATGATGATGTTCTCTTTAACCATCTTTGCGATTATATGATCTATATTATTATGGAAGCCTTTTTGCTTTAGTGAAATAAGGGAAATAGTTTTTTGCGCGAGAAGAAGTTTCAGTATCTTTCCTCTTGCCTGTCGTTCACTGCCTTCGAACTTTGATTGCTTACTTAATGACTTGATGCCTGTTTTTCTTGAGGTGAGGTGTATTGCACCATAATCCATTAATGCATTATGCCATATGCGTGATTTTCCTTTTGGAATGAGTTTTTTTGCTCTCTCCTCGAGCTCAAGAGGCAGCGTGTTTTCTTTGAGCTTCAACTCATGGATAAGTATTCTTCTTATGTTTGTGTCAATAACAGGAACTTCTTTGTTGAACGCGAATGAGAGTATTGCTCGTGCAGTGTATGGTCCGATGCCTGGTAGTGCCTTGAGTTCTTCCTCTGTTTTTGGAAATGACTTTCCTTCTAATGTTTTTGCAGTTTGCTGTAAACGCAATGCTCTGTTATTGTATCCTAGACCAGACCAATAGTTCAACACTGTTCTTGGCTGTGCTCTCGCGAGTTTTTCAATAGTAGGAAATTTCTTCAACCAACGAAGATAATAGGGGATGACTCTGTCGACTTGTGTTTGCTGCAGCATAACTTCAGAAACAAGGATATGATAGGGATTTCTTGTTTTTCTCCAAGGAAGATCTCGCTTGTGCTTATTGTACCAAAAGAGAATTTTTTGCTGTAGTTGTTTCATATTGAAAAATGAACACTCTATTTTTATATACCTTGTGAATAATCCTCTGTGCAGAAATAACAGATTTATATAGAGGTAGTGATTTCCAGCACCATGAATACTGGACAAAGAACAATGCTGGGTATTGCCATAGGTGATACCTTCGGAGTAGGATATGAGTTCTATCCTGGAGGAAGAAAAGAGATCAAGAAGGCGTTTGATTTTTCGAGGTATAGCAATCATCCGAATCCAGAATGGTGTACTCCTGGAAGATATACTGATGATACACAGATGTCAATTGCGATTGCAGAATTATTGATTTCAGATAATAGATTCAACCACAATAATCTAGCTGATTTTTTTGTTGGGTGTTATAAACGAGATCCTATCAAAGGATATGCAGGAGGATTTCAGAAATTTCTTGAAGTTGTTGGTTCAGGGGAAGAATTTCTTTACGGTATTAAAGATGACTCAATACGCAACGGTGCTGCGATGAGAGCTATTCCAATAGGGTTTGTTAATGACTTAAAGAAGGTTATCGATTACGCTATTATCAATGCAGAGCTTACACACAATACTCCTGAGGGAAAAGTTTCTTCTGTCGGTATTGCTGTTGCTGCACATTACTTAATGCACACTAACAAAGATATTATGAGTTTGTCAAAACAAGTACAAGAACATGTTGCTCAAATTCATCCCGAAACTGCGAATTATCTTGAAAAAACTTACACGATGCAATCATTTGACCCTGAAACTTTGTTTGGAGAAGGTAATGCAGATGTTGGTGTTCCCTGTCATGGACCTAAGACATTGGGAGCAGTCATGTATATTCTTCAGCATTGTTACCCTAGTGCTTCAGAGGTATTGAAACAAGCTGTTTTGCTTGGAGGAGATACTGATAGCGTTGCTGCGCTAGCAGTAGGTCTTACGGCAATTCGACAAGATCTTGATATTTTACCTCATTTCCTGCTTGATGATCTCTATAATAATGAATTCGGCAAGGAATACCTTCTCGATTTAGGAGATGCGCTGAATCAGAAATTTCTTTCTTAAATCAAAATATTTAAAAACAAATCTGGAATCTTTAAAGCCATGGGTAAGAAGAAGAAAAAGGATAAGAAAAAGAAGAACATCAAGAATGAGCGTTACTCGGGCTTATCCAAGAAGGAAGAGACTATCAAGTCATTAGGAACTATTAAAGTACCTGAAGATGCCGATGAGTTCAAGCTTGACAACGACAATAAAATAGATAAATTCCTTCGCTTCAACAGAAGAAACCCTATAAAACTCAGTCCTAAAGTAGAAAAACGGCAGGAGAAGATAATGAAAGGCAGAGTAAGCCAGAAAAGGTATTAACAATGAGTATACGATCAGTACGACCTATTTTGCTGAAACGCGGAAGGAACAGGAAGCCAAGGTCGAAAACGTTCAGTACAGAGGTATCAGCCAAGAAATGGGCTGAAGAGCAGAAATTGAAGGACTTCAAGGTTGTGCCTGCGAAGAAAGGCAAACGCTTCATGATCAAGTAATATTTATAAAGAGAGCCTTATTCTGAGGAAAAATGGCAAAGAAGAGGAAATTTGTTGCATATAGGAGGATTGAACGCCCATACACAAGAAAATCGAAATATAGAGCTAAATCTTTTGTAAGAGCTACTCCGAACAGCAGAGTGGTAAGATTTGTTATGGGTGATGCTAAAAAGGAGTTTCCTTTCAGAGTCAAAGTGCTTGCTAAGGCAGATCTCCAGATCAGACATAACGCGATTGAATCTGCTAGACAGAGTGCTAATAGGCATATGGAGAAGAAACTCGGCAAAAATACATATAGATTCAGAATTAGAATATTTCCGCATCATATTCTTAGAGAAAATCCATTGGCATCAGGAGCGGGTGCAGATCGTATGAGTACGGGAATGAAGAAGAGCTTCGGTAAGTCAATCTCAGTTGCTGCTCGTGTCTTCAAAGGAGATACTATCTGCGAGGTTGATTGCTTGGAGAGTCAGATTCCTATTGTCAAAAGAGCCTGTGACAGGATCAGATGCAAACTCCCTTGTAGTTGCGCTATTCAAGTGGAAAAGATGGCTGCATAGCATACGATTGCGAAGAACTTATGTTACTTTTTCTCAGTGTTTGTAAAAGTATTTAAAAAGAAACCACTCTATTAAAGTAATGGGGTTTTTTCAGAAGTTATTGGAGTTGCTGGATAAATTTCCTTTAGCTGATGCTGCATTGATCTTTGTGTTATCCTTTGTATTGGCTATTATAATTGAAGAGCTTATTGAAATTTATATCAGAGGATACAATAATAAGATGACACACATACTTACCAGAATTCACAAGCCTTTGTTTCTTTTTATTGTACTCTATGGATTATTTTTGGCTATAACTCCTCTGCAAATTTCAAAAGTAATCATGAATATCATTCAGACATTCTTTGATATAGCATTGTTTTTTATTGTATCATTGCTGATTGATGAATTCCTTATGTTTTGGGGTCGTTCTTTAGCCAGAGGTTCAAGGCACTCATTCAGCCATGAAGTAATGCCTCTCATCAGAGGGTTTGCAAGGATTCTTATGTTGGTATTTGCGATTTTTGTCATTCTCACGTTGTGGGGGGTATCGATAGGTCCTTTGCTTGCATCATTAGGAGTGGCAGGTATCATCATAGGATTTGGGCTTAAGGATAGTACAGCGAATATTTTTGGAGGTATCTCTCTTGTAATGGATAAAAGCTTCCGTATTGGAGATATTGTGAAACTTGAGTCGGGAGAGCTTGGAACAGTGGATGAAATAGGTATTAGATCGACGAGAATAAAGACATTTGATGACGAGATGCTTATTGTGCCTAACAGCATATTAGCACAAAATAAGTTCATTAATTATGCACAGCCGAATGATGAGATACGTATTGTAATCCCTGTCGGTGTTGCATATGGGTCAGACCCTGAAAGAGTAAAGCGTGTGTTGAAGAATGTTGTAAAAGGAAAGAAATATCTCGATACAGACAAAGAAGTTATGGTTTGGTTTACTGAAATGAATGATTTTTCTCTTGATTTCAAATTAATATTTTACATTAGTGATTTTAGGCGTAAGTTCACTATTCAGGATGAAGTGACAACGGAAGTGTTTTATGCGTTGAAGGAGAATGGTATTAAAATTCCATTTCCGACGAGAACATTGTATATGGAGAAAGGAAAAGCACCTAACGTTGTAAAAGCTGTAAGAAAAAGAACTAAGAAAGCTGTGAAAAAGAAGAAAGCAAAAAAGAAAGCGAAGAAAAAAGCTAAGAAGAAAAGATAATCATCTTCCACTACTACCAAATCTTTCTTTTCCACGATTAGAATCTGAAAGTTCATTTACTTCTTTAATTTCAACATCAGGAAGCTTCAACAGAATAGCTTGGACGATACGATCTCCTTTTTTTATTTCGTATGTTTCTTTTCCTGTGTTGAGAATAACAATTTTGTGTTCTCCTCTATATGTCGGGTCGATAACACCTGCTAGAACATGAATGCCATGATTCGCTGCTAAACCTGAACGATCTCTATATAATAACACATAACCTTCAGGGAATTCTGTTGCTATTCCTGTCGGAAAAATATGTCGTTCACCAGGTTTTACAGTATATGTCTCTAAAGAATGCAGATCAAAAGCAGCATCTCCTTGTCTGGAGAATGCAGGTATACTCGCATGCTTGTTTAATGCCTTTATTTTTATAATGACCATAGCGCAGACAAGAATGAAGAGTTTATATAATTTTCTTATGATTTGGCTCTGTGGAAATGCTTTAAAGACATACTATTATTTGTTATACACTACTGCCTAGCGGAGTACTCTGGTGGTGTATTTATTTGCTATAATCGATTTGCTTCTTTGATTGCACATAGTACACGAAGCGCAGTAGTGTATAACATACAGGCTGACAATACTGCGCTTCACTTTTTAATGCAGATCATTGCGTAATTCGATTATATTCCTCAGATAAGCAATATGATAGTTGCGCTAGGCAGTATTGTCAGCAATGTGCTAAATAGCATTTCTACAGAGTCTTATGAATTTTTTTATTCAGGATACTCATATTTTGAAGTGGATAGTACTGCAGAGCTCCAGAAGGAGTTTCTGCAGTTCTTTGAGCCGCAGTTACAGGCATGTTTTGTTTGGTGTTTTTCTGTTTTTTCATAGTCTACGGTGATTTCTTCTTTTGGAGAGATGTTGCGTAATGATTTCAGTACAGGAACATCACCAGAAACATCGAGTTCTGTATTGGGATCACAGCTGTGATTTATCCAGTTCAGTACAGCACCATCATAGACGTATTTTCCTTTTATATATGCACATCTTGCTTTCGGTTTGAGAAAGATATGGTTCAAAGGCACTTGATAGAACATAGTGTCTTTTGGAATGTTGTTTCTTGCGAACACTCCTTTGCCATGAATAGCACTTTTTTTGATATCAAGATAGTATTTCATATTAGCATTAATATTCCTAGTTTTATAAATTTACGTATATTGTGTGTTAAGTACATGCGATAAGTAGAGATGAAAATAAGAAACCAATATAAATTCTTCTGCATTCTCGGCAAATGTGGCTGAAGTTGATATAGGTGTTGTTTTTTCTGGATTTAATCAGAAAAGAGAGCATAAATGGAAGAAGATATTGGATTATGTACATCACAAAATAGTTGAAGTAATTTATGGAGAATCATTAATTGATTACAAGAATAAAGCAGTAAAGGTTCTTGATGAAAAAACAGGCAAGACGGTAATTGAACATCATATTGAAGCATATGAACATTGTGATTTGTTTGATACAGTGATTATTATAGGAGATAAACATTCTCTCGAGAGAGTTCTTGAAAAACAACCAAGAAGGAGAAGATATGTTGTTGTCCAGCAAGGGAGAACATTCAGTGATAATATTCTCAAAGCACAGCAGGAATGGATTAATCAAAAGAACATTCTTGAGTCAGAGGGAAAAAATGTTGCTGATAGAGTTCTGGCAACATTAGGAGATGCATTTCTTGCAAACAAAGAATCGCTAGAAACCTGTTTAGCTGCTGTAAAGAATGAATCTAAAGACAACATACTTGCCACGGTGTTTTGTGTTGATTACAAAGAATTAAAGAAGAAAATTCCATTTTTCAGTAGACCTCCTGTGAGAATTAAGAAAAGAGACAGAAGTAAAGGATACATAAGAGGAGCAAATGCTGCTGTATTTAGCAATATTAAAAAATTTTTTGAAAACGATATAAGTAGTGTACAAAAAAAGGTTCAGAGTTTTTATAGAAGTAGAAAAACGCTCAATCCTTTAAACTGGGCATTCTATGGATATCTTATCTTCGAATATTTCACTTCTGGTGTTGATCTTAATAGAGTTAAAAATAAATTTTCTGAAAAAATCAGTTCTTCAGGAATACCTTTGCGAATGGAAATTTCATACACTTCTCCTGAAATGGAGATTGATATTGATTCTTCTAAAGATTATAAAAGAGCTAAGAAATTGATTTCTCTGAAGTATCTGGAAGATATTACATTTGAAGATGTTTCAATTATGTATGAAAAATGTGCAAATAGTGGCTGTAAATATATAGAGGTTATTATGCCTGGAAAAATAAAGAGAAAGCCACTCAAAAAAATCGAGATGGAGATGTTTAGGATGAGGGAAGATATAACGAAGAGCGTCTATTATGGTGGATTAGATGCGAATCATTATGCTATGTTATTCTATGATCTTAAGAATGCCTATGAGAGAAGAATTTCCAGCAGATCAAAACACACTAGATATAGTTAATTGTCAGTATTTCAATATATAAATCTGCGAAAAGTTTATATGTCTTTACTTTTTGCGTTCGGTGGGATGATGGGAAACCATTTTTTTATTGTGATTGCAGGGAATATTGCTTCTGGGAAAACAACACTAGCAAAAAAGCTCTCCAAGAAACTTAGGATACGAATGTATGAAGAGCCTGTGAGAGATAATCCTTTTCTTCCTGCATTCTATAAATGGTTAAAGCTCATGGAATGCAATCCTCATGATAAGAACATTAGAAGATTGGCACAGAAAGCATCATATCAACTGCAGGAGTTTTATTTGATTAACAGAGTAAGAGATCACAAGAAGATTCTTAGCTATGATGAGCCTATTATTCAAGATAGAAGTATCTATGAGGATAAAGAGATTTTTACAAAAAATAGCTATAAGAAAGGTTTAATGCGTGTTGGTGATTATCTCAAATATAAAATCCTCTATTTTTTACTTACAAGAAAGTTGAAGAAACCTGATTTGTTGATTTTTCTCTCTGCTCCTGTAAGGACGTTGAAGCAACGTCTGAGAAAAAGGAACAATCCTTATGAGAAAGAGCTTACACAATCAAAGAATATGTATTTGCAGGAGCTTGACAAAAGATATCGGAAGCTGTTTTTTTCCTATAAAGGGCCGAAAATGATAGTGAATTCTGGCAAATTGAATTTTGAGAAAGGAGGAAAGAACCTCGATAGGATTGCTGAAAAGGTGAGGGAATTACTCGATGGCTAAATTTGTGACAATTGCAGGGAATATAGGTGTTGGAAAATCTACATTTGCTAGATTTATTCACGAGGAATATGGTTATAGATTGTTTGAAGAACCTGTTATTGATAATCCTTTTCTCGAATCATATTATAAGGATATGAAACGTTGGGCGTATACTTTGCAGATGCATTTTCTTTATAGGCGTGCATCGCATTTGAAATCAATAGAGATTGCCGTCAGGAAAGAAGAAGTCAACTGCGTGCAAGATAGATCATTGATTGAAGATCCTGCAATCTTTGCAAGATATTTGCATACTATAGGAAAGATGAGCCTCAATGAATACCATGATTATTCCATGATGTTTCAGCTTGTTAATGAGCATCTTATTCAACCAGATCACATTATTTATCTTGAGAATAATAATATTGATGTATTAATGAGACGTATTAAAGAAATCAGAGCACGTACTGAAGAGAAGGAGATTCCTGAAAGTTTTCTTAGGGGACTAGGCAATAGATATCATGACTTTCCTGAATTCTGCGAGGATGAATTCGGTGTGCCTTTAGTGAAAGTACCTTATGGTGATATTGATATCAGAACATCTGAAGGTAAACAAGAAATCAAGAAACAGTTGGATGAAATATTGAGATAGCTTTCTTAAAAGATATGTATCTATAAAAACATTCGTGATATCTCCGGAAAATAATAAGAAAGCATAATATAAGATAGTGAAAAAAGAAAAATATGTATGATTTAAGATCATTAAATGGTAGTTATAAAGGATATGCTGGAGAGTGTATGTTTAAGCTTACTAGGAAATGGGCAGTTTTACTGAAGTTTTGGAACAAGAATAAATATTTCTCTATTTTTGAAAAGTATCTTTCTTTTGAGCAATGTAAATTTATAGCTAAATATTGGAATTCTATAGATTCTATTGAGATATCTTTCACTAATAAAAAGAAAGAGATAATACTTTATGAAATTAAGACAAAAAATGTTTATCGAAAGAAAATCCATTATAAGCTGAAAATAACAAAAAACATTGTTGATATTTTTAGTGAAGCTAAATCTTTAGGATTTTTGACAAAATCAGCTATTGTTTTATTTTATGATAATTGGAATTATTCTGTTGAAATTGAGGATTTTGATCAATCCAAGTTTTACATAGACAAGCTAAAAATTTATGATAAAGCTGGAGAAGGGACTATTTTGGGAAAATAGCCTCGCGAGGTTCCATCAAAACTGCTTTGCAGCTTTGGGGTGCCAGAAATTTACAATTTCTGAGCACGAACCGCAGGTTCGAATTCTTTATGGGACATTCTAGCTTTGAGTTTAGAATAGTCCCGCGCGGATTCGAACCGCGGTCCTCGGATATCTCCAAATGTTACCAGAGTCCGAGATGACTAGCCTCTCGTGAATTGGCCACTACACTACGGGACTGCGTAGTGTAGTGGAGAAATAGACAATTTATAAATATATTCGAGAGCACTAATTTTATTTGTGAGCACTCCTGAGTGGAAAAATTAAAAAGCTTTATATACGATGAATGATTTTCAAGCCACACAGTAATTAGGGGGTATAATAATGTCAGATAATGATAGTAGTAGCAGTTCAAGCTGCAGTTGTGGTGGGTGTCTTGGCGCTTTAGTAATTGGAACAGTTATTGTTGGTACTTTAGCACTAGGTGGCCTGAAAGGTGCGTGGTATAAGATCAAGTCCACGTGGGACTATGATGAGAAAATGCAGACAGTCCAAACTATAATGGACGAGAATCAAGATGGTACGCTTGATACGTATGAAACGGCAGAAATGTATCGCAGACTCGATATTCCGATGATCGAGGGGAAGAAACCTGATATCAAAATTCCGTACAGAACACTTGTTGAATTTACGGATCAGTATAACCAAAGGTGATTGAAATGAAGTTATGGCAAATTTTAGGAATTGGTGGTGGTTGTGTTCTTACAACAATCGGAATTACTGTTGGTATTTATGCTGGACTGGGAACTCTTGGTTGGAATATGATTAAGAAACATGTGAACTATGAAGATAAGTATTACCAAGCAGTACGCTTAGCAGATACTGATAAGGACGGTAACCTTGATTATACAGAGACAGATAATTTTTTCAAAGAGCTCGAAGTAACAAAGATGCCTGGTCAAGAGTGGAATGAGGTTAAGCCTGCATACTCTTCTCTTGCTGAGTATGTGAAAAAGAGAAAAGACTAAACAATGTCTCTTGAAAATACTTTACCAAGAAGGGTAGGTGTCGGATGTATCAAAGCATACAGGAAAGCCACCTATCCTGTTTATAATTTTTTAGGCATTCATATGTGCAAATTTGAACCTTCTTGTTCTGAATATACGTTACAAGCAATAGAAGAATATGGCTTGATCAAAGGAAGTGTGATGGGCTTCAACAGGATAATGCGGTGTAATCCTTTTAACAAAGGAGGCTATGATCCTGTCAAGAAAAAAGAATAGAATTCTGAGCACGAACTGTAGTCTCTTTAACTTTTTTACAGAAAAGTAGCCCTGCGCGGATTGCGGAGGAAAGTGTAGCTTTCCGAGCACACAAAGTTGTAGACTTTGTGCACGAACCGCAGGTTCGAATCCCTTTGGGGATTTCTCAACCTATGGTTTAGAATAGCCCCGCGCGGATTCGAACCGCGGTCTCCAGCTGTCTTTGCGAAGCAAAGCCGCCTAGCTTCGCTCCGGCTCCAAAGGCTAGAATGATTGGCCACTACACTACAGGGCTGTAGATTAAGAAGAGCCTTATTTGCTTTTTAAAGTTACTCTTCCACAAGGATTGGCCAAGAGAAGGAAGATTTATATATTTCCATTATTATCAACGTTTCACAATTACTATTCAGGAGGGGATAATAGTGGAACAACTTATCGTTGGTAGTACTGATTTAACTGAATTTGTTAAGAGTGAACGAGATGAATCATTAGAGCAAAAACTCAATAAGAAGCTTAATTCTCTTCGTTCTCAAAGAGACAAGAAAGGAACATTAGATCATGAGCGTGGAATGTTGCAAAGAGAGATCAATCAATGCAAGGTAGATATTATCAATGCGCAATATGCTCTATTATCTGCAGATTTCTTGGATCTAAAAAGAGAGATAACGCTTGAAGGTAGAACAATTGAAGTTCCAGCATTTGGAGTATTCACTACCGACTTTAGCTTAAGAGATTATGATAAGTTTGGTATTTACATAGTGTGTGAAAAGGATGAGCCTATAGAGCCAAGCTGGTTTTCAAAAATATTTGGAGCAAAACCTTATCGTGAATATTCTTACGGAATAGACATTTACTCGGGAATAAAAAGTCAAACAGGTCTAAGGGACAGTCGTAACGCATTACCTTCTCTTTTTCTTGCTCCCGCCGCAAGAATAATGGGATTCAAGAGCGAATCAAAAATTTATGGGGAAGCTTTCGCTTCTTTATCTGAAGAGAAGAGAGAATTATATGACCACTTTACGGGGAAATACCGTGGTCCTTATTCAATTAATACCCGATTGAACTGTTTTATTCCTGATAGCACAAAAGAAAGAATAAAAGAAGCAAGAGAACAGTTTAAGAAACAAGTTTACATTATAGCTGAAATTAAAGAGGATGAATGGACAATTAGAGAGATGAAGCAATCTGAAATCAGAAATGCAGACCCTTTGGTTGTCGGAGTTCATGATAAAAAGCTGTATCTTGTCGATCGCTTTGATCCTACGCCTCTCGAGGAGCTTATTGGGAAAAGCTCAGGGTATATGAGCAACTGATTATTGTTTTTACTTATAAATTATTCACTGGACATAGTCCCACAAATCATATAAAATAATCAGTGGTTTGATTACTATGCATATCGATTCCCTCAAGCTAAGGAATATACGATCATACGAAGAGTCTTCTGTCTCATTTCAAGAAGGCACGACATTACTCTCAGGAGATATTGGCTGTGGAAAAACATCGATTCTTTTAGCGATTGAGTTTGCTTTGTTCGGAGTTATTCGAGGTTCAGTCTCAGCAAGCAGCTTGTTACGAACAGGATGCAAAGAAGGAGAGGTTGAGCTCTCATTCTCTATTAGAAAACACAAGTATATCATTGGCAGAAAACTCAAAAGAACAACGAATGGTATCACGCAAGCTGCAGGATATCTGATCAAAGATGACGTCAAACAAGACCTTACTGCAATAGAACTTAAGTCAAAAATACTCACTATTCTTGGCTATCCTGAAGAGCTCGTTACAAAATCGAAATCATTAATCTATCGATACACAGTGTATACTCCACAAGAGGAGATGAAGCATATCCTTTTCGAGAATCCTGATGAGCGTTTGAACACGTTACGTTCAGTGTTTGGCATTGATAAATACAAAACCTGCAGAGAAAATCTTGCACTTTATACGAAAGAGATGCGAATAACTATGAAACTCCTCTCTTCGAAATTCGATGACGAACGCTTAGTAAAAAATGTTCTTGAAGAAACGAAAAAGATACTTTCGAAAATAAAGAAAGGCCTTGATGTGCTAATGCCAAAAAAAGAAAAAGCGGAAAAAGAAGTGCAGAAAGCAAAGTCAGTGCTTGAATCACTTGACGACGAGAGACAGAAAGCAATAACTTGCAAAAACACAATAACTATGCTCTCTGATAGAGTTGAGGATATTGACGCGACTATCGAGAAAAAAAAGGAGCAGAAAGCTTATCTTCAAGAAGATCTGAAACATCTTGAGGAAGAGATTAGCACGACAAAAGTGCTTGATCGTGATTATGATAAGCTTCTTGAGCAACAGCAGGAAAAACTTGCAAGACAAGAGGAAAAACTTGTTACTATATCAGAACAGAAGGCAAGAATTAGTTCAAAGATAGATGAACAGCAAGATATTAAGACTAATATGGATACTCTTGAACAATGTCCTGTTTGCCTTCAGAAAGTGGATGAAAAGCACAAACATCATATTAACAAAAAGGCAGATGATCTTATAGAGCAACAAAAAGAGAAAATTCCTGAGATCAATAATCAACTTCAAACAACAAAGAGCAATATAGAGATACTCAAGAACAATATCAAAAAGATACATGGACGAATTGAAGAGAAGAAAATATTTTCTATGAACAAGAAACAATTTAATGAAAAGAAGCAGTTAATTGAAGGTATTGAACAAGAAATGAAGGATGCGGCAGATAGAAAAAAAGCGACAGAAGAGCAACTTCAACAGACAAAAAAAGAGCTTGCAGGATTCAAGCATACAGAGAAAAACTACGAGAAACAGAAGGCACTTATTGATACGCTACAAGCATCACTACAGACATGTTCTGTTGAGGAGGCGCGTCTTATGGCGACGAAGAATGCCGAAGAAAAAAGAAAGACAGAAGCTGAGAGCAAGATTAATGAATTGGAAGAAATAAGGAAAAAAAGAGACAGGATGAAAGCGCTCCATGACTGGCTAACTCAGTATCTTGATAAAGTATTTCTTGTGATGGAGAAGCGTGTGATGGCTTCTCTTCAGCAACAGTTTAATGATGCTTTCATTGAATTGTTTGATAATCTCATAGAGGATGACGCAATCAACGCAAGTATTGATGAACAATTTTCTCCAGAAGTAATTCAGAACGGTTATGATATTGAAGCGAAAAGCATGTCGGGAGGAGAAAAAACTTCATTGGCGTTAGCGTATCGGCTTGCATTGAATAAAGTGATTAATGATTTTGTCAGTCATATCACAACAAAAGATATTATTATTCTCGATGAGCCTACTGATGGTTTTTCTTCAGAACAATTAGATAAACTTAAGGATGTTTTCGATAATCTACACATTAATCAATGTATTGTGGTAAGTCATGAATCAAAACTAGAATCAATGGCGGATCATGTTCTTAGGATCACAAAAGAAGAGCATGTCAGTCAGCTGTCTTGAGTATTTCCTTGAAGGTATTGTATGCTCGCATGGCATCTTTTTCTGCAATGATGTAAATCACTTCAGTCATCGTTGAAATATTCTCGAAGATATTGATATTTTCCCAAGCTAATTTTCTTGTCAGCATAGATAATATTCCTGGGGTGTAAAGAAATTCTTTTGTCAATGTTATTGTTAGTGAAACTAATTGTATCTCTTCATTAAGTATCTTTTCTCCTTTCAATAGCTTCTTTAGCTTTTCCAAATATTTTTGAGAGATTACTATTGTTATTTCATAATTTCCTTGAATAATATTGAGTTGTTCTCCTTTTTCATAATCAACAAGTTTATGCAGTTGTTTGAGTTTGTCGAGTGCGGAAAGTGTTTTGACAATAGTTACATCGCAGAGATTCGTTTTCATCACAATTTCTGAAGTGAGATCAAGTGGTTTTGGTGGAGTTGTTTTTTCCTGGAGCTGTTCTGCGTGTCTTCTCAGTGCCATCACAATAGCAGGTGTTTTTACTTTTTCCCCAAGTTCATTTTCAATTCTCGGTTCAAGATATTCTGCGAGATTGGCGAAACTTACGATGCCTTCGATAAGCGCTTCTTGAAGCATGGAACGCTCTGCAATAATTTTTTTTACGATTTGGCTGACGGTTACCATAGGCTATCTCTTTGTTATTATAATAACATTAAGTTAATATAGTATTTAAGCTTTTCTCTTATTGGAGGCTTGAACAATGGCAGGATGCCCCTTATGCGGAACGGAAATAGTACTTTCTTCACGTACTGATATAGGGGATCTTGCATTCTGTCCTGAATGTTCTACTGAATTTGAGATTAGTTCGATGGATCCAATAACCTTTAAGAAAGCAGAAAATCAGTTCTGGGTGGCAGATGATCCTCATCCTGAACAATTCTGGGAAGAACATTAAATAATGTGCAAGGGAAAAAGCTAATATTGATATTGATCATGAATTGGATGAAGTAAGATATTATTTAGATTTCTTGTTATTTCTCTTCGCCATATTGCTATTTTTTGTTTTGTATCTTTAAGACAACCTTCTTGTTCAAGTTCGCGAAGAAATGAGTCTTTATAATCTTGTTGAAAAACACCAAATTTGTATGTTTTTGAATTAATATCAGTTCTCTCTACAACAAATGATAGGGGCATAAATCCATCTTCATCGTAAATTATGTCTGCAAAATGCATAGACTTCCTCTTTTCTTCTGATGGACTTACTTGAAAAATTGCACGTTCTATCGATCCTTTAGTGTTGGCTTGGTCTAGTAAATTATTCGCGACATCCACAACTTCTTTCACTTTGAATGGTTCAAAGGAATCTCTTCGAAAACCAAAGATATCAACGTTCATAACATCTGATTGTATATTGCTTCCTCCAACATAGAGGTCATAATTGCCAAAATAAGCAGAGCCAAGCACTGCTTTCAGGTTTTCAATAGCTTGTTCTTGTGATAATTCCTTATTTGCTTTTGAGTAATACATCGTAGAATGAGTTACCTTCATCTCTTTATAAAGTTTTCTATTTTGTAACTACTTATAAAAGACAACAAAAATACTTGGATTTTGCTTCTGATGAATAATAAGTAGTATCCCATCCAAACATTTATAAATGGAATTCTGTTCCTGCAGCGAATGGTACAGCGTATAGGTGGATTCAGGAGAAAAACACGGTTCAAGCTTCAGAAACACCCACGGACAAAGGGCAAGATTAGCTTAAGGAGATTTCTCCAGGTCTTCAAGAGTGGAGACTCTGTAGTTCTTCATGCAGAACCTGCCTATCAAAAAGGGATGTACCATCCACGATTTAATGGCCTTGCAGGAAAAGTGCTAAGCAGATGTGGCAACTGCTACAAGGTAGCCATTAAGGACAAGAATAAACCAAAAACGCTTATTGTCCATCCTATTCATTTGAGGGGATCAGCATGACTGATATAACTATAGTCGAGGAAGAGGCAATCTCATTGAGTGAGCTGAAGAACGAACTTTCTAAAATTAAAAAGAGAGATGGTGAACTCAACTTCAGGGCAGCGAGAACAGAAGACTACCTCAACAAATTCTCCACGCTGAAACTGAAAGATATCAAAGCATTGAAGAAAGATATTGCTGGCTTGGATCTTCCACGAATCAAAGATATTCATATTGTTAAAATCATTGATATGATGCCTTCTACCGAGCAAGAGATGAAATTTATTCTGGGTGCTTTCAATCTGACATTAAGCAAAGATAACCTTGCTAAGCTCTTTGAGGTTTTTAAGAAATACCTCTAATTCTGGAAAAATTTATAAACACGAGGGTTCAAGAGAGATATGAGGGGGTCGCGCGATGGAGTCCAAGGAAGAGCATGCAATAATCTTAGATTTCTTGCCAAACGGCTATTCTGCTGATAATAGGCCTGACTATAAAAAAACTCCTCTTGCGCAAGCGGTCGGCACACTACGATTCTCTTTACTGGAACTTGTTCCAAAGAAAGATGTCTATCTTAACCTCAACCAGAACGTCTATATTGGGGAAGGGAAGAGAGATGAGATTCATCATATCAACGGTAAACTTGAGATGCATAAGCTTACCGCAACGGCAAAAAGTGAACTGAAGCATGTGATCATGGATATTATTAAAAAGAATGAGAAGATCTATATCGACTTCTTCAACAATGCACAACCTCTCAGTACAAGAATGCATTCATTAGAACTTCTGCCTGGATTGGGAAAGAAGCATATGTGGGAGATTATAGAAGAGAGAAGAGGAGATCCTTTCCTGAGTTTTGATAATTTGAAAAAACGTGTTAAATTGCTTCCCGATCCTGAGAAAGCAATTTTCAAGCGCATCATGAAAGAGCTCGACGGCAACGAGAAACATAGTCTGTTTGTAGATTAAGATTTTTTTTCTAAAATATCTCTTATAGAAAAATTCTTCTGTCGCATATGCTCTTCTATTCTTTTTTTAATTCTTTTATTTTCCGTCGATGGAAAAGAAGAAACTGTTCTTATTTTTGGATTATCTCTGCCATAAATGAGTATTTTTTTTGGAGTTACAACCATACCTATAAAATCAGGATCGTAATTAATTTGTTCATCATAGCTACTAATGTCTCCTGAAGAGAAATTCTCTGCATAGTAATTTCCAAATGTTCTTATAGTTTCGACAGAATGAGTATGCCATTTGATATAGCGATGTTCAGGATTTTCTTTGAGAAAAGCATTGAGTATTTCAATTGATCTAGGGTCTGCTCGCACATGCCCTGGGGTGCCTTTTCCTGTGATTCCTGCATAAGACACAGGACAATAGTAACTATCTGGATGATACTTGCTATCTGGGCGATAGATAAGCACTCCGTTATGTTCTTCCTTATATTTTGTGAGATTATGAAGAACTCCTGCAAGTTTATTGGGGAGGAGTATTGTTCTTGACATAATGTGGGGAAAAATATACAGTATATAAATTTTGTTATAACTTATAAGAAGTGAATTATTTTATTTTTCGCCTTTGCCGAAAAACAGAAAGATTTATAAATAATAATGTCTAATAATGATATAACAGTATACAAATTCCCATACTGATTTATAAATAAACTAGGTTGAAAATGTTTAAGTCAAAAAAAGCGGCAGGAGAAGTCGTTTCAAGCCTCATAATCTTCATAGCAGTATTAGGATTAGCTACTGCTGCAGCATTAGTGTTCAAAAGTTCATCCGACAAATCCACAACAGCAATGTACGATAAACAAGAAAGTCTTACTGATATTATTGATACTGATTTCAAAATTGAAACAGTTTACTATGAAGATTCGGGAGATCCTGATTATACTTTTGCGTATATCAAAAACACTGGGAAGAAGAAACATAACGTTTCAAAGATAGATATCTATATCGACGGGTTGCGTATCCCTAGAAATGAGACTAATAGAACTATTGCTGTCGAATCAGATACGGATACTGTTGATGTTGGCATCTGGAACACAAAGGAGATTATCAAAGTATCAGTGAACATGACTATTGATGGATCGATTAGCCATGAGTTTGCGTTACTTACTGATAATGGAGTGAAGAAAACAGAGGATTACTAAATGGGATTTGCTTCGATTGCAGGAATGGTGATTTTGTTTTTAGTAGTCTCTATGCTTGTAGGGGGATTCTTTGTAGTGCAGGCAAAGCTCCTCGAGAAGGAAGAAGCAATAACGGAAAAGCAGGATCGTCTCTTGAAAATGCTTGAAAGCGAAATATCAATCACAGGAGAGCAATACAATAATCCAATGTACATCCCTTGGGTATTAACACTCAAAACTGATTTTGATAGAGGAACAAATTTTACGAATATTGACACAAACACCACACCCGGATCAATCCAGACAGTATGGAATGGCACTGATTACAACAATTCAGCAACATACTATTCAGAAGTCTATGACATAAATATCTCGAGCAATTTCTCAAAGATCTACTGGAATGCTACACTTCCTGTGGGAACATCAGTTCGTTTTCAATTACGTTCAGGAAATACTTCGACACAGATAGAAAATGCTGATTTCATTGGACCTGATGGGCCTCTTGATTATTATACTTCTTCAGGAGAAGAAATAAATATCACTCATAATGAAAGTTCGATGATACAACTTAAGATTGATCTTGAGACGGTGGATACACAAGAAACAGCGAAAGTTGATCAAGTTAATATCACTATTATGAGACAAAGTCCTCATATCTATTTAACACTTTCTAATGATGGAACAACAACATATGATTTTGAAAAAGTTGATGTTTATGTCGGGTCGGAACGTATCAAACGTAATGATTCAGATCGAGTAGAGTTTATTACGAATGATGATCTGCAGCCTACGCTCTGGTCTCCGGGAGAGATCATAGATCTTTACATCTTTGAAACATTAGGAGGTAATACGATTGTGAAAGCCGTTACTGAATTTGAAAACTCAGCGACGATCACGGTGACACCATGAAATCAGAAGTACTTTCCATAGACCTTGAAAGGGATGAACTGAACAGAAACATAGGAGGAGGTATACCTAAAGATGCGTTGATTCTTATTACAGGACAAGATGGCTCAGGAAAAAGCATTATCTCTCAAAGAATGTGCTATGGATTATTGCAGGCAGGATACACTGCATCATATATTAGCTCTGAACTTGATACTGTCGGATTTATTGAACAGATGGCAAGCCTTGATTATGATTGTAAGTATTATTTGCTTGATGATGATTTGATGTTTGTTCCCATGTTTCCTTTTTATGGAAAGTCAAGGCTGCAAAGAGGTATGCTCCAAAGATTGATGAATTCTTCTAGGCTCTACAGCAAAGATGTGATAATTCTCGATACAATAAGCTTCTTGATTGTTCAAGATGATACCACGGAACGTGAATTATTTCAATTCATCTATTTCCTAAAAAGACTTACTTCACTCGGAAAAACGGTGATTATTGATATTGATCAAGATCACATTCATCCAAAATTATTGACATTGGTGAAGAATGTTAGTGATGTGATTCTTGAATTGGAGATCAGTAGTTTTGCAGGAGAGATTGTCAGAGTAATGAAGGTTAAACGATTTAAGAGAAGTGGATCAAATGTATTGAGCGCTATACCTTATAAGGTAGAGGCAGGTAAAGGACTTGCTATAGAGATTGCAAGTTTCAGCTAAGATGGCAAAAAGAAGACATGCACCAAAAACAGAGAATTTCCTCGATGCGCAGGATAACTATCCGCATCTTTCTAAGTATGTTGAGAAGATTGTTGAGAAATATGGTGATCCAGAATGGCATCTTAAACTCGATAAAGGTATGAGAAAGAAAAAAGTAAATCTTATTTATCCTATAGGGGATCCATTGTTTGTGCATATTCTCAGGCAGCCAGGGATGCATATTACTTATACTGTTGTAGAGCCTGCCTTAGATGATCGGATGAGAACGCTTTACGAACTCGTAACAAACAAAATGGTTGAATATGCACATAGGTATCCTGTGCCTGACAAAGTTGAGGATGCTGAACCTGTTATTCTGAAAATCATGAATGATGTCGTTGAGATAAAGGAGGGGGCAAAAGTTGTTATTCCGAAGAGCAAGGCATTAGGATCAAAAAAACTTGTTTTAGATCCTTACACGTATGATTCATTGAAGTACTTCATTATCAGGAATAGAGTAGGTTATGCAAAACTTGAACCGCTTTTCTATGATCCTTATCTTGAAGATCTGCATTGTACTGGTGTTGGTGCTATGAAAGTGATCCATAAGATTTTCGATATGGTTTACACCAATATCGACTTCAAAGATGATTTTGAATTAGACAAATATGTTATTGAAAGCTCTGAGCGCGTGGAGCGTCCAGTAAGTGATGCACATTCTGTTGTAGACGCAATTATGCCTGACGGTTCTCGTGTAAACTATATTTATTCGCGAGAGCTATCGCTCGAAGGTTCCAGCTTCACCATTCGTAAATTCTCAGAAGTGCCAGTGAGTATAACACAAATTATCAATTGGGGAACGATGAGTGCACGCGTTGCTGCATATATGTGGTTGGCTTTAGAAAATGGTATGAATACGTTTGTTTGTGGAGAAACAGCTTCAGGAAAGACAACATCATTGAATGCGATGTGCTGTTTTATAAAACCTGATGATAAAGTATACACGGTAGAGAATGTTCCTGAGGTTACAATTCCTCATGCAACGTGGCAGCATCTTGTCACAAGAGAATCAGGGAAAGATTCTGATGTCACAATTTTTGATCTGTTGATTGCTGCTTTGCGTAGTCGTCCAAATTATATTATTGTAGGAGAGATACGAGGTGAAGAAGGTAATGTTGCATTCCAAGCTATGCAGACAGGTCACCCTGTGATGAGTACGTTTCACGCAGGTAGTCCTCATAGTATGATACAACGTATTACGTCGCATCCTATTGATGTGCCTATTGCATCAATAGATAATCTCAATATTGTGTTGATTCAGCAAGCTGTTTCTCGAGGAGGACATATGGTAAGAAGAGTGTTATCAATCACTGAAATTGAGCGTTATTATGATGTTGCCAATAAAGTGATTACGAGAGAAGTATTTAATTGGGATCCTGTTTCTGATAAACATATTTTCAGAGGATTATTCAATAGTTATATTCTCGAGAAGAAAATAGCTACTATTCTTGGATTTGAAGACACTCGTGATATATATAAGGAGCTTGATCTCAGGACAAAGATCCTGCAGAGGATGGTCGAACATAAGATTTTTGATTATTTTGATGTTTGGGATGTAATGAAAAAATACCACGAAGATGGATTGACAGCATTGCCTTTTAATGTGTAAGCGATATCTTTTCTTGTTGTAATAGCGATACCAGTCAGTGAAGTCATCTTTTTGTATTTCTAATACATATAATCTCATGCTGATTAGATTTGCTTATTGAGACGTAATGCGGTATCGCTGTTGTGAAATCCTTCACAGAAAACGAGATAAATTTTTAGGTTTTCGGGATAAATTTTTAGGTGTTATCCTATTATGACAACAAAATATTAAATAGTATTTGTTAACGCTGTTAGTGTAAGGGGGGTGATTGCGTGAAATCTAAGCTATTTATCTCCGGACTACTTATATTGCTCGTCACAACTTTTCCTTTGGTTTTCGCTGCAGAAATATCTCGAACCTATGACGCAAACGGAAACCTACTTCGTAACTCTGATGAAGATTTTTACCGAGAATATAATTCGCTTAATCAATTGAGTATTATACGTAATGCAACCAATGATAACATAATCCAAGAATATATCTACCATCCAACAGAAGAGAGAGTTTTGGTCAAGAAAACGTATGATGAGAGCGAGACTTTAGTAGAAACTGTGGTTTACTTTGACAAGACAAACGTTAGAGTCATCAACGATAGTGGCACTTATGATACAACTTATGTATATCATGAAGGTAGCCTAGTAGCGGAGGAGTTATCTGGGGTTAAGACTTATCATCATAGTGATCATTTAGGTAGCTCGACGGTAGTGACTGATTCATCAGGAGATGTAATTGAAAATACTTCTTACTCTCCGTATGGTGAGGTATTAACAGGTGGCTCCAGCAGATATGATTATGAAGGAAAAGAAACAGATGAAGTTACTAGGGAGATTGATTTTGAAGCGAGAATGAGTAATTCGGAGTATGGCATATTTAACCAGCCAGATAATATAATGAATACGTATAATCCCCAGGGATTAAATCCCTATATGTTTGAAGATGGTAATCCTATGAGCAAAATAGATCCTGATGGTAGGATGGCATTAATGGTTAATCCAACTGCTCTTGTATTAGGTCAAAATCAAATTATGCCAACACCATTATTAGGACAAAGTCAAGGAAGAGTAAATATACCTGTAGACTATGTAATGTCAAGAAATGAAGTAAAGCCAAGAGTAGGAGACAGTGTATTTAGAAAAGGAGAATCATATCGAGTTTTAAGAGAACAAGGATATAAACATGCTGAAGAATTTCATCCACGAAGTACAATTCGTCAAAGACTTGAGCAATTTGGTTCTGGGCTAGCAAAACGTTCGGGGAAAACTGTTGATATTATCAGAGATGATTTTGGGCATTCAGGAATGGAGTTTCCACATATAAATCACCACAGATATACTATAAAAAATGGGAAATTGATTGAATTTGCAAATAGAGGTATATTAGACCATATTTCTTATTTTTCATATTTTAATGTTATGCCAACAATTAATTTACCTATATTAATGGATTATTGGTTTGGTGGAAGCGGAACTCCTAATTCAGAAAGTCCACAAATTCAACAACTTATTGGTGGTGGTTGGTCTGGAGGAAATCCAAATCATCCAAATGTTCGTCAGACAGATGATGGAGACTGGGTGTGTGACACTTGTGATGATGACGGTTATCAGACATAAATAGAGAAATTATTTAAATATCAGTGCACATACGTTTACAATGAAAGAAAATTTTCACGATTCAGAAATCAAAGAAGTCAATCTTAAAGATTCTGAGTTATCGATTATGTTAAATATAGACACACACTGGAATCCTGGAAAACCTTTTGGAGTTTTTAAGTTTTCCAATCCGAAGAATTATGAAGATTTTCTTGAATTTTGGAAAGAATGTGTCTTTATTGACGACAATGGAAATTATGTTTTCCCAAAAGATAAAAATGCATATTCTGGAATAATATATTCTGTTGAGATTTTAAACAATAGCATCACTATAACACTAATAGAGAAAATGAAAACTTTTTCTTTTACATTTGATTCATATATTTTTGAAAGAGAGGATAGCTATAAACATTTTAAAGATATGATTAACAAATAGTTCTCTATTAACTTTTTCTTTAAAGATATTCAAGGAATGTGTCTAATACAACGTATGAAGTGATTGTTTCTAATGATATCAATGATACCGTAGAGAATATGAAATACCTCTGCTCTGAACGTTTCGAAGGTAAAAAAGGAGATCTCGACGCATTAAGCGATCTCAACTGGAATCTTACCCATAATTATACAAATACTGGAGGGGGTTCTTCTGGCGGGGGAGGTGGCGGGGGCTCCGGCGGTGGAAGTGGAGATTCAGAAGGTCAAACATGCACAACCACCTATTACCTTGGTTTTGGATATGTAACAGTATGCTCATAATGTTTTTATTTATTAATAAACAGTGTATAAAAACAATAACTATTTATATTTGAATTGTGTTATAGTTTAATGGATGAAAAGAAAATAAAGCTTGATGAAAAAAAATTAATATTTACTGTTATTTCAGTGCTAATTTCCGCATGTTTAGTAATTATTGCATTGTATTTGAAGAATTATTATTTTTTGTTTGTTGTTATGATTATAATTGGTGTTTGGAGAGTATTGGGTGCTTCTACAAAATTGGGTGACAAATTTTATTGATTTCTTGTTGCAAACGGAAACCTACTTCGTAACTCTGATGAAGACTTTTATCGCGAATATAATTCACTAAACCAATTAAGCACTATTAGAAATGCAACCAATGATAACATAATCCAAGAATACATCTACCATCCAACAGAAGAACGAGTTTTGGTCAAGAAAACGTATGATGAGAGCGAGACTCTTACTGAGACTGTTGTCTATTTTGATAAAACAAACATTAGAGTCATCAACGATAGCGGGACTTATGATACTACATATGTTTATCATGAAGGAAGTCTAGTAGCTGAGGAATTATCAGAAGTAAAATTATATCATCATAGTGATCATTTAGGTAGCTCGACGGTAGTGACTGATTCATCAGGAGATGTTATAGAAAACACAAGCTATTCGCCTTATGGCGAAGTACTTTCTGGCGGTAGTTCAAGATATGATTATGAAGGAAAAGAACAAGACAGTTACTCTGGTTATGACTTTGAATTCAGAACATACGATGCAAGTATAGGAATGTTCAATCGACCTGATAATATTATTCCTTCGATATACAATCCGCAATCGTTGAACAGATATGGATTCGAGATGCAAAATTCTTACAAACATACAGATCCTTCAGGACATATTGTTCCATTAATTGCTGCAATACTTGTTGGAGTTGCTATCGGTGCGATAATTGGGGTTACATCAGAAGTGATAATCCAAAGAAGAGAAACTGGAATGATTTATTCAAAAAGGGATGTTGCCTTGTCTGGAGCTAAAGGTGCTATGTTGGGAATAATGAGTGCAGTAGCTGGAACAGTAACAGTAGCTGTAGGGGCACTGTGGATGGCGACAACAGTGTTTATAGGTTCGGAGAGTATCAAAGAATCTACGAAGAAAGCTGAAAAATATGCTGAAGAAAATGATGATTGTCCTAAATGTGTAAAGAAAGATTCAGATAAAGATTTATTGACTCAATCAACAGATATGACTTCCTCAGTTCAACCAAGTAATACGGCAGGTTCTGGAGGTAGTGGAGGGGATGTGAATTTTTGGATAAACTATGCTGGTTTAAACAATGAAGAAGAGTCTACACAAAGTACAACTGATGGTCCTACAGGAGGAGGGGGAGGCTCTGGAGGAGGAGATGATGAAGGTACAAATTGCGTAACACAAACATATGGGAATTTACAAGTAACAGTATGTTCATGATAATAATAAAATATAAAAATGCTGGAGAGTATGTAATAATATGAAATTAAAGAAATTCAAAGTTTATATTGTACTTTGGGCAATCTTTAATATTTATTTAATTTTTTTGATTTGGACTTTGTTAAAAAAAGCGACTGAGGGAGCTGAAGATTTATTTGGTATTTTTATGATACTTGCAGTGATTGCACTTATTGCTTCGAATATTGTTTTTTATTTTCTAAAAAAGAGTGAAGGTTATATTGACGAATTAAAAAAAGATAAATTCAAATCTGTTTGGGGAATTGTTTTAGCTTCTCTTATTCTTTTAGTAATAATGGTTGTCTTCTACATTTTAGCTCTTCGATTTTAGTAAAAAGAGTAGGCCTTCTGTGCCATTATGTCTTTGATACTTTGGTGATTGTGTAATGACAGTTCATACTATGTTGTATGTAGTAAAGCATAACTACGCCGATGTAGGAGAGTATACCGTAGGTGCTACAGTGGAAGATGATGTTTACTCTGCTCAAGAATCAATGACACAGACCATTCCTATTTTTGGCCTTGATATAATGCATAGGCTTTCCAAATTGCCTTTGATATTTGCCTTTAGCATCAATAACAATGTAAATTACACTATCGGAAATATTTCCTGGTCTTGTGACATGGGAGATAATAACACTATTGAGAGCCTAGAGAATCTCACTATAGACGACAGTTCTTTCATTTATATGAAACACGAGTATGATAGCGGAGGTAATTATGTTGTGAATTGTACAGCCACTAATACAACGACAACAGATTATGAGGATATTTTTATTCACATTGATTAAGAATAGCTTATGCTCATCACGATAACTTCTTGATTTCCTTGTACAATACTGCCTCAGTAATCTACAATACCTTACTAAAGTCAAGGTCTCCTTTGAGTTCTTCTGTGATGAGTAGCAATTCATAATTTCTAATAAAGTCAGGGAAACGCTCTTTCAGTTTCTTCATCTGGCTATCTGCACGCTCGAAATCTCTTGCATCAAGTTCGAGTTCAAGCATCCAGTGTCCTATTTTTTGCTCATAATGAAAGATATTACCTTCTTGAATACAGTATTCTTTGAGTTGCATATTCATTTCATAGGTAAAAACCTTTAGATAGACAATTGCTTTGAAGAATTTGAATCCAATTTTCGAAACATCAAGTTGAAGTCTGTATCTACTAATAATTCCTCTTCGTTCAAGATCTTTGAGATGATAAGAGACGATTTTAGGAGTCAACGTAGTTTTTCTTGCGATTTCTGTGGTTGGCATTCTTGCGTTTTCCGAGATAGTTTTAAGTATTTTTCTTTCTATTTCTGTTAGTATCTCTTGCTGAAATGTTGTATACCAAGGAACACTAATGCCTGGCTTGTTTAGAAAATAGCCTCTTGATATTACTGCAAGTTCAACATGCGCTTCAATACTTTGTCTGATGATATACTTGCTGAATCTATTCCAGACATCAGTTACTGTACGGTAAAACTCTTTGATGTTTTTGACTCCTATACTATAGACTGCGTCCCATTTTCCTGCACAACGAGCAACCCACCAACTATTCTCTAAATTACAAAGATATGTGAACAGCTCAGATTCCTCTTTTTCTGTAACATTATGCAGTTCAAGATAGACATTCCAAACCATGTATCCTATCTTTCCCGCATCAAGAAAGGTCATATAATTCTTTATTAACCCTCCTCGTTCCATACGTTTGATCCTGTATTCAACAGTTGCGGGGCTAGCACGGACTTTTTTTGCTAATGTGGTGGTTGGCTGCCGCGCATTGATGTCAAGATAGTAAAGGATCTTACGATCAAGAAGATCGATTTTTAGTTTATCCCTTCTCATATAATAAATAATGACATTTATTATATAAATTTTGTTATTTTTCACAAAATTTTGATAAGAATCTTAAAATATGAGTTTCCCTGAAGAATGTATAATACAAAGTTTTCGGGGACAATTACGCGAGTTTTTTGGGCAGTATTTTTCTAGAAACAACGAACTAGAGATAGCTATACAAACATGATTATTGCTATGAATTCATATTTCCGGTCTACACCGGAATATTTTCAGTTTTCAAGGGCAAAAGTTCTTGAATGATAAAAGATATAGGATATGTAGAGGTGTTCGTTGGTGAATCAAAACGATCTGAAAATACTGGCACAATTGAGATCAAATGCACGAATTGCACTGACTAAGATGAGTAAAAAGACAGGGATACCTGTCTCAACTATCTTTGATAGAATGAAACAACATGAAGAAAATATTATCACAAAGCACACCAGCCTTGTTGATTTCTCTAAGCTTGGGTTTCATGCAAAAGCACAGCTCTTCATTAAAGTCAATAGAGAAGATAGAAAGAACCTGCAGAAGCATCTCTTCAAGCATCCTTCGGTGAATAGCATGTATCAGATTAATAACGGCTATGATTTTCTTGTTGAGGGTGTTTTCAAGCAGATCAAAGATATGGAGGCGTTCAAAGAATCATTAGAGGATGCATTTAAGATAGAATCAACGCAAATCTATTATATTGTTGACGATATCAAGAAAGAAGCGTTCATGACTGATATTATGTTGTTTAATTTGATGGAAACAGCAAAAGAATCATTGTGAAAACTGACAAGATTATTCTAGTTTTTTCGGAAGTTTTACGGTTTTTTTTAGGTAAGTCATAAAAACAACCAGATATATATGCGCATATGGGAGTCAATATTATGTTACAGTCATTGATGCCGAACAACTCTTCAGAGCTTGAAAGAGAGGTGAGAAAACTTTTTCGAAAATATGATGCTAGAAGTAAATCAAGTACAAGTTTTTCTGGATGTTTGTATGAGATTTTCGAGATTATGAATAAAGGAACAATATATTTTATTCGATCGTCGAATGGAAATACTATTAATTTCACTAATAAGTATAATGACTGTACCATCCAACAGAAAGGTGCCGCTAATCTTGCGTTGTTAGGATTTGATGAAAACAGTGAATATTTTAAAAATATGGTTGTTGATTTTAACACGCATCTAAAAAAATATTATCTTTAGCATATTTTCTGGAGTGTTTCGGAATTCTTCCGATTTTTTTTGGGCAAGACATTAAAAGAATACTATTTAATCTGTTGTTATGAAAACAACACACACTCGAAAACCAAAAAAAGAAAGGGCTGGAAAATTTGTTGTCTATACAGGAATCGCATTATTATGTGCTGTAGGATTGTATTCTTGCCTTGGCCGCTCGGAAGATGAAGCACTTGATGCCTTAGTATCGAAACTTGAAGCAAAGCAAGAGGTTCTTGCAGAGCATCCTACTTATGCAAATAGAATAGCATATCTTGGAATTACTTCGCTCGAATACGATGATATAAACATGAAGACGAGGAAGATAATGTTTGAATATGTAAAAGAAAAAGTAGAAGAACAGCCTGAGTTGATAGATCATTTTGGATCAAAAGCGAAAGCCTATATGAAGAAACAAGTGATTGATGACGCTATGGGGAGTATCGATGATGCGTTTGAAGAGGCAGGAAAAGTTGCTAAAGAGAAAGGAGAGTTAGTCTGGGAGAAAATGCAAGAGGCAAAAGATTACATTGTTAAAAAGGTGAAAGGAGAATGAGTGTATTTACTTATGCTAAGCGTTTTGTATTTTATGGAGCTTTAGCCTCTCTTATAGTTTCTCCTGTTGTATATAATATTGGCTATCAGAAAGGGGTTGCTGAATCAACAGCTGAAATTACTATTGCAGATACGACTGCAATGCCAGATACAACATATGAGAAATCACTTGAAGAGCTTCTCGAATAAAGGGGAAAATATGGGTCTTGGAAAGCTTATCGGGTATGGTTGTTTAGGAGGATTTTATCAGTGTACAAAGAAGACAGTGAAATCAGACTCGATTGTTAGTAGCTTTTTTTTATCATCATTGGCAGGAATGTTTGGTCATGGTGCATATAAACTACTGAAGAATGATCTGCCTCTTGATGAGCGCGAGAGACTAGAAAAAGAACTTAAAATTGCACCCTATACTTTGAAGAAGCAGCCTTTGGTTCAAAATGATATGGAAGGGGTTATGCCTGCTCAAACATCATTGCCGTATAGTCTTCAAAAGAGAAAGGACAAAAATAGTGAATATGAGGGAAAACAATGATAGTATTAGCGTTTAATGCATTGTATCGTTTGGCAAAGCGTGCTAAAACTGGCGGTGATGTCAGAGGAAATTACATCTATGAAGAAAAATACGATAAAGGAGAGCGCACAAAACTTGATATGGCATTGTATATTGAAGGATTGGTTCTTGGAGGAATAATTGTAGGGAGTCTTATGAACGGTTGTGAAGAAGCAAACGGCATGACGATGCAGCAATCTGCATATACTGTTGTAGAACAGATGCCAGCTTATTCAATTGGTGATAAGATAATTGATTAAAGAGTATATTGAAGTTTTTCCGATCACTGTCGGAATTGTTTCGGTTTTTTTTAGCGAAGACATATAAAATAGTTTTGATCGTTGATATTATGTTTAATTTAAATAAAAGGTGGTTGCTATGGTCGATTCAATAAAAGATAGTCTTAAATTAAGAAGAAAAGTAGTTGTTAATACAAAAGATAATTCTCTTACAACAAGAACGCAAACAAGTCCAAGAAATCAGACAGGAGATCCTATGAGAATAGGTCGAACAAGAACTGATGTGCTCCCTTACTTAGGGGGTTCAACAGCAGTTAATGTTAATCCTCGAATGGAAGATGTTAATTATATTATTAAAGGGATAGATAAAGGACAGCAAGAACTTGAAAGATATGTTGAATACAGAGAAGCAAGACCATTGAAAAAAACTATGCTTGATGTTAAATATTATTTTGCTGATAAAATAGTAAGACAACCCATAAATCGCCGTGATTTACATCAAATTTTCCCTGAACAGCAGGAAAGAGTGCGACAATTAAATTCAATTCTTGATTCGATGGTTGAGTCATATTCAAGCAAGCTTGATGAGGTAAAAGGAACATTAGATACGCTTATTCCTGAAAACAGAGATGAGACTTTGAGAAAAAAATTTCTTGAAGAGGAAGTTCCTAAACAAGTGTATAATGAGAAATCGCTTCAGGAAACGTTACAAGGGTTGGATCCGGATGCTGATCCCGAAAAACATAGTGATGCGCTTCAACAATATATGAAAGTAGTGAGAGAGAAAAGTGATACGACAGGAGAGTTTTTTAATTCAGCGATGAGCGTTACTCATATTAGGCAGCGTATTTGGAATATATGGCTCTCTGAACGATTATTTGCTGCTGTTATTGAAGGTGCACAGAGAATGTCAACACTCACTTCATTTTATCAAGAACATCTTGATGATCTTGCAGGATCAGTAGAGCCTGTTGTAGAACTTTCAGATATGATGAGTATAGTTTCAACAGGTATTGGTATGCTCCAACAATATCAGGACGATCTTAATGCGAGCTATAGTTCCGCATTGGAAAATATAAGAGATACTATACAGTCACATCCAGGGTTAGATGCTGCTGATAGACAGAATGCTGTGATGGCACAGCTCTTAGGAGATGTCCAGAGAGCAAATCTCACAGATTCGATGAGATATCTTTCATGAGGAGAATATATGACTCTTAATGTACTTATTAAGCGAAAGCTTCATGGAAGAATGCACAATGATAGTACTATCAGAGAATCGCTGAAAAAAAGAAGAACGCAGGTTAATCCTTATTGTGATGATACATCTCATATTCGGTTTAAGCTCAAGAAAAGGAAACAGATAGATACTACTCTTGACTTAAGCAAGATCAACAGTAATTACAGAGTGCTTATTGTTGATGATACCATACAGAGTCCTTTTGGCATGCCTGTGAATGCTGCTAACTTTCTAAAGAAAGAAGTAATACAACTTTCTACATTACAAGAGAAAGCAAGAAGTATTTTTGATTGGATGCAGAATAATATAGATTATGGAAAATCAATGAGAACCAATGGATATAAGAATGCAGAAGAGGTAATGCGTGATCGTGAAGGTGTTTGTGGAGAGATGGCTTACTTGTATGTTGTTATGGCAAGAACAGTAGGATTAACAAGTCATTACACTAGTGTAAAAGTAGATTGTTTTGGAAGAAATGTAAAACACGCATGTGCTTGGGTTGATCTTGAACCAGGAGATCTTTTTATTGATCCTGCTTATCACACGTATGATGTCAAACATAAAGAAGTAAAAGTATTGCTTGATGGAGAGGCGAGTCATTGGTATGAAGAATGGAGGGGATCAGTTTGAAATTTGCTATTATTGCGGGGAAAGATACGTATTATGATGTACATTTTGTAGAGCCTCTTCAGCAGACTATACGTAGGGAAGGGTTTGTATGTGATCGTCTTACAGAAGGGAATGTAGAACTGCTAGAAGGATATGATGTTGCTTATATGATGATGCACGGTCCAAAATTCGATTTTGAGAGGTGGTCTCAGAGGACGCCCATTATAAACGCATATAGTGCTCAAGAGATTGCCATGAATAAAATAAAATCTAATGAGTTATTCAAGAAGAACAACATTTCCCATCCTTTCTTTGAGCTTTGCTCTAATAAGAGGGCGATAGATGTTTTCATGAGTACAAGAGATATTGCTATGCTGAAGTATCCTTATGATTGTGCAGGAAATAAGCATTTTGTATTGATGAAGGAGCATGGTAATTATGTAGCTTATAATAACGAAGGAAAATATGATATTGTAGAAAAGGAAAGATATGTTGAGATAGGTGATTCTGTTATTGCTGCTCCTTATCTTCTGCAAGAATATATAGGAGATAATGGGGATTTTAACAAAAGTGTATTGAGAATGTATGTGCTAGGAGACGAGGTGCCTTTTGGAACCATACGAGAAAAGGAACATGTTAATACTCCTGGCGAAGCTATTATCAATATCGCTAGAGGAGCGCATTATGTGTTTATGGAGCCATCAGAAGATCTCAGGAGGATTGCTTTGCAGGCTGCAGATGCTGTTGGATTTGATATTGGTGTGGTTGATATTGTACAGGATCACGAGAGAAACAATTATGTGATTGAATGTGATTGTGATGGGAGATACGGAGTTATTGACCGGAAATTCTTTGATCATCCTGATTTTGAGAATATGCATGATTTCAATAGACTCATAGGAAGACGCTTAATGCATATTGCACAAGGAAAGAAATATAGAATGTAATTCTTCCGTTTCTCGACGGAAATTTTGCGGTTTTTTTTGGTAAAGACTTATGAATGATTACGATATTAGTATAGTATAACTTTTGGAGGTTGATATTATGGATGACAAGCCAATATATGTCACTCTTGATGCTATGGTCCCGATAAAGGACAATGATGAGGGTGTCTTACTGGTGAAGAAAGTTGAACAGACTTATCTTGAAGGAACTGTGGAGGATTTGATTAGAAAACTTATCGATCCAGAAGCAGATGCATTGAATGAAGCGTACAATGCGGAAGAAAGAGATGTAGCAAATACAGTGAGTAAATGGTTCAGAGATATGAATGCGGATCCTGATAACTACAAGGTCTCGATCAAGGCAATAGTTGATAATGGAGAACCAATACCTTTGGATTTAGATGGTCGAGTTGCTGAATATGATTCGATTATTAGAACAAAGGAAGAAATTGATTCTGAAACCAACGCTAAAGAGAAGTATAAATTGATTGATTTTATTGCCAGAAGAAGTGTGCCTGGAGGAACATCAGCGTATGTGAACCTTGAGGACAAGCTCTGTGATTAGGCATGTTATGTGCTTTTTTGTAGAGGGGGTATTATGAAAAAAGAGATTTGTTTAGCTCCAACAATATTAGATAAGTTCATGATGTCTGGAGAAACATTTGCGTTGTTAGATTCTCGTATCTATACTATTGAAAGGAATACTCCTTCAGCAAATGGTAATGCATGGAAATATCTTAAGGAGCAATATCCTCTCTTTGAGTCTGATGAGCTTTCTCTTTTTCAGAGAGAATTATTCAAAGATAATGAAGATGATCTTAAGGAGTATATGAGTTGGGTTATTGATTTTAAACTTATTAGAAGACTCAAAGAACTATCCTCACAAGTTTCGAAAAAAATAAATTACTATGGTTCTATGAAAGAGCAATCTCTTGATAGGTTTATTCAAGATGTTTTTAAGATTTATAATTATCAAAGAGAAAAAAAGAAGGAAGTTGTTATTGAAGATCCTAAGATCGATACAGCAATAAATAGTTATCCTGCATTAGATGACTTACATAACATAGAAACGCGTATTTATGATTTAATTCCTCGTCCAGGTATTGTGACTATTGCTGGTACATGTTATGAACTTATTTCTTCTAAAGCTAGAAGAAACGGAACTTTAACATTCAAAGGAACAGATTATTCGCTTAAGCCATTAATGCCTCTTCAGAAGCTAGCAGATGAATATAGATTGCGTCTTCGTGCAGATGTAGAACAAGTTGCGTTGCAACATGGTAAAAAATTTAAGAATCAAATTTTATTATTGTATAAAAAAGAAAAAGAAATTGATGCAAATATTTCTAAAAAAAAAGTAAAAAAAACTCGAAAGAAAGTAGGTAATATAAGATATGAACCTAGAGGCAATAATGAGTATTTGTTCTATGCAGAGATTGAGCCTTATTTGCTTGAGAAGGATGGGAAATATTATGCATTCAATGAAGAAGGAAAAGAAGGAAGTAAACGTGTTCGAGTAGGTACAACACTAGATATTACTGATAGATATGTTACTATTAAGAATGAGCCGACATTACGTGATATGCCATATAATCATCCTTTTGTCTATCCAAGTGGAAGAATTTGTTTTGCAGGTGCGGAAAGATGGTCTTACCTTAATGTTAAGTTTCTTCATAAGTATTCTATAAAAGATAAAGGATTAGCACGAAGAGTTGCACTTATGCTCTGGGAAGCAACAGGAAATATTACAACAGGATATATTGGTAATACGCTGACTCCTGTGCATAGCATCTCTAATTATACTCCTATTGCGTTAAATGAGGATGATGCAAAAGACTATGCAAAAAAACATGGTATATCTGAGGAAAGAATCTTTAAGAATTGAAAATGAGGGAGACAACATTAGATAAAAAGATTGAAAGCATGATCTCGCCTATCAGGATTACTTCTCGTGCAAAAATGAAAAGTGAGCTTATTGCACGAAGAGTGAAAGCAATTTGTTCTTCTTTAAGTCTGCCAACATATGAGATAGGATTTTTGATGCTTGCTACAAAAGAAGAAGCAAAAAAGAACAGACCTCTTATTAGTGATGTCTATATTGCCCATGATCAAGAGGCGTATCCTGATTATTGTATTATATCAGGTGATGGGTTGATTACTTCTATGAGGGATATCAAGAATAATCTAAGAATGCGTGTTGTTGGATGGGGGCATTCGCATGGGGATATTTCCACTTTCTTTTCAAAAAGAGATAGAAAAACATTCAATTATTTTCTCGAAGACAATAAGATGTTTCTTGATGTTGAAATGCAAGAAACTGAAAAAGAAGACGATGTGCGTTTTGTAAAACACAAGGGGAAAACGTATCTTCAAGTGGAACCAAATAAACAGAAGATGGTTCGTTCCAGTTTTTTTGATAAGTTCGATCTTAAGAAGGTAAAGAATCATCCTTTAACAGTTATGTCTTACGGTTCTGCAGAGGTGCAATACACATATGGAATGGTATTCAATGCTGATAATGATAGGCCATTTACAGTAATTGGCTACTCTAAGGGAAATGGAATTACACTAATTGAAAATGTTCCTTTTGAAGAGATCGAAGAAGAGCAAGTGCCTTGTATTAAAACAGAAGATATTGATCAGCAGATTAAATCAAGGGTCAATCAGATTAGAGAACGCATAATTGTTACTAGAGATAAAAATCTGGTCAAGAAAAAAGGTATTCCAGCAGGAATTTTCAATAGAGAAAGAACGTTGTATGTAGAAGAAGATAAATTTGCAAAGACAAATTCTCATAAGAAAAAACAATTAGATTTTTTTAATAGTACTTATGACTCGATCTATAAAAGAATTCATGAAGCAACAAATATTGTTTCTCATAATTTTAATAATATCAAAGGGGTTAATTCTTTTAATCCAATAGAGGAAGTCTATGGTGTTATATGTGATGCACAAACCGTCATTATGTCTGATAAAGACCACCGCAATAAACAGACTTCAATTCTTGATACAAGATTCAATGAATTATTAGATGTATTAGTGCCAAAGAAAAAATATATTGATGATGTTCATGATTTGATTAATGGAAGGATAAGTAATAATGTATTTCCTGGTTGGGTGATCGGAATTAAGAAACTCGAGCAGAAAAGAGATGTTTGTGAGTCTATGCTAAATCTTATCAAAACATATGAAAGAGAATATTACAATAATGGTTGTGGGGGTCGATGCGAATGGGTGACGTAGATGCGGTTTCTGAAATTCATGTTTGTAATAGTGTTGCATTCGGAGATGGTATGCTGGGTAATGAAAGGCAGGAGATGGTAAATAAGCTAAAAGTGGCTGTAGTGGGTACTAATTTGCTTGGGCAAATGGTGCTTGCATCACTTTATGGTTTAGGTGTTAGGAATATTTATTATTTTGATAATTCACGTTCAGTTACTTCAAAAGACAAAGGATTTCTCTATGGAAAGAGAGAAAAAATTGCAGGAAAAAAGCAGAGTGATATGGTTTTTGAGGCATTACATCAAATTGACCATACACCTCCAACGATCAAAAGACATGGTAGATTTGCTGAAGCGTTTATCATGGGGTTTAACCCAGATATACTTATCGATGCTACAAATGAAGTTGTTTCGAAAGAAAAAGTGCTTCGCTACGCATTTAGGAGAAAGAACAACCCTATACCTGTTATTTCGTTATCATCAGATGAAGATAGAAGCGCTATTGCTTGCTATTGGCCAAAGAATAAAGGAAGAGTAAATGTGCTTAAAGAGAATCCTGATCTTGATGCTCTTGTACATGAGGAATTCAATGGAAAGGATCAAGGAGGCTTTACAAGTGGAATTGTTTCTGGTATAGCTGTTGAAGAAGTGAGGAAATATGCATTTAAGTATAACGATGATGATGCTCATCTTCCAAGTAATCATCGTCTTATCTATAACTTATATAGTAAGAATAGAAAAGGATTAAAATCTAATCTAAGAAAGAATAATCTTCCGACTTATAGAAAGAATAATGTGCTGGTGGTTGGTGCGGGAGCATTAGGAAATTGGGCTTCGATTTATTTACGCTATCTTGGAATTGGCAGGATTGATTTTGTTGATTATGATGTTGCAGAACACAAAAATCTTAATAGACAGACAGAATTGAGAAATTTCATCGGACACAATAAGGCTGAAGTGCTTTCTATGCGTGTTCGCAATATAGATCATAAGATAAAATCAGATGTCTATAATGGAAAATTAGGAGATGTGCTTTCTAGAGAAGATAAGAGAGAGAATATAAAATTAATTTCTGAAAAGGAACTTACTAAAAAGCAATATGATGTGGTGCTTGGATGTGTAGATAATAAGCATGCAAGAATTTGGATGAATACATTCACTAAAAAACACAACGTACCTTATATAGATGGAGGAACACATCCAAAAGCAGGGCAAGTTGCTGTCTATATACCTGGTGTAACTTCTTCAATAGGAGATCAACTAGATCTTGAAGGTTTTCCAGAAGGGGGAAATATTTGCGATGGTCCTAATCCTAGTGTAGTAATGTCTAATGAAATTATCGCTGCAGCCATGGTTGGAGAGATGATTCATGTACTTGATTATAATTCAATGAAAAATGTCATTGATGGTCCTATGAGTTATGCTACGGAATTACCTCAACGAATCTATGTTGAACGTAATGCAAGAAGGTGAAATAATGCTTGGATATACTACTGTTGATGAGGAAAATGCTGAAATAAGAGAGCATGCTAATGCTTTTGCTGCTGAAGGAATTAATATAACAGCTTATGCGAAAGAAAAACTTGAACATATTATTAGTGCATTTGGGAATATAACTCAAGAGGCTCATTTACCTTCGCATGAAATGGCAATTTATCTTCTTGCGGAGAAAGATACAGTTAGAGAAGGAAAACCTGTTATCAATGATGCGTATATTGCACATGATCAGACGGTCTATCCAGGATATTGTACAATATCAGGGGGAGGTGCTATTACATCAGAGAGAGATATTAAACATAATCTCAATAAACGAATTGCAGGATGGGCTCATTCTCATGGAAAATTTTCTAATTTTTTCTCTGGCAGGGATGTCAGAACATTTGAAAATTTTCTTACTGATTATAGGATGTTCAAAGATATTCCTGTTGAGCAGGAGGATGGCGAACAATATTATCTTGAGTATACTTACGGTCTTGTGATGAACCAACATAATGACACACCATATGCGACAATGAATATAGCGTATCCTCAAATTCAAGAAGGAGAGAGAATAGCAATAAGAAATCGCTATGAACATATTCCTTTGAATATCATAGAAGAAGGTCATTTTACTCCAGATGATGAGGAAAAAGAAGATATTGTGACTCAATTGAAAGAAAGAGTGATTATTGGTAGAGATGGAAAAAGACTGGGAGAATATCAAGTTGTTGGAAAAAATGATGATGATTCAAAAAAGCAAGTTGGTGATGATCTAGAAACAAAAATTAAGACGAAGAATGTGCTGAAAGAGAAAACCTTTTCTGAAGAACAAATACCAAAGAGAAGATATCGTTCATTGATTACAAAGTATTATCAAAAATTACAACAGTCAGAGAATAAAGGAGAGAGAGTGCTTGGAATAGTCTCAAAAATACTTGCAGGAGAATATCGTGGTAATGTCGGAGATATAAAAAAAGGTGATTATGTGGAAAGAGGCACGAGGATATGGAGATGGGATAAGCGTATTGAAGCAATGAAAGAAATTTACAAGCAGCATAAAGAGGAATTTGATGAGATAACGAAAGATACTAGAAATGAATTGAAAAATATTCTTAGTAAGAACAGATATGCAAAGAAAAAACATGCAACTAAATTGAAGAAAATTAGACGAATTATGAAGAAATCCGGAAAGATTTCGAAAAAATCAGGTAAAGGTATTAAAAAAACTAAATCGAGTGAAAGCTATGGTTGATGTAAGACAGCTACTGAAAGCAAGATCTCATAATATTAAAGTACAGGGTAAAGGAAAAAGAATTCCTAGAGGTGTTTATCAAAGAAAGATATCTTTCGAACAAGGCATTATAGCTGAACCAACGAAGAAGTGCTCAGAAGAGGGGCTTACATTAGAGGAACATCTATTATCAAAATATTATCTTAAGCATTTGGATGTAGATAAAATTGATTTTTCAAAGAACACAGCAGTATTACTCATGTCTGATGTCTATGCTCAGGAGTATGGAGATAAGCAGCTCTATGATTTTCTGGAACAACACATATCTCCCTCTTATTGGGCAGCTTATGTTGCTCAATCATGCTCAAAGAAGCTCAATAATTTTATCAGAAGAGTACAGCGTGGCGGAAGGCAGCCTATGAAATCAATTGAACAGGAGATGGCAGAGAATGTTATTCACAAATATGTTCAGCTTTCATTTGATAAGTACTTAGAAAAGATCTCTGCTGAAGAGCATCACATGGTGGTGTTGTGTGACTATCTTCTTCGTATTCATCCCGCTTATAGTGATGTGAACGGATTATGTGATAGTGTAAAAGAAAGAATAACAATGGTTGATGAAGTATTCAATGCACATAATATCGATATCAAGAAAGATGGACTTAATGCACTACATAAGATTAATGGCATAGTTGAATTACAAATCAAAGAGTGATGATTATGACAATTGCACATATTATAGGAGCAGTAGAAAGAAAAGCAGAAGTAAATCATAGCCTTCCTCTCGGATCTTCTTTATTTTTAAGTTATTTTGCTCCAGAATTATCAAGACATCGCCACGTGGGAGCACATAATCTGCGAAATGCTGTCGCTTGCGATTATTTTAAGAGAATAAGTGATCAAAAAAAAATACCTTCGAATATACTTTTTGCGAATAACAAACATCTTCTTGATTTATTTACTTATGCTGCAAATAGACGAAATGGAAATTCATTATCAAAGAGAAAAAAGAATATATCTATTTCCAATATAGAATCTCATATTGCAGGATCTCAATATTCGAGTATGATTAATAGTACAATGGCCAGATCACTTATCAAGAACGCTTCTGATATTCATGATCTTAAAGCAATACTGATGATAGATGCATTCATCGATAATATTGATAAAGATACTATTGAGGATGTGATAGCTTCTAATATATGTCCTGAGGAGAGCATGATTGCGTTACTCAAAAAAAGAGCGGAAAAAGTATCTATATCTCTAGAAAGAGTAAAATGGGTTACTGATGATTCTGCCAAAAAAGAAGTTGTGATGGAAACAACAGAATCAACATCACTTGGCGAGAATTATAATAGAATGATGAGTGCGAAGACATCTATATCTAACATCACTAGTAAAGTATTAGTTAATGAAATTAAAGATTTCATCGAAAGACAACAAGAATTATGTGCTTCGTATGAGTTATTAAATCCTGCTGAAAAAGTTCTCGAAGCAGCATATAGAATAATAAACTTTCATGATCCTCGAACAGAACAATATAGAGAGAGATTATACAAGGATCAAAAGAACAGTTGTACTGACCTTCAAAGCGCATTAGAAAATACCAGACAGTATATATCGAAACTAAGAACGTTTATTCGTACAGTAAATGATTATCTTATTGCTTCACCTTATGATTCGAAAGTGGGAATGATGCATAACAAAATGAAAAGAGAAATAGCATATTTTAAAGAGCATTTTCATGATTTTTCTAGATGTGATGTGTCAAAATCTTTTGAAAGTGAAAGAAATTCAACTGAGTTTGATGTTTGTTTTACTATTGATGCAGCTTATCAAACAGTGCGTAGTCTGCAAAAAGAGATAGAATACATTAAACCTTTTTTTCTATCAAAAAACATACCGAATATGACAGAAAAGAAACTAAGTAAACATATTGATGCTATGTATGAGAAGGTGGTAGTATGAGATTCTTCGCAGATAATAAACCTCATGAAAGTCCTGGAAATAGGATGGGTTCTAGACAGAAAAAGAGGCGTTTTGGAAGAGTAGTTATGACTGCTTTGCTGATTGCAGGAGGAGTCACAGGAGGAATATGGATCAATAATAAATTTGATGAGAAAGAAGTTGTACAGACTACAAGGACTTATCTGACGGAATATCAAATTGAGAAACAACGTGCAAAGGAAGTTCAGGCAAAGTATGATCGTTTGAAGGCTGAGAAAGACAGCATCAAGGATGAGCATAAGCGTCTTAAGGGAGAGTATACTTTATTGAGAAAAAAAGAAGAGAAACAAAATACTGTTCCCATGCAAACGACAAAGAAGCCTTCTCCAAAAGAGATAGCACCTGCAATTCCTATCAACACAGCAAGGAAAGAACATCTCTATGTTGTGCAGCCTGATGAATATCTTGTTATGATTGCAAAGAAAATATCAGGAGATGGAAGTCTTTGGAAAAGAATCTATGATCACAATAAACTGAAATCTAATGTGATTGAGAAAGCGCAGATACTAAGGATCCCTTCCGACATAGTGAAAAACAAGTCAGAGGTTGTGCAATATAGTTTTACTTCGGGAGAAAAGAAATCGCTTGAAGATTATATTCCTCGAGAATATTATGAGGCAACTGGTAAGGAGTCGCTCAGAGCTATTGCAAAAAAAGTTGCAGGCGATGAAGAATATTATGATGATATCTTTGAGTTCAATAGCAAATTCAACAAAGTCTATAAGAAGAGAAGAACAAAGAGTGGAGATCCTTCTAATTTTACACCATACAAGAAAGAGCGTATCAGGATGCCTCCTGAGCTTATAGAACATAAACAATATCTTCAAGTGAATACATTATGATGAATGTAATAAAAAAAGGAATCTTTGGAGCAGCACTGGCGTTTGTGTTAGGTACAACAACTTTATTTGCTCACGATGCTACTATTCACAATAACGATGTTCAAGAAAAATTATTTTCCAACAAGTCTTTCTATGTTGAGATTGTCCGTCCAATGATTGATTCTACATTGTATGCTTCCTCGGATACGCAAGTGGTCTGCACTATCAATCCTGTTGATTATCAGGAATTTATTGATTTCCAATGGGCTTGGAAATTAAGACAAGATCCTATTCATCGGAAAACGCCTTCTATGGTGATTACATCTCAACGCAATCCGAACATAACAACCATTCCTATTCCGATGTATCATGTCATTGATGATCATCATGGTGATAATTACACAACAAGTCCGGAAAGCTTTTGGAATCATCTTGAAACCTATTATCGATATGGATTTAGACCAATTAGTTATGAAGAGTTTATCACCAATAGTTATGATCTTCCTGAAGGAACAAGACCAATTCTTTTAACCTTTGATGATGCTAATAGAGGACAGATGGAGTATATCATTAACGGAGATGAGCCTCTTTATGAGGAGTCAGGAGAGCCTATGCTTGATGAACATTGTGCTGTCTCTCTTATGAAGGAATTCAATAAAAAGCATCCAGATTGGGGATTGAAAGGGATTTTCTTCATAGATTTTGCTAATAACGATAAAGCATTCAATGGATCATATGAAGAACCTTTTTGCCAGGAAGGATTTGGTGCTATGAAGATTAATCAACTGCTTGATATGGGGTTCAATATAGGACATCATACTTATCACCATGTACGACTAGAGCATGCATCGCCTGAACAGATCAGAAAAGAATTTGAAATGACGAAGAACGCATTAGAGAGTTGCGTTGATGATCCTTCAAGAATTAGTGATATATTTGCGTTTCCAGGAGGAAGTTTACCTGAAGGACAGAGTAAGATTATTTCTCAAGAGGCATTAGAGAAATGGGAGCTTGTATTAGAGTATTATGATGCTAGTTTTCATGCATGGGAAGGGATTGCTTATTCAGCAAACTTCGGTTATTGTAATAAGAATAGAATACCTCGCATTGAAATGAATGAAAGTATGTATATGAAGACAGCAAGAGGGGAAAAGAAAATTGTATCTCCTCGTCCGAAAAATAACAAATATGTCCTAAGAAGATGATTTTCCTGATTTATCCAGAAGATTTTCAGAAAATCACAGGCAAGACATATAAAGAATGGAATATATTACATAATTAGAAAATGGTTGTTATAACGTCGAGCGAAAAAGCATTATTGAAACATTTACGTGATGATTCAAGGAAGAGTCTCGCGCAGATTTCAAAAGAAATAGATGTTCCTGTCTCAACATTATTCAACAGGATGAAAGCACTTGAAGGTGATGTGATTGTAAAGCATGTTTCGTTGCTAGATTATGAGAAGATTGGTTTTTCAGTGAAGGTCAATTTTGCTATTAAAGCAGAAAAGAAAGAACAGTTGAAGAAGTATCTTTCGGAATGTCTGCATGTGAATACGTTGTCTTCGCTGGTGGATGGATATGATTTCTATGCTGAATGTATTTTTAAGGATATGAAAGAGATGGGTGGCTTTAAAGATGCCTTGCAGCAGTTTAATATTACGAGTCTCAACGAGATCTTCATTCTCGATGAAATCAAGCGAGAAGGGTTTGTGATTTGAAGAACAAATTTCCATATGGAAAATAATTAAGAATACTACTTTACAGTTAGTATATTCGTAAGCTATTTATAAGGATTTGAATTCCGGTATAGTGGTATGATTAGAATTATTTCCGTGGAAGCACCTGGATATAATGTTATTGAGAGATTAGGAGAAGGTGCTACGGGAAATTACTTTGAAGTTCAGGATGATAAGAATAAAGATAATATCTTTGCTCTAAAAATTATTCCAGGAAATCCTTTGAGAGATAGTTCAAATGCGTATCGTATGCTTGAAGGAGTTAGGAGAAAAGAAGGAATAGATCTTTCTCAAGTTGAATCAAGAACAGGTTATGTGCTTTCAATGCTGAAACATCCTAATCTTGCAAATTATAGAGCAAATATTAATGATATTACTATTGTTGAAGAGAATGATGGGATAGAAAGGGAAAGAAAGGTAGATGGTTTATTGTTTGATATTATTCGTGGAGAGACACTTCTTTCTTTGCAAGAGCGAAAGAAGGAATTATCTCTTGGTGAGATTGTTTCAATATTTTCGCAAACTACTAAAGGAGTAGCTGCTATTCATCATGCTGGATTCTTTCATAGGGATATTAAACCAGAGAATATTATGCTTGAAAAATCTGGTTTGGTGAAGGTTGTTGATTATGGTATTGCTATGGGTGATGATATTACAGGAGACTATTCTGGTGATAGAGAATATCAAGCACCTGAAACGCTTGATGGTAAATTTGATGCGCGTTCAGAGGTTTGGTCGTTAGGAGTGTTGTTGTATGAACTTTGCCTGAGAGAACGCCCTTTCCAATGCGAGAAGAAATCTGAAATGAAAGATGTTTTGAATAATCCTAAGAGTTATGATAGTTTAGAGAGAAAGCTTGAAGGAATAAAAAATAAAAGAATTCAAAGAATATTAAGAAAATGTCTTCGCTACGACCCTGATGAGCGATTTCAAAGTGTTGGTGAGTTGGGAAGAGATTTTGGAAAAGTACGTCGCTTTCGAAGAAAGTTAAAAAAAATAAACTTTGGAAAGATAGGAAAAGCTGTTTGGAATAAAATTAAGATTCCTGCTTATATACTTCTGGGCTCAGCAGCATTGTATGGCTTGTTTTTGACAGGAGATGCTTCTTGGAGAAGATTTGAAGGAAATAGAATAATTAAAGAATATGAAAAATGGCGTGCTAATGAACGAGGTTGGATTGAAGATGCTCTAGAGTTTAGAAATAAATATCCTACTTTTGAATCTTATTTTAATGATGGTGGTGAAAATTTTATAATAGAAGGAGGAGCTGACACTTCTTATGTTAAATGGATTTGGGATGATCAAAGCGATACGACTAATTTGGCTTTAAGAAATGAGCGAAATAAAGCAGTAAAAACATTTGAACAGCCAATGTATTGTTTGGCAGATGATCTTCCTGAAATTTTAATTACTTCTGCTAATCTTGAAGGAGCTACGTGTTATTGGATATTGAATGGTGTTCTTAAGAAGAAGCAAGAGGCTGAGTTTCTTAGAAGAGATAAAAGCAGTCATTATGTATATGGATTCTCATTTGATTTTAAGAAAAGACAGGAAAATGATGAGATTGTTTATTTTATACGAAATGCACAGATGGAAACTGATACTTCTTCGACAAGAACTGTTTCAGATAGATTAGCAGATATTTATACGAAAATAATTTTTATATCATATGAAAATAGAGCTCCTCGTATTGATGCATATAAACCTGAAAAAAGGTTTTTTGAGACTTCAGAGAAAGATAAACCTGTTGAATTTAAGGTAGATGTAAAAGATGAGCTTAGACCATATAGGCTTAAACATAAATTTGGAAAAGGTGACGAAGCATATTTTTCTCTGGTTGATCTTATATCAAGAGATGATGTTTCATTTTCTTGGTTTCTTGATAATGTTCCTCTTTCAAATGATAAAGACAGGGTAAAACTAGATTTTCAGGTTATTGATCCTGGTAACCACAGAGTAAAGTGTGTGGTAAATGATGGTGTATTTGAATCGACTCAAGAATGGAATGTTTTAGTTAAAGGTAATTATTCTCCAAGTATTATTACTGTATTTCCTGAACGTTTCTTTAAAGGAGATCCTTATCCTGATGTTCCAATAGGAGTTCCAATAAATTTTGCAGCTAATGTCGAAGATCTGGATGGTGATTCGTTGTATTATAAATGGGTTGTTCTTCAAGAGAAAGAAGAAGGAGAAGATGTTTTTGAAGAGCATATTTCCTTAGGTTCGAATGTCACTTTATTAACAGATAGTACGAGAGTGATTAGTCAAGGGAAGAAGTTTACATTTACCCCAAATTCTCAGCATAATGGTTATTATCATGTTGTTTTTTCTGTAAGTGATGGTAGGAAAAGTGAGGTGTGTGTAGGTGGATTAAATGTTTCTGATGAACCTATTGATTTAAGGGCAGATCCATACAGTTATGAGACTTTTAGTCCTAGTAGATCTGGAGAAGAGCATTTTATGTATCAAGTTAGAGCTAATTTTTACAATGATAGTCCATATTATTTAGAAAATATTCCGATAAAATTTGGGATTCCTGAAATAGATTTAATGTTGGATAGTAAGATTTCCTTAGAACCTGGAAATAAAGATCAAATGTATCTAGGACCGTATGTTCCATTTGATAAAGTTAAACAATATTATGAAAAGCATGGCAATGCTTTATTGTCTTTTTGTTTTATAGTAGATTCTGATAATAATTATAGAGAATCTGATGAAACTAACAATAGTTGCAGGGGGAAGATATTTGATATGAGCGGTCCGTTCAAAAATAATGATTGAGGGGTATGTTGAATGAATAGTGATGAATCAATAAGATTAATGCTTATGTCAAATGAAGAAATAATGAAAGAATTCAACATACCTCCTGTTGCTTTTAATGAATATCATCATAAATTTGAAGGAGAAGATATTGTCTTTCTCTATAAGAATAAAATACCTCCTTCTACCGCAAATGCGTATGGGAAAAGATTTAGGGGAAAACGAGTAGGCCTTGAAAGTTTACTTGAAAAGTTAGCTCATAGAGAGGATCATGCTGGGGGAATTGCTTATGAAATGCTGCAAATGAAACAAGAAATCTTTGGACGTGCTAATGATGTTGTTAATAGACGATCAGATATATTAATTCTCTTAAGAAAGCTTGGAAAGTTTCCGAGTCACATAAATCAGTATAGTAAAAGGTTTGATGCGTATCAGATACTAAATTGTGTTCTTAATGGTGTCAAAGCTCGGGAAGTTAATATTTATGATTCTCGAATAACTCCGCATAGTGTATTTGAGTTGATAGAAAATAATGTTTCTGCTGAAAAAGCAGATGAAATAATAAAAGTTCATCTTAATCAAAACCCTTCTATTTATCAGAATAGGAAGCCTCTTACTAGTAAGGAAATGCATAATGCTGCTCTTTCATTACTAAAAAGACGAAGAAAAGATTTTGATATTAGAAAAGATAATAATGTTCAATCGGTAAAAAATATAAGAAAATTTATGTTTGAAACTGATATAAGATTTCGCTCTAAAAAAAATACTATTACTTCGAATACAATATTGAAAATTATAAATGAAAATATTTCTCCAGAATATGTTCAAAAGTATGAAATGTTAAATGATTTTGAAAAGTTTGAATATTTTTTCTCAGAAAGATATACTCCTGAAGAAGCGAATGGATTTTACAGCGAAAGGAATACTTTGGGGTTAATGCAGCTTAGAATGCTTCGGCATTTAGGTATAAATTATGATGGGTATAAAGAATATAAAAGCCAAGGTTTATCTTATTTACTTGAAGATATAGTTGAATCGAAAGTTTTTTTTAATACACTTTACAAGACATTAAGTTTATTTGCTTCAGGAGGAGAATCATTTATTTTTAATGAAGAAGATATTAGTTGGAAATTCTCATATGGTATTGATCATGAATATGAATTATTAGAGTTGCTTCGAAAGAAACAAAAGGAAAAATCAAATGTTGTTAGGCTGTTGGACAAACCAGATTATGCTAAAAGATCGATACAGGAGCATAATCTAGCAATAAAGATAGAGCGCATTTTTGGAGAAACATTAGAGAAGAAGCTTTTGAGCAGAAAGCCTTTCCTAATAGAGAAAACATTTTCCTACACTAAAGATGTTATTAATGGGATTATTGAGTTAAGAGAAGTAGGAATTTATCATAGAGACATACACGATAGGAATATACTCATAGATGAGAAAAAAGATCGTGCTGTTGTAATTGATTTGGGTGTTGCGACTACTGATTCTTCTGAGATTCATTCTTTGAATCGTTCTTATGGTGGTAATAATGATTTAATTAGTGTTGGTCAGTTGATGTATAAGATGGCTACTGGTCGTAATTTGTTTAATGAAGGCCCTGGATTCACCTGTTATAGTGTTGTGAAGAAAGGTGTTAAAACTAAGAGAGAGGAAGTGTATGATGATCCTGAGTTGTTGCAGGAGTATTTGTGTAAAATTCGTGAGGATGTTGCTGATTCTGTGTTGGCCGATATTATTGTTGATTTGTTGGATGGTGATTTGTGGGTGCAACCTGAGTTAGAAGATGTTATTGAAGCAAAAGCGATGTTCGAGAGGTATAAATCATGAGTATTGAAAAAATTTCATTGCATGTTAAAGATATTGCACCTCTTGAGAAATTAGTTCTAGAAGAAACAAAAAAAGAACGTTTTACCTCTGCTTTAACGGTTCTTTTCGAAGAGATGAAAGATTACTATGAAGATAGATATAAGGAACAATTATTTGAATGGGCTGTTGATTGGATGAGATGGTTTGATCGATATCCAAATAATGTTAAACTTCAAGATCAATACATACAAATACTTGAGTTATATCATGATGAACCTCTTCTTATTGATAGAATAGGTCATAAAATGGCATATCATTTTCATCATTATTCCGATACAGAATTTATTTCTTTTGATATAGTCAAGATGTATGATCTAGAAACAGAAGAAGAAAGAAAAGCATTTGCTGAGGAACAAACAAGTACGTACTATAAAGAGGTTCTTGAACAATTTGATCATATGGGTGAGATTCATGAACATTGGATGGGTCTTATGGCTGTCCCTGAAATAAAAAATATTCTTCAACAGGCTATCGATGTTGCATACAAAACTGAGCATATGGATGTATTAACTGTTGTTGAACGTATCCTTGGGAGAATGAATGTATTGATGACTGATTATAATCAACAGGCAATTAAAAGATTCAATAAACTTCTTGAAAAGAATGAATCATTTTTTAGCGTTTGTCATGTGGATTGGCAGAGAGATCCTCATGATCCATATGATCATGAGTTTGATAGAAAAATACATTTTGATCGTTTCCGTTCTACACTAAGACTTTCTGCATTTATGAATGCTCAGCAAATCCAAGAGGTGATAGATATCTGGAATAAACTGGACTGCGATAATGAACTTCCTTCTCATAAAACGTACTTTGGCAGAATTGCTAATCAATTGGAAATATTTCCAATGCTGTCTCAAAGAGGAATAAGTCCTTCTAAGTATTTTTTTACAAGGTTAAAAAGTGTGATACGGAAAGAACTTAGAAGAGCGATAAAAGGAGAGGATCTTGATACATTACTCGATATTACTCATCCTGGTTCTGGAACATATGTGCTAATTGATCCTTTCAACAAAGAAGCGTACAAATTTGGTGATGATCTTGATGAAGAATTCAGTTTTTATCAAAGAATTCCGAATGCGAAGCATGTTGTTCAATGTAAGCGATATGATAAAGAGAAAGGTATGTTAGTTCTTAAGCATGTAGAAGGGAGACCTCTCATTGAAACATTAACTCCTGAATTAGGCTGGAATTGGAGAACAGAATATATTTCTCCTGAACCTTTACAAGAGGAAGACATATTAAATGTAGGGTTAGGAGTGATTCTTGGATTTGAAGAACTTAGAGAAGGAGGGCTCTATTATAGAGATCTTCATCCTCTTAATATTATGTATGATAAAAAAACAATGAACGCTACTTTGATTGATTTAGGAGCAGCTACAACTAATCCTGAAGAGATTCATCCATTGAATCGTGCGTATGGTGGTAATAATGATCTTCTTTCCTTAGGATTAATTCTTTACAAATTAGCGACAACTCATAATTTGTTCAGCGAGGAATTTGATAGTACTGATGATTATAAAGATGATGTTCGGGAAGAAAGAGAAAAGGCATATTCATTAGGTCGTCTTTCAGAAGAATATATTAAAAAAATCATGGATGCTCCTTTTGGAGAAAGTCGATATGAAAGAGATAATATGTTTTGGTCAGCTTCTTTTGTTAAGGACAGAATAAGTTTTCCTGGAAAACAAAAATCTTTGAAGAAAATAATCTTGTATATGATTTATGACGATCTTTGGAAGCAACCTTCTATTGAGAAAATTCGTGAAGTGAAACGTATGTTTGAATGGTATGAATTGCTCGAATATGCTGACTACATTCCTGAGAATGTTGAGGAGATTGTTAGTAAAGCGGTAGGATCTGATAATATTATAGCCAAAAGACATCCTGAATATGAAGGACGCATAGAATATTTGCTAAAGGATGATGATTGTGGAGAGGATGAGTGGATTGTTAAGTATTTAGAAGATAGTGATAAGAAAAAAATAGGGCAAGTCATCAATGAGCAACTTCCATCAGAAATACTTGAAAAGAAACACCCTGATTTTGATTTGTATGCGCTTGCCTATTTTATGAATAACAATGTTCCTCTTGAAAAAGCAGAAAAATATATTTTCAAGAATACGATTCTCAAAGAGAAGTTAAGATATTCTCCTGAAGAGATTCATTTCTTTATCCAAGAAGATATTCCTGATTCTTATGTTGGAAAATATGATGTGCATGTTGATGGATGGGAAATGAAACTTATGTATGATTCTGGGTTTGATATGAATGAGTGTGTAAAAAAGTATCATGTGATTCTTAATCGTAATTGGTATTTATTGCTTCATATGCTTGGAATTTCGAAAGAAAAATATTCTGAAAAGAGGGAAGAGATTGAGGTAATGTTTCTTGATTTTATAGATAAAGGTATACTGACTGATAGATTTAGAAGAAGGCTGTTTGCACAAAGAGAAAAGAGTGTTGTAGCTTATCCTCGATTTGATATTGTTCCTACAGAGCAAGGCGTTATTGTCTCAGATGTGGGGAAGAGATACTTGATAGATAGAGATACGTTGGAGTATAGTCAGATTGATTTAGCGATAGTTCCTTCGTAATTATTACTACCAATCAGGAATAAAAATGGAAAACTTTATAAAATGGAGAACATTGGTGTGCATATGAATTGGAAAAATATCAAATATGTTATTTTTGATGTTGATGGTACATTGTATGGGAAGAAGAGAGAATACATTCCTGGTAGAGGTACGGTGCAGAATTCTCATGAGTTCTTTAGATATTCTGCTTTCTCAAAAGCAAGAGAAGAAGGTATTCCTGATCCTGAAGCATTAGCTAATGAAGTAATACAAGAATACAAAGAACATATTCAAAATAATACTTTACTAGAAGCGATTGCATCATTTCCTGAAGAAATGAAAATGCATTATGATAATCTTCTTGAACAATATCATTCGAATGGAAAATTATTCACTAATATTTTTGATACTGATGCTGGATTTGTAGCAAGACTTGTGGGTAATACTGATTTTGCATCAATACTTGCAGAAGATAAAGAGTTGTGTGGTTTAGTAGAATATCTCGACGATAAATATCAATTAGGTATTATGACATCAGAAGTATTTTCTACCGTTGAAAAAGTAACCAATGCACTTGCAATACCGCTTTCTGCATTTCATATGAAAACAGACACACCATTTCTTGTTATTTGTTCAGAAGTTGTTAAAGATAAAAAACCATCATTAGAACCATTTGAAAAAATTCTTGAAATCACTGGAGCACATCCTTCAGAGATTGTCTATGTTGGTGACTTATATCATAGCGATGTTGTCCCTGCAACCTCTCTTGGTATGAACGTAATTCATATTTCTACAGATGAATATCCAGAACAGGAGAATGTTATTCGCGTACCATCTATTTACGATGTGAAAAACATATTATAAATTCTATATGGAAAATAATTAAGAAACTACTAAAAAGTAGTAAATTTTATAAACATAGAAAGCGATAGAAAAGCAGAGATATAAACTAGCTTCAATTCCTATTTTTAGAGGCTGTGAGAGGTATGGTTGATGAGTATTGATGAGTTTGCGCTTGAGGAATATGATGATCGCTTTGGCAAATATAAGGAGAAATTAGCTAAACATGGAGTTTCTCCTGAAGTTGCAAATACATATGATGCTAGATTTGGAGAGGAAGATCTTAGTCATTTTCTTTATTTTAAGACTTTACTTCCAGAGGTGGTAAATAAATATCCTTCTTGGTTTAGTGGTTGGGATATTGCTAATCTTTATGAGAATGAAATAACACCTGAACAAGCAGAAGTATATGATAAAAGATTTAATGGTTATGATATTGTTCAGTTAATAAAAGCAAATGTCCTAAATGAAAAGGCAATCACATTTAATTCAAGATTTTGTGGATCTGAAATTGAGTATATGGTAAATGAAGGAATCGATCATATTATTGCAGAAAGTTATGATAATAGATTTACAGGATGGGATATTGCAATTCTTCATAGAGGTAATGTTCTAAATGAAGAAGCGATATGTTATGATAAAAGATTTAGAGGAGTACATATTGCTAAGTTGAAAAAATTAGATGTTGATGCTGAGAGAGCATCGTTATATCCTAATAGCCTTAGTGATTATCAATTAGGTATGCAACTCTTTGTAGATATTCTTCCTGAACAATCAATAGAGATAACAGAACGATTTAACAAAGATGATATAGAAACACTTTTTTTTAAAAATGTTGATTTTGAGAGAAAGGAAAATGTTACAATTGAAAAAGTGCTTACGTACAACAAAAGGTTTAATGCTTACGAAATTGGATATCTGATTGACGGTAATGTGTCGCCTGAAGAAGCTGATAAATATGATGAAAGGTATGGTGGGGTTTCAATTCGAGAGTTTATATTGTATGGTGTTTCTCATGAGATTGCGAATAAATATGATGCTTCTTTTGATTGGGAAGAAGCTTCAGTACTAGCAAATACTTGGGATCGTGGAGAATCTATGGGGTTTGTCCATCCTGATGATGCTAATCCATATGTTGCTGTTTGCGGCAAAAGATTCTCAGCATGGATGATAAAAAGGTTGTTTTTTGCAGGAGTAGATCCAGAAAGAGCTAACTTTTATCCTGAAAGATTTGATGGATTTACTATTGCTAAATTTTTTATGTTTGATGTTTCTCCAGAGGTTGCAGATTCTTACCCTGGGGAAGTTAAGAGTTACCAGATACCTGTAATTGCAAGACTTGGAATTGATCCTAATAAAATTAAAAATCATCATAATCTACTTAAGCTCCTAGATTCATTATACAACTATAGGGATGTTACGAGCAAAGTTGAAAATCTTGGTTGTATTGGAACGGGAGCTAATGGCATAGTGCTTAGAGCTGAAAATGATGCTTGGAAGTTCTCTAAGGAAATACAGAAAGAGTATAAGTTTTTAGATATGATTAATAAAAGGTTTGAAGGAAAACAAAAAAATATTATTAAAGTTCTGGGAGAACCTGGCGATGTAATTAGTGATGATGGATTTAGCAAAACTAGTTATTTAGATCACAAGGAAGATATTGGAGTAAAAATTGAATATATTAAAGGAGATACTTTAGAAAGTACAATAAAAAAGAAAGAATTATCTTCAGAGGATGTATTGCGTTATGCTTCTGATATTATGAACGGTCTTTTCGAGATGCGTCAGGCAAGTATTTGGTTTCACAGAGATATTAGGCCTGCAAATATTATGGTTGATGAGCAGAAAGATAGAGCTGTGATTATTGATTTTGGTACTGCGACGACTGATAAGTATGCGTTGCAGAAGGGGTATAATAGGAGATATGGTGGTAAAGGCCAGATGCCTAATGATCTTGTTTCGTTAGGTCAAGTGATGTATAAGATGGCTACTGATGAGCATATTTTTGCTGAATCTCCTAGTATGGAATTGTCTATTCATGCGCATAATATTAAGGATGAACGTGATGAAGTCTACGCTGATACTACAGGCGAACGTTTAAAGCCGTATCTGCAGAAAGTCGATGATAATATAAAAGATAATAACCTCAGAGATTTAATTAAATCTTGTCTAATTGCAAAAAATCATCATTATAAAAAAATGTATAGAATGTTTGAAAAGTGTTTAGTAGAAGAGTATATGGAATCAAATTTCGAAAAACTTGATTAATTCACTCTTCCATCTTTTTCAAATTCTGACAGACAATCAATTCTGTGAAGTCATTGATCGTATCCAAGAATATCTTCGCTTCTGAGATAACTTGGAGCTCTGACGGTGTGTATTTCTCTTTCTCAATTTTCTTCACAAGATTATATCGTTTCTTCACAAGATCTCTTGTATATTCTTGTTTATATAAACTTAAGAACTGATCGCTTATTATTTCAAAGATCTGTCCAAGATGATTATGTATTTTCTTACTACAGCCGTATTCATGAATTTTCTCACTAATATGTCTTATTTTATCAATAAGCTTATCAATAATCATATAGAGTGAATAACTCATATGCTTCTCTGCAGCAGGTGTATCAGAAGCAATAAGTTCTCGCAAATAATAATTAATGAATTTTGCAATATGATCATGATGACTATAAATAGAATCGTGAAAGGTAGCATAATCTTCATTAACTGCATTAAGAATCTCGCTAAAAGTCTCTTTAATAAGAAAGTAGATCCTTTTCTGGATTTTATTCAGATCTTGTTGTTTCTCTGTAACAAGACATTCTATCTCAGTTTTTGAACTTGTTTGTGAAATAATTTCAGAACCAACAAATCTATTGACTAATTTCTTAATAACATCCTGTGTTTTTAGGTATTTTCCTTTCTTATCATTAAACGTCTCATGCTTATTATGAATAAGCGTTATTTTATCATAGCCAGCCCTATATAACACAGTAAGATAGCGAGATAGTGAATAATACGCAAAGTGGTCTATATTAATAGAAATACGCTTAGATTCTCTGCTTTTTCCCTCTTGTTGAAGTAGAAGGCCTTCTGGAAGCTCTGTGAGCTCAATTTCGTCTCCTTGCTGTAATTCCTTCTCTTTAGCCCATTTGCTGGGTAGACTCACTGTAAGTGTGTTTTGTCCTACTCTATTGATTTTTCGTTTCATTGTAATTTTACCTTGAAATAAGGAAATATTCCATTATTTATATATTTTTTCCTTTTGTAATTATATAATTACGAGTAATAATTATAATTGGCAAAAATATATAATATTTCCAACATTCTAAGAAGTAATTCAATACGGAGATAATAATTTCGAGTGAGAATCATGAACAAAAATGACCTAAGGATCATATCACAATTGAGGAACAATGCAAGGATGTCATTAACTAAACTTAGCAAAAAAACCTCAATACCGGTATCAACCATATTTGACCGATTGAAGTTTCATGAGAATAATATCATCAGGAAACATACAACGTTGATTGATTTCAGTAAACTTGGATTTCATACAAGAGCGACATTGAATTTGAAAGTGGCGAGAGAAGATAAAGAGGCTTTGATGAATCATCTGGTTAAACATCAATCAATTAATTCAGTATTCAGGATCAATAACGGATTTGATTTCATGGTTGAAGGAGTATTTCACCATATCAAAGATGCAGAAGGGTTCATAGAACAACTTAATGATAAATTCGTTATTGAAGATAGTAGAATACATTATATTGTTGAAGACATAAAACGTGAGGCATTCATGACCGATATAGTGTTGATGGATCTCACGTCGAGAGTATGAAATAATCACGGAAAAAAACGAATTATTCGGAAGATATCGTTACAACAACGGAAGATCTTCGAGAATAATTCCCAAATGTATATGAATAATTCCGAAATAAGAAAAGAAGGGAGAGAACAATGCTTACCAAGAAAGAGAAAAGGTTGATTATAGGTCTCAGGAAGAATGGCAGAGCAAGAGTTAACGCGATTGCAAAGGAAAACGATCTTCCTGTGTCGTCGATGGCTGATCTCCTCCATAAAATGGAAGAGAGCAAGTTGCTCAGGCATGTCACCGTGCCTGCGTATGAACGTTTGGGGTTTCCTATTAGGATGTTTATCACTTTGAAAACACCGTCGGAAAAAAGAGAATCGCTGCTTGAATATTTCAAAGCAAGCAGTAATGTCAACACTATACATCATATCAATACAGGACATGATTTTCATGTTGATTGCATATTCAAGAATCAGAAAGAAGCGCAAGACTTCATTGACGATCTTGAAGACAGCAACTCAATCACGGAGAAGCATGTCTTCAACCTCATAGACACCATCCATCATGAACAATTCATGACGGATGAGCATCATTTCAACTGACACTCATAACAGAAAGGGTACTGAGAAGTTCAACCAGATGGTTGAGAATGAATGAACCGAATATATATACCTTCTCGGCGCTCTCTTATAAGTAGACCAGAGCATAAGAAGCTAGCCTAATTAGCGTGAGCTCTGCTAATTATGAGGAAAACAATTCACTTAGCGAGAGCTATACAAAGGAGGAAAACAAAAATGGAAGGAATACAACCAAAAGTAACTGCAGAGTATGATACTGCAAAAACCATAATTGTACATAGGCCTTCATTAGAGATGCTTATCGGATCAGCTTTTTTTTCAGCAGCATTGTACGAGGGACCTATGGATAGGAGGATGGCTGCAAAAGAGCACGATGCATATGTACAAGAGCTTGAAAAGCAAGGAGCTGAAGTGCTGCATCTTAGAGATATATTACTTAATGGAACTAGAGACACAACTGGAAATATAATCGAAGGTCCTGTTACTGATGAATTAAGGCAGATGGCTTTGTATTCGATGCATTTGTTAACTGATGGAATTCAAACCATGTGTGATCGGGCTAAAATTGGACAGCAAAAGAAATTTTCAGTTGAATTTATGGCTCCAGAAGATTTAGTAGAGATTATTTTGCTTCAACCGACATATAATTTGTCGTATAGTGATGAAAATAATTCTGAATATGCAGCATCTGTGCAGATAAAACCAGTATATAATCAGACGTTTTTCAGAGATCAACAGATAACTACTGATAAAGGAGTTGTTATTGGATCTATGAATTCAAAAGAGAGAACAGACGAAGTTGCAATAACAGAACTCGCATTTAAGAAATTAGGTATTCAACCAATTTACAAAGTTAATTGCTCAGGAAGACTTGAAGGAGGAGATTTCATTCCTGCAGGAGAAATTGCATTTATTGGAACAGGCCATAGAACAAATCCTGATGCAATAGCACAACTTTTTGACAATGATTGCTTTGGTTATAGTAAAGTTGGTGTAGTTAAGGATGAATGGAAAAGTCAAACAGAAATGCACTTGGATACTTACTTTAATATTCCTGCAAAAGGAAAAGCAATAGTGCTTGAAAACAGAGTAGGCCAAGCAAAAAATGGAGACAATAGAGAACCTTCAGTTGATGTCTATGAACGACAACCTAGTGGAAAATATACGCTTATGAAAGAATACAATAGATTTTCTGATTGCTTACGTGATGAAGGATTTGAGATTATTCCTGTAAGTAAAGATCTGCAGATGTCATACGGCATTAATTTCCTGACAGTCGGAGATGGAAAGATTATCGGCGTGGATATAGCTAAGAAGGAAGTATTTTACAAAAATATACATAAGCTTGGAGAAAAACTGGGAGCTCTTCCTGGATTAGAACAAAGGAATTATGCTGAAATAAGTACTGAATATAATACAGTATTGAAAAAAGCAGGAGTAGAAGAGACTCTCTTACCGTTCAATCATTTGAATATGGCATACGGAGGACCACACTGTTTGACTCAGGTTATTTTGAGGTTGTAAAATGAAAGCTGCAAAACAAGAATTAGCAAAAGGACTCAATGAATTTGTTGGAGGAGTTATTCCTAAAGACAAATTAACTGCTATGATGCAAATGCCTCAAAAAGCTGGAATGGGTGACTTTGCAATTCATTGTTCACCTTTCCAAAAAGTTTTAGGCTTTGATAATCCTGGTGAAGCAGCACAGTTCATTGCAGATAATGCTGAGTTTCCAGAGTATATATCTGCAGAGTCTCAAAATGGTTTTTTGAATTTTTTTATTAATTCAGATTATCTTGCTAATCAAACATTAGACCAAGTAATAGAGCAAGGAGAAGATTACGGAAGAAACAATATTGGTGAAGATAAGTTAGTTGTTTTTGATTATTCTGCGCCAAATATAGGAAAACCTCTTCATGTAGGACATATCCGTTCAACAATATTAGGAGACAGCCTGATAAAAATAATGCAGTTTTCAGGATATGAAACTTTTGGCATTAATTATTTAGGAGATGTAGGATTGCATATAGCAAAAACTGTTGCAGCCTATGACCTTTGGAGTAGCCCAGAAAAACTTGCTAAGAATCCTGAAGAGGAAATATTGAATCTCTATGTGAGATTCAATAAAGAAATGGCAGATAATCCTGAACTTGAAGAAAAAGCTAAACTAACTGCTAAGAAAATAGAGGAAGGAGATCTTGCCACTACAAAAACTCTTGATTTTATTTCAGAGATGAGCATGGATGCATTCAATAGAGTGTATAATCTCTTGGATGTTCAGTTTGATGAAATAACTGGACAAAGCAAATTTTCCGACAAAGGAAAAGAAGTAATTCAAAGTATGTTAGAAAAGGGAGTTGCGGAGAAAACTGAAGATGGTGCAGTTGTTGTATCCTTAGATGAGTATAAGCTTCCAGAAAAAGTTGTTTTGAAATCAGATGGAACAGCAATTTATGCAACACAAGATCTTGGAGCTGCAACATACCGTAAAGAGCATTTCGATTTTGACAAATTATTGTATGTTGTTGCAAACGAACAAGAACAGTACTTTAAGCAAATCTTCGGGATATTAGATAAAGCAGGAAATGATTGGGCAGATGATTGCTTTCATGTTTCATTTGGAATGATAAATCTTGCAGATGGAAAAATGTCTACAAGAGAGGGAACAATTGTTTATCTTGAAGAGGTTCTAGATAAATCAACATTAATGGCCAAGAAAGTTATTGATGAAAAAAATCCAGATCTTGAAAACAAAGAAGATGTTGCGAAAATGGTTGGTGTTGGAGCGGTAAAGTATATGGTTTTAGGTGTTGACTATCCTAAAAACATCGAGTTTAGCTGGGAAAGAGCTCTTAACTTTGAGGGAAACTCTGCTCCATACATTCAGTATGCTCATGCCAGAGCAAGCAGCATACTAAGAAAAAATGGAAGTTCTGCTGAATATGAAGTAACTCATATTGAGTCAGATTCTGAGAAGCAATTAGTGAAGCAGTTAGCAATGTTTCCATTAAGAGTGGAAGCTGCTGTTGAAAAATACAAGCCGCACATTATTGCAAACTATGCCTATGAATTGTCTTCAGCATTTAATGCATTTTACAACACTGTTAGTGTTAAAGATGCAGGAGATCAAAAAGAGACAAAGCTCGCACTTGTGCAGTCATATGTGACGACAGTAAATAATGCAATGGACTTGCTAGGTATTCAATTACCTGAGGAGATGTAATGTTTGAAATGGAACAAATAGATGAAAAAATGTTTGAGATTAGTCAATACATATATCAAAAATAGGAGGATTTGAACACTATGGAAACAGAAACTATACAACAAAAAAGCTTAATGAAGGCTTTGGAAGAAACATATAAAGGATCATATCTTTTTATGAAATATCCTGAGTTAGTTAATGGGAAAGACAAAGGAGATACTCACAAGTATCCTTTTGCAGAGGGAGGATATAGTGATATTACTATTGTTGCAGAAACATTACGATTTCTTCCTCTAGCAATGATGAGTGGAGCAGGTTTCTTAATGCCTATGCAAGCTCCCGAGGAACAAGTAACGAATCTCTCTGGAATGTTAGGAAAACATGATTCGCCTATATTATTGTATGATAATAGTAATGCTAAACACTATACTGATTTAGCTAACTCTTTGCCTGAGAAATCGTTGCATGTTTTGCATCCTTACGACAATATTGCTCCAGAAGTATATGCAAACGACCCTGATTTATTATTTATGTTAAATGATAAGTCTAACTTACATTTGTTTACTGATCAAATACCCCAACGTCAGCTTTTTTCTCTTCAAGATACAAATTTCTTAGAGGATATAGTCAAGCAAAAAGCTGTTGTTCTTAAGAAGACAGAAGGTTCGGCAGGTGATGGTCTAAAGATATTAAAATCACCTAAAGATCTTGCAAAATTAAATGGATTTTTTAGTGATGTATCTCAGATCATAGTAGAAGATTATATTGAAGCAAATCATAATTATAGCATTCAATTTCTTATTGATAAAAGTAATGAAATACATTATATAGGCTTTGGAGAACAATTTATGACTTCTGAAGGAGAATATGAAGGAGTGGTTTGTTATCTTGAAAAAGAACCTGAACATGAATTATTCACGATAGGACAAAACGCTGCAAAAAAAGTTGCTGAGATGGGATATCACGGGATTGTTGGTTTCGATATTTTGAAAGATTTTCAAGGAGAATATTATGTCATTGATCCAAATATACGCCCTACTGCAGCAACTCCAGCATTTCTTATGAAAGATTCATTAATGCCATTTTTTGGTGATGCAGTTTATTTAGGATCCACTAGCACTAAAGCAAATTCAACGCAAGAGGTTATTCAGAAAGTTGAAAACAAAGGAGGAATGGTGTTGTGTATGTCAAACCAAGATAATGGTCTTTACAAATACTTTGGACTTGTTGGAGGTATTGATTATCAGGATGCTATTTCGAACTGGGAAAAAATAGAAAAGGTGTAAACATGGACGAAGACAAATTAAAGCAATTTTTCTTTGATATCTTGAAAATATCTTCTATATCAGGAGATGAAAAAGAATTAGCCATATACCTCTATAATTTCTTGAAAAAAATGAAAGTTCCTGTAGTTTTAAAAGACGATAACGTTATTGTCCATTTCAAAACAGGATCAGATACTTTATTGCATTTTAATGCTCATATGGATACGGTTAATACTGATCCAAAATCTTGGGATTCTGATCCTCTAGAACCTAAAGAAGATGGTAAAAAGATATGTGGATTGGGTGCTAGCGATGAAAAAGCTTCCATTGTATCCTTAGTGAACACTATTGATTTGTTGAAAGATAATCCTCCTTGTGATTTATGTTTTGCATTTGTTGTTAAGGAAGAACTTGATGGTTCTGGAACATCGTCTTTTTTAGATTTGTTTACAAAAAAATATTCTTACAAGAATCAGGCTTGTGTGCTAACAGAACCAACTAGTTTGAAAGCTGTTGAACAGGGACATAGAGGAGGTATTTTTTTTAAAATAACTGCAAAAGGAGAAGGAGGTCACGCAAGCAATCCTAATAACAAGAATAATGCTTTTTTGAAAATTATGAAATGCGCACATATTTTAGAGAAGATGGATTTGAAAAAATATGAAGATTCTATTTTAGGAGTGCCCACGATTGCAATTGGAACTATGATTTCATCAGGAAATTCTCCGAATGTCATTCCAGAAACGTGTTACATGATATGTGATTTAAGAACAACACCTGCTATGCATAAAGATGCTATTGTGATTATTCAATCTGCGATAGGTGATCTGGCAGAAGTTACTTATTATAGTAAACCAACTGATCCTTCATTAACAGGAAATGACGAAGTTATTCTTCAGTTAGTTAAGAAAGAAGCTAATGCTAAAATAACAGTTGCAATGGGTGCTGATGATGCTTGTTTTTATACAAAGAAAGGAATACCTTCAGTGGTTATTGGACCAGGTGAGAAATCATGTATCCACAAGCCAAATGAGTTTGTTATTTGGGAAAAGGTGCCATTAGCATCAAAATTATATGTTCAAATTGCTAAAAAATTTGCTAAAATAAACAACAATGTCCAAAATGAAACATTTATAAACTAGCTTTTATTTTGGGCATTATGACTTCGACAGCTGAGTTAGCAGGAAAATATATTGAAGAACATCCTAGTATTCAGGATTGTTTGAAGAATGACTTAGTTAATTATTCGAAGCTTTCTAGAAAAATAGCAAAAGAGATAGGAGTAGATAAAAAAACATCAGTAGAAGCAATACTTGTTGCTTGCAGAAGATATGTTCAAAAAACAAGTAAAGAAAGTATAAAGGAAAAAGAAATACTTTCAGTTTTGAAAAAAAGTTCATTGGAGATTAAGAATAAAATACTTGTAGCAATAATTGATAAAAAAATATATTTAGATAATTTGATTGATATTGAGAAAGAAGTAAGATCGAAAGTAGACACCTTTTATGCAGTCGAAGGAACAAAAGTCTTTACTATAATAACGACTGAAAAATATCAGAAGGATATTGAAACGCTTTTCAAAAAGAATTTAGTTAAAGTAAGCAACAACTATGCTATGATCACTTTGAAAAGTCCGGAAGATCTTGAAAATACTCCAGGAATAGTAGGGTATTTGTATGGTTTGTTTGCTCAAAAAGGAATAAATATAGTAGAAACAATGAGTTGTTGGACTGATACTATCTTTGTAATTGATGAACAGCACGTCGCTAAAGTTATGGAATTCTTGAAGTTTTAATTTCGTAATCTTTCCGTATTCTTCCGGAAGATTTCCGGAAAATACCCACTTCCCACTGGACATTGGCTTGTGAGATATATAAAGGAGAACGATTCTATAGGTATTGTTGCTGTACTGAAAAACGTCGGCAACGAGGTTCTTACCTCACGTCCAGTCTCCTAGGCACCTGTGCTGTGAGAGGGATCTTACAGCACAAGTAGCTGTGCCCTATAACGGAGGCTCCACACTAAACACACTATGTGTTTAGTTGAAACAAAAAGCGAAAAGCAAGTGGAGGTGTTCTACATGAACACAACAGAAAAAAAATTTTCTGAGCATTCAGCAAAGCTGAATACACCTGAAAAAAAGTTTAGAGTTGGCGCAATCTGCGCAACTATTTGGAAAAACAATGCCGTCACCAAAGACGGCAAAGAGAGTTCTTTTAGGACAGTCTCGATAGAGAGATCCTACAAGGATAAGAATGATGAATGGCAGAATACGAACAGCATGCGTGCTATGGATCTGCCTAAATTGGTCTTGGTTCTGAACAAAGCGTATGAATATGTCAGCTTTGCCGATAATGGACCTGTAGAAGCTTAGCTTTTAAAGATCGTAAAGATCACGGCATGAGCCGTCATTTTTTTCATTTTTTTACCTAAACTTATATTAAAAACAACTAAATAAAAAAAAACATAAATGGAAGGTGATTACCATGAAACAAGAGGCAATATTAATGGAACCTGAAAAAGCTCCTAAAAAAGAGGCTAAGACCACAAAGAAAGAGTCCAAACAAAAGGATATTACGGTAGCTGATCTGCCAGGTGTAGGGCCTGCAACAGCTGAAAAGCTGATGCTAGCTGGCTTCGACACTGTTATGGCTGTAGCAGTAGCTACTCCTGGAGAGCTTGTGGAAGCTTCAGGAGTATCTGAGAGTGTTTCAAGGAAGATGATTCATGCAGCGCGTGAAGCATTAGATATGGGATTCTTCTCAGGCGATGAATTGATGGCTAAAAGAGATAAAGTTATCAAGATAACGACAGGAGTTGATTCATTTAATGAACTTATGGGAGGTGGCTTTGAAACAGGAGCTATCACAGAAGCATTTGGAGAATTTGGCTCAGGAAAAACACAAGTAGGACATTTGCTTGCAGTAAGAGTGTTGAAACAGTGCCCTGAAGGATCTGTAGTGTATATTGATACAGAAAACACATTTAGGCCAGAAAGAATTGCACAATTTGCAAAAGGTGCTGATGTTGATCCTCAAGAGATATTGAAACGTATCAAAGTGGCAAGAGCATATAACTCTGATCATCAGATGTTGTTAGCAGAAAAAGTTACTGATCTGATTAACAATCAGGGGCTTGATGTTAAACTCGTTATTGTTGATAGTTTGACGGCACATTTCAGAGCAGAGTTTATTGGAAGAGGAACATTAGCTGAACGACAACAGAAACTGAACAAGCATATGCATGTGTTATCTAAATTAGCAGATATGCATAACTTAGCAATCTTTGTGACGAATCAAGTAAGCGCCGATCCCGCGCAATTCTTTGGAGATCCAACGAAGCCAATCGGTGGAAACATTGTTGCGCATGCATCGACCTTTAGAATTTATTTACGTAAAGGAAAGAAAGGATGCAGAGTAGCGAAGTTAATCGATTCTCCTAACTTACCTGACAACGAATGTGCATTCTTCGTCAGAGAAGAAAAATTTGAAGAATTTAAAGGCTGATTAATTTTTTTAATTTTTTTCTTAATTGTTCCGAGTTCTCAAAAAGAATTGATTTTATTCCTAATTTCTTAGAGATTTCAATATTTTTTTCATAATCGTCTATAAAAATACATTCCTCTGCTTTAAGTTTTAATTTTTCCAATGCATATTTGAATATTTTCTCTCCTGGTTTTTTTGTTTTTACATCATAAGACCAGATTATGACATCAAAGATGTCTCTCAAATTATTTTTGTTTTCTCTAAATTCTGCCCACTCAATCCCCATATCTGAAATTATTCCTAATTTGTATTTTCCTTTTAATTCATTTACAATCTCCCAACTACCTTCAATAGGCTCTGTAAGATCTTTCCATCTTTTAGTAAGTTCTTCAACTTCGACAGGGAGATTATTGTGTTTTATGACGTATTCATAATATTGTGATTCAGTCAATTTATTTATCATAACATCATGAAAAATAGGTTCAGAATTCTTTAGCATACATTCGTAATCAAGATTATGCTTATCTGCTAATTCTTTTATGATTCTCTGATGAATTTTCTTTTCTAAAACTCCTCCAACATCAAAAATAACAGCTTTAATCATTTTTTCTTATATAAAATTTTTTTTCTTTATAATTTTTTAATACTTTTTCTGATGGAAAATACATAGGAGAGGGGAGTTTGTCTAATGGAAACCATTTCCATTCTGTAATTTCATCTGGCTCTAGCACTTGAGGTTCTCCTTCGAAGTCTTCACATAATATTCCTATAGTGACAAAATGTGCTTTCTCTACAATATCATTATTGATACAGATGACTTTCATTTTTTTCAAGGTAATTCCTGTCTCCTCTTTTGTTTCTCTAATGGCACCTTCTTCAAAAGTCTCTCCAAAATGCAATTTGCCTCCAGGCATTGTCCATTTTCCGGCTCCTTCTAGCAGAGAATCTGCTTTCTCAGGGTCGTCATGTCTTTTACCTAGAAGTACTTTATTATCTTTTAGAACCATTACACCAAAGCCAACACCTATTTTCTCGGCCATGAATAAGACAAGAAGCTATTATTAATAAATGTTTAGAAATAAAAAATGAGGATTTTACTCCTCTTTCTTTTTATCTTCTGCAGGTTCTTCAATTTCTTCTACAGTGCTTTCTTCAGCATCGCCTTCTTCGTCACCAAAGCTTTCACTGTCGTTGCTTGTGTCGTATGTTTCTTCTTCTTGAGGTTGTTCAATCTCTTCTACGGTTGATTCTTCTTTCTTCTCATCTTTGGAATCTTCCACAACAACAGGACCATCAGCAGGGCCTAGTTTATCGCCGAAAGCAACCTTCTTCAAGACTCGAGTGATCTTGATCTTACATTCTTCATTTGCTTGTGTGTTAGGTACAAAAATCACAAGACCTTTGATCCTTGCGAGACCATCGCCTTTTTCGCCAACCGTCTCAATCTTCACATTATATTCTTCTCCCTCTTTAACCGGGGAAAACCTTTGCTGGAAGCCTCCTCGACCACCAGACCTATTTCCAAATCCACTATTTCCATACATTGTATTTCATATCTCCATATTCTTTTGGCAAAATTGCCTACCGAGAATATCCTGCAGTTATTTATAAAGTTTCTCATAGAATTATCGTAGTTTTACACTATTCCCTGTTAATGATGGATATAATTTCATCAATAGCATTACTGAATTTTATGGTTTCCACAGAAGAATAAGATGATAAGAGGATGAGCTCTCCTAATACGTAGTCAGCACTATTAATGCTTTTTGAAAGAGTACATCGTTTTAATCGCATTTGCCATCTTCCGCTTTTGCACTCAGAGAATTCAACAGATGCTACATCATTGCGGAGATCTATTACTTTTCCGTAGGATCCTATAGGGAACGCAGCATTTCTGTCTCCTAAATAACTACTTGAATAATCAGTCCAGTGATTTATTTTCGTTCTGACTTTTGATCCGATGCTAATATGGCCCACCTTCTTTATTCTTCCTTTTTCCAGAAATTCGTCTGATTTGTTCTTAAGGATATTGGATAATTCTCCTTTTCCTTTTTCAAGAGAGGGAGAATTTTTTCGCCAAAAATCTCTTACGTCTATCATATATGTGTAGTTTCTTTCAAAAGTGCCTTTATCTAATCTGTTTGATAGGAGATCAAGTTCAAGAAGAAAAGTTTCTTCGGATACGTCGCTAAGGTGATTGGAATTAGGTTCTAAAGTATCTGCTCTGCTGAATCTTTCTATATACTCTCGTCCAACTTTTATCTTTTCATTTCCTGATGATTCAACGAAGTATTTATACATTCCTTCTTCGCTTCTTATGTAAAGGCGTTCTTCGAATGATTTTATATCTGCGATAGCATAGGTTCCGTTTTCTTTCCATTGATTGACAAGAGTTCTGGCTCCTTCGTCATTATCTTCTTCGAGCATATTGTTGAAATTTCTATGTCCTTTCTTTTGTTCAAGAAGATGTTCAAGTCTTACATAATCATCGGCGAGAAGGACACTATTTTTACCGTAGAGGTGCATCAAATCTTCTGCTAGTCTGAGGTCTTCAGTTTCTATTATTCTCTCAAGTTTCTTTGCTCTGTTTTTTGCTATTTTTCTGGCACTGAAAATGCCAATACTCCAGAGAATTTTCTCCCAAGTTGATGTTGGCTTATGCCCTAGATAGGGCTGTACAGCAGTAGTCTCTGTATGTACGGGCTCTTCATTCATAGGGAGAGAAATGTTCATAAATTTATAAACGTTATTATAATGACGACTAGAGAGTGGTTATGTTATTTGGTTTTTTGAGCTCTCAGGAAGCCAAATTCTGATAGAAATTCTGATGTGGTATTTTCATTTGAGATAATCAATATATTCTCATCATTGCGCTCATTACCGTTCTTTGTAGGATTGTAGCTTCCAAATATCGCTGTGGTATTATCGATAATGAATACTTTGTGATGCATATTGGCTTTATTCGCATCCAGAATTACATCCATATCGGCATTTTTCATCTTATGATATTCTGAATATTTTCCTCCTGCTTGCGTTTTTTCGAATATTCCTTTGATAGTTAATTCATCTTTCTTATTGATCAGATAATCGCCTATTGCATCACTTGTGAAACTAAAAGTCATGAAATAAATTGAATGCTTTGCCTTCTTCAACTCTTCGATGACTTTTTCTTCACATTTATCGCTTGGACAGAAATAGTTCTTAATGATGAAGTTATTATGGTTGATGACAGGATAAGTTTTCTCTTGCTCATCCGTCCTGTATTTGCCTTCATAACTCATAATGTGATAGAATTCATTGAGATAATTCTGCGATAAATACTTAGATTCTATTACAAACAAATTGTTGTTGTTCTTATACGTTCCGCGAAAGGTAGGATTCATAGAACCCATAATGACAATCTCTTGATCTAAAATACAAAACTTATGGTGCATCAATCCAGAAGATGTTATCTTAATAAAATTATCAGTGTACAAATGCTCATTATTATGATAATCTTCTTCATCAATCAGTACGGAAGCATTCTTCATGACCAAAATATCAACAATTTTTTCCAGATCAAGATCGAAAAAAGCGCATTTGATATCATTGTGTTCTTCTAATTTATCATACAGAATCTGCTCACAATCTTCTCTTGGGCAAAAATATAGTTCATATGAGCCGTTCTCTTCAGGAATGTGATAGGGAATATGCTTTGAAAAGTCATATTCTTGTGTGATAATGTCAATCAATGCTCTGGGGTCCACTACATTGAAAGAACATAATGAATATACTATCAGCGATACAAAAATAATCACCACTGCGATTGTTTTGCTCATCTACTTCTTATTATTAAATTATTAATAATACTGTGGTAGTTTTTTTCGGAGAAATCACGGATATTTTAAAACATGTTCAATACTCTTCAGCATCCCGAATTTCACTTCAGGATAATCTTTAGCAATAGCTTCAATAAATACTCTTTCTCTCTTGAATTTTGTTTTCTGTAAAGAACCTTTGAGCTTATATTTCTTCTTCAACATCAATAATTCTTCCTCAAGGATATTTTGGAGAAGAAATATATGGTGCTCTTCATCAAAAGGCTTATTGTCAAAGTAATAACTCAATTTCCATGAGATGTATTCCTCGAGACTAATAGGGATGATACATCCTTTGGATTTCTTCTTCACCTCAGTGAGCTTCAGCCTTCCTTTGAAAATACGCTCAAGCATCTTTTTTGCGGTATGGAACTCAAGAGAATCGTCAGAGAATATGTTGTATTTTTGTTTGCTATCAAGGAGGAGCTTATGCACTCTAATATGTCTTCTTAATCGCTTTTCTATGAGCTCTGGTGAAGTCTTGTGTGTCATGAATTTTGGTGTTTCAGAGGATTTTTAAAGTTGCTCTTGGTTTATATACTATTCTAGAATGGTTACAAAACAATAATCTTTAAATATATCTAGGCCAATCCTAATGACTGGCAAGGGCACAAAGTTAATTCTGAATGCCCTTGTTCACCTCTTTTTCCCAGAAGGTGGCGGGCTTTGTGCCTGCGCCTTTTGGGATTTTATAATCAGAAATGGTTTATTCTATTAGCCAATATAGATCTATAGTATTCTATAACATCTAATCCTGCTACAATTCTGACTCCCCACCCCTCATTAGTGTAATCCATCATTTTTGTTTTATTTTGTATGGTGGCGACTGCTATGCCAATAAGCTCTCCATCAGGATTTGTCAATATGCCTCCTGAATCTCCTGGACGTAACTCCATATGATTGATAAAAAAATCAGTGTTCTCAACATAGTTTTCAGTATTTTTTCCCATAATATAGAAGGTTACAAAACCACTTTTTTTCTTTATTTCTCTACTTTCTCTTGTATGTAGCATAATGCTAGTTCCTTTTAGATTATTTGTGTTATAGATCTTGTATAAGAAGGGGATTGGTCTACCAGGAATATTTGCTTTGGCTAAGCAGAGATCATATTTTTTTGCATTTACACATACTTTTTCAATATTATATTTTCTGCCATCATGAGTACGTATTGTTTTTGGAGATTTCTTTTTTTCAAGGCAATGTCTTGCTGTTAGAAAATAGCCATTTTCAGTGATAAGCAATCCATTCGATCTATGTCTGCGACCATTTGTTAGTTCAATTAAGCCTCTTTCAAGATTGCTGAGTGATTCTTTTTTTGATAACAGTAAACCAGTATTCATATTCATGACAAATTGATCAAGAGTGCTTATGGTATTCTTTTGTTCTTCTCTATGTTCCTCGGGAAAAAGCGTTCTTTTCAATTTCTTTAGTGTTTTTTTCATAGAAGAGGGATTCAATTAATATATATAAATCTGAGCCTTGTTACCTCTTTTCTGTAGAATATTTATCAATCTAGAACAGGCAAAGCTTTTTTAATGAGCATTCATATCTCTTATTCCATGTATCGAACACATACCTGCGGGGAATTGCGAATCAAAGATGAAGGAAAGGCAGTTATGCTAGCTGGATGGATCCATTCTATGAGATATCATGGTAATGTGACGTTTATAGATCTCAGAGATCGTTATGGGATCACACAAATAGTTGCGGAGAATATTAAAGAAGGAGATATTAAGAGAGAGTTTGTTATTCAGGTGCAAGGAGTTGTGAAAAAGAAACCTCAACCGAATAAAAAAATAGCAACAGGAGCTATAGAGATTCATGGAGAAGTAAGAGTATTAAGTACTGCAAAACAAATGCCTATTGATATTGAAGGCAATACTGAAATGACTGAAGATACAAGATTGAAACATCGCTATCTTGATCTGAGAAGAAGGCCAATGCAAGATACTTTGATGCTCCGAAGTAAGGTCCTTAAAGCTACGAGAGATTTCTTCAATAAAGAGGAATTTATTGAACTTGAAACACCTATACTTGGCAAATCGACCCCAGAGGGTGCGCGTGATTATCTTGTGCCTAGCAGAATTAACAAAAGTATGTTTTATGCATTACCTCAGTCTCCTCAGATTTTCAAACAATTATTTATGATTGCAGGATATGATAAATATGTGCAGATTGTAAAGTGTTTTAGAGATGAAGATCTCAGAAAAGATCGCCAGCCAGAATTTACGCAAATTGATTTAGAGATGAGTTTTATTGAGCAAGATGATATTATTGGCATAAATGAAAAATTCATGAAATATCTTTGGAAGGAGATCTTTGGCGAGGATATCAGCATACCATTCCAGCGTATGAGCTATAAAGATGCGATGAATATTTATGGCAGTGATAAGCCTGATCTGCGATTTGATCTTGAATTGTATGATGTTACTGATATAATGAAGAAAACAGAGTTCAACGTCTTCAAAAATGCGAAAACAGTCAAGTGTATTAAGGTAAAAAATGATTTCTCGAGGAAAGAGATAGATAAGCTTACTGATGTGGTGAAAGTGCATAAAGCAAAAGGATTAGCTTGGGTGAAATACGACAATGATTTAGAAGGTGGTGTTGCAAAATTCCTTGATAGTGTAAAGAAAGAACTGATTGAAAAGTTGAATCTGCAAAAAGGAGAGACTGTATTTTTTGTAGCTGATGAATGGCTTATTACTTGTGAAGCATTAGGTGCTTTGCGTATTGAACTTGCAAATAAATTGAATCTTGTGAAAGAGGAATGGCAGTTTTGTTGGGTCACAGATTTTCCAATGTTTGAATGGAATGAAGAAGATGAAAGATATGTGAGTATGCATCATCCTTTCACTATGCCAAAGATTAGTGATGCGGAAGAACTTGACGGAGAGCTGGCAGAAATACAAAGTCTTGGTTATGATCTTACGTTGAATGGATTTGAAATTGCAGGAGGCTCTATAAGGATACATGATATGCATATACAGAAGAAGGTATTCGAGAAGTTAGGCTTATCAGAGAAAGAGGCAAATGAGAAATTTGGTTTTTTGATCGAAGCATTACAATATGGAGCTCCTCCACACGGAGGTATTGCATTTGGCTTTGATCGTTTAGTTATGTTGATGTCTGGAGGAGAGTCAATACGAGATGTAATAGCATTCCCAAAGACCAAGAATGCAGAAGATCTTATGATGGGTGCTCCTTCTGGTGTGAAAAAAGAACAGTTAGATGAGTTAGGGTTGCAGCTAAAAAAATGAAATATGTGTTATTATTTCTTTTACTTCTTTTTATTGCTTCATGTACAGATACACCTGCAGGATCTCTGATTAAAGAAATAAATCCTGGAGACATTGATCGCAATGATGTAATGGGATTAACCGTAGGTATCTTGGAAGATTATGAAAAGGAATGCTCAAAAGAAGGTTGTTTGTTCACATTGGATATTCTTGTTCATAAAAGCCATGAAGAATTCTACTTCTTCGGAGGTAAAGATACTTTTACAAGACAAGATAAAGGCCGCAGTATCAAGATATGGTTCAGTCCAGATCGTACACTGAAAAACTTTGAATTCTTCGATAGTATTGAGGAAAGGGAAAGGATTGAGTGAATATCTTCCGAAACCTTCGTAAATTTCCACAGGACATTTTTGGTGGAATTGTTTAAGTACTATTTAGTTTTCTAGAACAAAAAAGAAAAAGGTCGCTCGATCTGGAGCTTCCTTCCACCGAAGTATGTGTTGAATTATTTCCGAAGTTTATAAAATTTATGTGTAAAATAAAAGCGGATGTCTAACCAGTGGCACCGACTCAAAGAAATTCCATGCCTAACAGAGTATTATTCGTAAAGATTTCAAATTATTTAAATTTTTTTATTTTATGCCGTGGAAGCCTAGTCAGGTTTGGCGCTCGGCTCAAGACCGAGTTCTGTGCCTAACAGAGTGAGGGTTCGAATCGATATAGATTGATAAAACCTCAAGGGCGAAACACTCAAAAATCAAAGATTTTTGGTGCCACGAGAACTTCGTTCTCTCGGTTCTCTCCCACGGCGCATATCATTCTTTTTTAGCGATATTCCATACGGCTTTGAATTGGTTCTTATAACTCTCTGCAAGATCTTTGTCGATAATACGTATTGCAAAAGGATGTTCTTTAGACCAGAAAACAATAACGATTCTATCGCCGTAGATAAGATTTGATGCAGGACTATCATATGATTCAGGCATGCACTTAACATAGGTGTTCTTGATTTTTCCGAGTTCTTGACCTCTTTTTATCCCGCTTGGAGTTTTCACATAAATAACATGCAAAGTAATTCCTTCTTCTGCACGCTCTTTCTGAAATGCATCAACCATTCCTCCCAATAATTCTCGACCTTTTCCAGGAATATTAAATGCAAACCATTCTTTTTTTACTGTCATAATATCATTAAGCACAGTCTTTATACCTTCTTTTCCTTCTAAAATTTCAACAATAGGTTTTTTCTTTTGTGGCTTATGTAATGCAATAAGTTCAGGAAGCAATGAAGAAAATATTTTTTCTTTCTCTTTTAACATAGCTTGTATTTTTCCTGGTTCTGCTGCTCTATAGTATCTTACATTATTCTTAATGATGTATGTGGAAATACCTTTCTCAGCAAGACTATCTAAAACACTATACATCAAACTTCTATTTATTTTGGTTTTCTTAGCTATCTCAGAAACGGTAGCTTCTTGTACCCGTAATAATGTGAGATAAACATCAACTTCTTTGTCGGTAAAACCAATTTCTTTAAGCTTTCTTTTATCCATTTTATCGGAAATATCTACTCATTTATATTTGTTGTTAATTTTTAACAACACAATTTTATATAGTAAATGTGTGTTTTTCTCCTCGGAGGATGATCTTATGAGATTACTAATTGGTATAGTGCTAGCGTTAGCTCTAATAATGATAAGTTGCACTACAGGCAATGTAGTCAACGACAATACAGTAAAAATAGGAATGGCTGTTGCATTAACAGGTCCAAGTTCGGATGGAGGAGAATATGAAAGAGAAGGAGCGTTGCTGGCATTAGAAGAGATCAATAATAATCCTAATTATAAGTATAATTACGAAATACTCTTTGAAGACACACAGTATAATCCTCAGACTGGTGCAACTGTACTAAAAAAACTTATTGATATTGACAAAGTACAGTATGTTGTTGGAGCACATGGTTCATCAGTAACATTAGCTATGGCTCCTATAGCTGAACAAAATAAAGTTATACTCATAAGTCCTGCATCGCAATCCAATAAAGTATCTGAAGCAGGAGATTATATTTTTAGAACGCAAATTCACACAAAGCAAGAAATTTCTTTCTTTGCAGATTATCTTAAACCTATTATTAACGAAGAACCTTTGCATCTCTTGCTTATGAATACTGCATACGCAGATTCCATAATTCAAAGTTTTGATGAATATAAAGAAACAAATGACTTCATTATAGGAACAATACAGAAAATTGATGTGCAGGAAACAGATTATAGAACGTATTTGCTCAAACTCAAAAAACAAAATGCGAAGTATGTGCTTCTTGCCATGACAAGAAAGATGGCAGGCAATATGTTGATGCAAGCGAAGGAATTGGATATGGATATTATTTTCTTTGCGACATCTGGAGCAATTGGATCAGAGCTTATTACCACAGCAGGATCTGCAGCTGAAGGATTGGTTTTTCCGTATCCGTATGATGCAGAGAGTGATGATTCAATACAGAGAGTGTTTAGAGAGAAGTATTATTTACGCTACAATGCATATCCTGAGATGCTCGCAGCCAATGCTTATGATGCATTGTACATACTGACTTGGTGTATTGAAGAAGCTCATAATGTTCCTGATGCGGTAAAGGATTGCATCTATCAAATTGCATACAATGGTGCAGGAGGTAAATTTTCATTTGATGAAAACGGCGATGCAGTAAAAGAATTTATCATTAAAACAGTCAAGAACGGAGAATTTGTGAAAATGAGTTCTTAAGTCTCACCACAACCTATATAAATGGAATCCTTTTCTCACGACCTTATATTAGGGGTTAGGTTGGATGACATTATCGAGAAAACAGCGTAAACAGCAGAAATTCAAGAGAAAGCACCATAAATATTTTGAAGAAGAAACAAAAGAAGAGGAACTTAAAAAGAAATCTAATCCTGTGCTTGAGGTATATGATAAGCATTACAAGAAGCTTCTCGTTATTCCCTTCATCATATTATTAATAGCTATTATTCTTATTATCTCCAAAGTTGCTATGACTGGTGATTTCATCAATAGAGGAGTTTCATTAAAAGGAGGACTCTCACTTACCATTCAGACTGATGCTGATGCTGCAATGATTGATCAGTATCTTCAGGAAACATTTCCAGGGAGAGATGTTGTTGTACGATCATTAAGAACGCTTGGAGAACACACAGGTGTTACTATAGATACTTCAGATATTGCTGAAAAAGAGATGATAGCAACATTAGAGAACAAAATTGATATTATTGACTATTCTGCTGAATCAACAGGTCCGAGCTTAGGAGCGTCTTTCTTCAATCAAACTTTAACAGCAATTCTTATTGCTTTCGTCTTTATGGGTATAGTGGTATTTCTTTATTTCAAAACATTCGTGCCAAGTATTGCAGTTATCTTAGCGGCAGTATCGGACATTATTGTAACATTGGCGATAATAAACCTGCTTGATATCCGTCTGTCAACAGCAGGTATTGCAGCATTCCTTATGCTTATCGGTTATTCAGTAGATACCGATATTCTCCTCAGCACCAGAGTACTTAGAGAAAAATCAGGAAGTATCATAAAAAGAGTGATAGGAGCAATGAAAACAGGATTGACTATGCAAGTTACTACTATTGTGGCTGTTGCTCTAGGACTCATTGTTTCAAGATCTGAAGTGATTTCACAGATCATGACTATTGTACTGATTGGATTGCTTGTCGATATTATTAATACTTGGATACAGAATGTAGGTATCATCAGATTATATTTAGAACGAAAAACGAAGAAGAGTGAACGCTAATGGGGAAACTGAAAAAGATTTTTACCAATGTAAGGATCATCATTCTATTAGTGTTTTTGCTCTTCTCTCTTGTTGCTATTAATCCAAATATCATGCCTGAAGGTGTTGCTATTAGAGGAATAGAGAAAAACACAGTAGCAGCAGAAGCAATGGATTCTCCAAAAGCAAATATACTTCCAAGAAGCAGAGAAATCATTCTAAGCGTTAATAATCAGCAGGTCAACTCAGAAGAAGAGTATTACTCGATTATTGATGATTTTGGCCCTAATAGAACAATTCGCATTAAGACAAGTAAGGGAAGTTATACTCTTGTTACTAGAGAGATGTTCGAGACGATCTATCTTAATGAAACTGAACAAGTCAAAATTACTGAGGAACTATTCAACCAAACCACAAATGAAACAACTAATGTCACAAGATACGAAACGCGTCAGAAATCAGAACAACGATCGTTAGGTGTTGAACCATTAGGTATTGTTGTGTATCCTGTGCCAACGAATAATATACGAAAAGGACTTGATCTTCAAGGAGGAACAAGAGTATTGCTTGAGCCTGAAAAACAAGTAAATTTGGAAGATCTTGATCTTATAATCCAAAACATCAAGCAGAGAGTAAATGTGTATGGATTGTCTGATGTGATTGTTAGAGCAGTTAAGGATTTTTCCGGTAAGAACTTCATTCTTGTTGAGGTATCTGGGGCAAACGATGAAGAAGTCAAAGATTTAATTTCAAGTCAAGGAAAGTTTGAAGCAAAGATCAATAATGAAACTGTGTTTGTAGGGGGTAAAGATATTAAGTATGTCTGCCGAAGCGCTGAATGTTCAGGTATTGCTCGTCAAGGAGGTTGCGCACCTAGTACTGCAGGAGGTTGGCAATGTGAATTTGCATTCTCGATCACGCTTGATCCAGAAGCAGCACAACGTCAAGCTGATGCAACGAAAGATCTCGATGTTTACACTGATGAGAACGGCCAGAGTTATCTTGAGAGTCAAATTGAATTATATCTTGATGATGAGCTTGTTGATCAATTGAATATTGGCGCAGATCTTAAGGGAAGAGCTGTAACGGACATTCAGATTAGTGGAGGAGGCGCAGGAGAAACGCAACAAGAGGCCATTTCTGATGCCTTACAGAGTATGAAACGATTACAGACAATCATGATCACAGGAAGTCTTCCGGTGAAGCTTGATATTGTCAAAGTAGACAGTATCTCTCCTATGTTAGGTGAAGAATTCATAGATAATGCTTTGCTGATCGGATTATTGGCTATTCTTGCCGTGGTTGTTGTTGTTTCTATAAGATACAAAAGATTTACTATAGCAATTCCAATGGCTATCACCATGCTTTCTGAAGTGTTCATACTATTAGGTGTTGCTTCATTAATTGGATGGAACCTTGATCTGGCAGCTATTGCTGGTATTATTATTGCAGTAGGTACTGGAGTAGATCATCAGATTGTGATTACTGATGAGACTCTGGGAAGAAAAAGAAATGTTGAACTAGGCTGGAAAGAGAAGCTCAAAAAAGCATTTTTTATTATCACAGCAGCATATTTAACTACGCTCGTAGCCATGGTTCCTTTGATGTTTGCAGGAGCGGGACTACTCAAAGGATTTGCTATTACTACCATAATTGGAGTCTCTATTGGTGTTATTATCACAAGACCTGCCTTTGGCTCCATGATACAAATTCTATTGAAGAAGCATTGATTCCAACCATTACCTTTATAAAGGCGTGATAATTCTCCTGAAGAAAATGGCCCAGAAGAAGAAAAAAGGATATGCGACCCGATTTGGTCCTAGATATGGGCTGACCAATAGGATTCGATTAGCCAACAATGAGAGTGCAAAGAATACAGTATGTCCTAATTGCACCTATCCTAAAGTTATCCGACAGTTTTCAGGCGTTTGGGCTTGCAAAAAATGCGGTATTAAATTCACCAGTAAAGCGTATGCACCGGTGAAACCATCACAGATCAAGACAGAGGTCGAGGAGATATAATATGGCAGACTACAAGTGCTTCTTTTGCCTTAAGAGTGTGGAGCCACAATATGTAAAGAAGAAAGTGAGATGCCCTTACTGTGGCTCAAAAGTGCTTTTTAAACCAAGAACAAGAAGCACCCATGTCCTTGCACGATGAGCTATCAAGCTGAGATCATTGTTCCTCTTGACAAGCAGACGAAAAAGCTCTTTTTGCTTGAGGACAAAGAAATTGGAGAACGAGCAAACTACAGTATTGAAGAAAGAGATGAGAAGCTTGTATTCATAATTAAGGCAAAGGATGCATCTTCATTGAGAGCAGCATTCAACACCATCACAAAAAATCTTGTTATCAAAGAAAAGGTCGATACATATGCAAGAAAAAATTAATCAGCTGACAATGCTGCAACAGAACATGCATTCTCTTCTTACGCAGAAGCAGCAATATCAATCAGCTCTTTTTGAAATTGAATCGGCAACAGAAGAATTGCAGAACGTCGAAAAAGGATACAAAATTATTGGTAATATCATGGTTGCTTCATCAAAGAAAAAACTTGAAGATGATCTTACAAAAAGAAAAGAAGTTATTGATCTCAGGCTTAAATCGTTAGAGAAACAAGAGAGTAAGCTTAAAGAAAAAGCTGAAGAATTGCAATCAGAGATTATGAAAGATATGAAGGAGAAGGAGGAGTGATGATGGCTGCAGTTAGTGTAGATCAGGAGCAATTATCAGGTATTGTTGAAGCACTTAATGATCTTCAGGAAGAATCAGGGATACCAAAGAACGTTAAGCAAAGAATTAGCGAGATGGTCAAGGATCTAGAGAACTGCGACGATATCAAGCTGAAGATTCATAAAATTCTTTCTGATTTTGATGAAATTGCAGAATCAGGAAGCCTTCCTGAAGGGGTTCGACCTAAAATATGGAGCATTAGTTCTATGCTCGAGATGATCTGTTCCTAAGGATTTTTAAACCAAGTATAGCGTAGTAATAAAAGTTCGTCCGAATCTGTTCTGAGAAGTAGCGAAGTGAATCTTTTCTTCACGATAATGCCTTTGATATTTTTTCTCTTGATTTTCTGACCCTCATACAGGTTCATTTTTCTCTTACTTATCACTTCTGGAAGGAAATCAACAGCTATGAGAATAGCATAGATAATAGTAAGAAGAACGAAGACTGCAATAACAAACTTGATGATGAGATTAAGGAGTCCTATGCTGTCAAGCCCTGCGATGATGCCTGCAGCAATAATGAAGTATTTTACTAACGAAGCAAGAAGTATACTCAGTGATTTTGTTCGTTTCTGTGTCCAGAGTATAGTTCGTTTTAGTATTTCAATAATAAGACTCTTTAAGATATTACCAACGACAATAGCGAGCATGATAATGATTACGCCAGTGACAAATTTCGCTATGATCGTGTCCAATGTTCTGTTGATAATTTCGATAATCATAGTAATAGACTCGTAAGGAATGCTTTTTTGCTAGGATGATTGCGTGCAAATTTAGTTATGGTTGCATCAATTCTGCTGCCGTATTGGGCAGCTTGTTTGCGTCGTTGTGCAGCCTTTGTATCAAGTCCTAATGCTTGAGCAACATCCCTCATTATTAATTTTTTCTTTTTTCCTTTTATTTTAAAAGAAGCAGGAATTTTCATCGCTACATCAATAAGATCATCTTCAAGGAAGGGAGTGATGAAAGTAATGTTAGTCGCTAAAGCAATTTTTCCATCCCGCATAAGATCTCGTTCAAATAACTGGTAAAGACCATTCCAACATTCCTGCTGCTTATCTTCTGCTTTAACATGGCGGAAATAACCTGCAAAAATCTCTTCACTGCCGATGCCTGAAAAAAGTGACGCTATGTTGTCTTTATTCGCAAGTTTGGTGCATCCCAGTAATACAGCACCTACTCCTGCATTTACTACTATATTGGCATCAGGATCATTATCTTCGCCGAGGATCTGCATCGTTTCTTTCAGCAACAAAAGCAACTCTCTCTTGTTGTATAACTTGATCTTTAAAGGAAGATTATGTTGTTTTGCTATTCGTTTTGCGAAAGTGACATCTTCTGGTTCTTTAGTACCATCTTCTTGGAAACCCACAGTATAACAATAGAAATTTCTCTTAAGTTTTTTGCATGCTAGAGCAATCAGTGCGGAATCAACCCCTCCTGAGAACATAATACCAAACGGCTTCTTAGGAGTTATTTCTTCCATGATTTGCATAAATGTTTTTTTTAGTAGTTGAATGCAAATTTCTTTATCTCTGTATAATGTAGTTCCTACTTCTCTTTGTAGAGTTCTGATGTGTTCTTTCCAGAGCTTTTTTTCAATAAAAACACCATCTTTGATGAATGGAAATACCATACTTTCGTGAAGAATCATTGTTTTATATGTTTTTCTTCGATATCAATATGTAGATGATTCCTTTGTAGGACTCAGTTTTGATATGTAGTGTGATATCGCTTGATACAATAGTTGGTTCTTGCAATTCTTTAAACATCTTCTCAGGGTTTCCTAAAGTCACTGTCAGTGTGATGTTTTTTTCAAGGACTTCTTTAAATGCTTCTGATAAGGGGGTACAGAACATCATAAACAATTGTTTAATCGCGTGATGGCTCAAATCTCTTTGGCCTTCCATCAGTTTATCTAACACAGCATCGTTGATTTTCTCAACTTGATCTTTCGGGATAAAGAAGACAGCTCTTCCTTCATTATCACCTTCTATTTTGACATAAATAGGTTCATTGTCGTTCAGCAGATGTTCTGCCGTTGCAAGGAATTCTTTATCTGATCTATGGGATACTTTTATAGGGTCTATTGATATTTTTTCTCCTAATACTTGTGTGGTGGCATCAGCTGCTTGATCAATGCAGACCTGGATACTGAGTTGAATCTTGATATTTTCTATCTCCTCTCTTGAATAGTGTTTGTTCAGAATTGATTCGAGGATATTATCTATGAATTTCACTTGTTCATGCTCTTGGAGATCGTTCAATGATTTCAGTCCTGCGTCTTCAAGATAGTTATCAAGAATAGTTTCTCCTATAAGTTTTCCGAATCTATTCATAAGAAAATTCAATACCCCTTGCTTATAATTAATTGACATGGTGGATAAACCTTTTCTGAATTTAAAAAGATTGTGTTGTTAATAATCAACCAATCTCTTCTGTTGTTTGAGTTCTTTGAGAAGCTTGCTCTTTCGAAGAACAGAGGTAATGTCGATACCGAATCTTTTTTTTGCTATTTTCTTTGCATATGCTAATAACAGTTCCTTATTGTCGAATTCAATAGGTTTTGATTTCATTGATTTTCTGCATGCTTCTCGGCAAACCCAGACTCCTAATGGAGCGTAATATTCGTCGCTGATGAAGCGCAAAACAAGAACAGAAGCTCTTCTTTTCTTTTCTTTCATATAATCAAGCACAGCAAGTTTTGCAGCATAATAACCTCCAACAGTATTGCTTGCATAGTCTTTTCTTCCTTTGAAATTCTCATAATCTGTCCACACTCCTGTGATTTTTCCATTACTTACACTCATCTCAACTAATTCATATCTCCATAATCCTGGGAAAAATAGCACCAAATAATTATTTCCTAAGTAACCATCAAGAAATGAGAGATAGGGAGTTTCTTTGTAATTAAAAATGTCCTTTGCGATAGATTTTCCTAAAGTGTCATCTGTTGCTGTAATGCTCCAACGAGTAGGGACTAATATTCTTTGTTTTTTTACACCAAGATTTCCTGCGCTGAGGATTTTTGTTAAATAATGTTCATCAAATCCTTTACCATATAGTGAAGTCATGGCAGGTGCTGCCTTGAAGTCAGTATCATCAACAATTTTATCCACTGCACGAGGGATTTTTACATTTTCAGTAATAAAAGCTTTTTTAATGCCTACATTAGGTCCGTGAGGAGATGCTTCGATGTTTAATGATAATTGTAATGTTGGTTTTTTTGTCAATGTGATTTCTGTTTCAACAGGATTATGAGAAAGACTTGTTTCTTGAACAAGTTCCATAAATTTGTTGTTGAAATTATTCTTTAAATTTTTAAATCTGGAGTTTATGAGAGTGATGCGTTTATCGACAATTCGAGGAATGTCCCAATGCTCTTTACTCCATGTTAATGGTTCATCGTGTTTATCATATTCTTCAGTAGAAAGGAAGCCTACATTGATATTAGGATATCCATATCGTCCAACAAAGATATTAGGAGTTTTTCCTGCAAAGTGCTCCTTTGCTTTGATATTAATCTTCTTTTGAGAGAAGAGCTTCGCTTTGATGGGACATTTTGGATCTTTGCATTTTCCAGGGTCAGTGAGACCACATTTAGGACATCTTGGCATTGTCAATTGGCATTATTATTGCATTATAAATGTTATTGAGGTGATTGTCCTGTGAATCTTAATGTTTCATGAGAGTTTAGAAGAGCAAGATTTATATATGGATTATTGACTCCTTTTAAATATGACACAAGGATATAAACATTTTGCGGATTTCAAAGAAATCGGTTCCAAAGGAATTAAAAAGCTTCAGGGCATGACTGTTACAGTAGTTGGTTTAGGAGGAATAGGCAGTATTTGCGCAGAAATTCTGACAAGAGCTAAAATTCCAATAAGAATTATCGATAGAGACAGAGTCAAATTAGATGATATTGATCGCCAAGGGCTCTATACAGAGGCTGATATAGGGAAATTTAAGGCGAATCAAGCGAAAAAAATATTGAAGAATCTCAATAAGGATGCCAATATCAAGGGATTTAATGAAGAAATTTCTGAGGACACACTTTTTATGGTTGATGCAAGCCTTGTCATTGATGCAAGTTCTGATCCAAAATTAAATGCATTTATTTGGGAGTACTGCAAAAAGAAAAAAATGGGCTATATTTGTGTTTATCATAGAGGGAGCAAAGGAGCAGTTCAAGTCTTTACGCCTTCATCAACATTTGATGATCTTGAGAGATTTATTAAACAGAAAGAGGAAGGATTCATTAATACCGTCTCGTATGCTACTGCTGCGTTGGCAGTTTCTCAAGCATATAAGCAGTTGCTTGGCAAGAAGACGCAAAAAGGGTTTTTTGTGTTCGATCTCTGGGAAGCAACAACAGAAAAGAAATAAAAATAATGAGATGTTTTTTCTATTATGGCAGATATCAAGAAAACCCCTTATTATTCCTGGCGTATTCATCGATTAGCAAAAGGCTGTGATCTTTGCGTCCAAGGTAGGAAGTTAGTACTTTTTATTACAGGATTATGTGGTAAACGATGTCCTTTCTGTCCGGTTTCTGATCAGAAAATATACAAAGATGTGATTTATGCAAATGAAGTTCCTATTACTGATTTTGAAAATGATTTTAGCAAAATTATCGAGGAAACAAAACTTTGCGAGGCAAAAGGAGCAGGTATTACTGGGGGAGATCCTTTAGTTAAGTTAGATCGAGTATGTGGTGCTATTATAAGATTGAAAAAAGAATTTGGCAAAGAGTTTCATATACATCTCTATACTCCTCTTGATTTGGTTGATGAAACTAAGTTGAAGAAATTATTTGATTCTGGATTGGATGAAATTAGATTTCATGTTGATGTTGATGATAAAAAACATTGGGAGAAAATAAAATTAGCAAAGAAGTTTTCTTGGGATGTTGGAGTAGAGATTCCAGTTATTCCATGGCTTGAAGAACATTATGATAAATTTCTTGATTTTGTGAATGGAAAAATTGATTTTTTGAATCTGAATGAATTAGAGGTTGCAGATAATAAAGTATGGCAGAAAACTAAAGAGCAACGGGAGATTGTGTGTAAGGACGATATGTCGTATGCTGTTGAAGGAAGCGAGATATTAGCGATGAGAATTCTTGAACGATGCAAAGAATTGAATATGCGAGCACATTACTGTACATGTAAGCTTAAGGATGCCATGCAGATGGCAAACAGGATAAAATTACGCGCAAAGAATATCAAGAAACCATATCAAGAGATTGATGATGAAGGAATGTTGGTGTTCGGAGTTATAAAATTGACATCATCTGCTGATCGGGAAGTATGCGCAAAGAGAATAATGCTCAAGAGCAAAATCCCTAAAGAAATGATTGCCGTGGAAGGAAGGAAGATTCATCTGCATATTGATTTTGTGGAGAAAGTGATCAAGCGAAAGATTCCTGAGATTATAGAAGTTGGTGTTATGACTAAATATCCTACCTATGATGGATTTGTGGTCGAGTATGATCCTCTCTACGAAAAATAAGTGATTTCTGTTGTATTTATCCATATTTTGCTTCTGGAAAATATCGCAATCAATTTAAATAGGATATTCAATAGTTCTCTATGGCAAATCTCACTAAACTTATGCTGCATGCGCAGAAGAATGAGATTACTGAACATCATATCTATGCAGATCTTGCTAAGATTATCAAAGATAAGAAAAATAGCAAGATATTGAGGGATATTTCTCGTGATGAAAAGAGACATTATGAGTATTGGAAATCACAGACGAAAAAAGAGGTCAAACCAAATGCGTTCAAGGTCTGGTGGTATGTGCTTTTAGCGAGATTACTAGGATTGTCATTTACGCTAAAACTAATGGAACGGGGAGAGCAAGTTGCGCAAAGAGTTTATCAACACAAGTATCATATTAAAGGAGTGCATAAGCTGATCAAAGATGAGCAAAAGCATGAAAAAGTGATGCTTAATCTTATTGAAGAAGAGCGATTAGAATATGCGGGTTCCGTTGTGTTGGGGATGAATGATGCATTAGTTGAACTTTCTGGAGCATTGGCAGGATTTACTTTTGCATTTCAAAACAGCAGGTTGATTGCGCTTTCTGGAGTAATCATGGGTATTGCTGCGTCATTGAGTATGGCAGGTTCAGAATTTTTGAGTGCTAAAGAAGAACAATCTCAAAATAAGAAGAAAAAACCTTTGAAATCTTCATTATATACAGGGTTTGCTTATTTGCTTACGGTTGTTCTTCTTGTGTTGCCTTATTTCCTTATCAGTAATATATTCATAGCTTTAGGAATAATGTTACTTATTGTTATCACAGTCATTGCATGCTTTAATTTCTATATTGCGACAGCAAAGAGCCTCAAGTTTTGGACACGATTTGTTCAAATGGCTACCATTTCATTAGGCGTGGCTATTGTAAGTTTTATTGTGGGATTGCTTGTGAAGGGAGTTTTGGGTGTGGAATTGTAGTGTGGCGTCGTTCTTTAAGAAAGAGCTTTACTATTTCATTATATGGAATGATCAGAAATCCAAGTAGAAGAATCAATCCCATTTCTGAAAGCGTTAATGCGGCTAAATGAAAAGCTTCCATTAATAATGGAATGTGTAAGAGCAGTAGTAATAAAATCGTTGATGTTAGTGTAGCGAATATCAGTTTAATGTTGCTGAATATATTCACCGTGAAGATAGATTTATCTTTAGCTCTGAAATTATACGCATTGAACATTTGCGACATTATTACAATCGCAAATACCATTGTTTGTGCTTTCACTATAGATTCTGGTTTTATATGTAAGAACACAGCCATGCAGATAAGCATAATAAAAGTAGCATTAAGAATAATTCTTGCCATTGAATGCTTATCAATAATTCTTTCATTGTGTTTTCGAGGTTTACGCTTCATAATGTCTCTTTCTGCTTTATCAACTCCTAATGCTAATGCAGGCAATACCTCAGTACCTAAGTCCACAAAGAGAATCTGGATAGCAGTAATAGGGGCAATAAATTCCATACCAGGAACAACCAATGCTAAGAGCATAGCAACAATGACCAAGAATATTTCTGCCCCTATGCCTGAGAAAACATACATTACGAATTTTTTAATGTTATCATAGATAGTACGGCCTTCCCGTACTGCTTTTACAATAGTTGCAAATGAGTCATCCATTAATACCATGTCGGCGGCTTGTTTTGATACTTCGGTGCCTGCAATACCCATAGCAACTCCGATATTAGCTTTTTTCAATGCGGGAGCGTCATTAACGCCATCACCAGTCACAGAAACTATTTCTCCCATTTCTTGAAGTGTTGAAACGATCTTCATCTTATGCTCAGGGGCTACTCTTGCAAAGATCGCAGTAGGAGCTTTCAATATTTTCTTAAGCTGCGTATCAGACATATGCTCAAGTGCAGATCCTTTGATGACTTGAGTATCTTTATCAGCAATACCTACTTGTTTAGCAATAGCTTTTGCTGTATTGCCGTAGTCTCCTGTGACAATAAATATTCTCATATGTGCTTCCTTACACATCTTAACTGCTTCTGCAACTTCTGGTCGGGGAGGATCAATCATTCCCTGCAAACCGACAAAGATAAGATCTTTCTCGTAATGATCTTTTTTCTCATGTGTATGTATTTCTTTGTAAGCGAAACCCATCACGCGTAATGCTTCTGATGCAAATTGCTCAACTGTGTTTCTAAGCGCTTTTCGTTTTGCATCAGTCATTGCTGTTTTCTTGCCGTCAATAACAATATGGGTGCAAGCATCAATAATTTTTCCTGAAGCGCCTTTGACAAATACCATTCTTTTCTTGTCTATTTCATGTATAGTACTCATCATCTTTCTCTCAGAATCAAAAGGAATCTCATCAATTCGAGGGGTGGTGTTTTTCAATCCATATTTCTGCGCAGAGATTACTAATGACCCTTCTGTAGGATCTCCAAGAAGCTCATGTTTCTCTGAAAATGAAGCGTCATTACAATAATATCCTATTTTCAATAATAATTCAAGTGTTGAATCCTTGTAATCCTTGCCGTTCTTAAGAAAGCCTCCTCCTATGTCATATCCTTCTCCTGTAACCTCGACAACATTATTATTGACTAATATTTTCTTCACTGTCATTTCATTTTTTGTCAACGTTCCTGTTTTATCAGAACAAATGACTGTTGTTGATCCTAACGTTTCCACTGATGAAAGTTTTCGTATAATAGCGTTATTTTTTACCATGCGTGAAACACCTAGCGCTAATGCTATAGTTACTGTTGCAGGCAATCCTTCAGGAACCCCTGCGACTGCCAATGCGATAGCAAAAAAGAGCATATCGAACCAAGATTGACCTAATACAACTCCTGTTACGAAAACAAGAATACAGATAATCAAGACGGTGCGAGCGATGAATTTTCCTGTGTGATTAAGTTCTTTTTGGAGAGGGCTTTTTTCTTCTTTCACTTCAGTGGTAAGTTTAGCAATTTTTCCGAATTCAGTATTCATTCCTGTGTTGTCAACAACAGCTTTGCCATGACCATGTGTAACCACAGTCCCCATGAAGAGCATATTATGCATATCGCTTTTGTTTGATATTTTTTTGGCTATGCTCTCTATTATTTTTGGTTTTGCGATACTCTCCCCTGTTAAAGCAGATTCATTTGTTTTCAATTCTACAGCTTCTATAATTCTTGCATCGGCAGGAATGGAATCACCTTCTTGAAGTGCTATGATGTCTCCAGGAACGAGGAATTTAGCATCAATCTTCTGTATCTTTCCTTTCCTGATTACTTCTACTTCAGATTTGACCATTTTTTTCAACGCTTCGAGTGAGCGTTCCGCTTTGAATTCCTGCCAGAATCCAATGCTTGCATTGATTAATACAATAATGAAGATAACTAGGGCGTCGCTTTTATCGCCCATGAGAAATGAGATCAATCCAGCAGCGATTAAGACAATAACAAGTACATCAGTAAATTGACTGAAGAGCTTGTGCAATAGTGTCTCTTTCTTTTTCTCTGTGAGTTTATTGTAGCCATATTTATTGAGGCGCTTTTTTGCTTCTGGTTCAGAGAGTCCTTCTGCAGAGCTATGCAGCTGATGAAAACACTCACCCACCTCTTTTTGATAAAATGAGAACATAGTCAAAAAGGATCATTTTTATTTATAAAGATTGGTTGTTACTACGTAAGAAATATATACTGCTGGTTAATCTCTGGCTTTATGGATAAACAAGATATTGTCAGATTAGCAGATGAATTAATGGAAAAAATAAAGATTGAGGATCTGTTTTTGAAGTATTTCCCAAATAGTTATTTTATAGAGGAAATTGCTAAGAACAAGACATATTTAGTAACGTATTGTCCTGGAACGGAAAATGAATATGATGTTGGAACATTGTATTTTGCGAAAGACTTGAATTTATATAGGTGTTTTGATTGTGGTATGCTTGGAGGTGTTATTGAATTTTTTGATAATTATTTGAAATTAGAAGATGCTAAAAGACTTGAATTATTTGCCAGTGTTGTTCCTGAAGTGGGAAATCTTGATGAAGAGAACATTATTGAACTTGAAGAAAAACTAATTGATTATGCACAACATAGCGACTATATTTTTGATGATGCCGATTTAGCAACAAAAGCCCCTTATCCAGATGGATCTTGGAAAAGAGTCGTTTAGTACATAGTAATTTACATTTCCTCTTCAAAAAGTCATCACCCTTTCTTTATCACTAAATAATTAGCAATCAGAATCAGGATACCTCCAATAACTACATTTAGTGTTATTGGCTGGTGCAAGAATAATGCTGCCAATACTGCTGCACTAACAGGTTCCAATAGAAGAATAATTCCTGCATTTGAAGTTGGAACCTTTTTCACACCTTCGAGATAAGAAAGATGATTGAGTATTTGTGCAATAAGATTGAATAAGATCAAATAAATCCATACTTTCAAAGGCCATGATAATGAGAATGATGTGACTACAGGATTCTTGATAAATATAGATAATACCGGAAAGAGTATTGCGAGTCCTAATATCATGAATAACGTTTCAGAGAATTTTGAAGTAATAGGGGGGATCTTTTGTTTGCTTGCACAACTTCCAACAATAACCCATCCAGATAGAGAGATTCCCCCAGCTAAGGCGACAAGAATGCCTATCCAATTTGTATGAATCATATCAAGAGGATTTACAAGAAATAATACTCCTAAAAGTACAATGATGCAAGCTATAATGCTGTATTTCGTAATTTTTTCTTTGAAAAATATTCTTGTTATCAGAATAGTCCACAATGGTTGAGTGTAGAGCAGCAATACAATGGTGGCTACGGGCACATTCAATAATACTGCTCCAAATTGGGTGAGCACAATAAATATGCTGACAAGTCCGTAGAGCATTAGTATTGGCATCATTTTTTTTGTCCATCGTAATTTTTTGTTTAGCATAACAAAAGGTCCTAAGACAAAAATTGCAAGGAAATAAGGTAATGTTGCTAATTCTATCAAAGATAATCCGAAATCAGCGAATATTTTGCCTCCAAAAATAACTAGTCCTGATAAAATTCCTGCAAGACTGACAAAAAAATAATGTCTGTTTATCATGATACTTTCCTCTTCAAATCCAGCCACATGGCAGCCCAGAGCATACCTTCGTCACAATTGTATAATCCTGCTTTGTAGGGTGTTCCATCTGGATTATATAACTCTAAGAAATTCTTGTACTTAAGAATTTGTTTTTCATATGTATTCACATATTTTTTTAGCAGCTTCTTATCAACTTCTGAGATAACATACATATAACATAGCCCTACATGAGCCCAATTCGTGTCTCCTTCATAATTTGGAGAAACCCATGTTTGTGGCCAAATCTCTTTTTTCTTATCCTGGTGATTTGTGTATTTGATAGGAACGGGAATATCAAGCTTGGTTTTTATGATCTCATGAATGCAGGAAAGCAACATAGCTTTGTCATGTTTTGCATCGAAAACATTGCAATAAAAAGGAAAGATGTTGGCATCGCCTGCAACATATTTCTCTTTGAACAAATCATCATAGAAATAAATTCCATTCCAGAATGTTTTCTTCATTATTTTCTTAAGATTATATTCTGCAAATGGATTCTCAAAAAAATCTTTGCCTTGAAGCTGTGATCGATATATTTTATTGATACGTTCGATTTCTACATTGACCATACCAAGCATACTATTTGCATACATACAGCTTGGTCTATGATAATGATCTTTGCTTGTTGAAAGGTTTGCGTTTGCTTTCACAATGCCTTTCTTTTCATCAAGCAAAACACCTTTATACTCAAAGATTTTTTTCTGTAGAAATTCTCTATATTTCTCTAGTAAACTATCTGCTTTTGCCAGACGGAGACTTCTTAAGAGAAAAGGCAATGAATCAGAAGGATAATCAAAGCTGTAGAGAGGAACTCCTGAAAGAGCAATATCGGTTCCTATTTTGTTATGTTTGAAAAAACACTGTAATGCATAGTCTAAACTTTTTATGACTTTCATTCGATAGCCTAGATTAAGTAACGCTTCACAGCACATACCGAAGTCTCTCATGAAGAACACGGAGAAATGTCCTAAACTGGTTTGGAAGAACTTTCCGTTCCAGCATTGCTCAACGATTTGTTTGCAGATCTCTTCAGCATTCCCTTCGAATTGATCATACTCTTTCTTGAACCTTCTTCTAAGCATCCTTGACATTCCAGAAAAATAGTGGATGAATTCCATTTTCTAAAAATCAAACATCTTCTTTTCTTTGTGTAAAGCTATTGGTGATTCTCCTCCATGCCAGGTAAAGCGTGGGCGAATTCTGATAGGATATATTTTTTCGTTGTTGTCATCAAGAATCAAAGCAGCACCTTTCACTCGTGGAAGATCATTCAGTAAAACATCCAATCCACTGCGCATATATGATTGCATGAGCATTCCAAGGGCATCAGTGTCGAGTTTTGCGGTAATGTGGTGTGCAATAATGGTGTCTGATTGCGTCATTACATCAGTATGGATTTTTCCTGGTTGCTGCGTAGCTAATATCAAAGAGATGCCTGGTTGTCTACCTTCTCGCAATATTGTTACTAGAGGATTTGTTGCCATAGTTTTTCCTTTCACAGGCAGGAACTCGTGCGCTTCATCAAGAACTAACCACACAAGAGGAAATTCTTGTTTTTTCCCCTTTTCTTCTTCGCTGAAGAATTTTGTTTTTTTATTGATGTCTTTGAATTCTTCATCTTTACGCTCAACCATGCGTTCAATGAATAGTTTTTGACTTACTAATCCAACAATAAGATTTTTGATATTCCACCCACCAGGTAAAGTTGCATAACAGCTTACATCTAATACTGTTACTTGTCCTCCTTTAGCTAGTTCACTTAGAGGAGTGCCATCTTTTTTGAAGACACCCCAATTTTTTGCATTCACAAATAGATTTTTAGCTGCGTGTTGCGTATCTTCATCAGCTTCAGTGTCTGCCATAAGCGCATGCATAATATCATCAATATCGTAATCATCAAGCTGCTCTTTCAATCGATGAATAATACGTTCAATGAGCACGCCAACAGTGTCATGACGATCAATACCAAACGTTATTGCCCAATCTTCTGCATCTAATTCAGATGGCTTCACACTAAAGGGGTGATCAGTAGGAATTCCTTTCTCTTTGTAGGAGTCATAATAGCCATGTGGTGTGTAAATATTTACATCAAGTCCTTTTGGCTTAAATCCCCATTCCTCTAGGAGATCTTTGTCTTTTTCATTAGGATATTTCATAGTCCAGTAAACACCCATAGTGTCTAGTAGAATGATAGAGATATTCTGACCTATTTCTTTCGGCAGATCAGCAAGCCCTTCGGCGATAGCACCCATAGTGTACGATTTTCCAGAACCTCTTTTACCGCAGATGAATACTACATGAGAACGGATCATATCAAGGAATACTTTATTTGATAATGAAGTCGTTTGACCCATTTTAATATAGTGTTTTCCTATGAGAATAGTACCTTCACTACCATATTCCTTTAGATCAGCAGCATTACGGCCTATAATAATATCGTACATAAAACACCTCTAAGATAACTGAAGAATCCTTATTTAAATGTTTTTGGGATGTTCAATTCAATTCATCTTCCGCATATCAACTCTTCGGTCGTGTTCATCCACTATTTCGCCCACAATCTCTTCTAGAACATCCTCAAGTGTTACAATGCCGATAACTGACTTGAATTTATTCCTTACAACAAAGAGATGCACTCTTTTTTTCTTGAAGAATTCTAAGACATCGTCGAGCTTTGCATCCTCTTTGATGAATTGTACTGTTTTTCTCATTAATTGACGCACTTTTTTTCTGTCATCAGGACTCACAGAGATAAGGTCTTTTGCATAAAGAATACCTATCACTTTATCTCTTGTTTCATTATAAACAGGGATCCTTGAATGTCCTTGATTATGGATGGTTTCAAGCTTTACTTCAGTAAGCACAGTGTTGTGTTTCAGAAAGAACGTGTTTGATTTAGGAGTCATAATATCTTTTACTATTTTGTCAGAGAATACTAATCCTCTTTTTAGTATTTCGACATCATCTTCATCAATATCAGAACGTTTCAAAGCCTGCTGCTCCTCCAGGAGAAGGCCAACCTCTCTTTTAGAATAGGCAGTAGGTAATTCACCCCCTATGAAGCTATCTAACAACATAGATAGTGGTTTTGAGATAGGATAGAGGAGATAATAGAATATATACACAAGCCATGTTGTTTTCGCTCCAAGCTTCAACGCATATTTCGAGAATAACGATTGGGGAAGAATTTCTCCAAAGATCACAATCAATCCTGTAGCTGTGATACCTGCTACGACGCCGGTTGTGATAGATCCTAAGAAAATAGCTAGAACACTGTTCACTGCGACGTTACCTAGTAATAATGTGCATAAGAGAAGATTGCCGTGTTTACGTAATGGATAGATTTGCTTTGCATAGTTGTTGCCTAATTTTATTTTTCTTTTGAGTTCATAAACATCTAAGCTCATCAATCCAAGTGTAAGTCCTGAAAACAATCCAGAGAGTCCTAGAAGTATAATAACAACAATATAGTCGAGGTAGGCCATTTATGTCCCTTTCTAATTCATTGATATGTATGGGTTTAAATATTTTGTCTCTTTATATAGCACATTCACTGGACTTTTGAAAAAGAAAATCTTTTAAATAGATCTCTTTTGGCTTCCTAAATCATGAGGTGTTTAGTATGAAAGTAAGTGAATTGCAAGACAGAGGAAAAGTTGATGAGATCACGTTAAAGATCATTGAGAAAACAGAGCCTAAAGAGGTTCGTGGTGGATCATTAAGAATGTGTAATTGTGTTGGAGAGGACGATTCTGGCAAAGTAGGTGTTACGTTATGGGCAGAAGATGTCGATAAAGTCAACGAAGGAGATACTATTAAAATTACTAACGGCTGGTCATCAGAATACCAAGGCAATATGCAATTATCTGCTGGCAAATTTGGTCAGTTGGAAGTTGTGAAGGAATGATTTGTTGCTTGATATATATTCATAAAGTTTATATATTTCGGAATTTTTACAAAAAATACCGGGGTCGGGATCCTGATTAGGTATCCTTTTCTTTCTTTTTTAACTTTGCATGTTATTTAAAGTAGTGTACGCTGTGGACGGGATAATCGCCGAGAGTACGGTTTCGAACCCGCAATCCCGGGGCGGGATCCTGCTTTTGAGGCAGGCGCCTAACCTGATTAGGCGTCCACAGCATTGCACACCATAAATTTTATATATTTCGGAAATAATACAATACATACTCGGGCGAGGAACCTCTTTTGAAGTTGGTGCTTCCTATCGAGCATCTTTTCTTTATTTCTTACAAAGAATGGATCTTTAATATGTCTTGCCTAGAAAAACATGAATAATTTCCGTGCAGAATCATGATAATCACGAGAATATTTTTTTTTCATTTTCTTCGTTTTCTTATTATTGGAAGTGATGAAAGAATAAATGAACTCAGATCATAAACACAATGAAAAACATCTACATTTTCTCGTCTGAATCATTATGAGAGAGATATTGTCTCTATTAATCCATTGCTTGGCTCCATAAACTCATGAAGAATGATCGAAATGAATCTGCAATTGCTTTATTGTGTATGTGAACACATTTTAATTTTTCTTCGTATGTTAGTATGATTATGTGATCATCTATTATATCAATTGCAACCGGAGTTAACGATTCAATATATTTTGTTTCAACATTTTTTAGTTTTTTATGTTTATTGTGGTATTCTGAAGTATTTTCTGAAAATAGATAACGTGCTTTTTTGTTGTTTTTTTCTATATTTTCTACGGTGATGTGCCACCAGAAATTATTGTATTTTTGTGATTTAGTTCCTCGGATCCCCATAGCATTAATTGTTTTTTTGGAATTATTGAACAAATCAATAATTAAGGGTTTTATTGATCTTATTCCAATTAATGTTTCTGTAGAAAATGGTGTTGGTGGAATATGTTGAAGATCTGCGAGCTTTGGCAAAATATTGGATAATTGATTCTCTTTTTGATTAAGATCTGTTTTTTGTTCTTGAATAAGATTAATTAATGCATTTGGATGTGTTGTTTGGAAATGTTTTACGCCATTTATTTGTGTAACACTCACAAGACCTTTTTTATATAGCTTATCTAATGTTTCGTAGATTTTACCGCTTGATATTTCGGCTGCATCTATGATTTTAGATGTTGTTGACAGGCCTATTTGTAATAGACTCAGGTATGTTTTGGCTTCATTCTCTGTTAATCCAATATTTCTAAGCAAATGTTCATACATAATACATACCACTTAGTGGAAGGAGATATTTAAATATTAATAATTACTATTTAGTAGTATAAAAAGTGATAAAATGAATGATATAACTGTAAGAGAATATACTTGCCAATTATTAGAAAAAACTAGGAAAGCAGTAGATAGGAAAATATCTCATATGATGGCTGGAATGATTCTTGCTTATATGCCTGTTTATGCAATGCCAACATTAGTTGGTCTGGTAAAAGAGTACGGGGAAAGAAAAAAGGATCCTGAGTTTAAAGAAGATAAACTACATATGAATCTTTCTGATAAGGTTTTTGCGGGAATAGGATCTTTTATGGGATTGGGAATGGATGCTTTGCCTGTCTTTTTAGCAACAGATCCTGCATTCAAAGAAGTTAGTATAGGTAACAATCAGTTAAACTATCTTTGGTTGTATGCTATTACAAATGCTGCAAGTTTAGGTGTGCAATTGTATAAATCAAGAAAGAGAAAAAATAAGCAAACAATTAGCTCTCCAAAACTATGACTACAGCACCTTTCTTAATCCTATAGTAGTAAAAATAGAAACCTTTAAATACTCTTTTTTTATTGCATATGTCATGGAAGTAATAGAAATGAAGCTGTTGGAGCAGACTGAAGAGTTCAAGAAATGCGTGACTTCTTTGGAGAATCCTGATTTCTTTCTGAATAAATACAAAGAAGCGGTAAATGATGATGGGGAGTATTTGATTGAACGATTATCAAAAGTGTTTCCTGAAGAGTTAACCCAGAGTCAATGGATCTCGTCAATATTGTTGAATCTGCAGCAGGACTATGGTGCTATTATTTCTGATTTGCCTGACGAGTTTCGATCAGAAGAATCAAAAAGTTGTATTCATGTAGGAAATAGTAATCAAATTAGAGTTTATTATAACGGTATACTTCGCAAAGGAGGAGAAAAAGCAAATAAATGGGTAGCTTGTATAGGCCTTCATTTTAGAGACATGGGTGATGCTCAGGTTATGTGTCTTGAAGATATACAAGGTGAGTTAAGAGAAGGAAGTAGATTTTCACGAAGAGAAGTTAGAAGAATATTTGGTAAACTTAATACTCATTTTGATGGTGACTGGAGGATAGGTTTGCTAAAGCAACCAATACAATATGCTCGTGATCGAGAAATGAAAATTATAGGAAGAGTGCCTGGTCTTTTTTTTCTTTTTGGATCAAGTATTGCAGAGTTTCCTATGTACTCATTGAACTATGTTCGAACTTATCTGCAAAGTGGGATAGCTCTAGAAGACATAGAGTTTGATAAAATACAGCGCGATGATCTTCGAACAACATGGGATACTGCTCTTGATGTTCTTAAGACTAAAGATCATGCAGAGAGACTACATCTTCTCAATTCTGCTGCAAATGAGTATATTAAAACATATGATATATTTTATGATCGATTGCTTAATGATAAGATGTTTAAATATAGTGAATATGAAAAACGTCTTCAGGAAGAATTTGCTAGAGTGTTCGAGAAATATCTTTCTTAGATTCTAAGTTATTATCATAATCACTTTTAAAAATCAACACTAGTTCGCTACTCTATGACATCAATCTTCCTCAAAACATACGGCTGCAGCATGAATTATTCAGATAGTGAAGTGATGAAAGGATTACTCAAAGAGGAAGGATATGATTTCGTTGATAACAAAGAGGATGCTGATATCATTATCATAAATACATGCACTGTCAAAGATAGCAGTGAGGATCGTTTTCTCGCGGAATTGAAAAAACACAAGAAAGCAGAAAAACCTTTGATTGTTTGTGGTTGTATAGCGCAAGCTGATCCTGAAAAACTAGAGCAAGTTAGTCTTTTAGGCGTTCATAATATTAATCACATTGTTGAAGTTGTTGAAGAAACATTACAAGGTAATGTGGTGCATTTTCTTAAGAGAAATAAAAATCCTCGTCTCAACCTTCCCAAAGTAAGAAAGAATAAATTCATTGAAATTATTCCAATTAATCAAGGATGCGTCGGAGCATGTGCTTACTGTAAAACAAAGCTTGCAAGGGGAACGTTGATGAGCTATGATCCAAAAGAAATCGTAAAGCAAGCAGAAGCTGCGGTTAAAGAAGGCATTAAAGAAATATGGATCACTTCCCAGGATACAGGAGCATATGGTCTTGACATTAACTACACACTGCCGCAGCTCATAAAGGACCTCGTAGCAATTAAAGGAGAGTTCTGGATACGATTAGGGATGATCAATCCGGATCACGCATTTCAATATCTGGAAGAACTCACAAAACTCTATGAAAACCCTAAAATCCTCAAATTTATCCATATGCCGCTTCAGTCAGGCTCTGAAAAAGTACTCAAAGATATGAAAAGAAAATACACTGTTAAAGAATTCGAAGAATGCGTTAAAATGTTCAGAAATAGATTCCCAAACATCACTATTGCTACTGATATAATTTGTGGATTTCCTACAGAGACTGAAGATGATTTCGAAGAAACATTGGCATTGATGAAAAAATACAGGTTTCCTGTGATTAATATTTCAAAGTATTGTGCGCGCCGAGGCACAGAAGCAGCAGCAATGAAACAGCATTCGACGAATGTAATCAAAGAGAGAAGCAAGCTCTGTGCGGAACTGTTCAGGAATCATGTTGATAATTCTTCATGGCTGAACTGGGAAGGAGAAGTGTTTGTTGACGAAATAGGAAAAGAGGGAACTAATACAGTTATTGCAAGGAATGATTATTATAAACAAATTCTTCTCAAAGGAGGAAAAGAACTCCTCGGAAAAAAACTCAATGTTAAAATAAAAGAAGCACGATTGTTTGATCTTATTGGAGAATCTTTATAAACTATCTTTCTTCAATGTTCTAAAAGAGGGTTCGAATGCATCGTTGGAAGTTACAGCAATATTTTTCGCATGCGTGGGAATACATTCTAGTTAATCTTTTCTTTGATTTTGCAGCGCAGCTCTATGTTCCGCTATTGTCAGTTATTTTTTCGCAGTATTTCTCTGATGCCTGGATTGGAGCGTTCTTTGCAGCGTTCAGTTTTGCTATGCTTCTAGGGTCTCCTGTAATAGGTACTATTTCAGATCATCTAGGGCGTACAAGAATTATCAAAGCAGGGCTCTTTGTTGTCATTATTGCATGCCTTGTCTATATTACAACGAACAATCCTATATTAATACTACTAGCGAGATTTCTCGATGGTCTTGGAGTAGTTGCGATAGGATTGATTTCATTGAGTGCGATCCAAGACAAGATAGAGAGATCAGACCGCGCAAAAAAAACAGGTATGGCACTGAGTGTTATTTATGTTGGCAGAATAGTTGGGCCTCTTATAGGTGGATTGCTTGCAGATTATTTCTTTTTGAAATTCCCTATGGTGATCTGTGTTTTTGTGTTATTTTTCCTTCTGGTGAGCTTTATTGATCACAACGACATGAAAAAGAAGAAAAAACTCAAACTCAAATATTTCAATATAGTAACAGAAATTAAAGAATTCTTAAGGATTGGATCACTTAAAGGACTTGCTATTGTTGGATTTGCGATGAATTCGCGATGGCAGGCATTCATGATCTTTGTGCCATTATTCATAACAAGAGAACTGACTATGGATATTGCCTATGTAGGATTGATATTTTTCATCTATAACTTTGTACATTTAATACAGGGGAAGATTGGAGAGATTGCTGATAAAATAGGGAAGCGTAAATCAATCATCATTAGCTGTCTCTTTTCAGCGTTTGTTTTTCTGGCTATTCCTTTTCTTAAAAGTTATGTGCTTTTGGTACTCTTCATATTTTTTGATTCGATTTTCAGTTCATTATGGAATGTCTCAGCATGGAGCTTTATCAGCAATATTGGAGAGGATGTGAAGAAAGAAGGACAATTTATGGGAGTATATCTTTCCATGGCGAAGATTGGAGGGCTTGCAACATCCATTGCTGCAGGATTAGTCTCTGTTGCATTTGGCATAAAATATGTGTTTTGGGTATGGGGAATTATACTAATTATAGGCATATTAGCGGGTGCAAATTTACTTTTGGGCAAAGCTCAGAAAACTATATAAATAAGATACAATCGGTTGAAATGAGGTGAATAGATGTCTATCTATAAGACGTATGATATACGAGGGGTCTATCCTGATGAACTGAAAGAGGAAGATGCCTATAAAATAGGTAGAGCGTTCGTTATATTCTCAAAAGCAAAACATGTTGTAGTAGGAAGAGATGCGAGAACAAGTAGTCCGAGTTTATTTGAACAACTTGCAAAAGGTATTACTGATCAGGGCGCAGATGTTTGGGATATTGGTATTGTAACAAATCCTATGACAACATTTTCAGTGCTTCGTCTTAAAGCAGATGCAGGTATTGTGCTTAGTGCATCACATAATCCGAAACAATACAATGGATTTAAACTTCAAAATAGTCAAGCAATACAACTTACTAATCTTTCTGATGTATCATTTAATGGCATAGAGGTTGTGGAGAAACTCGTCGAGAAAAATGATTTTCCTGAACCATCAAAAAAAGGAAGCATTATAGAGAATAACATTATTGATGATTATGTGAAAAAGATGCTTTCCTTTGCAAAGCTTGGCGAAAGGAAAGTTAAAGTTGTTGTCGATTGTGGTAATGGTGTTGCAGGTATCTCAGCAAAGCCAGTGCTTGATGCTCTTGGTGTAGATTATATTCCTCTATTCTTTGAACCTGATGGAAGTTTTCCTAATCATGATGCTAATCCTGCTGATGAAAAAACATTCAAATGGGCAAAGGAAGCATTGAAAGAAAACAAAGCAGATTTTGCAATATTATTTGATGGAGATGGAGATCGATTACGAATTATGGATGAGCAGGGAACGCCTATTGCTCTTGATTATATTTCTGCTATTTATTGTGACCATCTTCTCGAAGAAAAGAAGGGCCATGTTTTTTTTGATCTTAGGTTTTCTAAGGCAATGGAAGATGTTATTGAAAAGAAAGGAGGAATTGCACATAGGTTAAGAGTGGGCAATCCTTTCTATAAATATGAGATGAGAAAACTCATGGATCAATCAGTGTATGGTGCTGAGCTTTCAGGACATATTTTCTTTCCAGATAATGATTGTCTAGATGATGCTACTTTAGCAATGATTAAATTCTTGAATATCATAACTAACACAGATAAAACGGTTTCTGAGCTGGTTAAACCATTTATGAAATATCCGAAAACGCCCGAAATCAACAGTAAAGTAAAAGATGCGGATGTTGTTCTTCAGGAGATAGAAAATACTTTCAACGACGGTAAAGTAGAACATGTTGATGGTGTGTCTGTGTACTATGATGATGCCTGGTTGAATCTTAGAAAATCAAATACTGAGCCTGTTGTGAGATTTGTTGCAGAAGCAGATACGGAAGAACGACTGGAAGAAATAAAGAAAACAGTGCTTGGAATTATTGAGCACAATCAAGAATAATACAATAATGGCATGCTTACTATAAGTCTAGGCAGGTTTTTTTTAGTAATAGTATGATACTCTTTTTTCAAAGTGTCGATATCTTCAGAGGTTCTGTTGAATACTCTTGAACCAAAAAGAGGAACTAATACGAATGCCTCAGTATATGCTTGAATATGCAATCCAGGAGAATATTTTTTGGGTTTAGCGAGCTTATTGATGTGTGTTTTTGCTGATGTGCTCATTCGTTTTCGTAACTCATCTAAATTATTAATAATGATGCCTTGGTGATGATCTCCTATACTTTCTATTATTTCATCTTTTGAGACTTCTCTTTCTGCGCCAGACATTACTTGTTCAAGATGCTTGCAGGGTTTCTTATTTGGAATAAAATAAAGCGTAATAGGATTAAATTCATTAGGAAGCATCACAGCTCTTTCGAATACTTGATATGCTTCTTGAATTTCGTTTCTGTAGGAGGGATGATTGTCCATGCCGAGCACAGGCAACCCGAGATGATGTAAAGCAACATGAGCTATAAATTTCTGGTGAAATTCTTTTTGCTCATCATCGTCAAGACCCATAATATTCAGTTCTTCGTAATACTCCGCAAGCTGGTTAATCCCGATCATCACAGCATCTTCCATAGTATTCGCACGTAAATAAGGATCGTTGAAAGGAGTTCCTGACCATATCTCGTTGGAAAAATCAATAGTCTGAAGAAGCGTAGGGACTGTATTGAGATGCAAATCAGTGCTTAATCGTAGTTTATGACTCATAATAATATAGTTAACTATTGTTTTTTAAGCATTTCTGTACTTGAGTATGTTTCTTTTTTAATAACAGCAACAGAAGTGCCAAAAGCAGCCCTCCAAGAACAATATAGTCTTTATGATCGAGGCTTTTTCCTATCACAGATCCTGTAATACCTAAAATACCTCTTTTTTTGTTTTCTTCAGATTCTACTTCAATGTGTATTGTCAGAATGATCCCTAGATTGATAATATTCTTGTTCTTCTCTGCTATAAAGAATTTTCCTGAATAATTGCCTGATTTGATGTTCTTTGGCAAATCAAGATGCAATATATGCTTTTCATGCTTCTTTTTCAGCAGAATATGTTCTGCTAGATCGCCTGCATAAGAATACGATATGTCTGAAGGAATAATAAGGATTTCACGTTGATATGAATCTCCTGGGGCAAGACTCATCGAAATCTCATTAGGGGAGACAGCTATAGCAGAAACACTCACAGAAAAAACCAGTACTGCTAATATCATTATTATTGTTATTTTCATGCTATCACACAATATTTATATTGAAGCTCTCTTTACTTATTATATGAAAGTCATCTTTGTCTGTAATCAAGGACAACATAGGAGTAAGACAGCAGAGGAAATATTCAAAGATAGATTCAAAACGAAATCTGCGGGCTTGTTCAGCGTGCATCCTCTTACAGAGGAGGATCTTATCTGGGCAGACAATGTTGTGGTGATGGAAGATTTTCAAAGAGAGGAGATAGGGAAGAGATTTCCAAATCTCTATTTGAAAAAAACCATCATTTCTTTCGATATTCCTGATATGTTTCATTATCAACAACCTGAATTGATTAAACGATTGAAAGAGAAGGCAGAGAAATTACTCTAGCCATTCTTCAATCTGTTGTTTTGCTTTTTCTTTTGAGCTAAACATTTTTGTTTCCGCAATAAGCAAAGTAGGAACTCTTTTTGTCACCTTATACGTTGTTCCTTTCATGTTTTGCAATTTAATGATTGATACTTCATATTTCTTTATTCGCTCAATCTTTATCCTCCGTAGATTGTTATACTGCCAGTGTATGATCCAGGGAGCACAGGTTGTTGCAAGTCAAGTCTGAGGTAGAGCGTTCCAGTTTCTCCTATATTAATGGCCAATCCTGTGCTCTCTGAGTCATAGCTTAATGAAGAAAATGTTTCAAAGTTATCCAATGAATAATACATACTATGCACGGGAATTTCTCCTCCAAAATCAGTGCCTGCAATATACAATTCAGCATCAGTATTGCCTGTGTTCTCAATAGAAATAGTAGTGATGGCATCAGAATAGGGAGTCAGATTTAAAGCAACAGAACCAGACAATTCCAATGCCATCACAGGGAGAATTTCAATGAAAGAAAGAAATGTATTGTTTGTTATTTGGTCGAAAACAGTTATAGAAAGATCATATGGTCCTGCAGGCAAAATAGTGCTTACAGGAACATCAACAAGATAAACTCCTGTTACATTATCTATTTGTTCTAAAGAATATTCTTCAATTTCCAAACCGAGAAATTCAATAAAGGAATGATTCAAATCATCAAAACCGTTATTATCTTCTGCATATATTAACATATCTATCATCATATTTTCTACAGGGATAATTTGAATGCCTTCACTTTCGTTATTCAAATCTTCTTGACTATCAACGAGTAAGATTTCAGGAGCAACATTTTCAACAACAACAGTCACTTCAATTTCACCATTAGAAATATAGCCAGTATAGCTGCTTGAATTTTTCAAATCTGGAAGAGCAACGATAAAATCATTTGCATTGTCTTGTGTATTTTGAAAAGTGCCATTATTACTTATTCTCTGCAGGCTATATCCTGAAGTGGCATCTTCTGCAGGAGTTTCTTGGTAAAGATCGCCATACTGTGTTGTATCAATACTTGCTACATCTCCCCATCCAACAGCATCAACAAGAGCACTTCCATTGATCAGCGCAATTCCTGAATTGGCGTTATTCATAGTAATAGTTTCCATGTAATCTGCGAGATTCCATTGTACATCATCTCTGTTCTCATCCCAATTCAAATCTGTAACAAGATAATGACTGTGTGCAGGGATTGTTGCTCCTGGAGGAAATAAGAGATCTGTTTCAGAAGATTCAGTTGCAAGAAACCATCCTGTTACATCGACAGATGATGAATCATTATTAAATAATTCAACGGCTTCTCCATAGCTCGAGGAATTCAACGCATCATAATATACTTCTGTGATAAAGACATCTGCCAGTACTGCGCCTGCAGTAAGTGCAATAATCAATCCTGAAATGAGAGCTATCGCTATTATATTTCTGGTATTCATTTTTTTAACCTCCTATTTAGTGATTTGTAATTTCAGAATTACAAACAACTACTCTCAAAGAGAGAATAATTAATAAGTCTTTCCTAAAAAAAGTTGAAAATTCCTCGGGTGTATTCGTGATTCTTGCGAATTTTATATACTCTCAAACAAAAATTATTTTTTCAAGAATTTTCTCGAAAAAAGAGTTCAATCAATAAATATATAAATCGGGATAACAATAAACTCTCAGATGGTTGGTGTGAGCAGGAAAGCTGAGATGGGAGTAGGTATGTTAATTATATTTATTGCGTTACTTCTTGTGGCAGCAGTTGCTGCTGGTGTGTTAATCACAACTTCAGGTGCATTGCAAGAGAAAGCACTAGCTACAGGTAAGCAAGCTAC
>JANQNG010000036.1 GCA_028279685.1 Candidatus Nanoarchaeia archaeon | reverse complement strand
CACCGGTACCTGAAGCAGAGTCATCCTTACCAAAGAAAAACTTACCCTGACTCACATCAATAAAAGGAACATTGTAATCAACACCCCTATTACTCATAAACTGAAGCTTATACTCATCATTACCAGACGCCTTAAACTTCACCTCACTCGTCGCAGGAGAACTCAAACCCTCATACACAATATCCCAATTATCACTCAACATACCTTCTTCCTCATACATGTACTCTTTCAAGCCATGACCCGCAGGAATATAGTAATCCTCATAGGCAGTGATATAATACGTAATCGACGTAATCTTCACATCCGAACTAACCTCAGTAGCCGCAACCTCAACACAAGCATCATTCACCGTCTCATCAGCAACCTTCGTCGTACCACAATTAGCAGAGTTAGTCATAGCCGTATCAGTGAACTCAATCTTGTTAGCTCCCAAATAGAACTCCACAAGATCACCACCAGTCGTCTCCTGAGCCTCGTTAGTCAACAAGCTTCGAACACCAATCTCAGTACCATCCTTCAAACGATCAGTCTGACCATCCTGCAACTCCTTCGTAACTTCCCCATTAATCAAAAACTTAACTTTAGGAGTCGCAGTATCCGAAATAATCAACACACTAACCTCATAAGGAATACCATTAATCGTGTACGTCTTCGACTCACCTTCCTGCAACGTATCAGCCACATCACCAGCCATCAACGTCAACACAATACTATTCGAACCAGACGTATAACTCGCCGACGTAATCGAATAATAATTGCCCAACAAGAACAAAGTCTCATCCTCAAGATCCTCAAGCGTATTAGCACTCGTATCAATATCACTCTCAAGACCACTCGTAAACTCCATCTTGTACTCAAACAACCTCTGAGACGCATTAAACAACAAGAAATCACCCATGTGATCATCATCGTCCTCCTGGAACACAACAGCATTCGCACCCTCATAGAACGTCAAATACTGCTTCACCTCAGTAGTCCCCTTCGTAGTCATCGAAGTACTCTCAAGAGCATCCAAATCCGCATTAGTCAACGTCTGAGTAACACCATAAATAGACTCACCCAACGTCAAAATATCAGACCCCTTCGAAATCTTAACATTATCACCCGTCAACGTCACCTCAGCAGCACTGCCAGGAACCTCAACAGGCACAGTACTCGCAGCCTGCAAACTAGCCGCAATATCGATCGCACCAACAACATCCTGAGTAGCAGCCTTAGCACCCACAACAATCTGGCCATCGAACGTACCATCCGCCACAAAAGGCATCGGATAGTCACTCAAATCATAAGCAGCAGCCCCAAAAATCGTAGCACCAACCATCGTAGCACCAGCTCCCAAAGCCACCAATCTTCTCATCACTTTCTTCACGTTCAACCTAAACACCTCCAAGCATCAAACGAACGTTATGCACATCAAAAACATATCACCCAGAGTTTGCTTCCGTACCTGCAAAACCGCAGATACTCTTGTGCCTCTAGACAATATATCTCAATGTAGCAGTAAGAAAGTGTCTAAATCCATTTATAAAGTTTTCGTGTAAGAAAACCTATCCTTTCAGTATATACACAATACGAGACCCAGAACACCTAAATTCTACAGTAATCGTCAATTACCACTCAGAAGTTATTCTTTCTACTGCTTTATCCAATTTTTTATATTATTTATAAACATTATAAATATCTCAGCTCTCAAACTCCATCTCATCCAATGCTTGGCCTGTCACAATCTTCCCTACACTATCTCCATTACAGCAATGGAATACAAATTCATCAGCCAATGCAGGTAAAGTTACCGTCGGAGAAATGTCTGGTGCAACCGCTTCTTTGATATTGTAGAGGGTAATCTCGAAGATGATTGGCTTATCAGAAGTCAGTGTCAATTCCAGCATTCCTGGCTTGATTCTAAGTATATCTGGAATAAACTCTCCATCTTCATATCGTATGTTATGATGCTGTACAGCCTCTGTATCAATAATAGCAGCTCCTGTAAGAGGAGATTCCTTGAATAGATTGTCTGTTGATTTAACAGCAAAGAAGAAAATAATCGCCAATGTCAAGACAAATATCACCACAAATATTCTCATACTGAAGTCCTCTAAATAAGTATTTTACATATTATATTAATTGTTTCAATAGAAACAATTACACCCAAAAACCTTTCGTTTTTTGGTGCTCAAAAGTTTCACTTTTGTTGATTCAAAATTTTTATTACAGTCAAATATTAAAAATTTTGTTATATTTTGCCTTTTTTCCTAGTGCTTCTTCAATCCTCAACAACTGATTGTATTTGGCTACTCTATCACTTCTGCAAGGAGCTCCAAGCTTAATTTGCCCAGATCCAAGCCCTACAGCCATATCAGCAATGAAAGGATCCTCTGTTTCACCACTTCTATGACTAACCATCACGTTCCAGCCATGTTTGAATGCCAACAACGCAGCGTCGATACTTTCTGTGATTGTGCCTATTTGATTGACCTTAAGCAATAAAGCATTGCAGAGTTTTTCTTTTGCAGCAAGTCGTATTCTTTTAACATTGGTTACTGTAAGATCATCTCCTACGATCTGCGGCTTTTGTTTCATACCCTTCATTGATTGCATTAATGCTTTAAAGCTCTCAAAATCATCTTGTTCGAACGGATCCTCGACGGAAACAATAGGGTATTTTTTGAAAAGATCTCTATAATGATCAACGAGTTGAGAAGGTCTCAATATCTTTAATCCCACATCATAATGTTTTTTTACGTAGAATTCTGATGCTGCAGGATCCAATGCAATCTTTAGTTTATCCGACCAGCCACTCTTCTTAATAGCTTCCATAATGAGATCTAATGCTTCCTCGAAAGAATCTAAAGGAGGAGCAAATCCTCCTTCATCACCGACAGAGGTAGCCTCTTTGCCGTATTGCTTAGCAATAATCTTTTTCAGCAGATGATAGGTTTCTGTTACTATCTGTGTTGCTTCCGTAAATGATGATGCTCCCGTCGGTACAATCATGAATTCTTGCGGTGTCAATTTGTTGCCTGCGTGTTCTCCACCGTTGATAATGTTAGCAAAAGGTATGGGCATTACTATCTTTCTCCCTGAGAGCTTACTGATATGCTCATAGAGTGGAATGCCTTTGCATAATGCTCCTAGTCGAGCACAAGCCATGCTCACGCCGAGTAATGCGTTAGCTCCAAGCTTTCCTTTATTTGTCGTACCGTCTAGTTTCAAGAGAAGATTATCTATTTTTTTCTGTTGTGTAGGATCTATTCCCTTCAATGCTTTCGCAATAATGGTATTCACATTATCAACTGCTTGTAGCACTCCTTTTCCATTATACTGCACGGCATCATCACGTAATTCAACTGCCTCATGAATACCAGTACTTGCTCCAGAGGGGACCATCGCTTTTGCTTTCAAACCTCCTGCAGCAACCTCGACTTCTACAGTTGGATTCCCTCTTGAATCAAATACCTGTCGAGCATGTATTGTTGTCAATTTCTTGACAGACTTTTTTTTCTTGATTGTTCGTGTCATCTGTTCACCTCTTTCTGATTTTTGCTTTCAAAACACCTTCCTTTTTCGTCTCCTTCTGTTGACCAACAAACCGATACGTTAGTTCTAGAGATGCTTTGATATATTTACCCTGCATCAGGCCAGTGCAATTGAACTGCATCAGTTCGGGATCTATGAGTTCTCCATGCATCACTTTCGTAGTATTGAGCTTTGTGAATATTTGCGTGCAATCTTGATAATCAAGAGTGATCTCCACATCCTCGATATCTGATGCCATCGTATTTCTGATAAAGAGTTGGATGCCTTGTTCATTAACACGCCAATCCTCACAGGAAAATCCTTCGTCAAAAGAGCATTGTTCGAAAAATGCATCTGCATCAATAACTTCAGTAATCATCAGGATGGCAATGATAGCTACGATGATTATGCCTAGCCAGCTGAAAAGAAGAACCATATCTATCCGCTTAACGTGTTTACCCTTGTCCTCCTCTTCTGACATAATAGTTTCTGTAATTTCCTTTTTATATTGATTACGGTTTGAAATTGAGGGCATCACCCATAGGATGATGCCTCCTAGCGTAGTTCACTAATTGCTTATCTTGTCAACATAATCGAAAATATAATGAGATTGCCTATCGAGAACAGAGCGAAGCATCATCCTATGGAGAGAATATCTCCTTTTTTCACTCTTTTCTTTTTTACTGTCCCTTCAGGCAATTCAACAACGTATTTTGCTTTGTGTTTATTGACTGCGTTCAATGTGAATGGTTTGAAATCTTTCCTTATATCAACGACTTTTATGTTTTTATCTAACCATAGAAGATCAATCGTTTGAAAAACAAAGATGTTTGTAATAGGGATAAATCGTTCAGAGGGGAATGAAAAAACTAATGCGTAATCATTAATTTTTTGATGAAACATAAGGCCAACTGCTTGGAGAAATATGTTTTTGACAATCGTATGCTTTGAGACTATGATTTTTTTCCCATTGAGAATCATAGTTGTTTCTTAGTATAGGAGTTTAAATAATTATTTGCTGTTATTTCATCTCAAAAAATCGCTGTGAATTCTTATTATGAAAGCTTTGTCAGCTTTTGCTAGGCCACGTTTCGCAAGAGCAGTCATTCATTGCCGCCCTGTATTTGCCTTCATAATAAATCAATTTCAGAATTCACTTCAAATTCTCTTTTGCCATTCTCCTATATTTTGCATATTTATCATCTGGTGAAAATTTTGGAGGTCTAGCAACACGTGTTTTCTTCTGGCAAAGAGGACAGATTTCTTCAGTAGTATATTGCGAACACGCATCACAGTAATAGATTTCGCTTTTCAATATATCTCCTCCTTTTGTACTCTTATTAGGAAATAATTGTAAAAATAATTATTTTTTCTTTGAACGTTTAAATTCATATTCCACATCACTAGATACTGCTGCTTCAAGGATATCAGTAGCGTTCTTCAGCACATCTTCTGCTTCCTTGTATTCTTTTGTTTTGATCCTCAATGCATATTTTCCTCCGCCGAGGAAGTGTAATTCAATCTTTTTCGATAGTCCTTCGACGGAAAGTAAAAGGCTTTTCACCTGCTCAAGACCATCAGGTGCATAACTTCTGAGTGTGAATTCTCCTTTAATCTCTACTTCTTTTGGTTTGATACGAGTACGAACACTTTTCTCTAGCAATTCAGCAACTTTCGTTTCAAATCCGAATGTATTCTTCAAATCAAGGTTCTCCTCGACAACCGCTTCAAGAGGAGCGTAGATAGAATCATATTTCTCAAGCAATTTTGGAGCAAGATCATCGTAGAGTTTTTCAAGTGGTATCTTGAGTTCGTTAGCAACTATTTCAATAATCTTCTCTGCTTTCTGTTCTTGTTTGAGTTGATCTGCTTTTGCTCTTTTTTGTGATTCGGAAACTCTCCTTAGTGAAAGGTCAATATGTCCTCTCTCTTCATTGATACGCAATACTTTACAGTAGACGCTTTTCCCTACCTTGACATAATCATTGAGATTTCGTATTCTTCCTGGGCTGACTTCTGAGATATGGATCATGCCTTGTTTTCCGTATTCTTCAATCTGGACAAAAACAGAATTATAGTGAACTCTAGTAACTGTACATAATATAATCTCTCCTTCTTCCGGAAATCCTTGTTTTTTTCTCAGCATTGTCATTCAAGGACTTCTGAAATCCTTGCTTTGAATCGTGTCTTGCCGCCAGTTGCTTCAGCAAGTAGTTTCTCGCAAACCAAGCAATGCACCTCTGAAGATACTTTGCCAAATAGAATCTGCTCATTCTTGCATTTAGGGCATCGCACCTTTACAAATTTTGAATCTGTCTCTCTCATCATGAATACCTCTTGAATATGGTGAGAAAGGTCAGTTGTTTATAAAGGTTTACTAAGCAATTGCTATTAAGGCAACACCACCTAGTGGAGCTTTCGATTATTACTTCTTATTCACTAATAATCGGTTTGCATATCAGATACATAATCGAGCGGAACGTGGTGTTGTCTTTATCAAAATATATAGAATCAGACCATCTCAAATTTCTTAGCTCTGAATGTGTTATTGAATACATGCGATTTCTTGCATTCTTTGCAGGTAAATCGAATATCAACATTCTTTGATAACTTCTTTCCAGTCAGCTTGAATTTATTGATGGCTGGTTTAGAACCATATCTCCCTAAATTACCAGTACCTTTACCATAGCCAGTTCTTTTTTTACCATATCTGGCCAAAGGTCTAGCACTACCCGCTCCTTTTCTCTTTGCCTCAGCAGCAGTGTGTGCTGTATGTTTTTTGCATTTAGGACAGTGTCTTCGTACTTCCTTAGGGAATTTCATAAGTCGAAAGAATAATGAGGTCTTTATAAATGTTGTTGTAGAAAAACTATGATCTTCTCATTCTGCCATCTTTTGATCCTGAGAAATTGAAGATGTCATCGACGGTATCTTTGATATCGTCAGGAGAATATCCTGTTCTGTCTATTGGTTTATTCTCTCTTTTTTCAGCTTCTTCAACAGGAAGTTCTATTTGTTGTTCCTCTGCAGGTTCATCAGGCATTTCAGGTTCTTTGTCAAAGAGAGGTTCTGGCTGCGGTTGTCGTTTTAATCCTGCAAGCTGTTGTTCAAGATTATTAATAGCTGCGATAAGTTCATTCATCTTATCAGCAATAGTGTTGATTTGATTTTGCTGTTGAGCCAGCTTATCAGAAGTGAGTTCTTTGAACCTTTCTAATTGATTATCATCAGAATCACGAATTTCTAATTTCTGCTGTGGTGATTGTTGTTCAGTTTGTTGCGCAGCCTGATGCAGTTGTTCAGGGACAGACTGAGGCATAGGCTCAGAAGGCTTCGGAGAAGGTGCTTCGCTGACAGCGTCTTTAATCTCAGAATGAAGAATCTTATCAGCATTCTCTATGCTTTTGAACGATTCCTTGTTGAGCACGTTCTTGAGCTTCTTGTTGAAAAACATAAATGAGATGAATTGATGAAGAGTTTATAAATATTACTATGATTTCATATAAAATAGAGAACAACAGACAGATTATGAATGACACAACTAAATAAAATACAGTATCACAGGCAGTATTAAGCAACCCATGCAATGGTTCTTGCCGACTCCAAATTCTCCTGCTAGTAATCCAATAGCCGTTGCAATAATTAAATAATGCTGTAAAAAAAATTAATCTTTGTAACACAATAAACTTACTATTTGACTACCTCCTAAAATAGTTAGCCAAATTGCTGAAGTAATTATCCCACGAGTTCTTTTACTATTATCCTTTGCATAATCATTAACTTCTTCTGCTAAATAATCAAAAGCAGGTTTATACACTTCTTTTCTAGTATCATTATCTATACGATCATCAATTGAATAAACTTGATTTCTTAAATCATAAAGATCTTCTATTGCCGGAGCTAGTAGAGAATCCCCAATTATTGTATTTGATTCCGCAACTATGTCTATTGTTGTACTCAAAGAATCTAATGCACTTTGAGGATTATCTCCGTCGTATGTTTTTACATATTCTGATGAAGATTTAAGCAAATCAACATTGTTTATTTCTTTCGTTGAAATATATGAACATAAATTAAGCGTCCAAAGAACCATCCCTAAAAAAAACCAATTATTTAATTTTTTCATTTTTTCTCCTCCTTTTATTTTAATAATTATGATATTTTTACCACTTGTTAGTTATAATAATAAGTACTATATACTATATAATTCTTTGGTGTAGTGAGCCCCTACTACAAAACATAAAATTTTTAAAGATGTTAGAATAAGCTGTAGTATGGACACGAATATACTAAAAGAACTAGGCTTAATTGAGAACGAGATTAACATCTATCTTGAGTTGCTGAAAAGAGGTCCCTCTTTAGCTTCAGATATTGCACAATCTACTGGATTGCACAGAACCCATGCATATGATATTTTAAGATCATTAATTAAAAAATCGCTTGTATCCCATATGATAAGAGAGAATAGGAAATATTTTCAAGCTGTAGGTCCTGAGCAACTTGAATCCTTACTTAATGATAAAAAAGAGCAATTAGAAAAAGATGAAAAAATACTCTCTGAATTGATCAAAGAACTCCAAGAAACTATTGTTATTCCAAAACCTCATTTAATTGTTTCAGTATATGAAGGACAAAAAGGATTCAAAGCATTGTTAGAAGATATTTTAAGAAGAAAAAAAGATTATCTCGTTTTAGGTTATAATCCTAAAGCAGAAGAATCCCTCAAATATTTCCTTCCTGGTTTCTATAAACGAAGAATTAAAGCCAATATTAAAAGAAGAGCAATAGTTGATCCAAGATTTAAAGGATCCGACGTTGAAAAACAGAAATTACAAGAAATTAGATTTTTGAATTATGGTTTTCCTATGGGAATTATCGTATATGGAGAAAGAGTTGTTATGACTATAATCCAAGAAACAGGACAAGTCGCGGTTGTGATTGAAAATCAAAAATTCGCAGATAACTTCAAAAAATTATTCGATCAAATGTGGAAAACTGCAAAGAAATAATCAAATAAAATACAATATCACAGGCAGTATTAAGCAACCCATGCAATGGTTCTTGCCGACTCCGAATTCTCCTGCTAGTAATCCTATTGCTGTTGCTATTATTAGTATTAATATTCCTGTAAATTGTCCGAATACGAATACAAGTATTGCGGTGAATGAGAGTACACCAATAATTAATGCTTTGTAGTTGACTTTTGCAACAAGTTTGCAGAAGAGTTTTGAGATTTTTAATCCAAGAACCATGGAAATGCATCCGGAAATCAAGACAACTGTGAAAAAAGTGAGGATTAAAGGAAAATTCACTTCCGGAATTAATTTTGTTATTGATAATACTGCTCCGTTTCGTGCTTTGCTGAGAATGTATAACGTAATTAAACTCAATGAGAAGTTTGCGGTGTTTATTCCTCCAGTGAGAATAAGAAATCCTTTATCTCCTAAATTTCTGAGGAATTGTGTTGCAATAATAGCAGCTTGGCTATTGCCAAATCCCGGAAGAAAACTCGCAATAAATCCCATAATCGTTGCTCCCGTTGTTGCTTTTGTTAATGTTGATTTTTTTATATCTATATTATTATGAAGGCTTTTCTGTTCTGGGATGCTAGAGTTTTCGAGCAGGCTTTTGATTAATATGCTGAAGCCGAAAAGTCCTGAAAGAAGAGGGAGTAAGTAGTTTTCTGAGTTCGGCATATTAAGAACAATCAACCCAAGTATTGAACTTAATGTGAAAATAACAAAATTATATTTTCTTTTCTTATCCTTGAGAATCATATAGGACATTATTATAATAAGAATATATCCTATGTAGGGTTTGATCAACGGCTGGAGAAAATAGACGAGGAGAATGAATAATGGAACTAAAAGAATGCAAGAAAGCATTGCTGCAAATGAACCAATCATCGTACATGCTACCGCAATATGTCCTTCACCTTCTATTAACATTCGATGTCCTGGTAATGCTGATAATGCATGTGCTTCGTCAGGAGCTCCTAAGTAAATACTCGGAATAGAATCAAGAAATGAATGCGTTACCGCTAATGAAATGATAAAAACAGCTATAGCAATAACGGAAATATAATTGATAAGAAACGGTGCAGCAGACACAGCAAGTAAAGCAATCAGATTCACATGAATACCAGGAGTCAAGCCCGTGATAATCCCGAATAAAATCCCTGCAGTGATTGCTATGATGAGTTCGATGAACATTAAGACAGCAAAATCTTCAAATTTAAGTGTTTAACTCCTTCTAAACCGTGATTCTTCCGATTCACACTAATAGATTTTCACACAAGGATCTGAACTTGCGTTATCGCAAAATTTACTTTTTTAGATAGAGTCTACTTATTCATTATTTCTCTAAAAACTCCAACAAATTCCTTTGCTCTCTTCAAAGAAGTCTCTGCTTTAGCTTTCTTAAGATCAGAACCCATCTCGTATTGAAAAGTGGATCTCTTTGCTCTTTCAAACTCAAATGAATCAAGCAGATTTTCTGCAATGCTTAATGCTTTATCTTTTTCTTCTTCATATTCTTCAAGAAATTTCGCTTCTAATTCATCTTTAGAAAAAACAATAAGCGCATCTGTAACAACTTTATGAACAATCTTGTGCTGTGCTTTATATCCTTTTTTGTAAAGAAAAGCATTTGCAATATAAAACATAGAATAATAGCTTGCCACAATCGTCCATAGATAAGAAATGCTGTTTTCAAACAGATTATTCGCAACAGTTAGACTTTCAACAGCATTCTGCTCGAATCTTTCAAAAATATTCCTATCGAAGGAAATTTTTTTTAGCAATGAATCAGACAAATAAGACTGAACATTCTGTTTTGCTTGATTGATACGCTTTTCATCCATGCTTGATTACCTCATAATAACTTTCGATATTCTTTAGAATAACCCCCTCTCGCACAATCTCATGTCCGACATTAAATTCTTTCGTCTTTAACATAGAAAGAAATTCAGAATAATGAAACGACTGGATCTCTAATGTTGGATGTATTGATAATCTGTTTATTATTGTTTTTACTTCTTTTTCATTATCGTGGATGATACAGAGATCTATATCAGAGTTCTTTGTTTCTTTTCCTTTTGCATAAGAACCAAATATAACTGCAATAAAAAAAGGATTTTCTATTGATTGTATATCATCATACAATGTCTTTAGCTTTTTAGTAAGTTTTTGTTTTCTTATCTGTTCGACCTCACAGATTATATTTGTAAAAAAAGGCCTAAAGCTAAGATATGACGCGTTTCCTTTTTTATCTATTGAAATTGATTCAGAGATACTCTGCACAGCATCATATGTGTTTTTATAATCAGTTTTAAGTATTTTAGAGATTTTTCTAATTGAATATTGCTTTTCTTTGTTTTCGATGAGCAACTTTATAATTGAGTGTTTTAAATTCATTTTAATACCATAATGTTATGGTATTATATACCATATATTTAAATGTTTTGGTATTGTAGTCATTTTGTAATCCTGAAATTAGTTCAAGAATATCTATTGGATGCCCTTCATCATAAATTGAATAACGAATAAACCCTTTTTCTCTAATTGGTTTAAAATTAAATGAAGCACAAATTTGCTCAATAGCATGTCCAACTTCAAAAGATCCAAACAAAGGATTCACCACTAAATCTATCTGAATATTTGTGTCTAAAAAATGACCCACATATAATAAGATATTGCCTGGATGATCTAGATCTCGTATATTCATTTTTCTTCCTCCCCATTTACCAAATCTTGCCAGTGGTTTATGTATTGGAAGTTGTACATTTGAATACGTTTTAAGTATGTTCTCAGGCATTTTTCTAATGATTGGTTTCTTTCTTCCAAGAATAAACAAATAATAATCACTTATTGCTTTTCCACAGTATTTATCTATAGTATCAAATTTTTCTTTGGATATTGTTTTATCATAAAACATCCCATAATATATACCACAAGCTATGTTCATGGAATAATGCTTAATATGATCAAGAATTGTGGCATATGTCGCTTTTTCGGATAAACTTAGATCTCCGCTATTTGGAAATTCAAAACCTTCTAATTCCCCTAACAACTGTATATTTGATATAATATCTTGTCTAATAAGAGGTCTAACTTCATCATGTTTAGCATATAAATAATATTCTAAGCCTCTAAGAAAAACATTTTCTATATCTCCGTTTGGTGCTTGATGAGTATATACTAGATGCTCAATAATATTTGATATATCATCAGGTAAGTTATCTATCGTTGCTAAGTAATCTGCAAACGGAAGACTAATATTTCCTGAAACATCCATAGTATTAATGAATTTAAAAAGTTCTTTAACATCAATTTCTCTTTTTGCGAATGGTTTAAGCAAATGATTTGCTCGAGTAGTTATTGATCCATCTTTTGTGAAATAATCCATTTTCTTAGAATAATTGTTATCTATTTAAACCTATTTGTGATTTATTCTTAGTTATCACCATTCACAAAAATTGTAGCCTATTTTTTATATGCCTTATGTAGAATTATTCGTGATGTTTCCGGATACTTATTATCCTGTAAATAAACTTTTGCCAGTATCCACATCAATCTCTTGTCGAGCACATCTTGCACCACTACTTCCTGGCCCCGTTCTTTCCTCACAACCTCATGAATTCTTTTTCATTTCTTCAATGAGTTCATCATGAATAAAACCATTCGATATAATAGGATGATTCAAAGCAGAATCTTTTTGCATGTAATCAATTGGGTTTCCTTCTTTGTCAGTTATCTTTCCTCCTGCTTCCTCAACGATCACTTGTGTCGCACACGTATCCCATTTACAAGTATTAGGGCTTGTCGCAAAATGAAACTCTGCATTCCCTGAAGCAATAACGCATGCTTTATACGAAAAGCCTCCTTTAGAAGTAACATTTTCTTTTCCGAGAGAGATAACAAGTTTGTCCATCGGTCTTTTTCTATGAGCAGGTTGCATTATTTTTCTTGCATCAGCAAGATGTTCAACATTACTTACGGCAAGCCTATGTTCTAATCCGTTTTTCAACAACCAAGCACTTCTTCTTTTCTCAGCAAAATATAACTCATTCTTCATCGGAAAATAAACCACTCCAAGCACAGGAACACCTTCAGTACATAACCCTATAGTAACAGAAAAACCTTTTTTCCCCTCAATAAAATATCTCGTGCCATCAAGAGGATCTACCATCCACACTCTTCCTGAGAAATCAGAAGGAAGAAGTCCATTTTCTTCAGAGAGAATCTTGTCATGAGGAAATTGATCATGCAACACCTCTCGGATATATCTATCCGCTTCTATATCTGCATCAGTAACAGGTGAGCGTCCTTCATTGTTTTTATATGAAGTGTTATACTCTTTACTGAAATATTTTTTGTGTATTTCTCCTGCCTCTCTCACTATTGTTATTATTCTATCCAACATCATCACTTCTAGGAAAAACGTATTTATATAACAATCTTTGGGTCTGTGTTAATAATATTTCATTGTCGATAAAAATCATCCTCCTGTCGAGGAGGTATATATCGATGAAGATCATTATCCTGTCGAGGATGAATATAATTATCCCCGAATCTTACTCTGTGAATATAATTATCCCCGAATCTTACTCTGCCAAACCCTGTTGAAGGATTTATTGTATCTTGATCATCATCTCCTCCTACATGTATATCTGGCCTTCTCCTTCCAAGATCACTATGTCTAGTAGCATTTCTTTGATGTCCTGATGCAAAAGTCACATACACAGGAATTCTATTAAATGATAATGCACCTCCTTCAACATTACCCGATATCAAATAATCTTTGCCTAGACTTACTGACTTCTGCTTTCTATAAATTGCATTCTTTGCTGAATCAAGAAACTCCTCAACATCAATATCTGCTGCTGCAATCTCTCCTTCTCCGACGATAGCTTCCATAGCACTGCTCTCTATGATCTTTTTGAAGTTCTTATTCATTGTTGCATGTTTATCGAACAGATCAATACCGTATACGATATCGCCATTCATTCGAGTTGCAATAGCAACACCAACAGCACCATCAACTAAAGAGAACGCTGAAAGATAATCGCTGACATCTCTTTCTTTCTGACTGAATATTTCTCCAAGATCATGAGATTGAGAGTGAGAGCCAGACTGTGCCATAAAACAAGCTACACTATTCCACACTTCTCCTTGGCTTCTACTCGCTGCAAGTTTGACCCCTTTGGTTGCCATTCTTTTGCTTGATGAAAACTTCTTATCAAAAGTAGGAGACCATCGATGTTGCTGAACACAATTCACAGGAACACTGCCTGTAAAATTTTTCTCCATATAGATATTCCTTGAGATCATTCTATTCTGCTTACCTCCAAGCACAAATTCTCCTTGCATAATCAATACTTCTTTTCCTGTCTTATTATTGATCTTCAATTCTTGCACACTTGATGTTTCTTCAACAGCAAGCCCCTTATTGACAGCCTCATCAAATACTAAATATTCTAGATTACTATCTGGGTTCATCAGTGAGACTACTGCCATGTTTTTATGAAATTGTGGTTGTTCAAATTCCAGTGTTCCAAGATATTGTTGTATTTCATTTTTCATTGGTATAACCTCCAGTGATTGATAGAATATGCAAATCATACATCCATTTCTAATTAACCAACATAATAACAACACAAATACATAATTGTGTATTTCTTTACAAATTATGTATTTTCGAAAAATTTATATACTTAATCTCCTTTTCTATATTAATGAAAAGGAAAATCGTCCAACATGGCTCAAGTTCATTAACCGTTACCCTTCCTATCAAATGGACTGAGAAATACAATCTCAAAAAAGGAGATGAAGTTAATGTTGAAGAGGCAGGCCCTTTACTTAAAATTTCTACAGAGCAGGAGATTGCCTCTCCAAAAAAAGAAATAGACGCAACAACGTCAGGAATCTTTACAAAAAATAATCTTTCTCATCTCTATCAACTAGGGTATGATGAGATTACTGTTAGATTCAACAATGGTAAGACGTTAGAAAGCATTCGCCAACGAATTCCTGATTGTATTGGATTTGAAATCATTGATCAGAAACCCAATCGTGTGCTTATCAAAAGCATAGCAACAACTATAGACACTGAGTTTGACACTTTGCTGAGAAAATCATTCCAAGTCACCAACGAGATGGCAAAAGAGATACTTGAAGCAATAAAACAACAGCACTTTGCGAAACTCAAAGAGATTCGAAATATGGAAACATTGAATAACAGATTTACTGATGTCTGCATACGAATACTCAACAAGAAAGGCTACAACATCCCTCAGCGAACAATGCAAATCTATGAAATTGTAAAAAACATAGAACGCATTGCCGATGAATTCAAATACATTTGCGATGCTTTTGAAAATCATAAAAAAAAGATTGATCCTTCTTTGCTTTCTCTATTCAAGGAAACTATTGATTATTATCTCGCATTCTACTCAATATTCTACAAATTTAATCCTAAACTAAAAGAAAAACTCTATCTTGAGAGAAAAACATTGCTACCAAAACTCACAGCCACATTAAAGCAAACAAAAGGAAAAGATTCCTTGTTTCTTCATCATATGATCGATATCGTCAAAAAAACGTACGAAGGAGCAGGAGGTTATTTCGCGTTAATTTTATGAGAGATAAGGTTTGATATATTCAATATCTCCGAATACATCATTCAATGATTTTCTTATCATTCTAATTTCTTGTCTGAATCCTTTGGTGCTTAGTTCATCAAGATCTTCATTAAGTTTTTGCATATGTCGTATTGCCTTTTGTCTTATGTCATCCGAATTCTTTCGTGAAGGATCATACATTTCACAGAGATTACACACTGCAGATTCTATAAGTGCATCATTACGTAAATCAGATTCATTCATTTCAAGATTAATAAAAGAACCTTTCTTATTGAAAGAAGCAATATATGCATCTTTGATTTTTGAAAAATCATAATCATAAGGCACGCAGCATTGTTCTGCATCTCTAAGAAAGTGAGTAAAAAAATCAACTAAGTCACTAAAGGGATGATTCCATCCTAAATCTTTCCAGTCTATATACGCATATTCCTCAGCATCCATACCAACTAATCCTATTTCCGAAACTTTAGGTGGTGTTATGATATTTTTTGTATGAGGATCATTATGTGACATAACCTTATATTGCATCTGCTTTGCCACAAGATTCTCAACTGCAGAAAGAAGTTCTTTATCATCGATAGCAAGTGCTGCATATAATGTTTTCTTTATACGATCAGAAGCAGTAACCACAGGTATGTTAACATTATATCTTGCAAATTGTTCTTCAGTATCCGCTAAACGCACATGGCAGTCTGCAATAAATCTTGCTACAAACATCGCACTCTCAAGAAGAAGTTCAGGAGCAGTTTCGTATTCATGTATTAGTTTATGGTATGTCTCCCCTGCATGCTCGACAACACCACCTAACAGCGCTGCATCAAATTGATATCTATTTTCCTTTTCAGAAGGTACGAACCCAATAGGTTTTCCTGTTCTTATGCCTGCTTTGTCTGCGATATAACATTTTGTCAATTCAATATAGGTCTCTACCGGATCTGCCTTAAACATCCAGACTTTGTAAATACCTCCTGCACGCCAAAATGAAATTTCCTTAACTTGCTCTTTAACTCCTGATTCAATTTCTCTTATTTTTGTAATCCTGATGGGCAAACTACTCTGATATGTTTCCTCAAGAATTTTTTCAAGAGTAGCAACAAAATCGGGCTTTTTCTTCGCAGGTGTTGAAATAGGAGACTTAGCGCTCAACATAATTTCTTTGCTTAATGCTCCTTTTTTTTCCAGACTTTGTGAAGATAAGCCAATTTTTCTCTTGTAACCAGGAATATACTTGAACGGTTTACTTTCTTCAGTATCATAAAGTCCATGATCCTCAATTTCTTCAGAAGATTGTAAAAAAGTTTCTGTTTTTGAAAAAACTATTTCTCTTGAATCAACAGGAACTATCATATCTAATGCTGAAAAAATACCAAGTTCAACACTATCATAATAAAGATTATTCATCATATGCTGAACGGCGTTGAACCCCATAGTAATAGTATACGTTATCACAATATTAATCCTATTGTGTGTACTTTGTGTATTGGGAGAATCTGTTTATCTTTATAAAAATAACTACTTAAAAGAAAAAAAACCTCTGCAGGCTTGTAAAACAGTTTCCATATAAAGATCAGCGACAGTATAGCTACAACCATCTTATAGTCAATGCCCATGCAAGACAGCCATGGCCACCTACCACAATCCATATAAATCATCTTCTTATAGTCAAAACATGGTAGTTTGGAATCTAGAAGATATCTATTCATTTGAAAAAACTGATGAACTCGTACATGAACTGAAAGAGAAAGTGTCTGCATTCACCAAAGTGAGAGATGAGCTTAGTGATACTATCTCTCCTGGACGCTTTGTCGAGATACTGCAACTTGAAGAATCAATCGAAGTGCTGACAACGAAGCTCGCAGTGTATGCAAATATGTGGTTTTGCGAGAACACTTCTGATTCAAAAAGAACTTCTCATATGGCAAAAGTCGAACAAATACTTACTGAACAAAGCAATAGTATGCTATTTTTCGATCTCTGGTTCAAGCAATTGCCTGACAAGAAAGCAAATGAACTGACCAATGAAAACACACAATATGCATATCTTTTGAAACAATCAAGGAAATTCAAAGATTTCACGTTGAAAGAGAACGAAGAAAGAATTATCAATTTTAAAGATATCACAGGATGTAACACAATAACAAAACTATATGATATCATCACAAGCAGATATGAATACGAATGGGAAGGAGAAAAGCTACCGTTGGAACAGATGACAAAGAAATTCCAAGATCCCAACGCCAAAGTCAGAAAGGAAGCCTATCTGAAAGTACAGGGCAGATACAAAAAAGAACAGCCAGTACTTTCGGAACTATACAAGAGTATCGTAATGGACTGGCGCAACGAGAACATGACAATACGAGGATACAAATCACCAATTACCGTTCGTAATCTTGGCAATGACATTCCTGATGAGGTTATCAACACCCTGCTCAATGTTATTCAAAAAAATGTCCCTATCTTCCAGGAATATTTCAAGCTCAAGCAGAAAATATTGAAGATGGATACATTTACCAGATTTGACCTCTATGCTCCTTACCACATTGAAGAGAAAGAATACTCCTATGATTATTGTAAATCATTTGTGCTTGACACCTACAAGCAGTTCAGTCAAGAAATGCATGACATGGCAAAAACAATTTTTGACAGGGAACACGTTCATTCAGAAATTATTCCTCATAAACGAAGTGGTGCATTCTGTCAGCCATTATTACCAGGAATGAGCCCATACATTCTACTGAATCATGCAGGGAAATTAACCGATATGTTCACTATGATGCACGAGTTTGGCCACGGCATCCATGAATCATCATCAAAAGATAAATCTGTTTTTACCTTTCAATCAGCATTGCCTATGGCAGAGACTGCGTCAATCTTCGGGGAGATGTTATTGAGTGAACGGTTGCTCAAAGAAAGTGAACTCGAGGAGAAGACTGCTGTATTGGTGCATCAACTTGACCATCAGTATGCATCTATAATACGTCAAGCTTACTTTGTCATCTTTGAGAATAAAGCACATGATCTGATTACAAGAGGAGCAACAACAGAGGAACTCAACAGTGCCTATCGAACATTTCTTGAAGAGCAATTCGGAGATATGGAAATTGATCACGTCTTTGATTCTGAGTGGAGTTACATACCCCATATTCACCACACACCTTTCTATTGTTACGCCTACTCATTTGGTAATTTACTTGTGCTTTCATTGTATAAGATGTATGAAGAGCAAGGAGAATCATTTGTTCCTAAATATTTAGAAATTCTGAAATATGGTGGAGATGCAAGTCCCGCTGATATACTAAAAGAAACAGTTGATGTTGATATTGCTGATCCTGCATTCTGGCAAGGAGGATTCGATATTATTAAGAATGAGATTGAAGAGTTAAGGAGGTTAGTGAATGGATAATATAATCATATCATTAGGAGGGTCGTTAATAGTCCCAGATAATGTCAATGTATCATATGTAAAGAAATTTGTTAAACTGATCAAGAAATACACTCGCAAATATAGATTCTTCATTGTTTGTGGTGGTGGAAGAACTACAAGAAACTATATCAACGCATTAGGGAATAATGTAACAACACGACAACAAGATCTCTTAGGCATAAAAATCACTCAAGTGCATGCATTATTGGTGCAAGAATTGTTTGGCAGCGTAGCACACCCAGATATTATTCTTGATCCTACTAAAAAAGTGAGAACAAAGAAAAAAGTAATACTTGCAGGAGGGTGGAAACCTGGTGCAAGTTCTGACTTTGTCGCAACAAAATTAGCTGAGACGTACAAAGCAAAGAACGTGATTAACTTGACGAATATTGATTATGTTTATGATAGAGATCCTAAGAAGTATAAGAACGCTAAGATATTGAAAGAGGTTTCATGGAAAGACTTCCAGAAAATTGTAGGCACAAAGTGGAAATCCGGATTGAATATGCCTTTTGACCCTATTGCTACGAAGCTAGCTAAAAAATTGAAGTTAAAAGTAAGTATTGTGAATGGGAATAAATTACAACAATTTGAAGCAATATTGAAGAAGAAACTTTTCAAAGGGACGCTGATAAGGTAATATTTTCTTAAATGAGCCGATTTTATCAAAATCACAAACTTTATAAACTAGACTGACTAATCAGTCTAATAGGTGATAAAAAATGAATAAAAAAGTTATACTCATTACAGGCGCATCATCAGGGATGGGCAAAGTTACTGCAGAGGATCTAATCCGAAAAGGACATGTTGTCTATTGCGCTGCTAGAAGTGTAGATAAAATGAAGGATCTCGAAGCAAATGGTGGACATATTATTCAAATGGATATGTCTAAAGAAGACACCATCAAAAAAGGTATGGAGAAAATTATCAAAGAACAAGGAAAGATTGATGTACTCTGGAACAATGCAGGCTTCGGATTGTATGGCCCAGTAGAAGATATTCCAATTAATACAGCAAGATATCAATTTGAAGTTAATTTATTTGGATTAGCAAGATTAACTCAATTAGTAACCCCACATATGAGGAAAAAGAAATCCGGAATAATCATCAATACTTCTTCAATGGGTGGAAAAATCTACTTTCCATTAGGAGCATGGTATCATGCAACCAAACATGCATTGGAAGGATTTTCAGATTGTCTAAGATTAGAACTAAAACAATTCGGAATTAAAGTTGTCATATTAGAACCTGGCGCAATCGAAACAAATTTTGGAGGTCCATTATTAGAAAATCTAAATAAATTGCCAAAAGATTCAGCTTACAAACCAATGATCAATGCCTATAAGAAAATGGATATGTCATCAATGAAATCGTCTCCAGCATCTTTAATCTCTAAGACAATCCAAAAAATTATATATAGTAAAAAACCTAAAAGAAGATACTTAGTAGGTAGTATGGCAAAGCCAGTTGTTTATATGAGAAAGTGGCTCGGCGACGGAGTTTTAGATAGGTTTATGTTGAAATTTGCAGGTCAATGAGGAAAATAAAATGGAATATAAAAATGTGTTTGGATTTGAAGTGAATTATAAAACAATAACAATGTTGGCATTTTTAGCAATTTTGCCTAACTTCTTAGGTATGCTTAACATACCTACAGTTTTTGGATTTAAGATACATCTATTCCAGTATCTTGTCTTTATTGCAGCAGCAATATATGGTCCTGTTGGTGGAGCAATAAGCGGTGGATTAGGAAGCATGTTTACAGCATTTGCATTAGGTAATCCCTACATCGCAGTTGGTAACATAATACTTGGTTTTGCAGCAGGATTTTTGCTAAGAAAGGGATTTGGCATGATACAATCAGTACTAATAGCTTATGCAATCCAGGTTCCATGGTTATATCTAACTGATGTGTACCTAGCAGGAATGCCTCATGCACTTGTAGTCAACATAATGATTGCATTGTTAATCTCAAATATTGTTTGGGCTACATTAGCAAAGTATACATACAAACCAATAAGCAAGGTAGTAGAATGATTGAAAAAACATGGGATGAATTTTTTTTACGGTTGGATGAAATCAAATTTGAACAATTTGATCTCATTGTAGCAATAGCTAGGGGTGGAATCATCCCTGCTAGCTTCATCCAACAAAAACTAAACATACCTATGAAGATTATTGAGATAAATTACCGAGATAATACACACACTCCAAGGTATGAAGAACCAAAATTACTTGAAGATTTAAGTTTCATTGTTAAGGATAAGAAAATCTTGCTTGTTGATGATGTGTCAAAAACAGGTAAAACATTGGAGAAAGCAAAACAACAACTAAAAGGAAATAAGATCAAAACTTGTATTGTGAATGGTAATGCGGACTATTCATTATTTCAACATGATACTTGCATAAAAATGCCATGGAAAAGGTGATAAAAATGTCAAATGTATATTATAAAAGAATCAATGCTGACACAAAACCGGAAGAAATTCAAAAAATCACAAAAGATTTATTGAATACAATAATCACAAAAGAAAATATAAAACTTGAAAAAGAAATTCCTTTAAAGGTTCATTTTGGTGAAAAAGGAAATAAGACATTTATCAAAGAAGAGAATTATCTAGGAATAATTGATTTTCTTAAGGATAAAGAAATAAAAACACTCTATATTGAAACTAGTTCTATTTATGGAGGACAAAGAAACAAAAAGGAACTGCATATTAAAACAGCAAAAGAACACGGTTTCAATAGTATTCCAATAGTTTTTGCAGACGGTGATTGTGGTGAAGAATTCGCCGATATTGAAATTAATAAAAAACATTTCAAGACATGCAAGATCGGAAAAGAATTTACAAAATACGATCAAATTATTGTACTTTCTCATTTTAAAGGCCATATGGCAGCTGGTTTTGGAGGGGCAATCAAACAATTATCTATGGGTTATGCGTCAAAAGGCGGAAAATTAGCAATGCATATGGGGATAAAACCAAAAATCATTAACAGAAAATGCAAAAAATGTAAATTATGTCAAACAAGATGTAATGAAAATGCGATAACTATTGGTGAGAAATCTTTCATAGATTATGAAAAATGTGTTGGTTGTGCAGCTTGTGTTGCTATCTGCCCTCATAAAGCTATCACAATGTTCACAATGAAAGGTATATTTACAGCACTTAAGGGATTTGGAGGCTCATTCGTAGAAAAGTTGGTTGAAGGTGCTTATGCTGCACAAAAAAATAAGAAGAATATTTATATAAACTTCGCAATGAACATTACAAAAAGGTGTGATTGTGAACCCAGAGCCATGAAACCTATAATGGATGATATAGGGATTTTTATTTCAAATGATCCATTAGCAATAGATAAAGCATGTTATGACATGGTTGCTAAGAAAGGTAAAAAATTTCAAGGGTTTAAACAATTCGCTTATGCAGAGAAGATTGGGCTTGGAACAACTAAATACAAATTAATTGAGGTTTAGGATGAAAAAAGAACAAATCATTAGGACTGCTATGGAATTGTTTGTGAAACAGGGGTTCGAGAATACCCCTACCTCACAGATTTCTAAAGAGTCAAAGGTAGCGACAGGAACATTGTTCCATCATTTCAAAACAAAAGAAGTATTGATCAACGAAGCGTATATTTATGTGAAGAAGAGTATGTCAAATACTATTTTCAAGAATCATGATGAATCAGCAGATACAAAAGAACAAGTAAGACAGATCTGGACTAATATGATGAAATGGTCATTCGAAAACAGGAATGAATCCCAGTTTCTTGAGAAATTCTATGGGTCATCGTATATTGATAATCTCACTATTGAACAAATGCAGGCCTATTTTGAGACGAGCACAAAAGTCTATAACCAGGCAGTAAAGGAGAAACTAATCAAAGACATTCCTATGGACTTATTCAGCAACATAACCTTTGGGTTATTGCATGCTTTTGAGAAGGAATCCTACAAATCTAAAAAACTAGACTCTAAACTTCTCAGGAAAAGCTTCGATATGTACTGGGGTGCTTTGAAGAAATAGACAGAATTTAAATAGTAATTTTCTTAGTATAGACATCATGAAGAGCTATTTTGCTATTTCATAACTCATAAAAACAAATTTTAATAAGATCATTCTATTCTCAAAATTATGTTGCTTTATCATCATTGCATGGATTTAGAAACTGTCGTCTATAATGAGATTGTGGCAGATCCAAAATATTCTTCTTCCGAAGATGAAATCGACGAAGGATTTAAACAAGCATACTTTTGGCTGGAAAAAGAGATCAGATTTTACCCATTATTTTTGGCTGTTGGCGCAACTGAAGAAGATATCAGTATGACAGGATATCAAAATCAATGGGCAGTGAATATAGGTTCAGAGCCTGCCGGAAAAAGAGAAGATGGAAGTGATATCACAAGAAAGATTTATAGAAAAGCAGGAGAGTTTCCAAATTACGTTCTCTTTTCGTTTGAACATGTTGACGGAGTTTTCACTGATTATTGTGAGTGGAATATTCCCTTAAACAGGATCATGAGTGGAGCTTCTGATATAACAACATATGAAAAAAAACTTTTGTTCAAATATTCTTGGCCAAAGTCTAAATGGTTAAAGAAAGCCAGAGATACTGCGGGTTCAGTCCAACTGGTAGCTCCTAAACTAGATCTTCCTAACGCAGATCGAATATGGGTGAGAAACAAGAAAACAAAATACCATATTGAATCAATGGGCTTCAACAATGTCGAGGTAAAAAGGATTCCTGTCTGATTAGTAGCATATTTCCTTTGAAGAGAGATCAATACACTAACTCTTTGAAAGCATTTAAATAGTGGCTTTATCTATATGCTTTAGAGGTGTGTATTATATGAAAATAATCATCACTCTATTGCTTTTGCTAATATTTATTACTGGTTGTGCTCAACAGCCTGGAGAATCATCTATTGAAGAAAGATATTATCCAACAGAACAAGAGCAGAAGGAAGCATCATCAGAAGAATTTGCTGAAGCTGAGAAAGAAGAATGTGAAAAACCTGTATTCACTGAGTATCTCGTTGATCCTGCACTTGTGCAAAAAGTTGGCCAGTTAGGATTCATGCATGGCTCAGGCATCCATATTGTAGGACGATCCTATGTGAGCTTCAAAGATTCTGTCACGGAGAAGATTCCTGTGTATGCTCCGACGGACATGACATTGGATCATGGTGCGTATCATAAAAGCCCTGATGCTCCTGAGGAACATATGCCAGACTATGTGATGAATTTTGATGCTGGCTGCGGAGTTATCATCAGGATAGACCATCTCAAAGAAGTCATTCCTGAAATTGCAGCAGAATTTCCTGAGCTAAAAGAGGACAGCAGAACTGAATGGGTGAAGAGAATACCATTCAAAGCAGGCGATCTCATAGGATATTTCATCCAGAATGAAGGTGTAACAGGGATAGATTTCATAGTTCATGATGAATCTATAACAAATCAATTCGCAAATCAGGCAAGACATGAATCTGGCTATCATAAATCACTATTGCTGCATGCAGCATGTCCTTATGATTATTACGAGGAGGATAAGAGAAAAGAATATTATGCTTTGATCGGAGGCGCTACTGGACAACTTTTCAAGAACCAAGAATGCGGACCGATCAACAGGGATTTCCCCGGAACGATATCCGGCCAATGGTTTTTGGATAAGGACGTAAGTGGAGGCATTTATGATTATTATATGGAAGGAGATTATGGCAGCGCTTTTCCTATCATCGGCAATGAAGATAGAATTGCTATCGGAAAGATCAACGGGAGAGAACGCACATTGATATATCCAAACTATCCCACCTATAAGCATCCTAAAGATGTTACTGATGAGCATTGTTATCAGATACATCCGAAAGAACAAAATCCTGATGAATGGGACGGCTATATTTATCTCAAATTAGTTGATGATGAAACTATGCAAGTATACTATAGTGCAACAGGAGATTGTCCTGAGCACTTTCCTGAGGTAGGATTTAAGACTTATTATAGATGAGTTTAAGATCAGCATCTGCTATAGGAACTAACAATCACTCGCAATATTTATATATGATTAAACCTCGCACAAACAATAAATTGGGGGTGCTTCAATGAAATATCAACTATTCTTAATCATAATAACACTATTACTCTTTACATCAGGCTGTGAATTTCTTATTGATGAAGAACTCAATAAAGTAGTTAAAACAGGGCGATGGGAAGATTGTAAAACTTTAGGAGAAGCAGATGACAGTAGAGTGCATAGATGTATCTCAAAAATAGCTTTGAACAAAGGAGATTCTGACATTTGTGGAGAAATAGGAGATGATTATTACAAAGATGACTGTTTTTCTGAAATGGTGCTAAAAACACATGAAATTAGCTTATGTAACCAAGTATCAGAAGCCAACAGACCATCTTGTTATACAAAATATGCAGTTCAGGAAAAAAGTGTATTCATATGTGATGATATTGGTGAAGAACAACAAGATGCAAAAGAGGATTGTATTGTCGAGGTTGCAGCATCTGGAGAGGATCATCTAGAGATGTGTATGGATGTAAAAAATCCAAGCAAACATGAAAAATGCGTAATGAATTTTGCAAAAGCCGCAGGAGGTTACGGTGTTTGTGTACAATTAAATTCTGAATCAAAGCAAATACAATGTTATCATGCTGTAGCAAAAGAGAAGCAAGATGAAAAATCCTGTAGAATGATTGAAAATAGTCCTCTTGATAGAAGCAGATGTTATAAAGATGTTGCAGTCCTTAAACAAGACGAGTCTCTATGTGCTGACGTTAATGACGACACTATGAAAGATGATTGCTATCTATCTGTTGGAACAAGTGTAAGTAAAGCAACAATATGCAACGACATAAATAACGTCGAAAAGAAAAACTCTTGCTATCTAAGTGTCGCAACCAACAAAGGAGAATGGGAAGTCTGTGAAAGAATTCCAGCAGGACTAGACCGCGATAATTGCATCCACCAAGCAGCATTGCAAAGCAGAGTATTTGGTGACTGTGATCATATCGAGGATGAGGAAATCAAGAAAGACTGCATAGCAGATTTGGGAAATTAAATTTAATAACTGTATGAAGAATCTATTTGCAAGATTCGCATACAGATTTTTTATCAACTAATTTTAAGAGTTTTATTAGTTTTTTCTCATCTATATCATCTACTGAATGAATTTTTATATGCCTCATAGTTTTGCCATTACCTTCAAACAAGCTTATTTCTTCTTTGGTTAAACCTTTTATTGCAAAGCCAATATGCACACATTCCTTTAACCCAACTATATAGAACTTTCCTCCTCTGAAAACTGGCACTCCCCAAGCCATCTTTTCATCGCACTTAGGAATCGTTTTCAAAATAAGCTTTCTAAGCTTTTTCAGAATCTCTTTCTGAGGACTCTTTTGTTTTTCTATGTATTCATCGACTTCTTTTATTGATTTCATGGCAACATTGTAATTCCTCATTATATAAATTTGCTCCAAAATGCTTAATCTGACCTTTCCACCAATAATAAGAGTATTTGAAAGTATTTATATACTATTTCACAGTAGTAACAAAAGCGAAACCTTTATAAAGGAAAGAAGCGAACATTATTGCATGTCTAAGAGAAAAAAACATCTGATTCCTATTAGTGAAGAAGAAATCAAAAATTGGTATTATAATCCCTTTTCTGAAGAAAACACCCTGCTCAAGATACAGGAAAAAGTCTGTTTCAGAGCTATGAATAAGGTTCTAAACACCGCTCCTGAAGAGCAAAGAGAAGTCATAAAAAGATTTACAGAAAAAAAGATGACTAAATACCCTATAGCTCGCGATAATGGAAGCGCAGATCATCTTGTTTTTCTCCCAAAAGAATACAGGCAAGAAGATTATTATAATTCAGTGATGAACGATTTTTATTTTGTCCTCGGAGAGGATTTATTTCCTTTATTCCATGCAGCTATCGAAGAAGGAGCAGAAGATGTTTTAGTCCAAATCAAACCTCGATTCGAAGAATATAGACTTGCAGAGATAGACTGGTCAAAAAAAAGGAGAAAAACCATTGGAAGATGGCGTCTTAACCCTCTAGAAAAATCACTAGTTAAGAAAAAAATCGCCAGGCTAGAAGGGAGCGATCCAAGATTAAAACTGCAAAGAAGCAAATTGTCAGAAGCAGAAAAGAACTCTGTTGTTAACATAATCAAAGATTTTTTCAATAATGAGGTTTCTCAAAAAAACCTTGCCACATACGTAAACACGTACAGAGATATGAAAACATATTTGCAAATTGTTCCTCACTTTGTTGACAATGTACTTGGTAAATTCAATGGAAATCTAATATTTTTAGATAGAGACGCAAGACCGTTTTACATTGGAGCCCAACTGTTCAAGAAATTCAGACAAGATGAACAAGCACTACATTTGGTTCCTGTAACAAGAGCAATGATACCTGGAGAATATACAGAAGCACATCATATTGAAAAAGGATCGTTATCTCCATTAGTACACGTTTTTGCAAACAAAAGGAATCCTGCAAGTTACAAATGGGAGGATGGAAGACAAAAAGTTCTTGAAGATAAAGAAGCAGAAATAGAATGGATAAGAAAAACATATGGTGATGAACTGACGCTAAAAAAAGCCATGCAAACCTCAAAATTCAAAAAGCAAGGGACTAAATTATATTCATTCTTGAAACATATTGGTGCAGTAGATGCTGAAGAGATTACTGCTATTGATATGGGTTTGTTAGGAACTGCTTCAGACTTCACCGCAGATGTAATCAGACAACACACCCCTGAGAAAAAAACTAACTCATATTTGTTCTTCTCAAGTTCTTCAGTTGATGGTTTTGTCCGGAAAGAATTACCTTATTTAGAATTAGATAGCATTAGCTATATTAATTTCTACGAATCATTGCCAAAATCTATTCCGACAGTGGAAGGATTTGAAAGAAGAGAGAACACTTGGGTTCCTCAATATGATATTTTGAGCCAAGAAGAAAGTAAATGGATAAGAGGTATTGAAGGCGAAGTTTATCTAGGAGTTAAACTAGTAGAAGAAGCTATTAGAACCTCTGTTATCAAATATTTGTTTGATGGTCAAAAATCGGAGCATTTGATAAAGCAAAGAGCATAATTCGCTCAAATCTTATATCTCCTGACTGCTCCACCAATATATTTATAAACGCTTCACCTTTCTCAAAGGTTACAGCGGGGTGGAGCAGTCAGGAGTGCTCGACGGGCTCATACTCCGGAGGTTCTACGCTAGAATCCTGGAAAAAGACACCCGTAGGTCGGTGGTTCAAATCCACTCCCCGCTATTTCACTCAAAATCAAAGATTTTGGGTGCACAAAATTCTACGAATTTTGGCGTTTCTAAAGATAGTATAAAGGATACGAGCTGAATTAAGATATTATATTTATTTCTGGGATTGATAGCTTATCAAACTCATTGGAAAAAGCTCTTTTAAAAGAAAAAGACCTCAAAGAACGAAAACCTCCGTCAATTGTAGCAAATTCAACAATCTCTTTGTCATTATTCACTAAAATCGCATTAGAATATATCATCAGGTCTTCATGATTTGGCTTATTTTCACGATTATTTAAGAAATGTAAAATTTTATTGAACCTATCTATTAGATTAGCTGAGTTACTTGAATCAAATTCCTCAAAACTTCGAATATAGAATTCAATATTACTATTCAGCTTAATCTGAATATCGTCAATCATATTCGTTATTCCGATAGGATCCGGATAACTTAATCCTTCAATTTTGGATTTGAACCACTTCCAATCTTTACTAAATGAGCCTTTAGATTTTAGATCAGATTTTAATCTTTTAAACCCATCAGAAGAATCATCGTTATTCAATTTAAGAACAACCATATCAAAAAGAATATTTCTTCTTTCCTTCAAATTTATCAACTCTTTTTTAACATTCGGACAAAAATGTTTCTTCTTTTTAGAATCCAAATATTCAAAACATCTATTTGCAGAATCCTCAAAAGGGTTATGTCCAGCTGTCACAGAATAATTTATTTCCCTGCACATTGAGGCACCAAATATAACCCCTGTATCAGAGAAACAAGAATCACCTGAACCCATAAACCATCTCCTTTACAAATTTACCTTCTTTATTATTGGGTAATTTCAAAACAGCACTTTTAGAATAAAGTTTACGAATCTCTACTAATGCTCTTTTTGAATTTTCAGAAAGCTTATGAATTTTTCCTGAAAACGTGGACTTTATGGTATTAGCAGAATCCCCTTCAACTGTTCTTATCAAACTTTCTGTTGAAAAAAGTTTCCAAATATCACAGAACAATTCCCATATTTTGTCAATTTTTGACTCTGTATCTTCTGACATTATAATCAACTTTAAGTATTTTGTAAATTCTAGAAAATCTTCTACAAAATGTTCACCATCATAATCCCTTTTAAGAGCATAACGAATGCTAGTCAAGTTTTTTTTTGCTTCTGGAAACCTTTTGTCTTTCAAACTTATTTGAAATTTTAGTTTAGAATCATATAGAAGATTTTTAAATTCTGAATATTGTTTACTTTCCCAGTAATAATGATCTTTTTGAGGGTTAAATTCTTTGGCAATCTCCACAACAGACTCTTTAATATCTTTAATTTCATCAACGTGTAAATTTGTTGCTGAAGAAACTTCTTCAATCTTTGGCTTATGAGATCCTTGCATTAATTGCTGAGATATAATCTCAACACCATATAAATACCATCCCCTAGTAATAAAATTTAATGAAGTGTGTTTCTCTATCACTTTTGCAACAACTTTGTTGAAGAAGATTTTGTGTAAATTCTTACTACTTTTAGATTTCCAACAACCTAGAACTTCATGTTGCAGAAAATTCAAGACGACAAGGTTTCTATTAGACAATTTAGTGCGTATAGGACTTCCGAAGTCAAATGGATCCCTTTTCCTAAAGATGTCCTCTATTCTTAAAACCATAAATGCAACACCAATTTGAATATCTCCCCCAGGTGGATCTTTATTTATAAATTTATTTGAAAAAAAATCGGGATAAAAACGGACCGACACTTCTACCTATCTCCCACTTAAGTAGACAATTCCTACCAATACCTTTATAAATGAATCATGCTTCCTTCTGGGCAGAGAGAGAAGAGAAGACCAAGTGTTTTTTCTCCAGAAAAGGAGCTGGAAAATGATCAAACGGAAGCTCAAGCCGTTATTACCAACATTAAAGGAAAAGAAACGATATATAGCATTCGAAATTTTGAGTGAAAAACGGTTGAAAAATATGAAATTGGCTACGAAGAAGCTAAACAACAAGATAGTTCAATTTCTTGGAATAAAAGAAGCTGCTAATGCTGGCATTCAAATGATTGATGAAAAGAATAACATCAAGCAACAGAAAGGAATGTTGAGAGTTGCAGCCGCGTATGTCGATGATATTAAGGCAGCACTTACTGTGATTGGAACACTAGAAGGTTCAAAAACAATAGTGCATTGCTTAGGAGTCAGCGGCATACTCAATAAATGTTATGAACATCATGTGAGGTGACGACATGCAGAACATACAACATCAAATGATGGGTTACGATCGTGCCATTACCATGTTCAGTCCGGAAGGAAGATTACTTCAGGTTGAATATGCAAAAAAAACGGTCAAGCAAGGAAGCACAGCAATAGGCATTACTTGTAAGGAAGGAGTTTTGCTTCTTACTGATAAACGCGTTGTTGATAAATTGATTGTTCCTGATGCTATTGAGAAGATCTTTCAGATCGACGACCATGTTATGGCAACTGGCGCAGGCATCATGCCCGATGCGCGTGTGCTTATTGAAAGAGCACAAGTTAAAGCACAGCAACATCGCGTCACGTATGATAGTCCTATAGATACGTTAACTGTTATCAAAGATCTCAGTGCTATCATGCAGATGACAACTCAAAGCGGAGGATTACGACCTTTTGGTGTCTCACTGCTTGTTGCTGGTATTGACAAAGCAGGTATTAGCCTCTATCAAACAGATCCTGTTGGAGTCTACTATGAATACAAAGCTTGTGTCATAGGTGAAAAAGATAGTGAAGTAGAGGAAATGCTTGCCAAAGAATACAACTACGATCGATCGATGGATGAAACATTGAAATTCGGATTGAGTATTATGAAACGAGGACTTGGAGAAGAGTTTGATGCAGCAAGAGTAGATTGCAGCATCATCACACTGAAAGATAAAACAATGAAAAGAATATCCTCGCAAAAAATTGCTGAACTGCTAAAACAAGCTAGGTGATATCATTGGGTAAAGGACAGCAAATTTTTGATCAAACAGAAAGGCTTCAGATCAATACAGCACGACTGAAAAAAGGAGGTAGTAACTTCGAAGTCGTCGTTGACCCTGATATGGCTGTTGCATTCAAAGAAGGAAAAGACATACCTATCAGAGACGTACTGAAAAGCCAAGAAATTTTCTTTGATCCAAGAAAAGGAGAACTTGCCTCTGAAACAAGAATGAAAGCTGTCTTCGACACTGACAATGCATTAGAAATTGCAAAAACTGTTATCAGCGAAGGAGATATTCAGCTAACACAAGAGCACAGAAATAAGATCAGAGAAGCCAAGAGAAATAAAATTATTAACATCATCCATAGGAACGCGTTGGATCCTAAAACAGGAAATCCCCATCCGCTTGAGCGCATTAAGCTTGCTATGGAAGAGGGAAAAATAAGGATTGATGAATTCAAAAAACCAGAAGATCAGGTCAAACAAATTGTTGAAACTCTACAAAGTATCATCCCAATACGTTTTGATAAATTAATCTTCTCTGTAATCATTGATCCACAGCACGCAGGAAAAATGTATAGCGTTGTCAAAAGCTTTGGAGCTATTTTAGAAGATAACTGGGCGAATGATGGCAGCTGGCAAGTAAAAGTGGAGATTCCTGCAGGACTGAAATTAGACTTCTTTGATGAATTAAACAATAAAACACAAGGAAGTGTGCAAATAGAGGAAATGAAGAAAAGGTGAAATACAATGAGTGAATTATTGGTACAACATAAAGAGATAGTAGTGCCAGGACAAATCCTTGCTAAAGGTATGGATTTTTTTCCAAGCTTTGGCACCTATCGACGAAACGAAGATATTGTTGCTAATCGCTTAGGACTTGTTAACCTCGACGGAAAAGTCATCAAGACCATACCGTTGTCAGGAACGTATCTGCCCAAACGAGGAGATACTATTATTGCAAGAGTCACAGACATTCTTATGTCTGGATGGAGAGCAGCGATATACAACAGCCCTTATGAATCAATGCTGATGGTCAAGGAAGCAAGCAATGATTTCATTGCAAAAGGCGCCGACTTGAGGCAGTACTTCGACATTAATGAGTTTTTTGTTGCAAAGATTACTAATGTAACAAGTCAGAAGCTTGTTGATCTAACAGTCAGAGGTCCTGGCTTAAGAAAGCTCAGAGGAGGTACTTTGATCAGCGTCAATGCTCATAAGGTGCCAAGAATTATCGGCAAAAAAGGTTCTATGGTTAGCATGATTAAAGACGCAACAGGTTGCCGTATTACAGTAGGTCAAAATGGTTTAATCTGGATTCTTGGAGAACCAAAGCAAGAGGTTATCGCCATTAAAGCAATCAAGAAAATTGAACAAGAAAGCTTTACTTCAGGATTAACTGATACGATGAAACAATACCTCGAAGAAGCAACAGGAACTAAAGTAGAGATGAAAGCAAAAGAAGATGAGGTGCAACAATGAGTTACGAAAGACCCGACGGAAGAAAACACGAAGACTTAAGACCTATTACGGCAAAAGCAGGAGTTATCAAGAATGCAACAGGATCAGGTTATTTCAAAATAGGCAATACTGCAGCGTATGCAGGAGTGTATGGACCACAAGAGATGCATCCAAAATTTCTCCAAAACCCAAAAGGAGGGGTGCTCCGATGTACCTACAATCTCCTGCCATTTGCAGGGATGGGAGATAGAGTAAGACCAGGTCCAAGCAGAAGAAGCAAAGAAATTTCGCTAGTAACAGAAAAGTCATTGCTTCCTGTTGTTGATTTAAGTGAATATCCTAATGCAGTCGTTGATGTTTTCATTGAGTTAACAGAGACTGATGCCGGATCACGATGTGCAGGTATCTGTGCAGCAGCTATTGCATTAGCTGATGCAGGTATTGTTATGAAAGACATGGTCGCAGCGGTGAGTTGTGGCAAAGTTGCAGGAAATGTTGTTGTCGATCTTGATTATAAAGAGGAAGCATATGAAGGTGAAGTTGCTGATATCCCTATTGCAATGGTTCCTTCAACAGGTGAAATAACTTTATTGCAGATGGACGGCCCTGTTTCAGAGGAAGAATTGAAACAAGCATTAGAAATGGTAAAACCAGCTATTCAACAGATTGTCGATGCTCAAAACAAGGCAATAAGAGATAGTTTTGGAGGTGTAAAAAAATGATTAGCAACGATGAAGCAAAGAAACACCTCATCAAAGCATTGAAAGAAGGTGTAAGACTTGATGAAAGAAAAGTTGATGAATTCAGAGAGTTGAAGATCGAATATGGTGTTTCATCAACAGCAGAGGGATCCGCATTAGTAACTTGCGGAGACACACAAATACTTGCTGGTGTGAAGATTGAATTAGGCACCCCTTATCCAGATACTCCTGATGAAGGTGGATTAATGGTAGGTATGGAACTGGCACCTATCGCGCATGAGGATCTTGAATCAGGTCCTCCTGGTATTAATGCAATCGAAATTTCTCGTGTGATTGACAGAGGTATCAGAGAAAGCGAATCATTCGACAAAAAGAAACTCTGCGTCAAAGCAGGTGAACAAGTGTGGACGGTAATTGTTGATTTGCTGCCGTTAAATCATGATGGTAACCTTATTGACATAGGAGGTCTAGCAGCACTTGCCGCTATCAAGAACGCTGTATTTCCTTCAATAAAGGATGGTGTTGCTGACTATAAAAACAAAACGAAGGACAAAGTTGAACTCGAGAAACTGCCTATTCCTGTAACGGTAATCAAAATAGGAGATTCTTTCCTTGTTGATCCTACGTATGCAGAGGAAGAGATGCTTGATGCCAGATTGACGGTCACCACCATGGATGATGGAAGGTTATGTGCGATGCAAAAAGGCGGTGACGTTCCTTTAACAGCAGAAGATGTTGAGAAAATGGTCTCACTTGCTGTTGAGAGAGGAAAAGAGATTAGGAAATTGTTGGGGTGATGTTTAATGGAGACACATACAAAATATGAGCGTGCACGATTGATTGGCGCAAGAGCTTTACAGCTCTCAATGGGTGCTCCTATTAATATCAAACTCTCTGAGAAAGATTTGGAAAAAATCAACTACAGCACTCTAGAGATCGCCAAACTCGAATATGAAAAAAATGCTATTCCTATCGAAGTGAAACGTGTCATCCCAAAGGAAAAAACAATCAAGTTGATGGAAGAGGCAAGAATCAAGGCTGAAGAGCAAGCCAAGAAGAAAGCTATTGAACTTGGTAAAGAGCCTGAATCATCGGAAGATGAACCATCAGAAGAAGCTCCTGCAGAGCAGGAGTGATTTTTTTATTCTATGAGATTCCCTGAACTCAAAAAAAAAGTTTTTCTGGCTCCTCTTGCAGGATTTAGTGACATTGCTATGAGAATGCTCTGTCTAAAGCAAGGAGCAGGGATGACTTTCACTGAATTGACAAGTGCAGATGGTATTATCAACAAACAACATAACTTATCTAAACTTCTTGATGTTATTCCAGAACAAAAAGATGATAGACCTTTAGGCATACAGATTTTCGGATCTGATCCTAAGAAAATAGCTGAAGCAGGAAAAATAGTCGAACCTTTGTGTGATGTTATTGATTTGAATATTGGTTGTCCATCTCCAAAAATAACACAGAATGAATGCGGCGCTGCTTTATTGATGAAGCCAGAAAAACTTTCTAAGATCGTAAGTGCTTTAGTCAATGCAGTGAATATTCCTGTAACTGCAAAAATAAGAACAGGCGCAAAAGGAAAAGTTGTGTATAAGCAGATCGGAAAGACATTGCAGGATGCAGGAGTTTCTATGATTACCCTACATGCAAGAACATTAGAACAAGGTTATAGTGGAACTGCTGACTGGAATATGATTAAGGAATTGGTTAATACCGTAGATATTCCTGTGTGTGGTAATGGAGATATTACGTCGCCTGAAAAATGCAAGGAAATAATTGATGTTACTGGATGTACATATGCAATGATTGGCCGTGCAGCGATGGGCAATCCTTTGCTATTCAGAGAATGTAATGAGTTTCTGAAGAAAGGAACATATGCAAAAGTGAGCGACAAGGAGAAAGTTAGTGTTTTCTTTGAGTATTTGGAATTAGCAAAGCGATATAAGATCGAATTTGCCAACATCAAAGGTCAAGCAATGAAATTCAGCCATGGATTGGATGGTGCATCACAATTAAGAAGAGATATTGCTAAGGCTGATGATGTTGCTTCTTTGAAAAAGATATTCACGTTTTGATTCTTAATATTATTATGAAGGCAAACACAGGACGGAAATACCACGCAATAAGTTTCCTGTTTAACGTGGCATAGCAGAACTTATTTTGCTATACAAAGCGCGCAGTCGCTTTGGCATAGCAAAAGTAGATAAAGCCTTCACCATAATAATTCACAACAAGTTATTAATCTTTAGTGCCATTGAGAGCATCATAAAGAAAAAGGCTATCTGTCTTAGTATGATAAAAGAATTGCACTGCCTTGAATGTTGTTCCTTTAAAAAAATCAAGGCTTTCGTAATATTTCTTAGCAACGTATGGTTTCTCATCTGCCCAAAGTGCTTTCACATCTCCAGTATAATCAGCTACTAGTATTTCTATTCCTTCAACAGGATTCATCCGAATGTCTAGACTAATAACTGTATTCAATTCACTCGTTATCTTTACTTCTGGCAATACTACAATAACATAATCTCTCATACCTTCTCTTATCCTAAGTCTATCTTCCATAGGCATAATAATATTGTTCTTATTTGAGATAAAATCTTGAACGTTATCAAAAATATAATGAGGAGGAAATCTAGAAAGTTCTTCTCTTCTCTCAGGATCATCTTTCGCTAACTCTTCAGGTGTTATATAACGCATAAAGACAGGATAATTACATCATATAAAAGCATTTCTCTAGAATAATGTACGTTGTTTACTCTCATCCATAACTTTCTTATAACTCTTCCAGGTTTTTCTAAAAATATCAGGATATTTATCGAAGTTTTCTTTGAGAAATCTAACCGTAACAGGATCCGATGGGTATCCCGAACCAAGCTCCACTCCAAGCGAATCCTTTATCTTCTGTATCTCTCTATCTCTTGTTACTTTCGCCAATATAGAAGCAGCACCTGCTATCAAATAGTTGGCATCTGCTTGATGCTCAACAATTAATTTCATCTTTGCATGATCTTTATCTAATAATTTCTTCATATAATCAGTATATGCTTCCACATTATTCGAAGGGCAATCAACCACAACGGAATCTGCTTTTATTTTGTTAATGAGTTTTGCAGTGGTGTGTGCTTCTAACCAATTAAGATTCATCTTTTCATCATTCAATGCATCATCGATCTCCTGCGGTGAAAGGATAATAATCTCATATTGCTTCAAAATACCTTTCAGCTGATCGAACATCAGCTCTCTTTTCTCTGGTGGAATAAGCTTAGAATCTCGCACACCAATCTCCTGCAATCGATGCTCATCTTTCTCATCAATCGTAGCAATAGCCATCACCATAGGCCCAATCACAGGTCCTCTGCCAGCCTCATCAGTTCCAGAAATTATCATAGAATTACAAAAGAAAGACAAGTTTATAAGCATTTGGAACACATACAAAAAGATTTAAAAAAGAATTACCACTTTCAAGTAACATGAACTTAGTGGCAAAATTAATGAAAGAGTTAGGATTCACAGAAGAAGACGTACAAAAACATACAGATTTTTACAATAAACATTTTGATGAATGGGACAATACTATTTACGAAAAGACAATAACTAGAATTACTCATCTTATTAATTTTTTAGACAAAAATTATTGGCTTACAAAACGATTTGATCTTATCAAAGAGCAAATAAATAAATTTGATGAAATTATAGATATAGGGTTCGACCTTCCTTATTTACAAATTGATGAATATATAACAAATCAACATTGTATTTTCGTCGATAAATACGCATCAGCAGAACAAGTAACGAAAATTATTTTAGAAGAGGGTAATTATTCAATTATTATTAATGATATAGATGATGAAGCAATTGTTCAGAACATACAAGAAAAAAGAAAAAGTGAGAATACAGCTTTATTATGCATTGAAACATTGGAGCATTTTCACAACCAACAACGATTCTGGGACATTGCTCGAATAATTAACCCAAAAGAAGCGTTTATCACATTACCTATTGGCCCAATTATCCCCTCACATGAGCACAAATATTCTAGCATCGAAGAAGCAAGAGAATATATTGCTCAATACTTAGCTATTGCTGAAGAAAGAATAATAGAACCAGAAATTCTTATAGGGAATAACTCTGAAGAGTTCAAATTATACTTAGTTAGAGGAAATCTTCATTCTTGACTTTTTCGGTTCTCCCGAAAGCTTTATAAATAGATTTAGACCAGTTACCTTAATAGAGAGGAGAGACCTTCTATGACGAGAATAACGAAGATTGAGATGAAGGGATTCAAGAGCTTTGCTAACAAGACAGAGCTTGTTTTCGGAGATCACTTCAACTGTGTTTTAGGTCCTAACGGTTCTGGAAAATCAAATGTGCTCGATGCGCTTTGCTTTGTATTAGGTAAGAGTTCTGCAAAAAGCTTGAGAGCAGAAAAATCAGCTAATCTTATCTATAATGGAGGAAAGAAGAAAAATCCTGCAAAACAAGGAGAAGTTAGTATCTGGTTTGACAATCATAACAATATATTTCCTATTGAAGAAAATTACGTAAAACTAACACGAGTCATTCAACAATCAGGCAACAGCAAATACAAGATCAACGATAAAACAGTCACCAGAAATCAGATGATAGAACTATTGAGCATTGCCAAGATAGATCCTAACGGTTATAACATTATCCTCCAAGGAGATATTGTCAGACTCATTGAAATGACAGGCAATGAACGCCGGCAGATTATTGAAGAAATCTCAGGTATTAGCATCTACGAAGAAAAGAAAAACAAAGCAATGCGAGAGCTTGACAAAGTAGAAACACAGATGAAAGAAGCAGAAATTATCCTTGCAGAACGACAGACCTATCTCAAAGAGCTTAAGAAAGAACGAGACCAAGCAATGAAATTCAAAGATCTCGACGATAAAATCAAAAGAAATAAAGCAACCTTGGTGCATAATAAACTTACATCTAAAAGAAAAAAACAAGAATCATTCGAAAAGAAAATCACTGACAACCAAGAAAGCATTAAGAAAACGCAGGAAAAAATCGACACACTCAAAGAAAAGATCGCAGAACATAAGAAAGGTCTTGATAACATCTCAAAAGAGATCGAATCAAAGGGAGAAAAAGAACAAGTAAGAATCCATAAGCTTATTGAACAGCTCAAGATCGATCTTGCTGTAGACAAACAACGTATCGATACCTGCAGAGAAGAAATAAATAAAGTCGAAGAACGAAAAGCATCACTGCACAAAACAAAAAAAGAACTCGAAGGAAAAGTGAAGATGTTTGTTCAAGACCGCGAAGATCTTGAAAAGAAGATTAAACAACGAGAAAAAGACATTGAAGCAATCAACCTCAAGATTGAGCAATTCAAAAAGAAGAACAAACTCGAAGATGCTGCAGATGTCGATCAGGAAATGGAATCTATTGACAAAAAAGCTGATGTATTAGCTGAGGAAATCAATAAACTCAGAGAGAAACAACAACAATTATTCAGAGAAAAAGACAAAATCGAGATACAGCTCGAAAGTATTGATGAGAAAATTCAGCAAGTAGATCTGCTGCAGAGAGAACATAAAGAACAGCTGACGCAGCTCAAATCATTCAAAGAGAAATTCAAAGAAGCGACATTATCATTGAATAAGCATCTTAACGAGGCTTCAAATATTGCTTCACAATTGCAGACTGCGCGAGCAAAATTAGTTTCTCGCCAGGAAACAGCAGCAAAACTCCACGCTCGAAACGCAGGTATTAAAGAAGGCATCCAGGGCAGCACCGCAGTCTCAAAAATAATCGAACAAAAAAACAAAATAAAAGGGATCTTTGGAACCGTCACTGAATTAGGAAGTGTCTCCTCCAAATATGCATTGGCGATGGAGATTGCCGCAGCAAATAGAGTCTCCAGTATTGTTGTGGAGAACGATGCTGTCGCCGAGAAATGCATCAATCATCTAAAACAAAACAAATACGGCGTTGCTACATTCCTACCCTTAAACAAATTAAGATCTCCAACAATCAGTGCCGAAGCGAAATCATTAGCAAAAAAGAGCGGCGTGCATGGATTAGCAGTTGACTTAATCTCTTATGATAACAAATTCTCAAACGTATTCCAGTATGTATTTGGCAGCACGCTTGTTGTCGATGACATTGCTACAGCAAGAAAAATAGGCATAGGAAAAATAAGAATGGTGACTTTGACCGGTGATCTTGTCGAAACCAGCGGCGCAATGCGAGGAGGCTTTGTAGACAGAAAAAAGAAAGGAGTGGGCTTCAGCCAGAAAGAATTGCTTGATGAGATTAAACAGATTGATGCAGAGCTTGCTGATTTGCAGGCAGTTGTGGCCAGTTTAGAGAAAAAGCAACAGACTATTGAAGACACGGTTGTGCAGCTCCGCAAAGACAAAGCTGATTATGAAGGAGAGATTATCAAACTTGAAAAGACGCTTCATATTAAGAGTGATGAAACTGATGCGTCAAAAGAAAACAAGAAAAAACACACGCAAGACCTGAAAAAACTCGACAAAGAATCAGATGCATTGATGGATACTATCAATACAAAGAATCAAGCGCTTGCAGCACTGAAGATTGAGAAGCAGAAACTAAGAGATAAAATTAATCAACTGAGGAATCCTGCATTGCTCGCAGAACTCAACACCTTTGAGGAGAAAAAACAAGAATACCATGATGAAATTATTGAGTCAAAAAACGAACTGAAGAATATCAAATCTCATATTGAGAGTGTTATTGGTCCAGAAGAAGAAAACATCAAAAAGATTGTGAAACAACACGACAAAGAGATTGAAGATTTCACGAAAGAATCTGCAGCATTAAAGAAGAAGATTGCAGAGAATGGGAAGCAGCTTAAAGAGTATGAAAAACAACAGGAGACCTTCTATGCCCAATTCAAAGAACTTTTCAAGAAAAGAACTGATCTTTCTGATGAAATGCAGAAGCTCGAAGGAAAAACGATCAGTGAAGAAGAAGTTATTAGAAGAAAAGAACAACAGAACAATACAGTAAGCATCGAACATGCTGCAGTAAAGGCAGAGATCGCAGGTCTGGAAGAGGAATATACGCAGTATGAAGATGTCGCCTTGTATAAGAACAAATCTGAGGAAGATATTAAGCTTGAGATCCGCGACTTTGAACGCATGGTTGAGAATATTGGAGCAGTGAATATGAAGGCTTTAGAAATCTATGAACGCGTTGAGAATGAATATGATGAACTTATTGAGAAGAAGAAAAAACTTGTAGAAGAACGAGAAACGATATTAGTGATGATTAATGAGGTTGACTCAAAAAAGAAAGATCTGTTCATGAAGACCTTTGATGTCATTAACCAGAATTTCCAGACCATCTTCGAGAGCTTAAGCTCAAAAGGACGCGCATTCATGGAACTTGAAGACGCAAAGGATCCTTTCAATGGCGGATTAACATTGAAAGTGAGACTTACAGGAAAGAAATTTATGGACATTAGAGGATTATCCGGTGGAGAGAAAACATTAACAGCATTGGCGTTCTTATTTGCAGTGCAAGAGCATGAGCCAGCATCATTCTATGTGCTTGATGAAGTTGACGCTGCATTGGACAAGCATAACTCTGAGAAGTTATCGAATCTTATTGAAGGCTATAGTGATAAAGCACAATACATCATCATATCTCATAATGATGCATTGATTACCTCAGCAGAAACATTATATGGTGTGTCTATGAATGAACATGGCATCAGTAAAATAACCAGTCTAAAGATTTAGCATATCTACATACTTTCTGTTTGCCTATTCCTTCTTCCGAATAAATTAGCGAAGAGGCCTTTCTTTTCATTCTTCTTGATTTCCTCTTGAAGATTAGAAATACTATCTCGTACATACTCCCTTAGCGTCTCTTTCTCTTCTGTACCAGCAGAACTAACAGCAATTGTCCTGAGTTCTTCAAATCGTTCTTTTATTTCTTTGAGGTATCTAACATCGAAATCATCTTGAATTCTCATAATAGCATCATCGAGATCAGAAGATATTACTGACAAATTTTGTAAGAATGTTATAGTCCACATTTCAGTTAGGTTTACTTTACTCAGTTGTTTCACAAACACTTTTGCCTCTTTAATCCATGCTTTTGATCGTCTCACAGGTTCAGAGGGTGTTCTTGGTTCCGTTGCCTCTTGAGGAGGTTCACCACTAGAACCGCTAGGAGGATACATAGCAGAATCACTACCTGGACTAGAAGGATGCACAGGAATTTCTTCCTGAGCCTCTGTTGCCTCAGTAGTTGTTTCCTCAATTGAAGGAGGCACTATAGGTGATTCAGGAGTACTCTGAATTTGAGAAGGTTGTTCTGCAGGAGGTGCTGACTCTGGTATTTCACCTGAAATGCTTCTGACTTCTTCTGCTGGTTTTCTTTCTTCTGTTGCTGATTCGATATCTCCCATTTCCCCTCTTTTCATATTATCAAGTATTGTTCCTATCGCATCTCTCTTCTTCTTCAGTCTATCACTAAAATCAACCAGCGCTTCTTGTAGTATAGGATCTGTTTGCGCAGTTTTTTCAAGGAACGCAATGTTCTTATTCAGCAATTCTATAATATTCGCAATGCCAAGGAAAATTTCATTCATATTAGGCGCTTCAGCCTCAGTTCCTAATATTCTATCCAAAAGATCCCTGAGACTTCCATATATCTTATCAATATACTCTCTAAGATTTATTTTTGTATGAGCATATTTAAGTTCAACTTCTGCTTTTGCTTTGAACAACGCATCATATTTATTCACAATACTTTCAAAATCACGACCCATTTCTGCTATGCGATCAAGAACTTTATACAATCCATACAATAAATTACCGAACATGTATGTCCGCTCAATACTACTGATCCTGGCTTGTGTTTCTTCGTGAAGTTTTACAACATCCTCGACAAGTCCAGCCAAATAAACATTACTATGCGGCATATTATCGATAACAGCTTTAAATAATCCTATCATTCTCAGCACTCTTGCTTGCATTACCGCAATATCTGCGTCTTCAACATTAGGTTTATCGAGTAATACCTTAATTTCCTTGATAATATTCTGCATAGCTTCAATCGCTTGTTCAACCGCCTTTCTTCCAAGACTATCCGATGCATCTAATGATTCAGGATTATAATCCTTGAGTTCTTTCGCCTTTTTCTTGTATTCTTTTCTAAGATTCATGTAATCTTTCTTGTTGAATTTCCATGTTGTTATAGTATCTTTAAGTCTGTTGACAAAATTACTATAACGAGTGAGATGATCTCCCCATATTCTTTTGATAAGATTAGCGATGGCTCCTGTAAACATATTGTCAAAAACTCTTGTTGTTTTAAGCCATGCGAGCTGTCCTAAGAAACGCAACCATTGCTCATCCCTTATATTTCTATCAGCAAGATCTACTTTCCCAAGAATATCTTTATAGACTTCTGTAAATCTATGTCGCTCATTCATCTCAGCACGAAGAAACCCTGGTAATTTATCAGCAAATTCTTGGAAGTGGCGTTCCCATTCCTGCCATCTTTCGAAGATGTCTCTCTTATTTCCTTGAAGTGTTTCATCGAGTCTTCTCAGTATTTCAGCGACCCTTTCCGCATCTCCTTCGGTGAGTGTTGTTGCCATCCTAGCCATATGTCCTCCTTATCTTATTATGCTCATTAAGATTCTTACGATAAATATCTAATTTGTCTTTTATGATTTTCAGATCATTCTGTAAGTGCTGAGCATACTTCTTATAGTTCTCTTCGTCTTTCTCTAACGAAAGAAGTCTTGCTCTCTCATTCTCCAAATCTTTGATACGCTGATCGACATTAAGATCAATCTTCCCTCTTTGTTTCCTGCTTCTTTCAGTAAGCGTGTCTGCTAGATCCCCTGATCGTCCCCCAATATCAGAAGGAGAATATCCTCTAGTGTCACTATACGACGTTGGTGAACTTGGCCAAGAAGGAGCACTTCCTGATTCCGTTTCTCCACGCCCCTTACTAAAAGCCTTCGCTATACCAATGATAATAAGAATGAACGCTATAAGTAGATAGATTCCTGAAAACGGTTCCCACCATCCGAATAGCACATTATAATCCATGTTTGAATTCCTCACTAGAGGTCAGGCTATATTGCTTCCTCCTTTTGCCGCAACACCCATTACTGCAGTTATTCCTTGAATAATATAGTACGAAATAAACATTGCAATACCTACTGCTAACTGCCAGTTCTTACTTTTCCCTCCTGCGGGAGAGGTATCGATTAATATTTTTGTGATAATATAAATGAAATACCACATGAGGATAAGGAACACATACATTGCAACAAACCAAAGATCACCTATCTTAAAATTAAGAGGGCTTTTTGATTCGAAATACATCATGGCAAACGTGAGCATCAATGTCACTGCAATCGAGAGTAGGTTGCTTGTTTTTGGAGCTCCTGCTTTCTTGAATACAAATGAGAATGAAAATTTTGAGATCGCAAAGAAGAGCATGAAATACAATATGCCATCAATGAAGAGATAATTCTTCAGATAAATATCCCCCCAGTCAGATCCTTCAAATGGGCGAAAAATATTGTCAAGCAATGAAGAAACTCCTCCTTCTGCTGCTACAAAAGGCATTGTTATAATCAATAAAAAAACCACTATCCAAATACTACCGATCACCCTTTTCATGTGTACACCTTTAAATAATCCTAATAATTTGACTATATAAAGGTTGCCATTTCTGTCAAAAAAAGTAAAGAAATCTCCAGGACAATACTTATAAAGGCTCTGCGCTTTCTTCGGGCATGCATATTATTAAGACCAATTTCAATGGAAATCCTAATGTAGGAATGTATGGCTTTTGCAACAATCATTACTGTTTAGTAGGTCCTGAGGTGCCTGATGAAGAGCGCAAGCAAATCACAGAGGTGCTTGATGTGCCCGTTCATGAAGCCACCATAGCAGGAACATCTCTTTTAGGAGTGTTCATTGCAGGAAACGATCAAGGACTGTTGATTCCTGATATCACCTTTGAGTCTGAGCGGTCTCATTTAAAGAGACTTGGCATACCATTCCAAGTAATCAATACAAAGCTCACCGCATTAGGGAATAATATCCTTTGCAGCAACAAAGGATGTCTCATCAATAAAGACTTTGAAGAAGATGCGCTACAGCAGATTAAAACAGCACTTAATATTCCTACTCAGAAGCAGACAATCGCAAATCTCAAAGTGGTTGGTGCCATAGGTGTATTGAATGACAAAGGTTGTCTTATCCACAGAGATATCTCAACAACAGAGAAAAAAACAACCGAATCATTGCTGAAAGTTACTGTCTCTCCTGGCACGGTAAATATTGGAGTTCCATTCATACGATCAGGTATTTTAGCAAACAATCATGGTTTTGTGATTTCTGATGCATCAGGAGGTCCTGAGATTGTACATTGTGATGAAGCATTAGGATTTATGGGTGAATAAAATGGAAAATGATTCAACAAAAGAAAAATATATGCGATATCAGGAGATTACACAAACATTAGAAAAAGTTCAACAAAAGATGGAACAGCTCGATGTCCAACTTAACCAAGTGCAAGAAACCGTCCAGAGCCTCAACGACCTCGATACACTGGATGTCGGTTCTGAAATGCTTGTTCCTATTGGCAACGGCATTTTCATCAAGGGTGCTTTGAAAAAGACTGACGAATTGCTTGTCAACGTTGGTGCAGGTACTGTTGTACCGAAATCAGTAGACGATGCAAAAAAACTTATTGGAAAACAACTCAAGAGTATTGAAGAATATCGCGGCCAACTGATGATGCAGATGCAGCTCATGCAACAAGAAGCACAAATGATTGAACAAGAGGTTATGAAAGAGTAAAAATGTTTGGATTTCTCAAAAAAAAAATTGGTGATGCCATAGGTAAATTAACTAAAGGTATAAAGAAGGCTACAAAAGTAGAAGAGGTTAAGAAAGAAGTAAAGAAGCCTGTAAAAGAAAAGCCGAAGAAAGTTGTTAAAGTAGTTGAGAAAAAGGAAGAACCAAAAAAGAAAGAATTGAAGAAGCCTGTAGAAAAAAAGCCAGTAAAGAAAGTAGAGAAGAAACCTGAACCAAAGAAAAAGCCAATTCCTGAAAAAAAACCAAAGCCAAAGAAAGAAGAAAAACCTAAACCAAAAGAGAAACTTGCTCCTAAAAAAATTCCTGAAGAAAAACCAAAAAAAATTAAGGAAGATATAAAAGGAGTTAAGATAACTTATTTTGTCCATGGAACAACTACGGATAATGAAAAAGATCTTGCAACAGGACATTCTCCAGGAGAACTCTCAAAACTCGGAAAACAACAAGCAAAAGATTTAGGAAAGAAAGTTAAAGACAAAAAGTTTGATGTTGTGTTTTGTTCTGATCTAAAAAGAGCTGTTGATTCAGCAAAATTAGGATTTAGCAATTATAAAATTATTCAAGATAAGAGATTAAGGGAAGCAGATTATGGAGACTTCACCCAAAAGCCTGCAAAAAAATTCAAATCTGATATGAAAAAATATGTTAAAACTCCTTTTCCTAATGGTGAAAGTTATAATGATGTCAATATAAGAATTGCAGAGTTTGTTAATGAGTTATTTAACAAATATTATGGAAAACACATAGCAATAGTGGCTCATCAAGCACCTCAACTAGCATTGAATGTTCTTCTTAAAGAGAAAAGTTGGGATGAAGCAATAAAAGAAGATTGGCGACCTAAAAATGCATGGAAGCCAGGATGGGATTATTTCATTGATAAATTAGTTCCAATTCCTAAAAAGATCGAAATCAAAGAAGAAGTGAAAGAACCTCCTAAAGAAGAGGTCGTTGAGGAAAAGCCTCCCAAAGAGGAAGTAATTGAAGAAAAACCGAAAAAGAAAGGATTCTTTGATTTTTTGAAGAAGAAATCTAAAGAAGAGCCAAAAGAAGATATTGAAGACAAAATTGAAGAGCCTGAAGTAGAAGAGGCTGTTAAGGAAGAACCTGAAATCGAAAAGGAAGCTGAAGAGCTCGAAGTAGAAGAGATTATTGAAGAAGAACCTACTGAAGAGATTGAAGAAAAAACGAAAAAGAAAGGATTCTTCCAGAAAATTACTGAAACATTCACCAAAGTGCAACTTTCAGAGAAGAAATTCGAAGAGCTTTTCTGGGATTTGGAGCTAGCTTTACTCGAAAATAATGTCGCAGTCGAAGTCATTGAGAAAATCAAGGCTGACCTGAAAGAAGAACTCACAACAGGAAAGCTCCAAAGAGGAAGCCTCCAGGATATTATCGCACAATCATTAACAACGTCAATTGATGAACTCTTCGATGTTGAAGAAAGAGATCTTGTTAAAGAGATCAAGAAAAAGAAAGAGAAACCTTATGTGGTCTGCATGCTCGGTATCAATGGAGGAGGCAAAACCACAAATCTTGCAAAACTTGCATATCTTTGCAAGAATCAAAAACTCACACCAATCATCGCTGCATGTGATACGTTCAGAGCAGCTGCAATCCAGCAACTCGAAGAACATGCAAACAACATAGGCGTTAAAATGATCAAACACGACTATGGGGCGGATGCCGCTGCCGTAGCATTCGATGCTATTAAACACGCAAAAGCAAAAAACGCCGATGTAGTGTTCATCGATACTGCAGGAAGATTGCATAGCAATACTAACTTAATGGATGAATTGAAAAAAATCATCAGAGTCACAAATCCTGATATCAAGATCTTTGTCGGAGAAAGCATCACTGGCAATGATTGTGTCGAACAAGCGCAACAATTCAACGAAGCAGTGGGTATTGACGGCATCATCCTTAGCAAAGCAGATGTTGATGAGAAAGGTGGTGCAGCGGTGAGTGTTAGTTATGTGACTAAAAAACCTATTCTCTTCTTAGGCATAGGCCAAGACTATGACGATTTAAAACCATTTGACAAAGATTTCATCATCAAACATGTAGGGTTATGATATGGCATTGACAGAAAAAGAGATACAGGAAATAAGAGAAAAAATTGAACACGCTGCGCGCCCATTGATTTTTTTTGACGATGATTGCGATGGACTAACCTCTTTTCTATTGATCTATAACATTAAAAAAGAAGGAAAAGGCATCCCTATCAAGGCAAGTCCTAAACTTGAACCTGAATTTGCAAGAAAAGTCGTGGAATATCAGCCGGATCTTGTTATTATTCTTGACAAACCTATGGTCAGTTCTGAATTCTTTGAACAGGTGAAGACACCTATTCTCTGGATCGATCATCATCAGCCACAGAAGATAAAACAATCAAACGTCTCCTATCACAATCCAAGACTTCACGATGACAAAGATAACAGACCAACTGCTTATTGGTGCTTCAAGATTAACAATAATCCTGAAATGCGCTGGGTTGCCATGGTAGGTTGCATTGGTGATTGGTATATTCCTGAGTTCATTGATGACTTTAAAAAAAACTATGCCAGTATGCTTCCTGAAACTTACCAAGAACCTCCTGATATTTTGTATAATTCAAAACTTGGAGAGCTTATCAGAATATTTTCTTTCATTATTAAAGGAAAAGTTTCGGAAGTAATTAAATGTATGAAAATTCTCACAAGAGTGAATAGTCCTGAAGAGATTCTTGAAAAGAAAACATCAAGGGGAAAATTACTGCATAGAGTCTATGAAAAATTCAAGAAAATTTATGATAATTTATACGCAAGAGCAAGCAGCGTAAAACCTGATGGTAATCTTCTGCTTTTCGTTTTCGAAAATAGCGAACATTCATTCAGCAGCGATCTGAGTAATGAATTACTCTATAAACATCCTGATGTGTATACCATCATTGCGAGAAAGAAAAATGATAGTTATAACTGCTCATTACGCGCTAATTTAGGTGTGTTCGAGCCGCTTCAGAAAGCATTGGAAGGAATTAAAGGATATGGTGGAGGACACACAAATGCTTGCGGCGCACATATCGCAGAGAATGATTTTTCTAGATTTATTGAACAATTTAAAGAAGCGATAAAAGATTAAAAGTTAGGCAGATTCCTCCCTTCTTGTTGATCAAGAATTTTCAATTTTTTGATTTTTTCTGCAATTGCAAGGAACTCATCTAGATCCATATGTCTCTTGATCGGAAGATTAATGGATATTCCTTCGCCGAGATCAAGGATAATACCTCCTTGTTCTTGTTCTTCTTGAGTAAGTTTCTTTGGAGGAGGTACTGGCTTTGGTTGAGGCACAGGCATTGCTGGCGCTGACTGAGGAGCAGGCTGCGGTGGTTGAGGCACAGGCATTGCTGGCGCTGACTGAGGAGCAGGCTGCGGCGCAGCAGGCATAGCTTGCACTGGCTGAGGAGCAGGTTGAGGAGCAGGCTGCTCTTGTGAACTAGGCATACCCATACCTCCTGCTGCAATTTTTTCTTTCAATGCATCTATCTTTGATTTAGAATCATCCTCTTTCTTTCCTCCAAATAATGCCATTGCATACACCTCTTTTTTGATCGTAAATAGTTATCTCAGAGAACAACGCAATAACGCCACCCCCTTCAGAGGAATAACACACTTTCTTTTTAAATACTTTGCTTACCATTTTAGGATAGCAAACGATAACTTTAAATAACTAGAATATCCAAAGAACATATGAAGTTTTTCGATAATTTTGATAAAGCAGTCATCCATATTATTCTCACCATATTCTATCTTGCAGCAGTACTTATGATTGTCTTAGGATTAGCGAATCAAGGACTCGCATTGTTCTCAGAACCTATTTTCTGGTGGGTTATTGTAGTAATTGCATTAGCCAATATTGGTATGCATTACATGTTAGGACATATTTTTAAGAAGTGATATTCCACTTTCATAATAATAAAATAGTGGATGAGGAATTAAATTAATAAATGAACGTCTCTTCCGGATCAGATGTCTAAAACAGATAGGCTTGCAGACCTCAAAAAAGAATATACTTCTTGTGCACTATGCAAGGAATTAGTAAACAACAGAACAAACATCGTCTTCGGCGTAGGAGATCCTGAAAAATGTAAACTTGTTATTATAGGTGAGGCTCCGGGATATTATGAAGATGTAAAAAATGAACCTTTTGTAGGAAAATCAGGCCAGGAATTAAATAAATTACTTGCAAGCATTGGTTTATCAAGAGACGAAGTCTATATAACCAACACTATTTTATGTAGACCTCCTGAGAATAGAAATCCAAAGGCAGAAGAATTAAAAAACTGCCGTGCTCGACTAGATAAACAAATTGAAATACTCAACCCAAGACTAGTTATCACATTAGGAAACTTTGCAACACAATATATGCTCGATACAAAACAAGGCATTACTAAACTTAGGGGAAAAGTTGTTGAAAAAAATGGTATTCAGATTATGCCTATGTTTCATCCAGCAACAATTTTGTATAATGGCGGAAAGAATCTGCATATTTTTGAAGAAGATTTCAACAACGTAGCTGAAATACTCAAGCTGCCTCCTCAGAAACGAGAACAACAGAGAACATTACTATAACCTTTTCTAAGAGAACTTAAGAAAAAAATTCTCACAAACGAAACTTGACTTCTAAATACTCATGACTTTTATCAGATCTCTTGCTGTGATAATACCAACGAGCTTTCCATGCTGCGTTATAGGAATTCTTCGTAATTTGCCTTTTTTCATCAAACGAGAAATTTCAAGAAATGTTGAAGTGACAGGCACCGTCACGAGTTTATTAGTCATCACATCACGAACTTTCAAAGCATCGATATTCTGACGCCGAATCACCACTCTCTTGAGAATATCTCTTTCCGTAAGAATACCAACTGGTTTTTTTTGCTTATCAACGACGACTACATCTCCTATGTTATAATCCACCATTTTTTTAGTCGCCAGATCGAGTAAATCATCAGGGCGAACTGATATTACCGGCTTACTCATCCAATTCTTGATTTCTAACATATCATCATTTAGAGAGTGTTATTAATAAAGCTTTTGATCCAAAAAAAATCAGAAAAAGAATAAAAGAAAAAAAAAAGATTTAAGCCACTTTTCCAGCGACTGTTCCAGTTGCTCTGTGTTCCATACCACTGCTTGAACTCGAGTAGTTAAAAGACAAATCAGTCCTATATCGCTCTCCAGCATCAGGTAAGGCAGTACATGAGAACGTCACAACAGCAGCTTCGCCGTTCTCCCAGGTACCATCTGCATCGTAATCAGCAAAGGTTACTGCATTGTTACAGGTATAATCACCTGCCGTACCTATTGAACCACCAACTAACATATCGAAGCCATTGGAATTCACCAATGCTACTGTTATTGTATTTGCAGTTCTTACTGCAGAAGGCGTCTCTACACAATCTGTTCCAGAGCTAAACTCACATTTTTGAGGCAATAAATTTCCAGGGCTTAACACACCGAAGTAGGCCAACGCAGCTATTGCTGCTAATACAACAAGAATAGCCCATCCATATGTCATCAGGAACTCCATTGCCGCTTGTGCTTTTCTTAACATGTTCATATCACCTCTTTAGATGACTGTATATTACCCTTTATTATAAGAACCAGTATATAAATGTTTCGAATTTATACACCTGTATACTAATTAGTATACTGACAATAATTATTTAAAAAAGACCTGAGAAAACAAAAGACATTAGCCAAGAAGAGAGCGAAAATATCAAAAGAGAACAAACAATAAACAAAGGTATAAGATGAATATCTTCCTTAATATTTCCCTTTCTTATAATACTCACAATTATCGCTGAGAAGAAAGCTGTTGCAATAAGACTAACATATGCAAATATTCTATAATCTTCAATTCTAATATTCGTATTGCTGATATTGACTGATAATCCCGCTACAGAGAGCGCTTGTCCTTCCGTAGCGGCAGAAACATCTCCTGCAATCGCTTGAACAACATTAAGCAACTCATGAGAGAGTCCAAACAATGCAGGAGCTGCTATGATTGATGCAAATGTTATGAAAATAGCATAAGTGACAACTTTCGCACTCATCTCTTTTTTCATACTTCTCAAATCATGAATGTTGATAGCTATCTTATTCAATAAATCTCCAACATCACCACCAGCCTCCATACCCTCATTAAGCAAGCTGACTGAACGAAGAAGAACTGCAGAATCATACTTATGAGCAAAATCGACCAACGCTTTATGAAGATTCTCACCACTCAGTGTTTTTTTAGCTACATCTTCAATCTCTTTCGCAAGAATCCCAAAACGAGGCCTCACAGCAAACCAAAGTGCCTTATCAATAGGCATACCTGCTCTTATATTAGCAGAAGTAAGTTGTAAAAAGTCTGGCAATACCTCCTCAATACTGAGCTTCCTTCTGAACATTTTCATATCAGTATAAATCATGAAGAAAAGCCAAAGCAGCACAAACACAAACACAACACCAGAAGTCCATAACACCATAATTTGAATAGCCAATCCTAACAAACTTTGAAATGTATACACCGCCATACCAATAAACAAAATCGTTAGCAGCACAATAATCATTAAAGTTATCCAGAATGTACGCTTCAACGCCTCTTTTGGAGTAAATGTGTGTCCTGCTTTTTCAAATTGTTCTACTAATTTTCTTCTCTGTTGAGCAGGCGTGAGCTGCGTCTTCTCTTCTTTCTTTTTGAAAACACTATAGATATCAAGTTCTTCCTTTTTCTTGGATTTTTCTTCCTTATCTGTCTTCTCTTCCTTTTTCTTACTAATCCCTTTTTTCTTATCAGAAGGCATCTTTTGCCTTTCTGTATTATCTTTTCTGAATAACGTAGCGAACCAATGTTTTTTTTGTTCTTTCTTATGAACATCTACTTGAACATGCTCTTTTTCCTTTTTCTTTATTTTATTTTTTTTATCTACCATCTAAAACTCCACGGAAGGCCTCGATGATTTTATCATGCCAAAAAACATATACTGAATGAAAACAAGCAGCCCTGCTAATGTCAAAAAGACTGCAAGGCTGAGTTTGAACCCAATAAAGCTTGAAAAGATAATAAGCATTGTTATACCTAGAGAAGGAACAATAACCGCGATCATCATATAGAACATTGCAAGTGGATTTAGTTTCCTACCATATTGTTCCACTTCTATTTTTTGCTCTCCAACAATCTGATCTACGACTGATTTCAGTGCTTCAGTAATTGGGGCTCCTGTCTTAATTGAATTCAGCATTTGCCAGAGAATACGTTGGAGGTTAGAAGACGGAACAACACTTGCCGTTTCGCTAATAGCATCTTCAATCATAGTGCCCATATCTACTTTGTCGACAACCATTCTGAATGCTGCTCCGATATGAGGATAAATATTAGTGATATTTACAAAAACATTGTAGATAGGAACTCCTGATTCTAATTCAATGATCATGAATCTCGTAGCAAAGACTACTTCTTTATTGATATCTTTTGCAATATTGCGTATTCTTACATCAGGCTCTTTAATAAGATAATTGAACAATAAGAGAATTCCGAGAGGAAACAGAAAAACAGAAATTAGAAATGATTGATTAAAAGCATGCAAAATGCTTCCTATAAAAAGAATACATATTCCAAAAGAAAGCATAATCGAAGTCATTACTATTTTTTTGACAAACTTAACTGGCGATTCATGCATTCTTGCTTGAATTAGTTTCTGCTTCAAGTCAGGAAGAGAGCGCGCAAGATTGTGGTAGATCGCTTCCACCTAGATCACCCCAGCCTTTTATTCGCTCTGACATGCTTCATCAGATTATCGAAATTAGTATAGTATTCTGCCATAACTTTCCCAACACCATCAACAGTATCAATATTTTGCTTGACAAGATATTGCAATACTTCTTGCTTGATCTTCATGATTTTCTCAAGTTCTTGTTTAGTATTTCCTGTATAGAGTTGCAGCGTGGAAAACAAAGATTTTGATTTACTAGTGTTCACTAAAGTATCTCGTTTCGCATCGTATTGCATTAAAACATTAGCTTCTGCACTTGGAAGAATTTCTGCTATTTGGAATGCTCTACGCTTTCCTGTACGACGATTTCTGAAAAGTGCTACCACCATAGAAATTGCAGGCAGCATAGCTTTTGGTATGTCTATTGGAGGATTGGTGAGCCTATTGATCGCTTCATCGACATTGTCTGCATGAAAAGTTGCATAACAGCTATGTCCTGTGTGAATTGCTTCAAGTAATGTATTTGCCTCTTCTTTCCTTCTCACCTCTCCAACAAGTATCCTATCAGGACGCATTCTTAATGAATTCACCAACAGGTCTCCCATAGATATTTCTCCAGTTTTCTCAGCACTGGCAAGCCGTGTCGCCATAGGAACCCAATGCAGAAATTTAGGAAGCTGAATTTCTCTTGTATCTTCTATGCTGATAATACGTTGATTTGGAGGAAAAAATGAAGCAAGCACATTCAATGTCGATGTCTTTCCTGAAGCAGTACCCCCTGCTATAAGAATGCTCATTTCATACTGCATACAAAGCCAGACAAGCGAAGCTGCCTCAACACTTAACGTATTTGACTTGAGAAAATGTGTGATGGTGAAAGGATCTCTGCTGAATCTTCTTATCGTCATCGTATTACCATGAGACGTAATCGGCATTAACGTAGCATTAACACGATCACCTTCTTCGAGGTGTGCATCAAGTAATGGCTTTAAAATTGAGATCTGCTTGCCAACACGACGAGCAACAAGTTGTGAGTAATGTTTGGTGACATCCTCTGAAGAAAGCACAATACTTGTCTTGAGCCACCCATGTTCCCTGTGATATACCCAAACAGGTTCTCCACTTCTATTAATGGTGATTTCTTCGAGATTATTATCATCCATCAATATTTCCACATTACCCATGCCCAGGCTTTTTTGAACAAGATATGTAGTAAGAAACTCTTTAGTATCTTCATTAGTATCAGGAAAATACTTCTTAATAAGCAAAGCAATCGTTTCGTTGAATCGTTTTTCAACAATTCCTGTTTGCTTCACATCAGCGATATCTACCATTCCTAAATTCACTTCATTGATTAGTCGCTTTCGTATCTGTTCAAGCAAAGCTTCTGTTGTTTCGCTGACAGCAGCAATAGAAACATCGTAGAGAGGAACATAATCATCTGGCGTTCTGAAAATATGTATAGTAATGGGCATTTTTGATGAGAAGAAATCGTACTGGTCAATAAGTGTCTTCTTACCTTCTTTAGGAGCTTTCTCCTTTTTATTGAAAGCTTTCTTTTTTTGGACTTCTCTACGTTTTGTCGATTTCTTTTTCTTCTTCACAGAAGCCTTTCTGGTAGCTTTCTTTCTCTGCTTCTTCCTTTGAGGATTCTTTACCCCTCTTTTAGCAGTCAATTCCAAACACCCCTTTTTATGATTAAAAATACTTACCAACACGAGACATCAATTGCTTGACATCATTTCTGAACAATTTTCTATCACGTTCAGTTTTCTTGAATGCATCTTCAAGCTCTGCAATGTATTTCTTTGAATCTAATACTCTATTTCCTTTGCTTGATACTTGTATTTTTTTCAGTAATCCTCCGAGGATCGTTCCGAGAGAAGCATAGGTTGTCTCGATGTCTTTGATTCTTTTCTCCATCTCTTCTCTCTTATCGAATAATGCTTTGAATGATTTACCTAGTCTTTTCTCTATCGCTACAGTTTGATCCACTGTTTCCTCTTCTTTTCTGACAAGCTCTTTTATACTCTTAAACAACACAGTTTCTTTCTCAGAAACTTTCGTTGAGAGTGCTTGTCTGAATTTTCCCCTAAGATTGAGAAATTTTCTATCAAGCGTCTTTTTCTTACCAGCAAAGTGCTCGAGATCAGCAATCTGTTTTCCTATTGATTCAGCATGGTTTCCAAACCCTTTTTTCAAAATAAAAATCTCATTCTTCAATTCATGTACAAGTATCATATCCATGTGAATAGTAGCTAAAGCAGTCTCAATGTTCCTTGTCAAAATGTCTTTTGCATGATGAAATTCTTTTGCTTTTTTCAGCAGATCTTTACCTCCTGCTTTGCTCTGAGAGAGGTATGTTGTAGCAAAACTGTATTCTAGATTGATAATCCCTTCTTCCTCAAGAAAATCAGCCCATTCTTCGATAACTGCTGTAGATACACCTAATGCCGCCGCTGCAGACGGGATAGAAATTCTCCTTCTTTGAGTGACTAATTTAACTAGTTTATCAACTCCTGTTTCGATCAATGATGCGTGCTTTAACATCGTATTCTTGCCTCATCTCTGATGATTTAAATATGTTTCCCTGTTCTTTTTTAGCATTAACTACTGATGAGGTGTCCGACCTCGTAATCAGCAATATGATTTGATTGATTATCAATGCGTAGCCAATTGTATGTATTGTCTATTAACCAATGTTCTGGATTATTTCCTGAAAAATAAACATAATCGATGCAGCTCTTCTCCTCTATTGAAAGCGATGCATCTTCGAATGTCTTAAGATTCACGAAACTCTCAATCCCATACAGTGATCCTGAAAGATTTCCTTTTAATCTCATCAAATAGCTTGGAGAGCTGTTCTTTGCTCTGTAGAGTCCAGCATCCACATGAACCTTCAAATTAGAAGTATTCTGCCCATTTGTGAAATCTGTAATATTCGTAGGCGTTATAAGATTAATAACACGCCCTTCCGTAAATACTGTGTAAAGAGGATCCTCAAATCCCTCAATAGGAAGAGAGGTTGTGATAACCTGATTCCTACTCCAGCGAGCAGTCTCTCCTGTATCAGTAATGTCAATAAACATCGAAAGCTCTATCGAAAGTTCCCAAGGAGAACTATGATACACACGAACATCAGTAAGATTATAGTTAAGCACGATTGTTGCTTTCGCTGCTTCTTGCTTTATACGATCAATCCAAAGAGGAAGTTCTGTATCGTTCATAACACTCATATAGTTTCCATCAATAGATCCATTGATAAGTAATTCGTTGAACACATCATCTACCTCTGTAATGAAATCACCTTCTGCTGTGATGTACTGCTGCATAGCAAGTAATGCTCGAAAACTTGCAATGAAAACTCCTCTTTGAATATCAACATCAAGATCATCAATGAAATGATCAATTGAATGAATTCTCTCTTTGATAACAAGGCTTCTTTCACTCATTTTTGTTGAATGCTTTGTCGTAACACTCATCATAAGAATACTGAGAAAAACTAAAGAAAGAATAGTGAACAATGCAGCTTTCTTCCCTATTGCCATACGAGCACCTCTGCAATGGTTGGCCCCCAGAGATAAGGAACATCACCAATTGTTTCTGAATCGATAAGAAGATCTGTTTCATCGAATTGTATAAATATTCTGCCATCCATGTCATAATCAAGGAATGTGAGAAGAGTATACATAGCAGCATCATAAGCATCTTCCTCGTTATGTCCTGCAGTATCATGAACATCACTAGTGTAAAAGCAAGTTGCAGCCCCATCATAATCAAGCGGAACTTTCAAACTGATGTTGACTCCTGACTCAAGATCAATAATCCACGAGCATCCCGATGCATTGGGAAGCACAGCACTATAAGGCAGCGAATGATTAATCACATTCACTAAGCCAGTATACATTAGCGTATTGTTATCGGAGCATCCTGTTGCATTATCAGGGCCGTCTCCTGTGTTAAGCGTTATGAAATTATTGCTCTCTCCTATGTATTGCACAGGAATTGGCAAGAGGAAAGGATCGCCAAGATATTTATACCCCATATGATAATCACTAAGATTAAAGACAGTAGAGGTATCAAACATATTATCAACATGCAAATAATCAGTCCAATGCTCCCCTGAATAAGAGGTAACTTGAGCATCAAGCAGCCTAACTCCTTCTGGATGCTGAAACATAAACAGACATTCTGATGTTGGCTCGAGTTCAAAGAAAACAGGAATCTCTCCATGTGCGATATCAGCAACATAGGGTTGATAGGTAATATTGATATAAGAATCAGGATAAAGCACTGAATAAGAGAAATTAATCAGCGTGAGCACATCAATTTGTTGAGATTCATAGAATCCCAGGAATCCATCTATCATTCCGCTGAGGATACCTGCATAGATATTTTGTATCTCTTCAGCATCATCGCTTTGATAGAATCTTGAACAGTTACCTCCGCAACAAGCAATCTCTTGCATAGTAGGAACACCAACACTGTTACCCATTAAAACTGCGTAAACATCAACACCATAATAATCATGCATATAACAGGAGAGACCAATAGCTTGTTCTGATGCTTCATCAATCCCATCTCCAAGATCTCCTTCAATAGAAATAAGATCAGGGCAGCTCTCTTGTTGTGAAAGAGCCCCCCAGCAATTACAAGCACTTACAGGATCATAACCACTTCCTGTGCCAAGCGTTACGCAACTATTAGGTTCCCCATCAGTCATAGCAAGTATTGCTTTACTCCTCTCTGTTGCAATAATCTCTGTATCAAAAAGAAGATTATTATCATCATTATACACTTTGACAGCCATGACATTTTCACCAACATTGAGAACATCAGACATCTTCCTGAAAAGTTCAATATTGTCAATGAAAATAAACTCAGGAGAACCATCAATGTACTCACAAGTAAAAGAAAGACGAACATCGTCATGACCAAGATACGTGCTAAGGTTGATCTCTTCCGTCGAGGCATCCATTGATCGATCACATATACTTACTGTGGTTGTTACACATCCTCCACCAACACAATCAAGTTCTGCTTCGAGACATTCATTTGCATTATTTGCTTCCATCATCCAATCAAAACGAAGATGTGCATTATCTTCCTGAGATAAATCAAAGACATATTCCATAGTACTTTGAGCACCACAATTTCTTGCACGTGCCTTATTGCCGATCGTTTGCCAGGATGTACCAACTGTTTCAGTCCAGCCATTACCTACAGATGCATCATTTGCCCTGTTGAAATCTTCTGCATAAAATAAAGGTTCATAGATACTCATCATTAGATCCCAGTATTCTCCTGTATGTGTTAACGAATCATTGAAGAGTAATCTTCCATTTAGATATACTTCTGCTTTGTCATCTGTGAGCATATGAAGCATAGGGTTTTTGAGAAGATTAATATTATCAACGGTGAATGTTGTTCTTAAGTAGAGATCGTTGAATGTTTTATTACCTATAATTTCTAAGTCATCAATGCCTGCTTCAACCACATCACCATTACCATGATCGCTTGCTCTAAATCGTAAACGCATGTTGTTCGTGAATGTTATAGTATCTTCTGTGAGATGAAATGAAACAAAATGCCAATTATTATGTCCTGCATCTCCCTCTATTCTATCAATAACCGTATAACTACTGCCGCCATCATCAGAAATAGCAAACTCAAAATAATCATCAAGAGCAGGATTATTATTTGACGCATAATGCCTCCAGTAAGTAATAGTGACTCCTTCATTTCCTGAAAAATCATAAATAGGAGATTCTAACGTTGTGAATCCTCCATCAACATCACCATTAGTTCCTGTACCTGTATATCCTCCTGATAAACCTGTAATAAAACAATTAGTTCCTCCTGCTGTATGATCATCTTCCGGCTGGCTTGGATTATCTGAATCAATAGTATATCCTACAGGATTTCCACGTATCCACCGTCCAGAGGATGCCGTGTCAGTTCCGAGACGATTCCTCTGCCATCCTGAATTTGACTCAAAATCATCATAGATAAACGGTATTCCAGGATCATCTTCTTCTGGCACTGTTGTATCTTCTCCACCTCCATAGCCCAATGCAGCAGTACCCCACGTCCATCCACTATCATCGTATGTGTTATTTGTCCACGATAAATTCTCTTGTTTTTCTATAGTATACTTCCAATTATTATCCCTATAGGGAATTAAATACCACCAATTATCAAGCAGTGTATTAATTGAAGAATCTATACCACAGCCAAGACAAGTTCCTCCTCCTGTGTTCATCACATAAGCGTTAGCATCAAGCAACGATGCTGTGTCTGTAGAGAGTTCATGCTGCCCATCTACATTTGTACTTGCTGCATAAGTCACAAGGCCAACTCTATTGCCCGATCCTTGCGTCATATTCTCAATGAACAACGTATTAGTACAATTAGCTACTCTTCTTCTTGTGATATCAGCTTGTGTCAATGCTTGATCGCAATCCATATCATTATGATTATTACCTCCTGCTGTTGAAGTGAGTTGCCAAGCCATACTCCCACTTCTGTCAGTAATTAGTACAGCATCACCACTATCATCGATAGAATAAGCAGAACCTTCTGTAGAAAGATTGTAAAATCCAAATCGCAAAGGAATTGTCGCATTAGAAAGCATTTGATAGGGAAGCCCTGCTACACTCAAATTGGACGCAATACTCTCATTCGAAATAGCAAGTTCAACAACACCTGTAGTTTGATTATCAATATAGATAGTAGCATTACCTATAGTTAGGTAAAGTGTACTATTACCACCGAGAGTATTTCTTGCAATATAATGAAGATACATATCTATTGACATAATTTCTCCTGGTATGGAAAACGCATCGTAAAGATTAATAATCCCTTCAATGCCAGGGAAATAATATTGTTTTTCTGTGAGATTCGTGAAGAAAACTTCTTTTGTAGTGAATACTGTTTTGAAAAAACCGCCACCAACATAAGCGTTGGTCAGGTCGTCATCAAAGACTATGCTTATGTTGGTGGTGGTTCCATTATTGATGAATGTTGTGCAATTCGTGATATTCCATGCCTGCGAACTCATGTTTGTGTTATTAACCGCAAAATAAGCGCAAGAAGTCTGATCAACATAGAGTGTGAAGTTGCTCGCTGCATCAAGCTCAAGATATCCTGAGATAAAATCAGCATCGTGAGGAATGTTTCTCAATTGTAGAGTGATATTTCCTTGTCCAACAAATCCTCCAAAATACGAATAGATTGTTCTGCTATGCTCGAATGAATCAGAGAGGAATATTCTCGCAGCAGTGCCTTGCAATGGATGTTCTTTTTCTATACCTGTGATCATACTTTTAAACACCACAACATTAGTGCTATTTGGTTTAGGTCTTTCATAGATAGTATCATTTCCAATAACAAAACTGAATCCATAGTTATCAGGGATAGCTGCATGACTGATATTTTCTGCAAGCAACCTGGCAAGGTCTTCTCTTCCTGTAACCCAAAGAATGCCAATTTGTTCTATGATTGTTTTATTCGTGTCATTGATTACTCCATCGGCAATAAGTTCTTGAACAAAACTGTTGTTGAATCCTTCTAATGGTGTCGTAGAGACAAGTGTAATAACATCTTTCGAATAGTAGCTGAGTTGTTGCACAGGAGCCTGTGCAGAATAGAGTTGTGAAAGTAGAAGAATACCTATTCCAAGCAAGGACAATGCAAGTAATGCATCCATGCTGAAATAATAACCTTTTTTCATTGCCACGTGTATACCTCCATTTCTATAGGTGTATTTTCATAGACAAGAATTCTCACATACTTCGTTAGCGTTGTAGGTGAAAGTGCAGTAGTGTTAATACCTAATGGCGTAATACCTTCTACTTCCTTACCAATATATGAAATTCCTGAGAGATTGCGATAGAGTCCATTTATTTCTTTGAAGAAAATAATAAAATCAGAACGCACATTAAGCAATGTCTTTGTCTTCAAGTAATCTGTTCTTGAAAGATTATCGAAGTGCCTAAGTTTTGTTTGATTAATATCACTACCCCCATCGACAATGCCTATATACTTGACGGTGGTTGGTGTCCAATCTTCAGGGTATCCTGGAAAAACAAGCGATTCCGCAATCATCTGACCATCAAAGTGCACCATATTCATCAAGTCAAACTCTTGCTTCTGCACGTTGGGGAGATAAGAAAAGAAAATAACAGCACAAATACTAAAAATAATCATCGCAAAGATAAAATCCATGTGCCAGGCTTGTCCTTTAGTTGAGATAGATCACACCTCCTGTTTTGTTGATGGTGTTTTCTCCTTTCTGAATTACCCCATTGACTTCTGGGATGAAGAAGACATGTTCAATACTGTTTTTTACTGAAGTGAGAATTAAATATTCTTGCTCTATAGTAATATCATAATCGAATGTGTGATATGAATCAGGGACATCAAATGTTCTGACATATCCGTCATTAACTTGCTGTGCTATCAAAAATTCAGTCTGTAACGAAAATCCTAAATCACGTACTGCAAGATATTCTTTCGTATCGGCAAGGCCCGATATGTTTTCAGATATACTATGAAGAAACACCATCATAGTGATGATTACTATTCCTAAAAGGATGATGAACTCATTCGATACTTGAGCTTGTTTTTTGAAATCCATGGTCCTAATCAGAGCTGATGATAACTCCTTGATCTGTTGCTTCAACAGCAATACGATGTATACCTGGTCGAGAGGTGATTGACCCTGACATGTTGATCTCACTATATCCTACTGCTTCTGAAATGATATTTTGATGCTTGATAAAAAAAATAATTTCGTTATCAGTAATATTTACTGCCACAACATTGCGAGGAATATATGCTTTGATCGTCATTTTCGATGGAGCACCCATATAATAGACTGTTTCTGTCGTATCGATCATTTTTCTAATAATTTCATTTGCTTGTTGCATATTCACGTTATGCACAAGATGTTCTCTTTCAAATCCATAGATGAGCAACACTGGCAGGAATAACAACAACGAGAAACCTATCACTAACATGTATTCCATACTGACCTGACCACACCTCTTCATAGATATTTCACGACCTATCCATATATAAAGTTAATCTCACGCCGATTTAGAAAAAAATAAGGTATTGCTACCTTGGCGCGAGAAACACGCGCATTTCGAAGAAGTATAATTGAAGAAATTATAGAGGAGATTATTGATAAGCGCCGCAGCAATACCAATTCACAACTCTTATAAACTATCGTTAAGTGATTAGGGTGAGGTGATAACTATGAAGACGCTCCTTGTTCAATTCACGGGAAGAGGTGAACGATCTAATACGAAGAAGCTTGCTGATCATTTTCTCTCACAAGTTGAAGATGTTGAAGTGCTTGACTTAACTAAAACTGTTCCTGATATGTTTGTGAAAGAAAATCTTATGGTATATTATAAGAGAAATTATGGTGGAGAGCAATTAGAAAATAGTGAAACAAAACTTCTTGCTAAAATGGATTCCATGACAAAACAATTTAAAGAAGCAGATGTTGTTGCAATGGCATTTCCTATGTATAATTTTTCTTTACCTGCAATTGTGAAGGCTTACTTTGATTCTGTTATGCTGAAAGGTGAAACATGGGATATGGGTGCTAATGGATTTATAGGTTTAATGAAAGGAAAAAAAGCATTGATATTAACAACTTCTGGAGGAAAGTATGAAGGTTCTACAAAAGGTTATGATTTTGTACATCCTCTAGCTGAAGCAGAATTCACCTTTATGGGCTTTAGTGATGTTAAGACTGTAACTGCAGGAGGTCTTAATATGCATCCTGAAGAAACTCCAAAAACTCTTGAAGAAGCTAAGCAAAAGATTTCTAGTATAGTCAAAGATTGGTATTAGAATATCTTTTTAAATCAATATTATTTCTTACACTTAAGCAACCTTGTATGAAGGTGTGCTGGAGCAGTCATAAACTCTCAGAGTTTATCATCAGGAGGTCTATTCGACACAAGGTCGAATAGCCCAAACGTGCTTCAGGACCCTTAATGAGGGGGTGCCGGAGTGGTCAAACGGGCTGGATTTAGGTGCCAGAGCACAATTTAGTGCTCATCGAAAAACTCCAGTGGCTTAGTGCCTACGAGGGTTCGAACGCATTGGTCATCGACCATGTACGAAAGTCCCTTCCCCCTCAGTTAGCAACGAAGACGCGTAAGCGTGGCAGACTAGCCCCTGCCAATCATTTTTATTTCTTTGATAATATTTTTAAATTAATCATAGGTTCTTTTCATTGAATTCGTGAGGGGGTGCCGGAGTGGTCAAACATCATCTGATGGACTAGACGGGCTAGGTTGAGGGCCTAGTGGCTTAGTGTCTGCGCGGGTTCGAACCCCGTCCCTCTCATTTATTCTAAAATCTGGTAAAATAGGTCTATTCAACTCAAAGAGTTGAATAGCCCGAAGGTTGATAAGGCAATGGAACGAAGTGGAATTGCCTTATGTGGGCAAGCACGTCCTCCTCATTCTATTTTATATATTCTGAGTCATTTCCAAGATTATGTTTTCGATAGCAGATGTGTATATTCAAGTTCGCATTTACAAAGAAGATGTTGAATTACTTAGACAGGGAAAAACATTAGAATCATTAACTGAAGGAGGAATGATAACAGGAGAATGTGATGAAGAAGGAAAAGAAATACTTCAACCATTATATCTTCAACTTAGATTAGTAAAAGAAACAGAATTCGAAGTTGAGCCAGTATCTGAACAACTTTGGCTAGATTTAAGAGATCGTGACAGAGGTAATCCTTTATACAACAGACCAATTCCTGATAGAAGAATAGCCTATGCTAATGGTTATGTTATTAATTTAACAGAAGAATATCTTGAACGAGTTTTGAATGGTGCAATTTGGGCAACAAGAGGAGTAGGAAACTTTCTCCAATTTGACAGAATGGAAATGCTTTACCAAGATACTAATGGAAATAAAGCATCAGAAAGAAGAAATAGATTACATCATAGAAACTTTGAATCATCCAAATAGCTATTTTTTCAAAAAACAGATATTTTCTATATTGAAAATATTTATTTTTTACAACTTACTAGTGATTAAAATAGAAAGATTTATATAATATTATTACTGTTAAGTTGTTATGATTGAGGGATATTTTTGCGGAGTTGAACAGGAAGCAGATATAGGTATGTGTGTCGAAGATACATGGCTTCCTAGCGGAGGACGAACCTATCAAGATGGTGGCTTATCTGAAATCAACACTGCACTAGTTCCTGTAACTTCTAAAGAAGGAAGAGATTCTGCCCATCAACTATACAAAGCCGTTATGGCAGATAAGGCAAGAATGATAGAGATTTCCAGAGATGGAGAAGCCATATTCGCAAATAATCATTTTAATTTCACTGAAAAAGGAATTGACAAATATGAATTTACCATAGTGTTAGGGCCTGCGTTCTATCTTGTTTTTGGAAGAGAAAATGCAAATGTTGGATTTGACGAAAAGGGAAGTAGAATAGAAATAGCGACAGGAAATATCAGTTCACTCGAAGGACTTGTTGGAGGCAGTGCCATAGGGATTGCTGCATGTACTGCGCTTTCCAAAGGAGAATTGAGTTTTTCAGATTTCGAATATGAAGTTGATGATTCAGAACATGTATTACTTAGTAAAGCTGAACGACTATTTTTTGATGAAATGATTCATGATGTTTTAATGCATGGAAGAGATACAGAAATAACTACAAACAAAGGAATTGTAAGCCTTCAAGAGTATTTCACTTCAGTGATCAGAACATTAAAACCACACATTATCAAATATTGCTCAGAAGAAACGTATCAAATGCTTGAAGGAATTGCAACAGGAGAAGTTGAAACAGATCTTGACTTTGATATGTTAGTCGCTAACGGAGATATTAAAAATGTGAAAACAGATGACGTATTGACTAAAAAAAATCTGTTAAGGCAAACTGGGAAAAAGAATATGAACGAAGTGCTTGCTATGCATGAACCAGAGGGAGTAGCAAAAATGTTTAGTCTTTATAGTTCAATAGAGGGATGGGGTCTTTGGTCTTGGTCTACTATCCTTGAAAGTGAAACAAATTCAGTTAATATTGATTTTCGGGGTTGGGATGGCTTTTCAGTGAGTTTGCGTGATAATGACTTCTCTCATATATATTCTACAAACATAAAAAAACTAGAGACTGAAGAGGATATTAAAACATTCATTAAAGTGTATAACAAATACAAAGATATATACAAAGATGATTCTGAAAGAGTTCATAATATTTTAAGAAGAGTGCTCAAGATGATACCTAAAGAAGAACCTAGTTTAGAAGATCCAACTTTTAATCCTCATCATGTAGAATCAAGAATCAATTATGTTAGCGAGAATCCATACGCAAGACTTGCACAATTAAATAGACTTGGAGAACGTTATAGATTGGTAATAACCAACCCTGATTTTGACAGTTTACATAGAGATGGAATACTTACAGAACTTAATAGTAATATTTATGTTGACTATACAGACAGAAGAATGGCAGAGGCAGGTTGTAATGCACTGAGGGATGTAATAGAGAGAGAAGAAAATTACTTAGAAACAGAAGAAGAAAATATCCCCTCACATGGTTCAGAAAGCCAACATACGAATAGCCTTACAGATATACTGAGATCTCTTGGTGATTCATCCAGATCTATGGAACCAGAAAATAGAGAATCAAATGATCTTGAAAATAATTACTATCAAATAGATCCTGAAACTATTGAAACGATGAGACAATTATCCAATAGATGGAGATCCATTAGAGAAAGTAGATTTCTTAGATTTCTGTCTGCATAACCTTGTTAACACACAATCCTTATAAATACCTTCTAGTTTCATTTTTTTCATGAAACCATACGAATACTTAGAACACACTGCAGATGCTAAATTCAAGGCTTATGGGAACGACTTAGCTGAGGCTTTTAAGAATTCAGCATACGCTACATTCAATATTCTTACCGATACTAAAAAAATCAAAGGAAAAACTGAAAAAGAACTTATTGTAAGAGCAAAGAAGAAAACCACACTACTCTATGATTTTCTTGATGAATTACTATTCTTGCTCGATAGTGAGGGATTTCTTCTTCATGAAATAACTGATTTAGAAATCAGAGAAAATGACGGAATGTTTCATTTAGAATGCACTTTCAATGGAGATATATTTTCAAATAAATACGAAGTGAGTGGAAATATCAAATCAGTAACCTACAATGAGATGGAAATTGATGAAAAGAAAGACAACGTTATGGTCCAGGTTGTTGTCGACATATAACAGGTGATACCTATGAGTGAACTAAAAGCAAAAAAACTAAACGATTATTCATATACAGTTGAAAAAGATGGCAAAGAACTACCAGTAAAAATTTACGCTTCTGAAAAATTAATGAAACATATGCAAAAAGATAAATGCTTAGAGCAAGGAGTCAATGCCTCAACACTACCTGGCGTAAAAGGAAAGAGCTTAATGATGCCTGATGCTCACCAAGGTTATGGATTTAGTATTGGTGGCGTTGCAGCCATAAGCTGCGATGATGGATGTATAAGTCCAGGCGGAATTGGCTTCGATATCAATTGTGGAGTACGATTATTGACAACAAATTTAACAAAGAAAGATGTAGAACCAAAAATAAAAGAATTGCTTGAAGTGATGTTCCGAATGATTCCTCCAGGAGTGGGAAGCCAATCATTAATCAGGCTAGATGATGATCAATTGCATGATGTTTTGCTCAATGGCGCAAAATGGTGTGTTGAAAACGGTTATGGTGTTGAAGAAGATCTAGAAAATTGTGAAGAAAATGGCACCATGCCTGGTGCAAAACCTGAGTTTGTTTCACAAAAAGCAAGATCCCGAGGAAGAAAGCAACTAGGAACGTTAGGTGCAGGAAATCATTTCCTAGAAGTGCAGACGGTTGAAAAAATCTTTGATGAAAAAACAGCCAAAGTATTTGGCTTTATTGATAAAGATCAGATTGTGGTGATGATCCATTGTGGTTCAAGAGGTCTAGGTCATCAAGTGTGCTCTGATTATCTGAGAAGAATGGAAGATGCTTACCCTGATATTATGGAAGCGTTGCCTGAAAAAGATTTAATTTACGCACCGTCAGGAAGCAAGATTGCTAACGAATATTTTGGAGCTATGTGCGCTTCTGCAAATTTTGCATGGGCTAATCGTCATATAATAGGACATCAAGTAAGAAAAGCATTCCGAAGAGTGCTTGGCGATGACGTTACACTTACAACTCTTTATGATGTTGCTCATAATATCGCAAAAGTTGAAGAGCATGTAATTGAAGGCAAAAAAGAAAAAGTCTGGGTCCATAGAAAAGGAGCTACAAGAGCTTTCGGCCCAGATAGAGAAGAAGTTCCTGAAAAATTCAGAAAAGTTGGTCAGCCAATTCTTATTCCAGGAAGCATGGGTACATCATCGTATGTTTTAGTTGGTACTAAAACTGCTATGAAAGAAACGTTTGGTTCTACCGCGCATGGTGCTGGAAGACTGATGTCAAGATTCCAAGCTAAAAAAGAATTCCGCGGAGAGACTGTAAAAAACGAATTAGAAAAGCAAAAGATTTTCATCAAAGCAGCATCATGGAAAGGTATTTCTGAAGAAGCACCTGGAGTATACAAAGACGTAGATGAAGTAGTCAAAGTTAGCCACGAAGCAGGCATAGGAAATCTAGTCGTACAACTGAAGCCCTTGGGTGTTGTCAAGGGTTAGCTACTAATGTTGAGTCAAGGTATGTTTTTACTGAAGATAGCTTGCAAATATCACCATATTTACAAAATCTTTTAGTGCTTGATATTTCATAAAAAACAAAAGAGCTATCAAAATCATAAATTTCTCTTACAATCTCAGTTAGCACTTTCGCATCTTCTTTACTATGTCCTTTAACTCCATCTAAATATTGAACTCTTTCTAGCATTTCGTTTCTAAAAGAATCTTCTGATCTATATCCTATATAATTTAATGCCATTATTGTTGATAAAATTAGAGTTGGAACAGCTATTTTTTTCAAAATATTCACATTCATATTTATCACCTAAAAATAACAAATATATTAGTAATAATAAAACTTTTTATCTATTTTTTTACAATAATTAACTTTATATATTATAAATATTAATATTTGTAAATGAATAAACTTCAAGAAAACCTGCTAGGAGAGCTGTTAGTCAACTCAAGACAAGCACAAACAACATTAGCAAAAAAACTAGGAACTTCAAGAGAGTTGGTTAATTACCATATGAAGCAGCTTGAGAAAAAGAAAATAATACAAAAATATATTACAATAATAGATACATTAGATAATGTTGGAGCCGCTGTTTTTATTAAAGTAAAAGCAACAGCTAATGAAAAATTAATTGATTATTTCCATAACTCTTCTTTTGTTTCTTGGGTTGCAGAACTTACAGGAGTTTGGCATTTTGGATTTTCTATACTTGGAAAAACAAATGAGGAAGTTGATAAGAGATTTAAAGAATTTTATAACATTTTCAAGGAAGATATATTATCCTATAGGTTTACTTTCCATAAAAAGAATAGTTTCTATTATGAAAAAATAATGGGAAAAGAAAAAACATTAGTTAAAGTAAATAAAATTAAAATAGACGAGAAGGATAAGAAAATACTTCAATTATTATCAGAGGATGCGCGTATAGAAATAGTAAATATTGCAAAAGAAGTAAAACTAACAGCACCTGCTGTATTGAAAAGAATCAGAAATTTAGAAAACTCTGGAGCTATACAGCAATATACTGTTTTTGTTGATCTTTCAAAATTGGATTTGTATCAATATAGCGTATTTATTGAAAACAAAAATGTTGAACAATTAATTCCATATATGGAATCACACTCAAAAGTATCTTTTATTGCAGAATATATTGGAGATCCATTCATTGAGATCGGAGTAGTTGTAAAAGATCCTTATGAGCTTAGATTAATAATACAGCAAATTGAGGAAAAATTTCCGCAGACAAGCGTTATTGAGACATCATTGTTTCACCAAGATGTTGTCAGTGTAGGTCCTCCAAGCTGCGTATTTGAGTAAATTATATAAATCGAAGAAGGAGTCTGAAAAAAATGGAATTACCAAAGCGCTACGATCCTAAGGAATCTGAACCTAAATGGTTGAAGTATTGGGAAGAGAATAAGATATATGCATTTGATGCTGAAGATACTGATAGAGAGATCTATTCTATAGATACTCCTCCTCCGACTGTTTCGGGGAAAATGCACATGGGTCATGCTTTCGGGAATAGTCAGCAAGATTTTATCGCAAGATATAAGCGTATGAAAGGATTCAATGTTTTGCAGCCTTTTGGCACTGATGATAATGGCTTGCCGACACAATTACTCATCCAGAAAATGAAGAAAGTAAGAGCTACTGATATGGATAGAAAAGAATTCAGAAAACTCTGCTTAGAAACATTAGAAAATGAATTAAGACCTTCTTATTTAGGAGATTGGAAACGACTAGGCATAAGCTGTGATTTTGATGTTAAATATACAACAATCAATGAACATTGCCAAAAATTAAGCCAATGGTCCTTTATTGAAATTCACAAAATGGGAAGAGCGTATAGAAAAGAAGCTCCTGCAATGTGGTGTCCTAAGTGTGGAACAGCAATTTCACAAGTTGAAACAGAAGATAGAGAATTACAATCCCATTTTAACGACATAATTTTCAAAATAGATGGAAAAGATATTGTTATTGCAACTACTCGTCCAGAATTGCTTCCTGCATGTGTTGCAGTATTCTTTCATCCAGATGATAAAAGATACAAGCATTTGAAAGGAAAGAAAGCAAAAGTTCCGTTGTTTGATATTGAAGTTCCTGTTATGGAAGAAGAAGGTGTTGATCCTGAGAAAGGAACTGGAATTATGATGTGTTGTACTTTTGGAGATCAAATGGATATGGACTGGCAGAAAAAATACGATCTACCGATAAAGACTGCGATTGATCGCAACGGAAGAATGACTGAACTTGCAGGCAAATTCAAAGGAAAGAAAATCAAGGAAGCAAGAGCTGAAATGGTTGACGAAATGAAGCGTCAGAAACTGCTTGTTAAACAAAAAGAAATAACTCATGCGGTAAACTGCCATGAACGTTGCGGTACTGAAATAGAATTTGTACATTCAAAACAATGGTTCATAAAATATCTTGACCTAAAAGATGACATGCTCAAATGGGGCAAGCAGCTTAAATGGTTTCCTACCCATTACGTTAATCGCTACGAGAACTGGATTAAAGGATTAAGCTGGGATTGGTGCATAAGCAGACAAATACCATTCGGAATACCTTTTCCAGTGTGGTATTGTGATGATTGTGGTGAAGTAATATTGGCAAAAGATTTGCCTGTTGATCCTGTAGTTGACAAGCCTCCAGTCGATAAATGTCCAAAATGCGGAAGTAAAAAAATATCGGGTGAAAAAGATAATATTAATACATGGGCAACATCATCACTTACTCCTACAATTGTCAAAGAATTATTCAAAGGAAAACCAGTGTATAAAAAATTAAAAGATGTTCCATTTAGCTTAAGACCACAAGGACATGATATAATAACATTCTGGCTTTTCAACACTGTTGTAAAAAGTCAAATGCATTTCAAAATATTACCTTGGGAGGATTGTTTCATTAATGGATGGATGCTTGATCCTAAAGGGAAAAAAATGAGTAAATCTCGAGGTAATGTTATTGAACCTCAAGTGATGATAGATAAATATTCAGCAGATATGTTAAGATATATGGCCTCTGGTTCAAAGCTAGGAGATGATTTGAATTTCCCTGAGAAAGAAATGATTGCAGGGAAACGATTCATGAATAAATTATGGAATGCTTCTAAGTTCTGTATTATGAATCTTGAAGGATACAAACACGAAAAGCCAAAATTAACCATGATTGATCAATGGTTGTTATCACGATTACATCAAGTGATACAATCTTGTACTGTTTCTCTTGATAAATATGAATTCCACCAGGCAAAAGCTATTGCTGAAAAATTCTTTTGGCAGGAATTTTGCGATATGTATCTGGAAATTGTGAAATATCGATTGTATAATGACAATGAGAATAAGGCTTCTGCACAATACACGCTCTTTACATCCTTATACACTATATTGAAACTATTCTCTCCTCTGATGCCTTTTATCACCGAGGAGATTTATCATATGTTCTTTATGCATTATGAAAGCAAAAACAGCATTCATATTACAGAATGGCCAGTTTTCGATAAAACAATGGTGAATGAGAAAGCAGACAAAGCAGGAGAGCTTGTTACTTTTGTTGTTGCAGCTGCCAGGAAGAAAAAATCAGATGAACAGGTATCCTTGAAAGAACCTATTAAACATCTGAAGATCAGTGGCGATATTTCCGAACAGGAATTCAATTTTGTTAAAGAAGACATCAAAGCAGCAACAGTCGCAGAAGATATTTCTTATACACAAGCAAAAGAAAATAGTTGTGATGTTGAGTTCTAAGTTAGAATGAATCAATGAATTTAGTTATTTCTAGACTGAATCGTTTTGCGCGCTCAAAAGAGGTCTTGGCTTTTGATGCTTTTATCTCCTCTGTTGTCTCGTATTGGAATCGTGCTCTCTTAAGACGTTCAAAATCAAAGCTTTGAACAAGATTATCTGAAATAGCCATAGCTTCCTCATATGCTGTTTTATATTCATTGATCATAAAATGTGTCAATTTATCTCCAACAAGAGACAATAATGCATCAGCAGTCACTTTATGCACTAATTTATCTCCTACTTTATATCCTAACTTGCAAAGCAAAGCGTTTGCGAGATAAAACATTGAATAGTAGCATATCACAATAATCCAGAGAAAAGATTTCTTATGCATCACCAACATATCCAAAACCTCTAATGATTCTTTATGATTGTTCAAATAAGTGTCAAAGACAATCTTTTTACATTTCTGCTTGCACAATAACTCATCCTTCAAATAATTACTAATATTGTATGCCGATTCTTTTAATCTATTTTTGCGAGACATATTTTTGAGAAATACATCTTCCTTATTAATCTCTCTGGCACATATGTCCAGTGCTCGTCGGAAGAAATCACAAATTATCCGGAAATTATTCCATAAAATCCCTCAATATTATGTAGAACGACATTGTTGTTTACAATCTCTTTTCCAACATTTTGCTTTTTTGTATCTAGCATGCTTCTGAACTCATCAACAGTGAAATCAAGAAGTTGTATATTAAGTGGGAGAAGCCTCACTATCTGTTTGATTTTTGCATTCAACTGTGTGACATCAGTTATCAGGCAAAGATCTATATCTGAATATTTCTTTGACTTATTATTCGCATAAGATCCAAATAATAAGAGAGTAAAGAAAGGATTTTCAACATCATTTACTCTATCAAATATAACTTTAATATTCTTATTTTTTAATAGCGTATTTCTCCTGGAATCCTCAACCATCCATATTTTTCCATCATATTTATAGTTAAATCTGCATTGATTAGTGTTGCCAACTTTAGATATTTGTAATAAACCTTCATTCTTTAATTTGTTCGCATCTTCAAAAGCAATCCTGTAATTTAGATCTAATATTCTCGCCAATTGATTTATACTAATAGAACTCTCTTTATGCTCTATGAAATATTTCAATATCTTCAACTGATTTTTCATATTATTACCTTTTTACAATAATATTATTATAAATAAATAATAATATATAAAGATTATGGTACAAAAAGTTTAAAAGCAGTGTATAAAGACCATTTTTTATGACATTACTAGCAACATTAGCAACAATATTTGGAATAGTAAATGGATTCGCCAATTTACCTCAGATCTACAAAATCTATAAGACAAAAAGTGCAAAAGATCTTTCTATTATTACTTACATAATCCTAACTATAGGAAGTATTGTTTGGGTTCTTTATGGTATCGAAATAATGAACATTCCTATACTCACCATGAATGGCTTAGCGCTTTTAGAGTTCATCGCAATTCTCATCGGATGTTATTTATATAGTAGATGATTTCTGCACATCACTTACTTGTTTATTAGTTAAAACTAATCCTACTGATGTAGTAAGTGCCACTTGGTATGTTGGATCTCCATCTCCAGTTAGACTTGCGTAAGCGTAAAATGCGGCATTGGTTGCTAAACAAACTGCATTCGCAGCCAATCTTCCACCTTTTTTTGTTGCTAAAGTTATTAATGGCGCATAAACAAAATTCACTAATCCAAAGAAAGGTAGATTGGTTAATGCAGTATCTTTCAATACATCTAATGATTGTATGTAATCAACACTTTCATACAGTGCTTTTTCTCTCTCAATAATCCCAGTTAATGCTGAAAATGATGTAGCATACATCACTGGATGCTTCACAAAATTTACAATTTTTTTCATCATTTTTGTTTCTCCTCAATTATACTGAATACTCCACAATATAATAAAGTAATTGTTTATTTTTCAGAAAAATACGTAATATTTATAAATAAAAACAACATATTTCTTAATATGGATAAGAAAGACCTTCAAATCCTAGAAATAATGGCTCAGAACTGCAGAGTACCCCATACAACTATAGCTCAAGCTTTGAATATATCTAAAGACACAGTCGCTTACAAAATAAAGCAATTAGAGAAATCTTCTATGATTGATCAGTATCTGTTGTTTGTCGATGCAAGAAGATTAGGATTTACAAGATATCATATTCTTATGCAATTTCAAGATATTGAAAACAAGCAGGAAGTTTACGACAAACTAAAAACTCACAAAAGCGTTATGTGGATCAATACATTTATAGGAAAATACGATATACAAATTATTGTCGATGCAACTGACGGATTTCATTTGAACACAATAAGAAAAGAGTTATTTGAACTATGCGATAATAAAGTAAAAGACTACATTATCTTAACCCATTTATTAGACTTGGAATTCACTCAATTAAATCCTGTTTTAGACTTAAGAACTACATTTAATAAAAAATTAGACCATTCATTTAGCTCAATACTAACAACAAGGAATTTTCCCGTCGGAGAAAAGTTCAAAAGATATAATCCTTCTAAAAAAGAAGTTGAAATTCTCAAGAGTTTAGCAGACGATCCTAGAAAATCATTAACGGAAATGAGTAAAGAGATACATATAGATAGACAAACTATAAAGAAAGGGATTATTAATTTAATTGAGAATAAGATTATATTGAATTTTGGAGGAATCCCTAATCTTTCTAAGCAAGGATTTGTGACATATTATTTATTGGTTCGTGTTGTGCAAGACACTCCCTTGGAAATTCTAAAAAGACCATTTCAAAAGCTTAGAAATATATTTTATGCAGGTCGAATGATAGGAGATTATGATATGATATTGTATTTGAATGCTAGTAATCCAGAAGAATTAAATGAAAGTATAGCATTATTCAGAAAAGAGATAGAAAAATACATTGTCAACTATGATTTATTAGTCCAAGATAAAATTCATTACTGGAGACAGTTTCATAACGGTATTTATGAAAAATTAAAAGAGAATTGAATTATCTCTCTGCCTCGACAAACCAATCCCACATCTCAGGCATGCCAGGGAAATCTTCATAATCTCCTGTTGCTGTTCCCCAAGGATATTTCACTTTGGAAATTTTTATATTCTTGAAACCAGCATCTCTTAAGCGTATCTCTAATGCGAAATCATAATAGAATTTTTGCATTTCTCCATCATCATCGTAAATGCCTTTGATAAATCCATATTTTTTTCTTTCAAGAATTCTCTTTGTTTCCTCTAATGCAATCTTCTCCTCTTTATGTTTTTTCAATTGATCTTCAAGAATAAGAAATCCTTGGTATAACACTGCGTTCATTGAAGGAAATATGCCAAAGAATTTTCCTCCCTTCTTCAAAGTGCCTTGGATAGAGAGCAGCGATCGTTTAACATCTTTGATTTTCGGCAATAAAACAGAATTTATTGCAATCACAACATCAAATTTCTTATAATATGCTGAAAGATTCCGCATATCTTTTTTCACATATGCTATATTTTTAGATACATTTCTCTGTTTAGCAGTTTTGATCATTTTCGATGAGAAATCAATGGCATAGACTTTCTTGAACTGCTTTGCAAGACGATCTAAAATACATCCTCTGCCACAGCCTATATCTGCAACCGTTTTTTTCTCCTTGTTCTTGATAGCTCCAAGTTTCCTAAACAGAGGATTTTTTACTCCTGGCTGAAATGGACTGATAATATGCTTATGATATTCATCAACAAGAGCATCCCAGTCAGAAGGTTTCATACCATATTTCAGAACTAAAAGTATTTAATTCTTTCTAGATATCAAACACAATCCCTTCACGACCAACATGCAAAACCTTGGTCTTTCCTATTGTTTCTTCAAGCCCTTCTGCCTCATGTGCATGGCTGCAAAGGAGAATATCAGGATGGAATTTCTTCACCGCTTCAGTGATTGCTTTGTTTGCAGGGAGAAAAGTGAGTTTTTCAGCAACTGATTCTGCTGGATGCACATGCGTCATCATTAATTTCTTACTAAGATACTGTACTTTTTCAAATCCTTTTTTGAGTAAATCAAATGTTTCCTTCTCAGAGATTGAATGTACTCCTACATTATTTCCTGAACAGCCAAAGATTCCTAAATCATCATAACGAACAGAATAACCATGCATGTTTCTGACATCATAGTATTCTGCCAAGAAATCTACGGTTTCTTCTCCTTCATGATTGCCAGGAAGCAATAGTACTTTCTTTCCTTTTTTTAGAAACGGACCTATTAAATTCTTTGTACCTTCACCACTCATGGTGAGATCTCCGCATAAGAGCACTAACTCAACCCCTTCTTTGTCTGCTTTTTCAGCTAACTTCTTCGCCAATCCAGCATCTCCATGTAGATCTCCAGCACCTAGTATTTTCATATAAATAAGAAAAGAAAAAGGGTTTAAAAAGCTAACGAACAAACTCAACATTAGGCATTCCTTTGAATTGTTTGTCTCCAGTTAAGAACTTTATGCCAAGCTCTAATGCTCTAGTATAGCTGACACAATCAACATAACTAAATTTCTTTTCTTTAAACGCAAATCGAAATTTCATTGATTCAATAATAGTTGAAATATTCAAATCCAAGGCACGAGATGCGATCGAATTAATATACTTATCAGGAATTTCACCAATCCTAATAAGATAATAAGCAAATTCAACTAAAATATGCTCCGTAATATAGAAATGTTTTTTCCTATATTCTAGATATGCATCATCTTTTTCAAATAATTTTATGAGTGCATAAGTATCTGCCAGAAAAGCATTACCACTCTTCATTGTTTTCTGCATCCATTTCATCGAGTATCTCTTGTGTTGATCTCTTTGTTTTCGGAAGCGTTCCGAAGGTCTCTTCCCAAACCGAATCCATGTTTTCACCATCCTCAACGTAAAACTTCAATTTCTTCTTATGTTTTGCCTTGATTTTTTCGCAAATATCACGAGGTACAACTATGCCCATTGAATTACCCCATTTCTTTAATGTAGCTTCAAACGATTCCATATAATATGTATAATTTAATTATACTTAAATATTTCCATTGGACATATATAGCAGGCATGTTTATAAACAAAGCTTTCTTCTATGTAGAAATGGCAAAAAGAGTCCAAAGTCCAAGCAGTATTAACACATACAAGCAATGCCCTAGGAAGTATTTCTTTATTTACAATGCGAAGTTAGAAACTTCTGAGAATGTACACACCATCAGAGGAGGTGTTGTGCATGATGTGTTGGAGAAGTTCTTCGATATGCCAACAGAGGACTTAGATCGTGAAAACTTCATCAATCGATTCACTAAATACATCAGAGGATTATTCGATAAGAAATGGGATGATGCTCAAAAACGATTGAAATCAATCGATTTATCAGATGAAGAGATTTCACATTACTATCAGGATAGTTTGGTGATGTTAGCAAATTGGTTAAATCAATTCTTCAATAAACTCAAGATAGTTTTAGATGACAAGAAAAAAACTGTTGAAGAGGCATTCAAAGAAATAAAACCTAAGTTTCGAGAAAAAGAATTTCGCAGTGATATGTATTCGGTCAGAGGATTCATTGACTATATCGAATATGAAAATGGTAAAGTTAAAGTTATGGATTATAAGACCTCAAAAGCAGATGAAATGAAACCAGAATACAGATTACAACTGGCAATCTATGCATTATTATTCAATGAAAAATACGGAAGACATCCTGATAAAGTAGGGTTATGGTTGTTGAAACACGGAGAACGGACTATAGATGTTAATGATGAACTCGTTGCATTAGCAAAGGAAGAATTAGAACTTATTCACGTCAATACAGAAAGTGACAATATTGAAGATTATCCTAAGAATGTGACTCCTTTATGTAAATGGAAAACAGGCCAATGTGAATTCTACGAAATTTGTTTTGAGAAGGAGAATATACCGAAAAACCACAAAGAAAAGCTTATAAAACTTGATCTACTTGAAAAATTAGATTAGGATTATTTCAACTGCGATCTATACATTAGAAAATGGGGAAATAATAAGAATAAAAAATATAGGATAAGATTAGATTGAATATGTTCATTAATGATGCGTAGGACTGTCTTTATTATCTTTTGTCAAAGCATCAATGGTTGGTTTCACCCAAAGAATAGCAATAGCAATCAAATACGTTTTAGTGGGTAATGAGATCAATACCATGATTGCAAGTGCTATCGCAATCAAAAATTTATATATGCAAGTAGGGCAGCCTGAATGACCTATTAATTTGATTCCCCTATATAGTGCATAGAGTAAAATAGGGATTTTAACTATGAATGGAAACCCTATCATGCTCAGCAGCAAGAATAAGGTTATAACAACCAACATCCAATACCGTTTTAAAAAAATCTTCACCATCTCAGATTGAAGAAAAAATTATTTATTTATAAACGTTCGCTTAACAATTAACAGAGAAATAAAGAAAAAAATAAATTAATTATTTCTTCTTCTTGTATCCCTCGAATGCTTTCAATATTTCCAGAGGCACCGCAAACACAACAGTATTTGATTTATCGCTACTCATGTCATTGATCGATTGCAGTGTACGAAGATGCAATGCTCCAGGACCCTTTGCCAAAGTATTCGCTGCTTTTGACATATTGTTAGCAGCAATCACTTCTCCTTCTGCTTTGATAATTACCGCTCGTTTCTCTCTTTCAGCTTCTGCTTGCTTACCAATAACTCTTTTCATATCAGGAGCTAGAGTTATATCTTTCAGTTCAACAGCGTTGACTTTAATACCCCAAGGATCTGTCTCTTTGTCAATGATCTTCCTGATTTCTTCAGAAATCTTATCTCTTTTACTGAGAAGATCATCCAATTCGACTTCACCAACAATATTACGCATCGTAGTCTGTGCTAACTGTGAAACCGCATATTTGAATCGCTCAACTTCCAAAATTGCTTTCTTCGCATCACTTACTTTGTAATAGATCACTGCGTTAATACCAACCGTAATATTATCTTTTGTGATGCTTTCTTGATCAGGCACATCAACCGCTTTCACTCTCATATCAACTTTCTGCCATGTCTGAATGACAGGCAACACCACTCTCAACCCAGGATTCATAATCCCGGTAAACTTACCGAATGTGAATTTAACTCCTCTTTCATATTCATTGACAACACGAAGACTTGCCAAGAAATAAAGTATAACCGCACCAATTATCCAATTGAGTAACACCATAGTATCAACCCCCAAAGATAGTCACTCAATCACACTTTATAAATATTTAGATGACTAACAACAATAAATGCATGATGCCCCAACCAACAAAACAACCTGCAGATAAAAAAGGCATTGCAGGATAGAATTTCCCCTTCTTAGAATACACAAACAATCCTGTCAATGCAGCTGTTGCAGTAATGACAATAATCAACACCAAGAGAAATGAAGTGAATTTCGGAATCCCCGATCTAATCAATCCTTCCATCACAGCACCAGTAAACAGTAAGGGAAATGCAATATCTCCTCCGCCAAGAATAGCTGTTTGAATATTTCCTTTTTTCGACGGTTTAAGTTTCTCTAATCTGCGATGCATCATAATCTTATCTTTTTTCTTATCATACGGAAGCATCAATCCCGCAAACACTTTACTTTCTGTCTGGAATTTCGCCATAGACACCATATGCTTTGATTTCCAGACAGCAATAGCGTCATAAATAGCAATCAATACCATCACCACTACCATCCAAAAGACATCAAAGAGAGGAACTAAAAGAACAGCAATACCTGAATAAATAAGCACTTCAGAAATATTATGGACAAGTACATTAGGTTTGCATACTTTGAAGAAAACAATAACTGCCGCAAGAATCGCTGCAACATACCAAGGCAATAGCACGCCAAGTGCAATTGCAGATCCTATAAAGATAGCTAATGAAAACCAAATTTTCCATATTCTCTTCTGACGGAATTTAATCAGTATCAAAAGAATAATAGTACCAAAAACAATCCCAAACGCTAAATAGAGAAAACTTTGATAACCTTGAAAATCAGGACGTTCACCAATAATAGTGTCATCGTGTTCCAACACAAGCGTTCCATTTTCACCGAACTCAACAGAAGAACTTTCATTGATTAATCCTAATCCAACAAGCTGTGACACAAAAAAAATCAGTATCAGGAAAAACGTCACTTTCACTGTATGTTTCATAGCATCTTGTCACTATCTAAGTTTATAAATGTATTCATGATTCATATGTTTTGAGAATTTCCACTATAACATCCTTATATCTTGCATTTGCTCTATGATGAATGAGCAACGACCGATACTGTTCGCTGTACTCATATTGATTCAATAATTTCAATGCAAATTCTTTTCTGTGAGATCCATTTACGGTCATTTCTAAAAGCTTATGTACTAATCTCTTGCTAGGTTCAAAGCTTGACAGAATTTCAAAGCAATCATTACTAATATCTTTTTTATCTAATCCCTTAATGAGTTGTTCTATAACATTTGATCCTGGTTTGTGCTTAAGCATCTCTTTTGCATCTTCTCGTCGATTTGACGAAAGCATATCAACCATGAATTTTGCCCAAAGAGAGGTTAGTTTGTATTCTTTGAGTATTTGTTTCGCGTCATTTCTGATAGTATCAGGAGTGCTGTAGTCCCCGATAAGATTGGTTAAAGAACGTAGTGTATCTTGAGAAGTTCCGATATCTCCTAGAATAGCTCTTGCCATGTATTTTTGTTTTTTAGAATATAGTTGTTCAATACAATAATCTACAAGTGACCTCTTCTTTTCATCATCAAGATATTCCAAATCCCTTCTCGACCTATAATTTCTGAATACACTAGCAGCAGATTCTTCTTGATGAACACTTGTTTCTTTTCCCGGATCATTTCGCTCTTCTTCCATTTGAGCCATTATTTCCAAGACTCTGTCTCCCTTTCTCTGTTGTTCTTTAGAAAGATTCCCACTATGCTTAAAATTCATAAATCAATGGAATTATCCCATCATATATAATGCTTATAGGTTAAATCCTCACTTAACGAATCCATTTATAAATAAAATCTTATCCTCCATCACAATAGGAAATTATATAACCATACGCACTGTTACTTGAATTATGAGCACCCATCATATACTCTTTACAGCTGATTTGCATGGTAATACTAAACAATACGAAAAACTCTTCAAAGAAGCATATGATAAAAAAATAGACACCATTATTATTGGGGGTGATCTTCTGCCAAAAGATGCAAAAAGCAGAACAATTCAAGATCAAAAAAAATTCATCTCAAACACCTTATTTACTACCATAGTAAGATTCAATACAGAAAACAAAAAGAGAGATCATATATGCAATATCTTTCTTATGCTAGGTAATGACGATTTCAAAGCAAACAGTCAATTTCTCAAAGAAAATCAAGAAAGAAAAGGATTTTCCGTCATTCATAACACCTGTCTTCCTCTATTTGAAGATTTCAAAATCATAGGATATTCATTTGTTCCTCTTACTCCTTTCAAATATAAAGATTGGGAGAAACTTGATGCTGATATTGAGCATGAGACTGAAACAAGAAAAGGATTTGTTACAGAGGGAATTCAAACAGAAGGGGGAAAAATAGTAAAAAAATCATTTGATTTATCTGAAAGAGATGATACTATTGAGAATGATTTAAAGAAACTCATGGAACTTGCAAACCCAAGAAAAACAATACTAGTAACACACTCACCACCATACAACACTAAGTTAGATATGATAAGAAGTAAAGATCATGTTGGAAGTCTCGCAATAAGAAGTATTATTGAAAAAAATCAACCTCTTATCAGTCTCCACGGACATATCCATGAAACTGTTGAAGTATCAGGTACATTCAAAGAAAAAATAGGCAAAACTCTCTGTTTAAGCGCAGGAAATGATCATTTGAATCCTCAAGTACATGTAATATCTCTCGATCTCTACGATACAGAATCCGCAAAAAGAATAGCAATATAAGTTTCCCTTTCTATTTAATATAAAGAAACTCAAAAAACAGGCAATTTTATATATTTCAGGGCTAAAACAGCTCTATGGCAACAATAAATCCCTATGAAGTTGAAGGATTGATTGATTACGATAGGCTTATTGCTGAATTCGGCATCAAGAAACTCACACCTGATTTGTTAGAAAGAATGAAGAAGAAAGCAGGAGGAATCCATCACCTACTCCGAAGAGGAATCTTCTTTGCCCATAGAGATCTCAAATGGGCTTTAGATGAATACGATAAGGGAAATAAATTCTTCCTGTATACTGGATGCGGACCATCAGGACCTTTGCACCTAGGACACCTGACAACATGGGTTTTCACAAAATGGCTCCAAGATACCTTTGATGTAGAACTATGGTTTCAATTTACTGATGATGAGAAATTTCTCTTCAAAAATAAAACATACGACGAAATCCAAAAATGGACATATGAGAATATGCTCGATGCAATCGCTATAGGTTTTGATCCAAAGAAAACTTTTTTCCTTCATGACACAAAGCATGCAGGCATCATGTATCCCGAAGCAATAAAAGTCGCTAAGAAAATTACATTCTCAACAATCAAGAGCGCGTTCGGCTTTACTGATTCAAATAATATAGGTAGTATTTTCTATACTTCAATGCAGACCGTCCCTGCATTCTTACCTAATGTTTTGAGAAATGAAAAAAGACCTTGTTTAATTCCTTTAGGAGTGGATCAAGATCCTCACTTCAGGATCTCAAGGGATGTCGTTGAGAAACTTGGACATCATAAACCCGCAATCATCCACGGAAAGATGATGTGTCCTTTGGAAGGAGCCCAAGGAAAGATGGCAAGCACTGATCCTGATAAAGCAATTCTCACAACTGACAATCCTGAAATGGTAAAGAAGAAAATCAATAAACATGCATTCTCCGGAGGACAAGTAAGCATTGAAGAACATCGTAAATTAGGAGGCAATCCTGATATTGATGTGCCTTACCTATGGCTACAATACTTTGAAGAGGATGATGCAAAACTGAAGCAAATCCATGATGACTATAAATCAGGGAAAATGCTCACAGGAGAAATCAAACAGATTCTTATCGACAAGATCAATGCATTCTTAGCAGAGCATCAAAAACGAAGAGAAGCAGCAAAGAAAAGAATTGATGAGTTTATGTATAAACCTTAAGGGAATGCACTCAATAACTCTCTTAATTTCTCTTCCGGATCCTTAGCTTTCGTGATTGCAGAAGCAATTAAGATTCCTTGCGCGCCTAATTCTAATGCTTTCTTCACATCATCATGCGAATTCACACCAGCACCACATAACACAGGAACATCAGCAACACTCTTTACATAATTTACCGTATTGGTAATTACTTCTGGTTTTGCGCTGCTTACTGAAACGTCTCCTCCAATTAATTCAGGAGGTTCTACCGCAATCATATCAGGAAGAAACACAGCCAATGCTTTTGCAGAAACAGCATCATTCGCACATAAACATGACACCAACCCTAACGATCGTAATCTTTCAGTAACTGATTTGATAATATCAAAACGCAATCTATCTTCAGAATGATTCACCAAACTTCCCACAGCATTATTGACTTTTATATCTTCAGGAATGATTTTTCCTGTATGGCTGCCAAATCCTTCTGCATCAACACGTTCAGAAAATACAGGAATAGAGACTTTCTGCGCAACACGATAAATATCCGTCGGAGAAACTGAAACAGCAACAGATTTATCCATATCCTTAGCCACTTTCTCACAAATCATAGCGAGTTTTTCCGCTTCTCCACCAATAGCTGTTGCATAGGTCTTGAAATTCACAATAAATATAGGAAGTTTAAGCTCCATGACAATTCACTAAGAGCACTGATTTAAAAATCTTTTTAAATCATAAGTTTCCAGTATTATTTAGGGAGGTGTATCCTATTCCAAAGGAATCAGATAAGAAAGAGATTATATGGACTCCTGAGATGAATACTGCTGATAGAGTCATTCTTGGCAGCTGCACAGTTCTGATGTTCGCAATTATTCTAGCATTATCTTTGGCTACTGAGACAGGATTGCATATTGTAGCCATAGGATTCGTTCCATCAATCATTTACATTGCAGTAAACATGACACATCATTACAAAAGAAGAGAAAAGGCATTCTTTCTCTGGATTATGCCTTTAATATTGGTATTCCTCTACTTTATATTCGCCGTTGCTACACAATTTCCTGTTTTCCAAAAAATGAAATTTGCTGGCATTATGGTATTAAACCTTATGCTCTGTTATCTTTGCTCAGTCTTCCTCAACCATATTGGTGCTCTGGGAGACCGTGTCCAGGAGAAACTAAAATGGTTACATGGAAAAATAAAAGATAATAAAGTTGCATTAACAGGCATCAAGAGAAAAAAAGGATGGCTCTACTTTCTCGACAAAGATGGTGATGTTGCTCGAGCTCCGATGAAAAGAGGAGGTACGAAGAAAAAGAAAGCAAAGAAAAAATCGAAGAAAAAAACAAAGAAGAAAGTAACTAAGAAAACAAAGAAAAAAACAGAAAAGAAAGAAAGTAGAATACAAAAAGTTCTCGAATTCAAGAAAAAATTCTGGGGTTAATCATCACACCGCATTGCCGCGCTCCGTTCGATTTATAATCATAAGACCATGTCGATTTTTAGCGCATTAGATAGTAAATCAGAAAACTCCGCTAGGCGGTAACGCTATCTTAATCATCAACCGTGAACAACCTCGAATCTTTAACGTTAAACAACCCTATTCTGGCACCTGCATCTAACCAACCATGCGCATAATAAACACAACCAAATGCCCTGATCATATCTCCTTTCTCTTGGAAATACTTAGCATCTTTGACATAGGATTCTGCCATATTCAGGAAATCTTTAGCATCATCAATTCTTGACTCATCGAATCCTTTCTCCTTCACCATGGCAATAGCTTCTTCCGTCACGCTGAATGCTTTCGTTAACGTTTCCTTTGTTATTTCTTTTGACATGAAAATAAGCAACATATTTCATCTTATAAAGTTTTCACAACATATAAAAAGACCATGTGAATCTATTTTTCATGGTAAAAGCAGTTATCTTTGATATGGATGGAGTGATATCAGATACACAAAAAATTCACTCAGCAATAGAATCTGAGATACTTAATAGATATGGCATTAACTTGACTTCAGATCAAATAACTGACAGATATGCTGGTGTTCGTACAACACAATTTTTCAAAGAATTACTTGATGAAAAAAAAGCCACATACGATCTGAAAGAACTTATTAATGAAAAATGGAAAAAAATGAAAGAATTATCTGAAAAAGAAGTTGACGCTATTCCAGGTTCTATAGAATTCATCAAAGATCTTCATAAAAATAATATTCCTTTAGCTGTAGCATCATCATCTCATTTTGATTATGTTCAAACGGTGTTGGAAAAACTTGAAATAATTGACATGTTTCAGGTAATAGTTAGCGGAGATCAAGTAAATAAAGGAAAACCAGACCCAGAATCATTCCTACTAGCTGCAAAAAAAATAAATACTAATCCCGAAGACTGCTTAGTGATAGAGGATGGAAAAAGCGGTATGCTAGCAGCAAAAAGTGCAGGTATGAAATGCATAGGTTTAGTTAATGACAAGCATAAAGACTATCCTGCAGACATCCTTATCACTGATATGCATGAACTCTCTCCACAATACATAAAAACAATATAAAAAACTGATTATTATGGCAAAAAAAACCTATGTCGGAGGACAAGCAGTTATGGAAGGCGTGATGATGAAAGCCAAAGACTATTACAGCATTGCTGTAAGAAAACAGAAAGGCAACATCAAAGTCAAATCATTCAAATGGCATTCTGCAGGAAAGAAAATAAAAATACTAACGTGGCCGTTTATCAGAGGTATTCTTGCTTTGATTGAAATGACTTCTTTAGGTATTAAAAGCATAACCTATTCGGCCAACGAACAGGCAACAAAAGAAGAGAAACTCACTACCTGGGAGATGCTCGTTACAGTAGGATTATCTTTTGTTTTAGCGCTTATTCTCTTTAAAGCACTTCCGTTAGGATTTGCTAAACTCACGACAGGCATAACAGGGACAAGTACTTTGCTCTTTAATATCGTCGAAGGCGTCACAAAAATTCTTCTTTTCCTAGGGTATATCTACATTATTTCTCTTATGAAAGATGTAAAGACACTTTTCCAATATCATGGTGCAGAACATAAGACAGTAAATTGTTTTGAAAAAAAACTTTCTCTTACCGTAGCTAATGTGAAAAAACAAACAACACTACATCCTCGCTGCGGTACTACTTTCATCCTGATTGTACTGCTTATTAGCATCATCGTCTACCTAACGATTCCCTTCAATATAGGATTTTTCAGCTCTTTAGGATTGCGTATTTTATTACTGCCCGTTATTGCAGGCATCTCATATGAACTTATACAGATATTAAATACATTATATCAACGATACAAAGGATGGCAATATATTGTAGGTACGTTACTCTGTGTTCAGCGTATGACTACGAGAGAACCGACAAAGAAACAAATTGAAGTAGCTATCGCCTCAATGAAAGCCGTTTTGAAGAAGGCGCATCTTGCATAGTCTGCTCAACAATTTTTTTTATCTCTCCTTTCGATACAAAGGATGTCGTCTTCCAAATATCTACCTTCTTAGATAGGGCATCAATTTCGTCTTGCCTAGCAAGATCCTTATAAGACTCCTTAAGTGTGAGAATATAGGCAACGAGCGCACGAATACGATCAGAACACTGCTGCATTGCTGCATGTGCAGAGGCAAATTTCAAAGTAAATTCATCTTTCATCACTATAAACTCCTCATTACGCTGCGTTAACGACTGATCCTCTTCGTCAAATGCACACTCGAGCGTAGCTACCTTTTTATTTATAAGATTCAGTGAATCAATAGCGCTAGAGAAATCTTGATCCACTATTTTCCCTTTTACCATGTAGGAATTGAGTAAACGGGTTTTTTATAGTTTGCGAGAACCTTTTTTCATTTAACAATTACGACAAAAGTTTTTAAATAAACAGATGGTAAACATATCTAGTTTCAGAATACCGAAAATAGGGGGGAACAAAGGGGTGAACACGTTTGGATGATAAAGTAAACTTAGGTTCTATTCCTAAACCTTCAAAACCTGCAAAGAACCTTCTTTCAGATGACGAAGAACGACCGGAAGAGATGAATAAGTTCGTTCAAAGCCAGAAAGAAAAAAAAGGATTCTTAAATAAACTATTTACAAAACAGAAAAAAGAAGCTAATAGCCCCGAAGCAGAGAAGAAACTTGATGATGTTCCTATTCCTGATATGGCGAACTTTGCAAACAACAACAGGCCATTAGACTTCACAGTAGAACAACGCAAGCCAGAAGATAAAAATATACCAACTCAAGAAGATACCTCTGCTACCTCAACAAATATTGAAGCCATCACAAAGAAATTAACTCCAAAAAAAGAGATTCCAAAGAAATCAGAAAACATGCCTGAAACAAAAATACAGTTTGACCTTGATGACATCAGAAAAAAATTAGGTATTGCCGAAGAAGAAGCTCCGACAACGACAGAAACACAGAAACCTGAAAAAGCAAAAGAACCTTGGGACTTCGACTTAGGCAGCGAAGAACTTGACTTCGAACTCCCAAAACCAGATTCACCATATCTTCCTGAATGGGATTTCTCAGTAAAAGATGGAATACGCGCACGAACAAAAGGATATATGCTGCTCGACGACGATATCAACAAATACTTTAATGAAATAGAAGAAGAAGGAAAAGCAGTTCAGGAAGAACTTCACTCTATTAAGATTGAACTCAAACCACGAAATATTCCTGAAAGCAAAATCTTCCATGTCTGTAATGGTGCAAAACTCACCACTATCTATGATCTTCTCAATCAACTTAAGCACATGACTGCACAGGAATTCTCTGTTCACACGAACAAAGAACGCAATGATTTCGCAGATTGGGTCAAACATGTCTTGAAGATGGATAATCTCTATTTAGAACTCATCAATAAAAACGAAAAAGAAGAGATGTATTATACGCTCCGCTATTATCTCAAGAACAAAGAGGATCGCATGAAAGAACTGGAGGAGAAACTGCACAGATTACAATCAATCAAAAATTTGAGAGGCCTTATTGAAGATAGTCCTGAACGCAGAGAAATGCAGATTGACATGGCAAACCGCATCAAAGAACTTGAAGAAGAAAAAAACAGACTCGAGAAAGAATACAAAGAAGAACTTGTGATGATGCGAAGAGAGAAAAAAAGCTACGAGATGGAATTCTCAAAAAAACTTCGTGATCTGACAACGGAACGAGAGAAGATTTTATCCGAACTGCACCAAAAAAAGCATCAACAGAAACTTGAGCTTGAGAATAAACTCAGCGAACTTGAACGTGAACTGCAGCGCAAAAGAGAAGCATTTGAAAAAGAAATAGCAAGTATCAGAACTTCACTTGAAAAAGGTTTGAGAGAACTCAAATATGACAGAAAAGAATTTGATAATCAAAAAGCACTCTTCGATTCGACAAAACGCGAAAACGAAACTATCCTATCAAGAGAAAAAGAAAAACTTAGCAGGCTTCGTGAAGAGCACGAAAAAAGATACCAAGAAGCAATCAACGAGCTCAGAGTTCGAAGACAAGAGATGATTCAGAAAAAAGAAGAAATGGATGCGAAGATGCAAGATGACATCACGGAACTTAATGAGCATCGCAAGAAGATAAAACGTCTTGAAGATAACCTCATAGCGAAAATGCGAGATCTCAATCAAAGAGAACTCGAGATCATCAAACGAGAAAATATTGTCAAAGAAGATGAAATTGTTCTTGGAACGAAACGAAAAAATGCTGAGGATATGATACGAAGAGCTCATTCATTCGTCGACAATACGCCAGATAAACCATTAAGTACACCTATCGAGCCAATTGATTTCAAACAAGACGATGATATCCCTGACGTTCCTCCTCGACGAAATCTTGAAGACGAAATTCCTTCGCCTGATGAAGATGAAAAACCTATGTCTTATCAGGATTATATGGTAAGTACTTTTAAAAAAGATACTGTGCCTGTTCCAGAGCCAAAAAAAGAGAAAACTGAGTACGTAAAGATGCATGCCATGATCGAAAAATGCAGAAAAGCTGTAAAACTCAAGAAATCAGAAGAAGCACAAACACTTTACTCAAAATTGAGAGATACATTCTATCAGACTAACTTTGGGAGCAATGAGAAAGAGAAGAACACTATTTATACCGCAATACGAGAACTGTACAACGATATTCACTTGGGCATGCTTGAGAAATAGTTTATTCTATTGGCAATACTGCCAAACAAGTTTGTCAATGCCTAGCGAAGTACTCTATATGCATATTAATCTGGCATAATCTTGGACTTATTTTTGAATTGTAGAATCGACACGAAGCGCAGTATTGCCAATAACAAACATAACATTTTCATCACCAGAGATACCTCGCTACGCTTCTTTATGCAATTCGCTGAAGCATTTGATTATATACACATAATAAGCAAAAATATAGCTACGCTAGGCGACATCTCTGTATGTGCATAAGGAACTACAATGTAAGACAACCTTTAAATAACAGCCATGATTCTACGTTTCATGGTTTTAGAGAAGTTAGGTGAATCGCTGCGAAACACCCTAAACAAGGTCACTGGTAGCCTTTTTGTGGACGAAAAATTAGTCAATGAACTCGTCAAAGATATCCAGCGTTCTCTCCTGCATTCAGACGTCAACGTTAAGCTGGTTTTTAACCTTACAAAAAAAATCAAAGAGAGAGTGCTCAAAGATAAAATACCTTCTGCTCTCGGTAAAAAAGAATATCTCGTAAGTGTTGTCTATGAAGAGTTAGCTGCTTTCTTAGGTGGAGAAGAAAAGCCCATTACTGTTGAAAAAAAGCAATTCAAAATTATGCTCGTAGGCCTCTTTGGTAATGGTAAGACAACTACCGCAGGAAAACTCGGTAAATTCTTTCAAAAACGAGGAAAGAAAATAGCTTTAGTATCGACAGATACTTGGAGACCTGCAGCATTTGAACAACTTAAGCAGTTAGGAAAGCAAATCAAAGCAGATGTATTCGGAGATCCTAAAGCAAAAAAACCAGAAGATATCTGGAAGAAATTCTCGAAAGAGCAGAAAAAATATGATCTCATTATCATTGATACTGCTGGTAGAGATGCATTGAATGATGAATTAATTAATGAACTCAACACTATCAACAAAGCAGTACAACCAGACGAAACCTTGCTGGTGATGAGTGCTGATATTGGACAGGCAGCGCAAAAACAAGCAGAGACATTCGCAGATACTTGTAAGGTAACAGGAGTTATCATTACCAAGATGGATGGTACCGCAAAAGGAGGAGGTGCTTTGACAGCGTGTGCAGTAACTAAAGCGCCGGTTAAGTTCATTGGTATTGGAGAGAAGATTGATGCTCTCGAGATATTCAAACCAAAAAACTTTGTTGGCAGATTACTTGGGATGGGAGACCTTGAAGCCCTGCTCGATAAGGCAAAAGAAGCATTCACTGAAGAAGATGCAAAAGACATGGGTAAAAAATTACTGAAAGGTGATTTCAATCTTCTTGATCTCTATGAACAGATGCAGTCAGTACGTAAAATGGGTCCTTTGACGAAAGTAATGGATATGATTCCTGGTATGGGTGGTATGAAAATTCCTAAAGAAATGTTGCAAATGCAGGAAGGTAAACTCGACAAATGGAAATACATTATGAATTCTTGTACAAAAGATGAATTAGAAAATGCAGAAATCATTTCTACAGCAAGAGCTGAAAGAATTTCTCAAGGATCTGGCTGTAGTTTGAAAGAAGTAAGAGAATTAGTAAAGCAGTATAAGCAATCAAAGAAGCTCATGAAGATGATGAAAGGTTCTGGTAATCAGAAAGATATGCAGAAGATGATGAAACGCATGGGTGGCATGAAAGGATTAGGTGGACTAGGCGGAATGATGAAATAGCATTACTCTCTCATTTTTGCAGCATATTCTGCAGCTTCTCGAAGCTTTTTATCTGCTTTATCGAATTGATTTTTATGGGTTGGATAATCAGTTTTTCTGTTAAGTAATTCTCTTAATTTAAGAGCACAACTCCCATCTCCATTGATACTAATTCTATCAACAAGAGTGTCTCCGTCAACATCATTTAATACCTTAAATCTGGATGCTCCAGCACCCCATGCACTGAACGCTCTTACCTCCTGAGAGCCATCAGCATGAATAAAGTATTCATCATGACCGAAAACTCCATAAGACTTTGAAGTAACCGTAGTTTCTGGTGTTTCGATAATTCCGTTATTATGATAATCATTACATCCTTTATAACCAAGAAGCATCAATCCAAAGGTAACTAAATAAGAAGCAATTATTTTTGGAGGAGATCCAAATATCATATCATAAATTTTTCTTCTATTCATTTTCCATCAAAGTTTTAAAAAAAATAGTCAAACGCAGGAGAAGGGTGTTTGGGGTGAGGTGTTTAGGGTAGTTTAGAACCATAAACCTCCTGCGCTTTAACTACTGTATTGTAGTATCTGCTAGTATTTAAATCTTTCGATTTTACACCACTATTTAGTAAGAAATTAATTATTTTCTATATTGAATATATTGTATTACCCCACATATTGTTCAAAAATCAAGCTCTTGGATAATTTATTTTCTTTAAGAAAGCAATCGAAACATTTAAATATCGTGATATGGAAATTAATAAGGTAGGGTAGAATAGTCTAGAATGACCCAAATAACAGATGTGGATATTATGCGGCAGAAAAGAGCTGAGATGGGCGTTGGGACTCTGATTATTTTTATTGCTATGCTTCTTGTTGCTGCAATAGCTGCAGGAGTTCTTATCCAAACGGCAGGTGCATTGCAAGAAAAAGCATTAACTACGGGAAGTCAGGCTCGACAACAGATCAGTACGAACCTTCGTGTCGTCGAGGTAAGCGGCAGTGATGGCCTCGACTCAAACCTTAACCTTTTCTCGATGAATATCAAACTCGCTCCAGGTTCTGACCCTATAAAGCTCGACGAGACAATTATCACATTCAACACAAAAAATACAACAACAAGTCTTATCTATCTTGCAGAGAATACTCACGCTAATATTAGTTATTGTGATCTTAATTTCACCAACGGCAGCAATGGCAGCTGGGTTGTCAACGGAACAGTGAGTCAGTGCGCAAATACGAGTGTTGCCGACGAGAATGGCACTTACACTGTTGAATATCTGCAAAAAGGATCCAACTATGTTGCCAACAAAGTACAAAGAGGAGATGTGATCAAGCTCTATTTGTTATCTCCAAGAGATATTTCTGAAGACGAGACAGTAAGGATCAATGTTGTACCTAAGTCAGGAAGCCCAACACTAGTACAGTTCGCAACTCCTGATGTTGTAGCCACACAGAGAGTCTACTTGTATCCATAGATAAACTTTATAAAACCCTTCTTGTTCTCCTAACTCACCAATTCTGAGAGGTTATGCAATGACTCAGATAAAGAAAGGCGATTTTATAGAGGTTTCCTATACAGGAACACTGGATGATGGAACTTTCTTCGACACCACAGATGAAACGGTTGCGAAGAAGCACAACAGCTACGACGCTAAACATAGTTATAAGCCAATAGTTGTCTGCATCGGAGAAAAGCACCTCCTCGCAGGACTTGATACGTTCCTTGTCGGAAAAGAAATAGGCAAGAAATATCATGTGAAGCTTGATGCTGCTGATGCATTTGGCAGAAAAGATCCAAAGCTAATGAAACTCATCCCTCTTTCTGTGTTCAAAAAACAGAACATGATGCCTCAACCGGGAACGATGTTCGAAATAGATGGTACGCCTGGAGTTATCCGAAGTGTCAATGGGGGAAGAGTCATTATTGATTTTAATCATCCACTCTCAGGGCGAGACGTCATCTATGATATCACCATCCTAAGAAAAGAAGAAGATACTGCAGAACAAGTCAAAGCCATCCTTGCCATCAAGCTGAACCTTCATGACATAGAAGTTACGGTGACTGGAAACAAAGCCACCATCATCAATGATAAGATTACTGATGCTATAAAAACCATGATCGAGCCAGACATCATCAGATTAACATCGATCAAAAACGTCGAGATCAAAACCAAAGAATAGATTTAAATATGATGCAAACTATGGATTATCCAGAAGTACAGCGAGGGGAATACGGTGGAAATGTTCATCCAATCAGCAAAAGAACAAACGGATAAGAATATTGTTGATGAAGAGCTTGAAGGCCTTCTCTCCCAGCAAAAAGCTACCATTAAAGTGGTCGGAGCAGGCGGAGCAGGAAACAACACCATCAACAGAATCTCAGAAGTAGGCATTGCGGGAGTCGAAACAATAGCAGTCAACACGGACGCCCAAGATCTTCTCTACACAACATCAGATAGAAAAATCCTTATTGGAAAAGATGTAACAAAAGGCATGGGTGCTGGAAGCATTCCAAGAGTAGGAGAAGATGCAGCGAAAGAATCTGAACATGAGATCAAAAATGCCATAGGACATTGCGATATGGTTTTTATCACTTGCGGGCTTGGAGGAGGAACAGGAACAGGATCCGCACCAGTCATAGCAGAGCTTTCACGAAAATCAGGCGCATTGACTGTGGGTATTGTAACAATGCCTTTTGAAATGGAAGGTGGTAGAAGATTCGATAATGCCGTCTATGGCTTAGAGCGCCTTGAACGAAAAGTTGACACCTTAATTGTTATTCCAAACGACAAACTTCTTGAATTAGCTCCTGATTTGCCATTGCATACTGCATTCAAAGTTGCTGATGAAATCCTGACTAACGCTGTAAAAGGCATTGCTGAACTAGTAACAAAAGCAGGACTCGTCAATCTTGATTTCGCAGACATCAAAACCGTTATGGATGATGGTGGTGTTGCTTTGATTGGCGTAGGAGAAAGTGACTCAAACAACAGAGCTATGGAAGCTGTTGATAAAGCTATTCAAAATCCTTTGCTTGATGTTGACATTTCAGGAGCATCTGGCGCATTAATCAATGTTGCAGGAGGCTCTGACATGACACTTGAAGAGGCACGTAAAATTGTAGAGACTGTTTCCGTAAAGCTCGACGAGGAAGCACGCCTTATTTGGGGAGCTCAGATCAGCGAAGATCTTGAAGGAACTATTCGCGTGATGCTTATCGTAACTGGCGTCAAAAGCTCTCAGATAACAGGACATGAAAATGTCAAAGACAAGAAGCAATCAGAGATTGAGGCTGATTTAGGAATCGAATTTATGTGATAACCATGGAAGGAAAAAAAGGTATGGATAAATTGAAATCATTCTCGCGTGAATGCATGCGAGTCTTGAAAATTACTAAGAAGCCTGATAAAGATGAATTTAACGCTATTGTTAAAGTCGCAGGCCTTGGAATGATTGTCATAGGCCTTATAGGATTTATCATACAACTTGTTGAATATGTGCTGTGATAATATGACTGAAGAAACAGAAGAAAAGAAGATATCGACGCATCTTTTCGCGTTGAGAACAACAGCGAACCGCGAAGATCAAGTGATGAGCTTCGTGACAAGCAATGCAAAAAGAAAGAAGCTTGGCGTCTATACGGTTATACGCCCTCATGGAATGAGAGGTTATATTTTTCTCGAAGCGTCTGGCAAAGATGATGCGGAACAAGCCACATTCAATGTTCCTTATGCGAGAGGTATTCTCCCTGACGAAATCAGTTTCTCAGAGATTGAACATATGCTTGAACAAGTCAAGCGCGAGATGAATATCAAGAAGAATGATATTGCAGAGATTATCTCGGGCCCATTCAAGCGCGAGAAATGCAAGATCACACGTGTGGATCAAACTAAAGAAGAGATTGTTGTTGAGCTGCTTGAAGCAGCAGTCAGCATTCCTATCACGCTAAAGATGGATGCAGTCAAAGTTATCCGTCGAGAATCTGAAGAAGAATAGATATATACGGAATGTTTATAAATCTAGCAATCCATATGTACCTATGGTTGATGATACAAAAACCATATTGATAGTGGATGACGAACCCGATGTTCGTGCAACTGTTCGAACTATTCTTGAGAAAGAAGGATATTCCGTCGAAGAGGCTCGTGATGCAAACGATTGCCTAGAAAAAATAAAAAATATACATCCCGACCTTATTCTTTTGGACATCATGATGCCAGGCACTCCTGTGAAAGAAATTCTTCCTAAGATCAAAGCGTATAAAACTGCTCTTGTCAGCGTTCTGAGAAAAGATCAGGCAGATGAAAAAGGCCTGCTTGTGCAAGAGAATGTTGTTGATTTCTTAGAAAAACCATTAGATATTAAATTCTTCATCGAGAAAATTAAGAAAATACTGGCACTATAAATTTGTTATGTGTCTAACTTTTTTTGTGCTTTAGCGAAACCACCACAACATTAATAAATCTGATCAAGTCAGATTTTCTATGATCAAAGCAGTTTTTTTTGACTTATGGTCCACACTTGTCTTTAATGACACGGAAATACATCCTGTCACTAAAGTTTGTAAAGTGTTGCACTGGAACATTCTTATAAATGATTTTTTTGCACTTCATAACAAAAGCAGAATGAGTGTAGAGAAGATTTCAATTAAAGAAGGCTTTAGAGACTTTTTGAAACAAAACAATGTTCCTTTTACTGAAGAACAATTGGAAGACATCGTTTACATTTGGACTAATCTTGTTGATGACATTGGCGTTTATCCTGACACGTTTGAAATTCTTGAATACTGCTATGAACATGAAGGATTGAAGGTAGGATTGATTTCGGGTACAGATCAATCAAGTTTTGAACAGGCAGACAAAAGACATAGTCTTTCAGATTATCTCGATTATGTCATCGTGAGCTATGCTGAAGGATTCACCAAACCTGATGAAGAGTTCTATAACATAATACTTGAACGCACAAGATTCAAGCCTGAGGAGATTCTGATGGTAGGCGATTCTGAAGATATGGACATTGTTCCTGCTAAGAAATTAGGTATGAAAACCTGCCACATCAACCGCTGGGATAAGAAATCAGAAACAGCAGACTTTGAAGTCAATACGCTTGCTGAAGTAAAAAATGTTGTTGCATCATTACTCTAAACAACTATATTTATAAAGGAATCATCGCTTCTCCTGCTTGTTGCTGCTTCACACAACACATATATTTACAAATAAGGCAGTATTGCCTTGCGAAGTACTCGATGACCACATCAGATTGAGGCGAATCTGAATGCGCATTGATTTTCGTGCTGTCGCGCTTCGTCTCGATGGCAAAATCTGACAAGCATTTTGATTTGCATCAAATCGATAGTGTTTCAAGAACTACGCTGGGCGACAGCACTTGGGTAGGGAGCGCAATGCTGCCTTAGGAAGAAAGATAATTGGTGATAGTCATGGGAAAAGAATCAGTAGATGTTATGGTTGAAGGGGGCAAAGCCACTGCAGCACCCCCTTTAGGGCCTGCTTTGGGGCCGTTGAAGGTCAATATCGGAGAGGTAGTAGCAGAAATCAATAAAAAAACAGACTCGTTCAAAGGTATGCAAGTGCCTGTGAAGGTCACTGTAGATACTGACACTAAAGAGTTCAAGATTACTATTGGAACCCCTCCTGCTTCCGCTTTGCTGAAGAAAGAAGCAGGTATCAAAAAAGGTTCTGGCAACCCTGCTGTAGACAAAGTTGCTGACTTGAAAATTGAGCAAATCATCAAGGTAGCTATGCAGAAGGAAGATAATTTGCTTGGTGCTACCATGAAAGCCAAAGTCAAAGAAATCATAGGCTCTTGTAATGGCTTAGGTATTCTCGTTGAAGGCAAGCCTGCAAAAGAGGCAATGCAACTAGTCGAAGCAGACACCTTCAAGGCTCAGATTGACGCTCGAAAGACAGAGATTACTGAAGAGGAAAAGAAGAAACTTGAGGAAGAACGTAAACGTATGGAACAAGAGATGAAAGAGAAACGAGATCAGTTCTTGAAAGAAGCCAATGCTATTGTAGCCAAGATGGAAGGTAAGGAGATCAAAGCAATCCGTAAGGCTTTGGAAGAAGCCAAAATACCTATGCCAATCATCAATGAAGTGGCTCCAGAAGAAAAAGAGAAGAAGTAGTTCTTCTTATTTTTTATTTATTATACGTTATCATTTTTTTTGCTTCTTTCTTTTCCTTTCTACGTTGTCTAAAATTGCTTATTTTCTCTGATACGAATCCTGCCGTCTGATAAGCTGCAAAAAAAAGAAGGGGAATACCAATGAGTGGTGTTGTCCATGAAGCCCATGTTTCTGGCAATGGTGTCAAGCTAAGTATGCCTTGAGTAACATTATAATAATCATGGCCTGGTTGTGCACCATATTGAATGCAAATTCTTGCGTAATTAAGTGTGTTTGACATGCATAATCCTCCTGCAATTGTTTTTGCAAACCCGGTTGCAGGCTTCGTTTTATATTCGCTCACTCCAGATGTTACTAATCCCATACCTATTGTTGTATAAAAAAATTCAGGTGTTGCTGAAGTGAGAATTGAACCAATCTTTGCAAGCACTACATGACCTTCTTGTATTAACTCATTATGATTTGTATAAGCAACACCTCCCGCACCCCGACCAAGTTCCTTAGCATCATAGAATCCTAAAGTTAACCATTCTAGAGGTCTAGAATACCAATGAGCACTATTAAGTTCTACACCTTCCCATACACCTCCTGTTGCAACAGCAGTCACCCCGTGAATGGTCTCATGAATAGGTGTTCCCAGTCCAACAAGCGCTGCAAGACCACCATATTTCTTGAGAGGTTTGAGAGAAAAATTCAAAATCTTTTTTCCGAGCCCTTCTTTCACCATATACTATCCTCCATCACTATAAGATAGTAAATTTTAGAAATAGAATTCTCGAGAATTATATAAATATTTTGAAATGAAGAAAGAGAAAAGGAAAAAAATTAGCTAATTTTCATGTTGTTCGTAAATTCTGATCAAGACAACAGTTTGTGCCAATATAGCAAGCACGATGATAAGCAAGATCTCAATCATTGCAATTTCCTGCGGAAGAATATCTGATGTCTTCCACGTTTGGATAAAGATATAGATAGCAGCAACACCGAAGATAACCATTAATGTACCAATGACTTTTTCGAGGATATGAGATTGCACTCTTTTCTTGGCCATGAAAACACCTCCTATTACTGGCTATTGAGGTTTTTTATTTATAAATATTTCCTTTTTACCAAACTTTCAAATACCTAATATTCAACTTTAATCAAGAGCTAACAGTAATATTTATAAACACACCAGCAGTCCACAAGATTATTTTCATTGGAGGTTTTTCAAAATGGAAGCTGCAAGGCCCTTAGATGCATTAAACAATGCGAGAAATAAAAGAGTGATTGTTGAACTCAAGAACGGCAAGCAATTTGTTGGCAAGCTGAAGTCGTTTGATATCCATATCAACACAGTTCTCGACGAAGCTGAAGAGATGGAAGGTGGCAAGACCACAAGAAAATTAGGAACGATTTTCATTCGAGGAGACACTATTATTCTCATAACACCACAGTGATTGACGATGACCAAAGGAACCCCTTCTATGGGAAAACATTCTGGTAAAAAGACACACATAGTTTGCAGAAGATGTGGAAAACGAACCATGCATGCATCAAAAAAAGTATGCAGTTCCTGTGGTTTCGGCAAAAGCGCCAAGCGAAGAGATTATAATTGGACTAAGAAATAATTAGTAGAATTCAATGCTTGGTACATCATCTTTTTTCTCTTCACTATCTTCGGAAGGAGTAGTATCGGAGCCAAACATAGAGAACATACCTGGAGATGCATCAGGAACAGATTCTGATGTATTTTCTGAAGCACCATATTCGGATGTCATTGGCATATCTTCTACAATTGATTGTAGCATTCTAATTGCCTTGCGAATATCTTCTTTGGAATCTCTTGCTGTGTCTATTTTGATTTCCATTGTGGTTTTTCGTAGTGGAGATATATAAATATTATTATGAAAAGCACTACTGCCCAGCAAAGTACTTGAAATGCACATTAGTCTGCACTAATCGGTCTGTTTATTTGATTGTATGTACGACACGGAGCGCAGTAGTGCGTTATTGTCATTATTATGAAGGCAAACACAGGACGGCTAGGCAACGTGGAGCAACAGCGGTTAAGCTACGTGAAAATACTATTCAAACAACTTCTTATAATTCATATACAATGCTTTCTTCGTTTCATCCTCGGTAAATCCTTTTAGTTCAGCAATCTTTTTTACCGTCGAGATAACATGAGCTGGTGTATTCCGTTCGCCAGGATTTGGACTAAGGTAAGGAGCATCAGTCTCTGTTAACAATTGTGTAATGGGTGCTTGGTTTACTATCATCTGGAAATGCAGCGCACGATCAATATTTGCAGGAATAGAAAAATAAAATCCTAGCTCCACTCCTTTTTTTACTAATTTTTTTTTGCCAGAGAAACAATGCATCACCACTTTCTTATAGCCAGATTCTTCAAGAATATTAATACAATCAGCTTCTGCTTTTCTTGAATGAACAATAATGGGAATATCAAGCTCTTCTGCTAAAGCAATCATTTTTTTGAAGCATTTGATCTGTATTTCTTTATATAAATCACCATCAGGATTATCATCTCCTATAAAATAATCTAATCCAACTTCTCCTATTGCAATTGGCTTCTGCTGCTTTATCCATTCAATCTCCTTATCAAATTCTTCTTCAGAGAATTCTGCACAATGCACCGGATAAAATCCATAAGCTGGCTTCAATATATCATATTTTTTGCATAATTCAAGTGTTTTACGATTGCCTTCCTTATGAACTCCATTAGTTATAATAACAGAAACCTCTTTAGACCTACAATCTTCTATCACTTCAGATAAATCATCTTTGTAATCATCAAAATCCATATGTGCATGTATATCGACGTACATATAAAAAAGAGAGAACTAGTGTATATAAATTTATTTCTTCTTGCCTTTCTTCTTTTTCTCGTCGGCAGCCTTCTTAAAGGTCTCAACAACATCCACCATGTATTTACCTTCTTCAAGCTTATACACCAACGGCTGATTATTAAACAAATTAACCAGATCAAGTTCATATTTACCAGGTTTCAGCACACGAATGCTTTCCAAATCCAAAACAACAGGGTCTTCTTTCTCTCTTCCACCAACAAGATCGTAGATATCATCTTCAATCTGTTGTCGTTCCTTCTTGTTGAGATTAACTGTTTTTTTCTGTATTTCATCAAATTTATCTTTCCTTATGAAAAAAAAGAGCTTGCTACTACAGCTACTGCATCCTACGAGAATCTCTTTTGCTCCATCCTCATACATTGTTCCGCAGCGTACGCATTGGTGCGGCATAGAACCTACCTCTTCTTCCCGCCAGTCTCAGTAAACAACTGAATCTTATCAGGATCTTGTTTGATCTCTTTCACGACATTCGCAGGACCAATAATGGTAAATCCCTTCCTGTTGCCAAGCAACAGATTCAGGACGGAAGAACGTATTATTTTTGTGATAGACTTTATCTTTTTTTCCTCAGGATCAATGACTGATAATTCTATACCTTTGAATTTCTGATCAATCTGTTCCATAGTAGATCGAATCAACTCTGCTTCTTCATGAGATCGAAGACGTCCTTCTAAAAGAACGATCTTGTCTGCCTTGACAATAGAAAGTAATTTTTCTATTCTCTCAGAGGAGCTCAATGATTCTATCTCAGCATACGGAATAAATTGTAACGTTAACAAACTTCCACCTTTCTTTTTTTGAACTTTTTTTACCATGCTCTTATTTGACAAGTTTGAAGAGACCATCATAGAGCGACTCGATATTCGAGCCAGTCTTCGCGCTGATACCCACTACAGCATACTGTGGAAACGCAGCCTCTACTTTCTTGATATCTGATTTTTTCAAATCAATCTTATTTCCTACAAGCAAGACAGGAATATCCCTTGCCTGGAGATTCCCAATGATCGTAATATTGACTTGTGAATAAGGATCCTTCGTCGAATCCAATACCACTACAACAGCATCCATTTCATCAAGCCATTTAATAGCATCAATAACTCCTTTCGTTGCTTCTTTCGCCCTAGATTTCGCCTCTTTCTGCTTCATACCTGCTTTGATGAAATCCTCATAATCTATTTTCGTTGCTATGCCTGGTGTATCAACGAGATTGAATATTAACTCTCTTCCTTTTGATTTGATAACTACTTGTTCTTTGATTTGAATCTCTCTCGTCTCATGAGCAATATTAGAAGCCTTGCCCATCGCATCTTCCTCTCCAAGCCAATCCTTACAAATGCGATTTGCTAGAGTGGTTTTTCCTCCATTAGGAGGACCATAGAGACCTAACTTTATCTTTTTCTTTTTCTTAAAGAGTTTTCTGAATTTTGAAAAAAAAGATTTGAGACCTTTAATCATCGTTTCCTACACTCCGTTGCTATAATAATAAATAAAAAAAATTGTATCATGGATACAGATACTCTCTTGTTGCACTGATGACATCTGGCGTTACAAACTCAGTCAATGTAGGACTACCAATCTTCGGAATGAAGTTCAGTCTCATTGGCTCATCAGGACCAATATTCGACTGAGAGTCGAATGCAACTCTAACGACGTCACCTTTTTGCATGTTACCATCAATCCAATTAGCACCCTTCTGCAAATACTCTGCTCCGAATGTTCCATTGTCGTTCGCAGGATCAACAAAATCACCAGTACCATCACTATAAATCATCGTCTGCGTCTCCGTCTGCGTACTAAACATCAACGTCACATCACTCAACTTAATC
>JANQNG010000078.1 GCA_028279685.1 Candidatus Nanoarchaeia archaeon | reverse complement strand
TTCATATAGAAAGATTTATAAATATATATATCTATAAAAAGAGATGGTAGATGAAACATCTGAACAGGAACCTGTCCAAGAGGAAGGGGCCAAAGAAGAAGTTAAAGAAGAATCTTCCGAAGAGACCTCACCCCTTGAAGAGGTTAGAAATCTTAATAAAAACACAGAACAATTACTAAAAAATATTCAAGAAGAAAGAAAGAAATTTGAAAAAGCAGTTGCTGAAATGTCAATTCAGGGAAGATCAATATCACAACCAAAAACTCAAGAAGAAAAGAAGACTCCTAAGGATTATGGAAAAAGGGTAATGGGGGGACATATTGACTAATGGGAAAAGAAGAAGAAATCGCTAAAGAAGTTGGAATTGATAACATCGAAGACACAATTGTGATTGGATCAAAACAAGAAGCTGCTTGGAAATCTATTTATGATAATGCGGATTTGATGATCGAGGATATGAAAAGAAAAATCGAGTTGAATCAAATTTGCAAAGATCACGCAAAAAAGCGAATGGAAGAAGAACACGCGAAATTTGAAAAAGAAAACAAATCTTAGAATACCAAAAGATTTATAAACAATAATTCTAATTGGAATATATGGCCCTAGAAGCAAAATTGATTTATGAATTAGAACCGATGGTTCCTTTTGACTGTGCAGAAGCTACAACTATAGAAAAAGGATCTTTTGTAAAAATTACCGACGAGAATATTGTTGCTATTACTGATGGTGACACCGACGCAATTATAGGAATTACTGGAGAAGAGAAGAAAGGTGGCGACGGAAGAACAAGCGTAGGAGTATATCTAAGAGGAGTTTTCAAAGTATTTGTTGGTGCTGCAGGAGCAACAGTAGGACTAGCAGCAATAAGCGATACTGGTACAGGTGCAGCAAATGAATTAGTCAATGCAGATATAAATTCGGAGAATATCGTAGGAAGATTCTTAGGAACAGCAACAGATACGCAAAGTGTCATGTTCTTATTAAATCCTTTCGCAGTTAATTTAGCATAATGGCAGATGGAATAGGACAAGTTGATCTTGCAGGAATTAATGTTCAAGAGTTTGTAACAGGTTTTGCAGATGAAGATACTGTTTTGAAGGCATTATGTAGACAATCCGAAACACCATCTAGACAATTTGTATGGTTCCAAAAAACAGCAGGATATGTAAGTCCGGCAACAACTTCTGGAATGACTGCTAACTTGATAGCAAATACAACTAACAGAGCTCTTTCTCCAGTTGCAGAGCAAACATGGACAAGAAACACATCATACGTTAGAGATTATACTGTTGTTAGTGAACTAATAACAATGAGTGATGAAAAAGACACTCGAGTAGACATCTTGGGAACAATGATTAAGGACCTTATAGCAGGTGTTGCTTCACAAGTTGACGTAAGAATTTACAATGTAGGAACAGAAAGTCTTTCACCCTCTAATATTCTTTCAACCGCTGCCACGGGAACCGGATGGGATGACACAACAAACGGAAATCCAATACTAGACATGCTTGTTGGAATTAGGAAGATCAGGCAAAATCGTTATGTAATCTCAAAGCAGCAAAAGGGTTCTTTATACATAAACTCTATAGAATATCAACATCTGATGAATTATTTGATAACAATAAAAGGTTCAAGCGTTCCTCAATTTGCAAGCGAATTATTGGTAAAAGGCGCAGTAATGGAGATATTAAACCTAGATGTTATAGTTTCTGAAAACGCAACTACAGATTACGCATGGATATTTATCCCAGGAGTAACAGTTGCATGGAATAAATTCCTAGGCATAAGCTCTGAGGTAGAAAAGATTGCAGGTAAGGGAAAGAAAGTTCATGTATGGGAAGAGGGCGAAGCAACTTTAGAAAATCCTAAATCAAGTCACTTAACAACTGACACAATAACATAAAATGACAATTGATACATGTAAAAGATTAGCAGAACACTGCAGAAAGATGGGAGATGAAGCAGGAGCTAAGATTTACGAAGAGAGGATAGTTCTAAGAGGAGGCTCAGTAGAAGAGCCAAAAAAGAAAGGAAAGTAAATTTCCAAACATTTATTAATTATATTCTTCTAATATTTCTATGACAATTCAAACAGGACCAGGGTCTTTTAAGGAAACTGTAGTGAAAACTGATACTGGATATTCTTATGAAGAAGAATATGAAATTAATTTGGCACCAGAAAAAGGGAGTGCGGTTAATAGAGTAGGTAAAAAGGGGTTCCAATAACATGGTTGATGGAAGAACAAGAACTGGGAAGGTCGTGCGTCAACTACAGGGCGCAAATAAGGCGCCTAAGAGCCATTCTGAGGGCGATAATTTGATTTCTAATGATTTTATATTACCAAATCGAGGAGGAGACCATTCAGCAGGAATTGTGATAAAAACTCCAGTGAAAGATACAGACATTGCAAACAAGAAATATGTTGATGATAACTCAGGTGGAGCATCAGATCTAGATGATTTGGATGACGTTGACACAACAACAGACGCGCCAGTAAAAAATGAAGTATTGAAATATAATGGGACTGAATGGGTACCTGCAGAATATGATTACAATTTCACATGGAGCATAGCAACATTCACAGACAACGAATCAAGTACACAACTAATAGGATCAGGAGTTTGGGAATCATCTGGCAACATAACATTCGATATGACTTATAACAATGGAGATCCTGATAGCGCATATATAACAGAATCAGGAGGATCAACAGCATGGCCTTCGAATCTCACAATTACAGCACCATTCACAACACAAGTTTCTGCATCAGACACATACTACCCGTCGACAAAAGACAGTTCGGTGACATTTACATTGAATGGAACACAAGGAACAGACACAGATAATAGCGCAGTGTCAGTAACATTCAGAAATTATATATGGTGGGGTGACTCTACAACAGGAAGTTCTTTTACAGAAGCAAACATAGAAGCATTGCCAAACAACGAGATAAGTAACGACATTACAAGATCAATGAGTATTAATGCGGGAGTATCAGAATATTTAGTATTCGCATATCCATCAAGCTACACAAGTCTAGATGCAGGAACTGATTATGAAACAGATGGAGATACAGACTTTAGATTTGGAGGAATTGCATGTGCAATGAGTGAAGCAGAAACAGTCTCAATAACAAACAGTGCAGGGTACACAGAAAATTATAAAGTATACGCATCAACACAAACGAATCTTGGAAACGGAACACTGCAAACATATACAAGTGGAGGAACAATTAATTATTTATACTATGGGAAAACAACTAAGACAGGTACATTCCTAGAAAGTGATATAGAAGGGTTAGCAAATTCAGAAATAACAAACGACAACACGCAAACATGGGATAGTGTGACAACAGGATCCGGAGAGTATATGTTATTCGCGTTTCCTAAAAGACTAGGAACTGTAACGTTTTGGATTGGAGGATTTGAAGGAGGATTTGAAAGTCCGGAAACAGTGTCAGTAACAAACAGCAACGGATGGACAGAAGACTATTACGCATGGAGATCAACAAACGCAAACTTAGGAGCAACAGTCGTTGAAACACAATAATGGCAATAGAATTAATATCAAAAATCGCACCCAAAAATGATGGGTTTCAAGGAATGATTGATAACGATCAAATCGTTGGAGTAGCAGCAGGATTTAAAGACGAGGATGATATGGCATCAAATTCAGCGACGGCGTTTTGTTCACAGCAATCAATAAAGAAATATGTCGACGACAACGCGGGTGGAATAACAACAAATGATGGAAGTGTAACACTGACATTTCAAACAGGGACTTCATGGGGGAGTGCAACATCAATATCAAGTCAAGAATGTTATTACCAACAAGCAGGAAGGGGGGTAATAATGAACGGAGTAATAGAATTAGGGGGACCACCAAACAATACATTATCAGAAGGAAACCAATTAGAATTATCAGGATTACCACAAACACCAGAAGACATGGACTCAGGAGCTTCAATAAATCAAAAAGTAGGAACATTCTTTGTATACAGGGGATTAGGCAGTAACAACAACGCACATGGAGATATATTATTTCAATCGTCGTCGGGAAAAATATATTTTGAAATAATGAGATTAATAGGAACAGTATATTCTACAGACCCAATACACATACAAATATCATATATAACAGACACATAAAGAAAACCGAAAAGTATATAAAGGTTAATATATATAAATATGTATGAATATAAAAATATATACAGACGATGACACAAGACTGAATGTGATCTATGGTTTTCATTCAAAGTATTTAAAAGGGGGTGAAAACGATGGAAAAAATAATTCTAAACGGAATACAACAAAAATCTACAAAAGCTAACAAACCGTTCTGGGTCGTTGCGTACGATGTCGTTAATGGAGCTAAAAACCAACAAGCAACGATTGGAGAATGGGATTCTCAACTTGCATGGTTTTTAGAAAATGAAGTTGGAGTTAGAGGAAGTGTTAATGTGGAATTAAAAGCAAAAGGGCAATATGTAAATATTGTTAATGTAGATATGTCAGGAACACACGAAAAAGGTCAGGTTATTGAACAAACAGCAACGGTGGAAATGAAAGAACAACCAAAAAACAATGAGGTGCAAAAATCCATAGAAGCGCAAATGATGTTTAAAACATTAATGGAATTTGCAGACCTTCAAGAAGAAACAATCGAAAAGTCAATAAAGGCATTTAATTTTATTAAGGATAAATTGTAATACTCACCTCCATGGATGAGTGACATCTTGGAAAGACGAGATTGAGCTAGGAGGAGCTGACTAAATACCCCAATGGGCGTGGTTTTCTTGACGCCAAGTTGTGGACCCACGCCCAAATCATAAAATGGAAATAGAAGAAATAATAAATATGAATGGAGGAGATTTAGCTAGATGGCTTCATAATAATTATGAAAGAATATCTAAGGATATCGGTTGGGACACTCAAAAAGATTGCAAAGTTGAATTTGATGATTTACCCAAAAAGAATAAATCAGTTATGTTAAGAATGGCCCAATTAATTCAACTTGAGATTATAACTCCATTCTTGTTGAAACAATCAAAGTAAAATGGAAGCAAAAGAATTAAAAAAAATAATAAAAGAAATACACGACGCACCCCATGATAGAATTGTAAGTATGGCAAAAACGTTTGGATTTGATATAAAATGGGAAAAGAAAAAAAAAGGTAATGTCAAAGACATTCCATCTGAGACAAAGCTCAGAACATTGAAAGAGATGCCTAAACATTGGAGAAGTAAAGATAATTATGTTATTGAAGTCAATCTACTCAAAGCCGAGGCTGTGAAGTGGGTGAAGCATATACTAAAATTAGAAGATGCTTGTTTTAATGATTATAAACATGAAAGATCTGAACATAATTATGGGGCAATGAGGTTTTATCACGGTCAAAAAAGAATTTTAATCGACTTCTTTAATCTCACGGAGGAGGATTTGGAATGAAAAGAAAAATTACTCGTGAATTATTCAGTTTTCATGGATATAAAGATATAGATGTCTATTTGAGAATAAAAATAGAAAGTCTGTTTAATAGAATATTAGAAAGTCATAAAGAAGCAGTTAATGCGTGTTTGAAGGAGCTATGGAGGCATATAGAATTTAGACCATATTTAGATTTAGCTTTCAAAGAGCATTTCGGGGGGTTGGTTGAATGATTAAAGAATTGGAATATATTGAGAACTTGGCTGCTGATATTATGGATAGAGTGAAATATTTAAAAGAGAGGGTTGAGGTGTTGGAAAATTAAAAAAATGACGATTGATAAAGTTGTTGAATTTGAACCAAAAATTGATTGGGAATTTGATAGAATCTATTTGCCGATTTGTGAATATTCGGGGCATATTGGTGTGGTTTTAAATGACGAAAAATGTATACGACGAAGATGTAGATGGTACGGAAGATATTACTTCGAATCCAAATCCATTCATGACAGACCTCGACGACAAGATTGAATAACTCATGAATAACTTGAGCCCGACAAACCTGCTGTCAGCAAAGTTTAAAAGCTTTTCATTTCTTTCAGAAATGGGTTCTAAAGCATTTAAACTTTAGCTTCCAAGTTCGCAGGTTAGTCTTATAAGAGTTTTGTTTTCATTAGTTGTATGGAAAACAAAACTTACTCACATGACGATGAATGTCTTTATTGGCAAAAAATCATGTATTTGTATAAGGTTAGAAAAAGTGAGAGATATAAGGCTTTGTTGATAGATGATGTGTGGAGATGGTGCAGAGTTGAAATTCAAATTCCGCTTTTCTAAGATATATTTTTTGCTACAAGTGAGAGCACTTGGAACACTTTCAAAGCAAATCACTTGTTCGCTTAACCGATTAACTTTTATAGGTAGTTTACTTTGAATTGCAAAGCAATTCAAGCTTGAATTCTACAAAAGCTAATCAATTGAAATGATTTGTTTGAAAGCTAAATTTGGCCTGTACAGAGCCTGTACGGCCCAAATTTGGGTAGTATGAGCTTTTGGGCTTCACGTTCGTTCAGCCTAATTTAGTGGCCTTAACGGCTAGTTACATCCTAGCCTAGCCACATATATAAATTCATAAAAATCGTCGCTCGCTCGCTCCTCATTTTAAGAATTTAGGCCTGCAGCCGGCTGCTAGAACAAGTCTAGCCAGTTTGGGCTTTGCTAGCAAAGCCAATCTAATTTGCTTGGCCGAAGGCCAAGCCTCAGTTTAAGCCATAGGCTTAAACCAATTTAGATTAGCTTCGGCTTATAGCCGAAGCCCTGCGCTCGCTTTGCTCGCGCAGCTGCGCTGCGCTTAGCCATTATAAAAGTAATCATTTCCATATAAAATAGAGAGATGATATCTATTGTTACTATACAGTAGTAATATGTTTTCTATTGTTAATTCACATAAAGTTAGATAATAGATTTGTGCATAAAAGTTATATCTGTTTATTACATTGTTGATCCATTAAATGATTATGATTATCATTATGATGATGAGAATAATAAGATTATAGCGGTCTTTGAAACATTAAAAACAATATATATGCAGGCCCCTAGAAAATTTTTTTACCAAACAGTGATGACATAAAGTTATAAAGAAAAAAGCACTGAAATATTGATGGTATATGATAAATCAAAACTCATCACACCTATTTCTACTAACACATCTACAAAGACTATGAGAGGTTTTCTAATTACAGGCTCGTAGATATTGTATGTTGTCGTGTAATGGTGAGGAGCCAATAAAGACAACAGCGAAGGGAGCGATGGTGTGAGGGTATTGAAAATATATCCTGGTGAACAACGGGTCATGCCGGAGTACGTTGAGATAATATCACGGAAAAAGTAACAAAGTACGACATTGCGTCAGAAAATATATACGGACATTGCGTAGGAACGAAGTGACGTTATATTACCAAAAAAGCTGATTTGGCTATGAAACTCAACCAAGAAAGGCTTACGCCTAGACAGAAGTGTGTTGAGCATAGAAGTTTAAGCTAGCTGAAACAAGAAAGCTAGTCAGAAAATTTTTGAAAACTGTATATATTTTAGAAACATTTATAAAGATTGTATATATATAAATATACATGGACGGAAGGACAAAGTACAACAAGATATCAAATATGTTGAAAGACATTGTAGGAAAAACGCTTCACGTGGATCAATTAAGAAAGAGGGTTATGATCGAAATAGGTTCGACAAGAGAAACTGTCAACGAAACTATTAGGGTTATGATTGATCTTGGATTAATTAGAGAAACGAAAGAGTGGCACTACAAAGTTGAAAGATTTGAAGCAGATATAGGATAAAATGCCAAACGCAAATTACGTTAAGGGAAGAAGAAAGGAATACAAGATTGTAAAGAATCTTAAAAACGATGGGTTTGATATTGCACAAAGAACCGCAGGATCACATTCACCCATAGACGTATTCGCAATTCATAAACGGGATAAAAAAATCGTTTTTGTGCAAAGTAAACCGGATAATTATCCCGAATACGAAATTAAAAAAATTCATGAGGAACTTGATTTTCTAAACGATGAATTCATCGTAGAATTCTGGTTATTATAATGCCAAAAAGAAGAGATTATGAAAGAGACCCACTCTCACTTGATTATTACAATATCAAAACGGAAGAACTTGACGATTGGCAGCGTGAAGTTTTTGAACATGCAGGAAACATTGCAATTCGAGCAGGGCGTCAGGTTGGGAAATCTTTCTCAATGGCAAAAAAAGTTGCACAATTTGCAATAAAAAACATCAAAGTCAACATTCTTGTTTCAGCATCCTCAGAAAGACAAGCACTTTATCTTTACGAAAAAATTAAATTTGAATTAAGAACAATAGAAAAAGATGTCTTCAATGGGACGCCCACAATGCGTTTGATGAAACTTAAAAACGGGTCGGAAATTTATTGCTTACCTACAGGTAAGACTGGTGACCTTATCAGAGGACTTACGCTAGACGTTTGGGTTCCAGATGAGGCCGCATACATCCCACCTCAAGTCTATACTGCCGTAACTCCAATGCTTTGGGTTTCCATGAAAAAGAGAGGGTTTGGATGGATCTGGGCATTATCAACTCCATGCGGGAAACAAGGGAAATTTTATGAAATGTTTGAAGACGAAAGATTTAAAACATGGCATGTAAAATCCACAGAATGTGAAAGAATTCCAGAAGATGAATTGAAGAGATGGAAAAGAGAATTTACGAAAGTTGAATATGCACAAGAAGTTTTGGGTGAATTCATAGATGAAGTCTCTAGACTATTCCCAGAAGAACTTTTAAAGAAATGTTTCAAACAAGAAATAAGTTTCAGGGCAACTCAAAGGGTTCTTGGAGTTGATGTTGCAAGATATGGAGGGGATCAAAACGCATTTGTGACAGGAGGATTTGCAGGAAAAAAAGTCTATGCAAGAAGCGAAGGAACAACTGAACGTGTAGGAATCAATGATACATTTAGAAAAATTGTGAATCTTGAAATCAGAAACAGATATTCAAAAATCATTATTGATGACGCAGGAGTCGGCGGAGGTTTAACAGATTTTCTAATTGAAAAGTACAGATCAAAAATTTTAGGAGTCAACAATGCTCAAAGATCAGTAGATTCAGAAGGCAAGAAAAAAACATTACTAAAACATGATTTATATTCAAACGCAATATTTCTCATGGAAAACGATCAAGTTGAAATCAAAGACGATGATGATTTGTACACATCACTTGCTAGTATGCAATTTCATTATGAAGGAGAAACATTAAAAATATTCGGAAGACATTCACATTTAGCAGAAGCATTCGTCAGAGCACTTTGGGGGTATAGAGCAAAAGGTTTAAAACCTTTTGTACGTTACTTTTAGATATGGCATTTACAGGAACAGTTGCAAGTGAAGCAGATATTGCATTGATGGCAGGAGAACTTGTTGATGCAACAGGAGACACAGAAGCCAACAGAAATCTATTAATGACACAAGCAGAAGCATTTCTTTGTAACCTTGTAAAATATGATATTGTCGCAAATTGGGATAATTTGAACACAAAATATAGAGGATTATTCACAGAGTGGGCAGCAAGATATTGTGCATGCGCATTAATAATGTATAACATGGGAACAGTTGGAGCGACGTTCTCTTCACTAATTGAACCAGAAGATATGGTGCAATTTCATGTATACAGAATGGGAGAGATTGAAAGAGTTTTAGAAGCGTCTGGGATAAAAGCATTTTTGGGGGTTAACTAATGGCACTTGACAACATTCCAGGAAAGAAACTTTTTAATCAAAGAGATGTTAGGGAGACTCCCTTTTCAACAATACAAGGCGGATCGGCCGTACCAGTAGGTACAGTTCTTGCGTGGCTTAAAACATTAACAGGAACACCAAGCATTCCATCAGGATATGTTCAATGTGATGGTCAAACATTATCTGATTCAGAAAGTGTTTACGACGGACAAGTAATTCCAGACCTTAATGGAGGGCATAGATTTCTAAGAGGACAATCAACTTCTGGAGGCACTGGAGGAAGCGAAACTCACACTCATACTGTTAACGGAAACACATCAACTGCAGAAAATGAAAACACTGCAGGCACCGGAGACAACAATGCAGCACAAAGCCACGGTCACGGAGCAACAACGGCAACATCAACGCTTCCAACATATTATGAAGTCGTATGGATAATGCGAGTGAAGTAATTAAAGCAATAGCAGCGGGTTTTTGGGATGAAGATATTAATGATGAAGAAATGTACATTAGAGCATTTTTGAATTGTTATTTTACAATTTCTGCAATACAAAACATATTTAAACTGATTCTCACATAAAATCACATGGTTGCTAATGATATTGAAAATTTGATTACAACAAGCAAATCTGGGACAGTTACAACATACGATCACACAGATTCTTATTCTGTTGATAATGCAGATACTGAGGGATTGAATTATGGAAAAACTTACTATACTATGGATTGGTCAAAATGGTATGGATATTACAAAGGCATCCCAGAATTTCAACAAGTAATTGACACACTGATGAATTGGTCTGTTGGAAAAGGTTTCAAAGCAAAACTTTTAACAAAGAAAACACTTTCAAGAATAAAGGGAAACGGAAAAGAAAGTTTCAATATGATTCTGTCAAACATGGGACGAACTGCCCTGACAGGAGGAGATTCTTACGCAGAAATTGTAAGAGACAGAGCAAAAAGAATAACAAACATTAAACCGTTAAAACCTTCTTACATTTCAATAGTATACGATGAATTCGGAATCATAGATGGATACGAACAATTTGTTAATAGAAACGGGAAAAGAGAAGTTATTCAAACATTCAAACCAAGCGAAATTTTACATTTTTCTTGGAATAGAATGGCAGATGAACTTCACGGAATTCCATTCGCACAAAAACTTGAGAGAATAATTTTAATGATTTGGGAAGCGATGGAAGATCAAAAAATTGTATTCCACAGATATGTAAAGCCTCTACAAATATTCGAAGCAGAAACAGATGATCCTACAGAATTAGAAACAGTTGAAACAAAAATCAATTCTGCTTATGGGAAAACAGAAAATATGGTAATACCTAAAGATACAATGAAACTTGCACAACTTGTTTCAGTGCCTCAATATTCTACACTTGACCCATTAAACTGGTTGAAATTCCTTATAAGACAATTTGTGACATCTTGTGGAGTGCCTGAGGTTGTAATGGGATGGGGAGAAGAAACGACTGAATCTGCATCAAAGGTTATCTATGGAGCATTCGAACAAACAATTCAAAAGATACAATTATGGATAGAAGAAACAATTAAGATACAACTTAACATTGAGATAAATCTTGAATTTCCTAATTCTATGTTTGAAGATCTTAAAAAAGATCAGAAGAAAGATGGGCCTCAAAAAGGCAATCAACCAAGTGACACGAAATTAAACATGCAAGGCACGAAGTAAATGAATCCTTTCAAAAAAAACAAAAATGAAATTCTGTACAATATTGTTAATAGCGTTATCGCAGGTGGGCTTGTATTTGCTGGGTCTGTGGCTGATGGTTCGGTTACTTCTACGGGAATTATTGCAGCAGCAGGAGCTGCAGGATTAGTTGCTCTGGTGAAATTCAAAGAATATTGGTCAACACAAAAAAGTGAATACACAAGCAAAATATTGACATTCATATAGAAAGATTTATAAATATATATATCTATAAAAAGAGATGGTAGATGAAACATCTGAACAGGAACCTGTCCAAGAGGAAGGGGCCAAAGAAGA
>JANQNG010000077.1 GCA_028279685.1 Candidatus Nanoarchaeia archaeon | reverse complement strand
ATGAACAAAAATAACTTTCTTGCAACAGCGGACAGGACTTTCAGATTAGTCATTGAAGGAAAAAGAACAGCAGGAATCGGACAGAAATCAATAGATATTATCCCTGAAATTGGTTGGGCTAAATTGCGTGAGTTTGCTTGGTGGAATTCCAGTTGGACATACAGAAAGCCAATCACAATTACAAATAACAATGCAACTGATCCCCTTGAATTTGGAGTTGTGATAAATGTTTCTTGGGATATGAATACAGAAGTAGGTGCAGGAAAGGCACAAGCTGATGGGGATGACTTCATGATTATTTACAATGACACAGTAGAGCTTGACAGATTGAACGAGTCAGAAATGAATGTTGTGGGTACAAACACCACCTGGTCATTCAAACTCCAGAAAAACATATCTGCAGGAGCTTCTGACAATAGTAGTTATTTCATTTACTATGGAAATACAGGAGCAACTGCTCCGCCTGTCAATGGTAGTAATATATATCACGTTTTTAATAATTTCTCTGATGATATTGAAGGTTGGCATGTATGTGCCAATGGGGCAAATGGTAATGTCACTCATACAGGAGAGGCATTAAAAATTAGTGCAGCCAGTTCTTTCTCAGGTCACGTGATTGCTTGTCCTCCTTTATATCAGAATGAAACCCTTCCAGAAAACTTCTTTGCAATCTTTGATTTCAATCTGAGTTTAACACCTACTACTATTTCACAGGGTCATTTTGTATATGAATGGAATAATGCTACAGTCAGTAATTTCATAGATGATGGGTATACAGCTTTTGATACGCCTGCCACAGGCATCCAAGAGTTCAGATTGAGAGGTTGGAATAATGGAAATAATGATGGTGATCTGGATAACTCAGCCTCAACTATAACATCAAACAGATGGTATAGGATGAGAGTAACGGACTTTTGGAATCGGACACAGGCAAAATCGTGGACAAGAGGAGAAACAGAACATTCCAACTATAACCTAACAATCAATAAAAGTAGTCCAGGTGATCCTGGAGATTATTTTGGTTGGGCAGTCTTCCAAGAGGAATTAAACATTGACAACCTAAAAATAGGAAGATATATGGAACCTATACCAAGCGTGGGTCTGGGTACTGAAGAGGACAATATAACAGTTTCAAATGTTACAGGAAATATTACTTTCTCAAATGAGAGTGTTGATCCTCCTACCATACAACAGACAGGCATGAATTCCACATTCAACATAACAATAAACAGCACTTCTGGTACAGGTCTTGACAGTGCAATCTTTTCCTGGAATAATACTTATAACACAACATTCAACTTAATCACTTCCTCCCTAGAGAATGGAACGGAAGTCTTTAACTTCTCAGCAGAAGATGCCAATTCAACAACCTGTACGTCAGGAGATTCATGCTATGCAAGGAATGATACCACATTGGTGTTCAGCCTAAGAAAAGATTCGCTCATCTCTACAGCAAATGTAACCCTTGAGGGTCATCTGGGTTGGTTCAGCAGATCAATGGACTCAAGCAGAATAGCATCAGATGCACATGGTATAGGTCAAGGTTTTCAGTTAGCATCTTATGTGAATAAGACAATGCTATGGATTCTTGGATTTGAGAAGAACTCAATAACTTATGACATAGAAAAAGATAATGAAACAAACCGCAACATAGCTGTTACTGTTCCAAGAGCAATAGACATATTCAATGATACATACGGATGGGGAGGAGGTCCAACTGCAGGAAACAATGAGCGTGTCTGGTTCTGGGATGGTTCTAATTGGAATGAGGAGAATAGGGATATAGTTCCTGGTTCAACAAATATAAACTCTTTAGTTGTTGTCAATGGTAGTTTAGTCTTTCTTTTTGCTGACAATGGTGAGATAATAAAGTGTTATCACGATCGTGCTAGCTGTACACGAGAGTTGAACATCACAGGAAATTCTGGTGTGATGTATGATGCTGAAGCTTTCAATGATACTCTAGCAATATCAGTAGGTAGTGGTGCTTATGTATTTTATGGGGATGGAAATAATTGGTCTGTTCTCGAAGATCCATTTGGAGCAGGCTTGTATGGAGTTGACTTTCAGAACGGATCGGGTGCATGGGTTGTTGGTAGGCATGGGTATGTCGGGGTCTGGAATGGCGGGAACATTTCCAACTATACTGCTCAGTCATTCAGTTCCGATTATGTGTTTACTGACGTGGAATTCGTAAATCAATCACTAGGGTATATTTCCGGTTACAACGAAAGCGCCAACTCAAGTCCTATAATACTTCAATGGGATGGAACTACATGGAATGATGTTACCCAGACTATTAATTATCCTGTAAACAATTATGGTGCTGGTGGCAACAGAACAAGACCAATATCCAGAATATTTTATGACACTTCAGACGAAAAGCTCATAATAGTTGAGAAGCAGGACAGAGAGGACTTGACAAACACCAGAGGTTGGGTCAGGATATATCCATCCTCTCCAGAGTTGATCACTATAGATATTGAAGAGGATGGAGTTGTTGATGTAAGCATTGTTGACCCATTGAACAATACAAATTCTCCTACAGAGAGAAGTTTGAATATTACAGCAGTCCAAGACACTCTAAATAATTGTGTTGCAGACAGTAATGGTTTTTGTAATGTATCTATTAGGTTCATTTCAAAAGCGGGAATTCTAACACTCTCCGATTTTGAATTCATCCCTTCCGAAGTTAACATTAGCCATTCAAGACTGATGAATGAATCAGGCAATTTCACATATTACTGGTGGGCAAATGATACAAGTGGAAATGTCAACCAGACACAAGATTTTGACTATGAAGTTGTGTTTGTTAACATCTCAACTATAGTTATGTCTGATGACAATAACTTCACTCTCAATTCAAGCTCAGGTATTATTACCTTTAACCAGACAGACGAAAATACAACATTGGTGACATGGGATAATGCTACCCCTGTAAATCAGACAGATTCTATAGGAATCTTTAATGTAACAAATAATGAATCACAGGTTGCAATCAATATAACAGTCAAGGTGAACGAAACCCTTCCTGCATGCATGACATTCAAAATAGGTAATGTTAGCACAAAAATCAATTCCACTGTATTGACCACCACAGCTTTTACAATATATCATGCTCTTGGGATAAACCAGAGTTTCCTTGCCTGGGCTTTTGTTGACTTGTTCAATTGTGCACCCGGATTATCTTACAATGGAAGTGTAACTTTCGAGGGGGTACTATAATGCCTTCTTCAATTTCAATAACCACACCAATTCAAGTTCCCTATGGGAAACCTGAAGAATGGAACATCTGGATAAAAGATCCTGTACTAGGAGAGAACAATTTCAGTGATCATGTCATTGAGCATGTCACAACAAAAAGATTAAACAAGCTATGGTTCTCAGACATTGTAATGGAGGGTGTTGATGTTGATTCAAAGAATTTTGTAAAGGAAGGAAACATTATAAAAATATTTTCTGAAAACAATCTTTGGTTCAAAGGAAAGATTGTCAAGGTCGAATATCAAACAGAAACCGGAGCAAGAGTAAGAGCTACAGGAATGGCAGTAAAGCTGGTGGATCACAACACAGACACAATCCACACAAACACGGCAACATCAACAATTGTCTCTAACCTAGTTGCAGATGAATCATCACTCAATCTAGGAACAAATCAAAACTATGGGAATGTAACAATCAATATTGACGATCAGAATAATCTTCAGGCTATATCCGATCTTGCTGATGCAGTCGAATTCAACTGGTACGAGTCTCAGGATACATATCCTTATGACATTGACTCAATTAATTTTGTCTCAAGGCAAGGAAGCTCAACTCCAGTAATGACATTCACTTCTTCGGGGGACAATGCAAACTCATACCTCAATTCAAACGAGAAGGATGTGGAAAGGTTTGCAAACCATGTTACTGTTCTCGGATATGGTGACGGGGTCAATCAGATAAAGGCAATAAATTTTCATGCCACAGACAACAGGACAAAACTTACAGCAGACCTCACAGCATCTGCCACAACGATGACTGTCGATGACACTTCTGCCTTTAACAGTTCAGGGGATTTGTGGGTAGGTCAGGAAAAGATATCTTACACTGGAAAGACTGCAACAACATTCACCGGGCTTACAAGGGGAGTGGCGTTCATGGGAAATGTCACTGAAGCATATGCACATGATACAGGAATAGAAGTGTATGATGCTCAATACACAAAGACCTCTGCAGAGGCTGGATCGTCAATAGCCGACAATGGCCTTAAAGAAGGATTACCCATAAACTTTCCAAGTATTATAGATCAGAATTTTGCAGATCGGATGGCTCAGGGAATTTTAGCAAAAGAAAAAGATCCGCTTGAAAGGATTGTTATTGAAGCAGGGGATCCATTTGAAGTCTTGGGTCAAGTAGTTCTTGGGGACAAGGTGACTGCAACTGATACAGAGGTTGACATATCAGGAGATCATGATATAGTAGGTCTTGTTGGTGGTTTTGACAGCAGACGTGGGGACTTTCTTGAGCTTGAACTTTCAAACAAAAGGATAAGCCTAATAGATGAGATCCAATCAATACAGCAAACAACAGCCAAAACTGCTCAGTTCATGCAGGGAGCAACTAATATTTATACTGCTTCAAATTATGAAAACTGTGACAATTCAACACCATTGAGCATGAGGTTTTACCTTCCAGCAGAAGCAGTAATAATCAATAAGATTCTGTTAAAAGCAATTATGAAAAAGTACCGAGCATACCACACAACCACATCATCAGAATCTTCCCATACTCACAGTGTTGATGCCCAAACATCTGTAGCAAGCAATACAGATCATCAAGAAGACTCTTCCAGTGCTTCAGGAGCAATCTCAACTGGCGGAGGCACACTGACATCAACTGTTAGTACAACTGATCCATCCTTTGATGGTGATTATAACCTTGTTCTTGTTGACATCATTGTGGACAACAGTTCAAGTTCTGCGAATGGTTGGGATTTAAGAATACGGAATACAACCACAGCAACAGATTATCTTAACACCACAAATTTTGTTCCAGGTGATGGAATAGGAAGAAGTATAATTATCCTGGTTGATGGAGATATAGGAGGAGATTCAATAGAAGCTAGAGTAACAAATAACAGCGATGCAGCTGATATAGTTGGTTTGAGCATATCCGTGCTTCAAATTGGTGAACATACTCACAGCATTTCTTCTTTTACATCTAATGCAGGATCTTCACATTCTCATGGTACTGATTTTGCAATAAGTGAAGATACGTTTCCTGCAGGAAGTCCTACTGTCAAAGTTGAGGTAGGAGAGGATGGGGGTTCGCTCACTGAAGTTTCAGGATCTCCATTTACTGCAACGGATGGGGGAGCGATAAATGTTGATATCACAGATGAAGTGAAGGATGTGGGTGCGGATAAGTGGGTCGAAGTAAAGTTCACTCCGCAATCGGGATCAGACCATAATAAGATGCGTATTGAGGCTAATAATATTATTCAGATATTCATTAAATCAGTATAGGAGGAATTATGTGGAATTGGTTAAGAAAAATCATCTGTCCGCTTCCTGAGTGGGCAAGTGATCTGCATTGTGAGGGTTATAGCACTACATTTGCCACTCCCGAAGATCACTATCAACATCACATTAAAGCACATCGAAAGTGGCATTAATGGTTATAAATAACAAAGTTTCAAGTTTAATTGAGGAGGTATTCCATGAGCGAGTTAACAACAACTCTGACCGGAATAGGAATCGGAGCAGCTTCAGGAGTAGTCTGGTCAGTGATTGGGTACATCAAGAAAAAATCAGCAAACACAAAGAAAACAAATTTTGAACTGAAGGGTCTTGCAAAAGCAATTGCAACAGGAGTCGTTGTCGGTGGATATGCAGGATACCAAGGCGTGTCCTTTGAAGAAATCGATCAAGCAACAACACTAATTGCAGGTCTAGTCCCTATAACAGCAGTAACAGAAAAAGTCTTTGGTGTTATCTATAATGTGTTAGGTGGAATAAAATCTAGATTCTCTTAAACCTTGTCGTTAGTGACGCCTATTTTGAAGAAGGTTTCTAATATCTGAAACTTTCTTTGATATATCACTCAAATCTTTTTGAAGGAGAGGAACCAGTTTTTCCCAGAACTGTTTATGTGCATCTACAAATTCATCCCTTAAATCTGCGATCGCTTTAAACCAGAAGGCATCAAGTTCCTTTTTAATCCATACCTCAAGTGGTTGTTCCTTTTCCTTTTTTTGTTTTCTTTCTGCAAACAAATCTATCTCTTGGCAGGTCTTACAGAATTGATATGATTTCCTATGTCCGCAGAGTTCAAGCCTAAGTCTGTCCATCAACAATTAATCATGTCATAACCAATAAACATAGATCGGTTTCAAAATATATTTTTCAGTCTTCATAATCTTATTAGATTTCTAGACCAATAGTTCTATCTTATGAGTAAGAGAAATCTGACCAAAAACATCGAATGTCCAAGTTGCAGTTTTCTCAACTACTATAAAACTAGATCCCCTTCAAAATGCAAGGCTTGTTCTTTTGAACTCCCTAAGCCTAGCCATTAAAGGAGAAAACTTATTAAAACTCTCTATGTTGAGTTTGACGTGATATACTATGCCATCTGAAAGCAAGAAAAATAAAGTAAAGCCTAAATCTTCCAAGCGGAAGAAAGATAAAAGTGTAGGTGAACTTGTGGGTAATCTCACCTCAGAGAATATTAAAGACTTGTCCGAAAAAGTTGAAGATTTAGAAAATGAAACATTACAAAATGTCAATGAAGATAGATACTCCAAGGCAATTGAATTGCTGAAGACAGAAGAGGGATTGGAAATGGTTAAGAAGGCAATAGCCCATAACATTTGTAGGGAGTATAACAACAGCCTGATTTTATTTTTCCTGGTTTTAACAACTTTCTCAAAAAAACCTGCAGCAGTTATTGTTAGCGGAGAGAGTTCCTCTGGAAAAAATACTCTAGTAAAAGCAGTGCTTCCACTTTTTCCAAAGTCAATGAAACTGGAATATTCCAGGATAACAGGGAAATCCCTTGACAGGATGGAAGAAAGTCTTGACAGCAAGATCCTGTATGTATATGAATTTGATGGTATCAAGGATGAGGATGCTCAAGAACAATTAAGGGTTCTAATGTCAGAGGGTAGTTTAAGATTGCTTACTACTGTGAGAGGAGAGGATGGAAATTTCGTAACCAGGGAAGTAGTCAAAGAGGGTTCACCATTCATAGTAACCACAACAATCAAGGGCTCAATGGAAGAACAGTTTGCAACAAGAGCTTGGTTTTTATCCCCCGAAGAGAACAGGAAACACTGGAACGAAATCCTGAGATACAAAAAGGACAGGGTTTATCTTAGCAAGTGGGAACAGTTGATTGTCGATTCGGACATTGCTAAAGTCCAAGATATGATAAGGGCACTCCACAAAAAGATTGATGTAATAATTCCATATGCCGATTCAATAACTCTTCCTTTAGAACATCCTAAAGTTCTCAGAGATTTTGACAAGTTAATCGAGCTTGTCAAAGCCATAACATTTTTCAACCAATACAGAAGACTAAGAGCAACTTACAGAGGAAGAATAACAGTTATCTCAGAGGTTGATGATTTGAAAGTAGCCCTTGAACTACTTGAAGATGATTTCAATGCTTTGATGGCAGGGACTTCTAAAGCATTTTACAAGATATATCAAAAACTCAGAGATGGTAGAGGGGAATCAGAATTCACAAAAAGAGAAGCTGCAACAATAATCAACAAAGGAGAGGCTAGAACGTACAAGATTCTAAGAAGTTTATATGATGTGGGTTTATTGGGCAAGGAAAAAAGAAAGAATAAAAATTATTATTACTGCATTCCGAATTCAGGTCAAAGCACAATCAGCAAGATACTCGAGGAGCTGACTCATTTCAACGAGGAAAAATTAAAGGCTTACTTGTTCCACAAGAATCTTCAATATGAGAATTTTTCTAAGAATATAGAAAAAGAGGATACTGATAATGGTCAATAGATGGAAACACAAGAACAATGAGGAGGATCTATGGTAAATAGATGTGATCTATGTGGTAGAGAATTCCAGAACTCTAAGTCTTTATCTAATCATAAAAGATGGCATAACTTACCACAGTATAAAGAATACCAAGAAAGATTTCGAGAATCTAGAAAAAATACAAAACATACCCAAGAAACTAAGAATAAAATATCTCTATCATTAATGGGAGACAAAAATCCTGGATGGAAAGGTAATGATGTTAGTTATAGTGCTTTACATACATGGATTAGAAGAAGATATCCAAAGCCCCAGAAGTGTGAGAATTGTGATGAAAACGCACCCTATGATCTAGCTAACATCAGCCAACAATATAAGAGAGATTTGTCAGACTGGGAATACCTATGCAGATATTGTCATATGAATAAGGACGGAAGATTTGAAAAGTTTGTTGAGATGGCTAGACAACCAACAGTTCATTCTGAAGAATCAAAAAGAAAAATGAGTATATCTAGAAAAGGAAAAAGACTTTGGGATACTAGGAAACACCCTTGGTTAGGCAGATGCCATTCACAAAGAACTATAAAAAAAATGAGGGAATCTGCAATACTAAGGGAAAAAAAGAAAAGGGAGAATAGAGGCTATGAATAGGTGGCTCTGTCTTCTCAAGGATTGTCAGCGGAAAGCGGAGAGACTAATTGATAACAGAGGATTTTGCAACGATCATCCTGATAAATCTATCAAAATTAAAATCGAAGGCAAGTGGCGTAAAGGATACGAATCTCAAGGAAAATTTTATACTGACATGGGAAAGGTAATAGATGTTTATGAGGATGTTCACAGATTTCTTGATAATCTGGAAATTGATATTCCTGGTGGGAAATCAGTAAAACCAGTAGAAGTGAAGAAGATTGATTATGAGTCAGGTTGAAGAATATGCAAGATCGGTATGGTTCAAGCTGGGTGCTGAATGGGTTCGTTACAACAAAGATAACGGAAGACTGACTTGCACTTGCAACTCATACGGAAGGTGGCTTGCCTGCTATCATATTGACGAACTCAAAAAAGTGATCAAGGGGGTATAATGGTAAAAGAAAAAGAGAAGTTCATAATAACATACAAACCAAACAGAGAATCAACATTAAGATATGTTGGAGAGGATTTTGAGAAGTTTAAGCAGCTTTACTCTTTCATTGTTTCGGTAGTTGAAAACAGAAAGATCGAGAAACCAAAACAACCAGAACCAGAATCTAAACCTAGAGTTCAATCAATTGAAGAAGATGTCAAGCAAGTGATGAAAAGGTTACAACAGAGAAATCGCTTTAAGGTATCTCAAGAACAGTCAAAAGCCACCGGAAAGAAGAAAACCAGTTCTAATACTGTTAAACAAGAGGACGATCCAGAAAAAGAAAAACATTATTCCAGACTCACCGAGGATCTTGTTCCTATCATGCAAGGAAACAAGTTAAGTTTTGCTCAAGTGGCTGGAAGATTTCTTGGAGAAGACCTCGATACAGACAATCCAGAATATGTCAGATTCATCAAAGATTTTAATTATCTCCACAAAAGGGGTTTTATAGGAAGAGAAAAGGTGAATGGCAAAACTGTTTATTTCTTGGAAGGCGATGATATTTGATTCAAATTGATCGGGTCAAATTGTAGATTCAAAACAACTTTGACCAATGCGGGTTTAGAAATATCACACTGTTATATAGATCCTTGCTATCGGTTAAAAACAACTTTGACCAATAGCGGTTAGAAGTATAACTGCACACAGCGACAACGAAATGGAACTTTTTTTCAGTTTTGGTTTTATACAGGGTGTGGGGGGGTCTCATTAATAACAAACAAAATTCGTATGTGTAAGTATATACGACCCATAGCTTTATAAATCTTAAACTAAAAGTTTCATTATGTTACGAGAGTATTCACACAAAAGATTGATGGAAAATCTAGGAAAAGTGTTAGAAGAAAAGTTTGGAAAGGAGAAAGTTATAGTGAACGGGAAAGTAGCTGGACAACCCATCGACTTTATATTGTTGAACAACCAATATAAGGTCATTGGAGTCGTTGAGTGTATCCACACCCAACAGTTATCACACGCAATTAATAAGCTCAAGCTATTTTCTAAAGAAACTACTAAAATAATATACAGATACAAAGATAAAAGAAGAAGAAAGTTAAAGAAGGTATTATCTAGGTTATATGGTTATAATATTAAACTAGAAGAGATAAACTTAGACAATGTCAATGACAAGATAAAAAATGTCCGAAAAAATCTTCCTGGAAAGGAATGAAACTTTTAGTTTAGTATCTGTAACGTGATGACTCATTACTACATAACATATATAAATATACACAATCTAATAATAATACCCTCCCCCACCCTGTATGAATCTGATATCGAGTAAAAGTTAAATTTCGCTTCCGCCTCATGTTGGTTTCATCTTTAACCAGTATTGGTCAAAGTTGTCTCAAAATGGAGACCTTGATAGCGGTATAACAGTGTGATTTTTCTAAACCGACATACGGGGAAACTATTATGAAAGACTCAGAATACACCCATATTGAATGCATGAAGCATGGCATGTATGAGAAAGAACTAGGTCAATGTCCTATATGTTTAATACCTATTCCTAAGTCATTGGAGCTCACAGTAGAGCAGATGGATATCATAATTCAACAAATCTTCCAAAGGCAAGAGTTTCTGCTTGAATGTAAGCACGAAGAACCAGTGGAGTTTCAGGCGAATAAGGGGGATTCAGAAGAACTCAAGTCCCTGGAATCCATTATAGCACAGATAAAAGATAAGGGCAAATATAAAGATATAATCAAGTCACTAAAATCAGGAGATGCCCACAAGGTCATCAAATGGAAGCAGATAAAGGAAGGTCAATATTACGCAGAGATTCATGGAAAGGCACATTATAGGTTGGTGGTTAAATGATTACCCGAAGTTTTTATCTAAATAACATTGAGCGCTGTGAAACAGAAGCTCCCGAGCAAGTCAAAAAACTAATCGAAACATGCAAATCCGATGTTGATGGTGTTGGATATACTGACAGGATTAAAAGGTTGGCAAAAGTAAACCTCGAGAGAGCCAAACATCTTTTTTCGTTAAATATTCTTTGTATTAAAGTTCATCAGAATTATCACAAAAAACAATAACATTACAATATATATATTCTAAGTTTCTAAATCTTATAATCTAGGACTACTAACTATAGTCTATGTCTGAACAAGAAGTAACGCAAGATGCGATCAAAGAAGAATATGACCAAGCAAAAGCCAACAGTCCCTACATTAAAATCCCTGACGATGGGTCAGCAATAGAGATCACAGTCAGCTCCATTGTCAAAACAACAGAAGCCAGATATTTTCTTAGCAAGGTTGACTATGCCTATGAAATCAAAACGTCAGATGACAAGAAGCTCAGCATCAACTCATGGGCTCTATGGAAGGAGATCCGGACACTGATTGAAGAATCAGGAAGTATCAACGGAGCAACCCTTTCAATAGCCAGACCAAAAAAAGGAAAATACACTGTTAAGATTGTAAGTGAATTCAAGAACGCTGGGGAAACAAAACCTGAGAAACCTCCACTCAAGAAAAAAGAATAGAGGGGATCATGGGAATGAAAAGAGTTGTGCAAACTGTTAGCGTAGCTTACTGCAATATTTGTAAAATCAAGAAGAGGGTTGATCACTTGACACCAAGTCTCAGATGCCCTTATTGCAGATCCTTAATGGCAGTGCATAAAAAAGAGGTTGAGGTTGATGCAGAATTCATGCACAAACAAAACGTGCTTGCCGAAAAAGGCAGAAAAAGAAAACGATGGTTGAAAGACGTATGGCAATAAAAAATCCAAAAAAAGAAAAATTGAAGAAGCTCAGAAAAGAGTTAAGAGAAGTCAAAAGAAAAAACAGAACCATCGAAAAGAAAATAGACAAATTATATTCTCAAAAAATTGATCCTTGGGACATTGAACAGAAGATTGTAGATCTATCTCATAGATTCAAACAAGATGATTGGGTAGTAACCAAGGACAAAAAGATAGTCCAGGTTATGGCTCTGATTGGAGATTCCATGTATAAGGTATTTGTTCCAGCACTTTACCTAAAAGGTAGAACAGGAATGACACGCACAATCCATGAAAAAAGTATCCTTTGCCATGTTGCAGGTCTAGGTTTAGAAAACTGCAGAATTGCCTATTCTGAAACAAAATGGTCTAACAGACCTTCGGAGGGTGGTGTTTATGGATAAAGGTGACAAGATGGCACTAAGAAGGCTAAAGCACCGTTCAAAATGGAGGAGATAAAATGATAGAGATGTGTTTGGTTGTTGATTCAGGAATGGATTTGGAGATGTTAAGTAAAATATTTTGGGCTAATGGAATCAAAAATTCTAATGTTTCTATATATCTGAAAGATGGTCAGTGTTTTTATGAAGTCAGATTTAGTGTTCCAAATAAACTATTGGGGGGATCTAATGAACGTTCAAGAAAAAGTTTACCAGGCAATAGCAAGCGACAAAGAACCAAGAGATGACTCCAAGATTCATGTGAGTGATCTGGTTTATGATTGCCAAAGGAAGGCAGCTTATTCAAAGCTCTCTCCAAGTCAATACTTCAACTTCAAAACAGCAATGACTTTCTGGATAGGCAGGGCAATACACAAGACTCCTATTTTCAGTGAGGCTGAGAAAGATGTCAAGTGGAACGGAGTTGTTGGCTCAGTTGACGAGTATGATCCAGCAACAGGAACAATAATAGAAAAGAAAACCTGCAGGGAGATCCCAACCCAACCTTATAATCATCACAAGAAACAGGTAGAGTTCTATGCATACATGCTTTCCAAGATGGGAAACAAGGTCGACAAAGCATACATTCTTTACATAGATGTGTCCAAACCAGCAATCAAACTCTATGAAGTGTTTCTCAGGAGCATGGCAAAGATTGGGGAAGAGTTCGATAAAAAGGTAGCTGTCCTGGAGAAATTCCTAGAGAATAAAGAGTTACCTAAACGGAACACAGGCTGGATTTGTAATTATTGTGAATTTGCCAATGTCTGCTTGGGAGGTTCAAAATGAGTCAAGGAAAACGTAGAGAATGCGGAAAGTGTTACAGCAGGGATTATAGTGTCAAGGCACAATTATGTAATGTGTGTGGATGGACTCCACCTGAAATCAACCAAAAGAAATTAGGAGCGTTCAAATGAGCCTCAAAAGAAATCTAACTAGAGAAGAAGTCGAAGCCTGGAACTGGTTCAGGACACCAACAGGAGCATACAGACCTAGCTATCAAAAACCAGGTCTGAATGATCCAAAGTTCTCCAAAGCAAACTCCTGGGATCATGAAGGAATGAATTTGGAACAAGCTCATAAATGTCAAGTAGCTGGTCATGCTTGGGTTATGGAAGCCTATGAATTAGAAACAAGAAGAGTAAGGGACTTTGTTTGCTTGACAGAGAGATTCATTCTCGAAACAGAAACAAACAAAAAAAGATACGAAGAAAAACTTTCTGAAGGAGCATACAAGTCAGAAGGCTTTTTAGTAAAAACAAATAAATTATGGACAAACAAAGACAGTCTAGTTGAGTTCAGAATAGTCAGAGATTTCAGACACAATCATTTCCCATTTGCATTCACATTATCCCTTGCAGGAATTAAAGGGGTTGATGATAAAAGTCTTGGAGTCATGGTCAAAAACTTAATCAAAGAATCACAGAAACAAGCAGAGATTCACAATTTAAAACAGGAGGAAAATCATGTCGGAAGAAAGAAAGAGTGACGTAAAATTTGAAACTGTTGGCAAATCAAAAGAACATAAGTTCGGCAAGAATAACTTCCTTGAGATCGCAAAAAAGAAAGCCATCACCAAAGATGGTCAGAACGAATTCATATCAGTCTCAAGAGGTTTCTATGCACCGGATGGCGAAAAGAGATTCAGGAAATCAATAGCCATTCCACTCGAAACAGTCAAATTTGTTAAAGAATCATTAGATTCACTTTAATGGTTATGAGAATTCACCAGTGGAAACAGGAATCTGTAGCAGGCATACGAATATTTGCTGATGGTGCAGGATACAACGGAGAAGTTTCCAGGTATTGTGTAGTGTTAGAAGGTATAGATTCTCCAATAGTCTTTGAGACTAAAGAGAACAAAACCAATAACGAAATGGAATACCGGGCAGTTATCCATGCGCTCAAACTAGCAAGAAAAGGCGATCACATAATGACAGACAGTCAGCTTGTGGTTAATCAGGTCAAGGGCGAATGGAAAATAAATAAGGAGCACTTACAGCCTCTATGCAACAAAGCACAGAAGCTATTGAAAAGTTCAGGTGCAAAATTATCCTGGATCAGAAGAGAAAGAAGCAAGGCTGGTCACATCCTAGATAAACTCAAAGGAGGCGGTAAGATTGAAGATGTTATTAATCAAAAACCAGACATTCCTATCATCAGGAAATTTTAGTACAGAGATAATCACAAGACAGGCAATAGAAAGTTTTAAGCTTCCTAAATCAAAGGTAGTGCTCAAAGGATCAGGTTCAACTTGGGCAGTGGGACATGCAAACAATTTTAGAAAAATAGAAGAAGATGATCAGATCAAAATTGTATGTGATGTTTCAATACGGGAAGAAGATTACAGAAATTTTGTAAAAGAAGGTTCAACTGCATTAGTTCCATCCTATGTTGTAGGTAGCAAAGGGACGGGCTCTTACAATAGACCCATCATAAAAGAAATCAAAGAACTCGGCAAACTCTTCTTAAGCGACAATCCAATCAGTAAGCAAAGTGTGATTCAAAAGGAGAATGTTAATGTCATCAATAAGAATAACAAAAGCAAACCTCGATAGGGATGGACAGGTCTTGTCAAAAGTTGAAGCCGAGATAAATCATCCTCAAATAGGAATAGAAAAGTTGAAAGAAGAGGTTTTAGATATTTTAAAGAAAGTGGAGGATTCCAAATGAAAATGTTCAGAAAGCAGGGTGCTAGATGTTGGATCTGCAAAAGAACTGTAGAGGAAGTTAAACAAGAATCAAAATTTGCAGACTATGGAGTCAAAGAGAATTATCACATAGGAGAGAATGCGTTGTTTCCAACTAAATGGGGAAATGTATGTATTTGCTGCAGAGGAATTTTAGATTCTGAGTTAGCAAATTTAAGGGTGTCTAAACAATAAGACATTGTGAACAAATGAGATTCAATTTAACTCAGAAATTCATTCATTTCAAAAATATCTATGGACTTGGAGAAGGACAGGTAGGATTCATAAAGAACATAATCAATGTTAGTGGAGCTTTGCATGTTCTGAACTTCATAAAACTTTACTTTCCTCAATATGCGGATTCTTTTCTTACTTTAGCTCCAATTGCAATTGCAGGATATATTGTGACAGGTCTTGTGGTTGGAACTGTGCTTGATAAGAAATTAAAAATGGTTCAACAGGAGCAAAGATGGGCAAACTCAAGAGATCCACAGATAGTAGAGATTATTGGAAGATTAAAAAGAATTGAACAAAAGGTGAAATAATTTAAGTGGGTTCAAACAAATATCAAATTGATGAGAAAGAAAAAACCTTTAATAGAGAAACTAGGACTCGAGCAGGAGATTAGGGGGATGAGAGATACTGGACTAGGATACAAAAACATCTCCAAACAACTAAAAGCTCAGGGACATTCTCTTTCCTGGATGACAATTAAGAATTGGCTTGACAGAGAAAACATTCTGACTAATGATATGATTACAGAAGATAAGAAACTCTCAGAAAAAAGAGAGCAAGAATGGATAAATTCGGTTCAACAACTCCAGACAACAAACACGATGCTTAATTCTTTAATGGAGCGCATGGAACAATCTCTTGCAAACAAAGACTTCACAACTTTGGGTCTTAAAGAACTCATCAAAATTGACAAGCTTATCAAAGTTGCGGATGCAATAAGAAGGCAGCTAGAATATCAAGCAAAAGTATTAGGAATGATAGAAACGGGAACAAAAGAAGTCAAGCAACAAATCTTCACAAATTCCGTTCAAATGGGGATAGAAGTAAATAAGTATTTAGTTAAACTTGAACAGCTGGGTTACATAAAAATCTATAAAGAGCCAAAAGGTGCAGTCTAAGCGATCATCCAGGGAAAGGTCAGAAATGGTTTTTGGTGACAATGGGGAAATAACAGAGTACGAGGATTTAATTAGAAGATCAGCACACAAATTATCAAAAAAGTATGGAGTAGACTTTAATGATCTATGTCAAGAAGCTTACTTGAAACTCATTCAGAAAAGAGATGAGTTTGATCCAAACAAAGGAGATACTAGACACTATGCTTCAGTTATTATCAGAAATGCAATGATCTGTTATGTCAGAAGATACCGTCACAAAAAAGGAGACGGTCATCTACTAAGAGAACACCCTCTGGGATTAGAGGATGATATTAATAGCAGTGGAGTACGCTGGATAGATATACTTCCCACCAAAGATTTAGAAGAGAAAGACCCAAAAGAGATAATAGAACCACTGTTAAAAAGAATAAATCATAAACCCTACAGAGACATAATGGAATTATATTTTGATGGAATGAAAAAATCAGAGATAGCAAGATTTGTGGGACTGCACGCAAGCGGGGTAAGGATTGTAGTCAATAGATATCTAAGAAAATTATACGAGTGGGATATAATCTAGTTATGTCGTCCAACCATATACTGCAAATCTTTTTGGTTGATCTAGATTATATTGTTTGTGGAACCATTCTAACATTGCCCAGGGACTTTGATTGTTATGTTGTATAAATCCATCAGCTATGGCAAACTCGGTCATGATTCCATTATAACAATAAGTGTTGTTCATCCTAAAAAGTGATTTTGCGTGTTTTAATGCATCTTCTTTGTGTACAAATCCAAGATATTTTCCTTTTCTGGTTTCACCCATCTCAATCTCAAAAACATCATTTATTCTAACAGTGGCAAAGTGTTTGGGGAAGACGTTCGTATGAGGGTTTCTCTCACCATGATTTTTGCAATACCAATACTCTCTTTTAATGATAGGAACGCCCACACTATCTTTTGTTAAAGGTCTTTTTACTTCGAGTATGCTCCCGCAATCCAGACAAAACCAACTATCCTTCGGTGTGCTTCTCTGCTTGAACATTAGTTTAGCTTTCTCTCCTACTTTGAAACGAGGTTCTTTATTCAACAGTACCTTCATCATCTTTCCTGTTGTTTTTGGTTCTGCTCCGCCAATGGAGAATCCTTCCATTACTTTATGGTCTTCAATTAGTTTCTCCCGAAACAGAGGTCTAATTGTTTGAGTTTTCTTTCCTTCCAGAATTGCTCTTACAAATCTGGGTTCGCTGAAGCTAATCACTTTCATAATCATCCAATATAGCTTTGTTCAGGAATTTTTTCGTTCAAACTCTTCAAATAATTCTTAATTTTTTTTTCAAGAAACCCTTTAATATCAGAATCAACTCTTGCCATTCTATGTAAATCATCGACAAGATTGTTATGTTCAATACCAATGATTGCCCATGCTTTAGCTTCATTAGTTGAAGCGGTTTCAATGGCAATACCTAAATTAGAACACACATCAAGAAGTTTTTTGATAAGCTCAATTTTTTTCTCAGTATCCATCAAAATAAATGGATTGATACTCTATAAGCAAATAACTGTTTGAATATATATATCCATTCGGGTCAAATAATAATCATGTCTTCAAAAAATTAATGAAAAAGAAATATTGTCGTAAGTGTGCTAGGGATGATTGTGGTTACGGAACTTGCATAAACAGAATAAAGAGAAGACAAGCTGATAGATTATTTGAAGAAAGCGTTTAGACTCGCTTTCTTTCTCAAGTCTCGAAGTATAGGAGTAACTTCATCAACTGTTGCTCTTAGAGTTTTTTTCTTTTTCATGTGATAAAACCTCCGCATGAAACCTTTCCAATTGTTTCTTTGTCCCTTCAATAACCAATAATGTATGTATTGTAGGCTTGAACGGGTCAAACATATTAGATATTTTTTTCATCAATTGGAAAAAGCGAAACATGAAAATCTCTCCCTTCATAAGATACCTTGTGGATCTCCTCAAGCAATAACCATTCCTCAATCCTTCTTTCAGCAGTTCTGATCGTTTGCACAAGGCCATGTCGGATCAAAAGTTTCTTTAGTTCAGTGGTCTTGATAGCTTTCTTCCCAACAAATTGATATAGAAAAGATTGCACAGGACTAAGGTTCATTCTCAACTCCTTGAGAATTTCATCCTTCCAGATTCTTTTAGTCTTTTCTGCCCACAAGTAAGTCCTTAAAGCTTTACTCTGAGTTCTCAGATTGAAAGTGTTGTGACCTATAAACTCATAATTGTCCACCAAGAAATTAGTGACCTTTGTTTCATTGTCATTCTTTGCAATCAGTCTCATTATCTGAGTCATGTCTTCAAAGCTAAACACAAGCTCAATAAAATCTCCACGAGAAATAAGAGCATTGAAATCTTCTTGGAATTTAATGTTAACAATTTCGTTATAATCAAAAATAATCTTGCCAGTGAAAATAAAAGATTGAGGCATGTTTCTTTTCTTGTGAGAATAAGTGTAATTCGTCATGATCCTCATGCTCTCTTCTGATTCACAGGCAGTCTTTAAGTTGTCAATGCTTCTGAGATTCTTGAGAAGTCTCATGACATCCTTGAACCAAATAATCTTTCCATTGTTTGTGTAAAGAAGTTCATAGAGATAGGCTTCTGAAATATCCCCTGCAACAGTGATGTAGTCCTGTCCCTCGATAAGTTCATGTTTTGTCAGAAAATACTTGAGCATAAAGGTCTTGCCAATTCCTCCACGTCCTTTAACAAACATCAGGTTGCTGTATCCCTCAACCATTTTCTTGATAGCTCGATCAAGAGGTTCATAGTAACCTTCGACATCAGGTTTGACTTGTTTCATTATTTCCTGATTGTGTTTGTTCATCTGTTCCAACGTAGCTTCCTTGATCTCTTCATCAATCTTTTCAAAGGAATCGGATTCAGCTTTAACAAGTCCTTTGTTTTCCAAATAGTTTTCCAAAGCATCTTTGTTTTCAGAAAGAGTTAGACTGGAATCAAACCGAGATTCCAGATCAATTATATCAGTTTCAATGTTATGTTTCTTTAATAGTTTTCCAGCAAAACCAAAAAATCTTTTCTTTTTCAATGCAATTTGTTTTTTACTTTCTCCCCTCACTCGTAATCACCTAATTGTTGTCGTTAGTGTCGCTTACATCCTCTTTATTATATTTTCTAACCTCGTCAGCAAGGTTAGCCTCAGCCTCCTCAATAGATTCCATAACCTTCTTGACAATATTATTGTCATCAATTATGCTATCCTTGAGTTCATTATACCTCAAAGGGTGTGCTTCCCGAAGATGACCAACCATCATAATAAGAATTCTCTCTTCAGTATAGTCACTATAAATAGTAAAAGAAAAACTACGGCATAGGTTACACTCCAAAGAACCTTGCCGCAATCTATAAAGTGGATAATTCATATTTCCAAATCCTCTAGCACAGCTTCCTTAGTTGTCTTCTTTTTATTGGTTTTAGGGGTAGATATTCCCAATTTAACTGGCTTCCTGATGCCTTTTTTAATGAGTTTTTCCAGTTGTTCATTCTCTTTGTCCTTTACCTTTTTGATGTCAACTTTCTTAAGGCTACTAATCTTCTCAAGGAAACCCTCAAGCAATTCTTTCTGGATTTTTACAGATGTATTATCCTCGAACTGATTCAGTTGTTGTGCATAAGCCATCTGTGTTAGAACTAAGTAATTGCCTCTTGTTTGGAAAAACCCTAGATGTTTCTTTCCTCTGATAGCAAACTCTACCACAATCTTCTCAGCTTTGCAGGTCTCTTTCAGAAGACCAAACTTGATCTCTGTATTGCTGAATAGCTTTTGGTCTTTATCAGGCAGACAGTAATAATGTTTCTCTACCAGGACATTAGGCACACTCTCAGTTCTACCTAGTATGTGAGCTATTCTATTGATCTCTTTCAATGCTTTCAGGTCTTCATTGGGTATGATGACAGGCTTGTCTTTAGTAGGGAAGTATGCCCTCAGTAGTTCCTTTCTTTCTACTTCCTCACCATTCACGTCAACAAGTTTTTGTCTAACCCTGTTTCCATCTGGAGTTACCTGATGCAAAGGGTATTCCTTCCCACGAACTGAGCTATACAGTTTTAAGGGAAGCTTTAATTCCTCAACAGCTATTGTTCCAATTGACCTAAGTTCCATGTCTATCCTCCTGTTTTATAATATGATTTTTCCTTAACTCGAAGATTCTTTTCTCTTCTTTTTTACCAACAAAGTGAGCAAGTGGGAAAGTATCCCTATGCTCATTGCAAAAGAATTTGTTGATAACAAAAGAGAAATCAGGATTCTTGTCTTCAAACAAAAACACTAAATTACTAGGATCACATAAATTATTCATGACACCATTCTCCTATATCGCTTCTTACAGCGATCACACCGTTTCATTAGTTCCTTAAAAGAAGCTTTTCTGTTTATTCTGATATACTTTTTATCCCCAAGATAGTTAAGATCATAAGGTTTAAGGACTGCTTTGGCATTGAAACCTCTTCTAATCATCTCTGCCTTGAGAACATCAAAACGTGACCTGAAAGATAAAGGCTCAAGACAATTATTCTCAAGCCAACCATCAAGACTTCTTTTCTTCCTCACGTTACCAACCGCTTTAGCAATCTCGTAATATTCTCCATTGAGATGACCGCCTTTCTTACCTTCATTATGGCATAGTATTCTCGGATCAATCATCCACATTCTTGTCATGTTTCTCCTCTGGAATTATTAAAAATATTTCATCCCCTTCCTTGAGAAGCGAGATCAGATATCTCATGTAAACTGCATTAGAATCGGGTAATGAAAAGAGATGTATTCCCATCTTTTTCCTGTTCTTAGGGTTTGTGTTTGTTATCTTCAATGCTCCCTCTTTGGATTTCATTAACCTGAAAGCATTTCCCTCAATTGTAACAGGAATCTTAATCTCAGCATTTGTTTTGAATGTCTTAATCTGTTTCATAATATAACACCGTTATTATTGTCATCCTTATAACCCTCGAAGTTTCAACAATGTGGCATTTCTAAGTTTACCTGAATTAGTTTCTAGCCTAAATTCCACATCTGCTTGAAATGGGTTTCCAATTAAGAAGTTTTTAGATTTACCCTCTTCATGGGTTAAATTATTCCAGCGTGAGAAAATTTTAACCCTATCCTCATCTGACACCAAACAGTTTACTTTTCCTTTGAACTTCCCATTAGCATACAAACCCAATGCAGATATCCTTTTATTTTTCATTGGTTCATCCTCATTAATTTTCTGTGTAAAGAATCCCACATCAAAAGTTTCTTTCTTGGTTCTCTTCCACTTAAGAACATCCTTTGATCTGCCATGAAAATATTTGGCTCTAGGATTCCTGAATATCAATCCCTCAATATCATACTCCTCAATAATCTCCATAGCTTCCGATAAACTAGAAAAGTTATCAATTACAAATATGCTTTTGCATTTAAGGGGAGCAAAGAGTTTCTTGAGAATATTATATCTCAGAGCATAGGAGACATTCTGCCAATCCTTGTTACCCATTTTAAGCAGATCAAAAAGAATCAATTTAGCTGGATAACAATTTCTAAAAAGATCAACCTTGCCAACCGAAGCGTTTGATCTAGTTGTGGTCAAGGACAAACTTCCATATTGTTTCTCTTGACTTGGAATAAACAATTCCCCATCAAACTCACCGTCAGGAATAATGTCTTCCTTAATTTCAGGAAACTTATTGATCTTTTCAAAACCTCTCCTGTTAATCAGTGAAACAACCTTGCCATGTTTGACAAGTTTAACCCTCTCACCATCAATCTTAGGTTGAATAATCCAGTTAGAGATTTTGCTAGGGTCATCAATTTCTTCTGCTAAAATAAAATTATATTTCATCATGTTTTTCAAAACCTGTTAATGTACATTCCCAAAGAATCATACAGTTTTGACAATATTCAACTTCTACTTCATGCCCACTCTCTAATATTGTTCTTTCAATTTTATTTCTCTTTCCGCATTTACACATCATATTAAACCTACTTAGTTGCACGTTATCGAAAAGATTTTATAACCCTTTGTTCATCAAAAGGTTTTCTCTTGCTAACTTCCTTTAATTCAGCAGGAGTTAATTTCCTTCTACCCATAACTCCCATCATAACCTCTCCTTCTGTTGTTCCTGTTCCACATCTAAGACAAGCGTGGATTCCTCTTATAGAATCTTTTGGGTAATATTTCTCTTCATGCAAACCAAACAAACATTTCCAGTTCATATCAAAATCCATAAATGAATAAACATTCTTTTTGAAAATAATTAGGAATCATACTATAGATTATTTCATGTTCCTCTTCTGCTGTCCCATCCAAAACATTGTGCATAACTTCATGCCAACAAATTTCAAGAGTCTTGATTCTAGACTTTCCTGTCTTGATCCATATGTAACCGTTTCCAGTAGTCAAGCCATCAATTGAATCAGCAAAAGTTATATTATAGGACATTATTTCTCGAAAATCTGAGAAGTTAAAATGATAATCTTCCACTTCCCTAACGCCTTCAAATTGATAGGGAGCAATCATCCACACCAATGAGAGTATAACAATGACAGCGACTCCTACAATCCACTTATTCTTTATGTAAATTTTGACCATAAAACTCCTTAAGAATCTCTTCTATGATCTGATCCTTAGACTTGCCTGTTTTCTTTTCCAAAGCCCCGAGCTTCATCAATATTTCCTTATCCAATTCAAACTTTATTTTTACTTTCTCCATGCTTCTCACCAAACAACATCTCACAGTCTTGAGAACAACCTTCCCAAAAACCTAACAATTTGCTTAAACTGTTCTTATACTTACAAGAATGACATTCAATAAAGTAATTCCATGCACATCTAGGTGAATGTATTCCTGTTTGTTGGATGTTCCTATGAAGACCTAGTCCGCATCGAATACAAACAGGCGGATCTTTCTTAATTCCAAAAGCCATATCAATCTATCTCTCTAAGTTTTTCTAATTCCTCATCAGAGAAAAGCATTTTAAGGTTGTTCCATTCATTCATAACAGCGTTATAAGTTTTCTCTGCTTTTCTTGAATCAGTAGAGTAACCATAATTCCCACAGAAGTCCTCAAGACTACCAGGATCAAATTTTGTCAAGACAGAAAGAACATCATAAGCAGAAGGCTCTTTAAAATCTTTGTTTTTCTGAACCTGAATACCCTTAGATCGAAACTTTTCCATCTGTGCATAAGTTCCATGCATTAACTTCTTACCTTCCATAGTGAATACAATCCACTGTCCAGAACAAACAATAGACTGTCCAAAGTTAAAATCAAAGGTTCGTGATCCTCTAGTTAAAACAATTTTGTAAATGTTCCTAGTCTCTGTGTCATCCTCAAAATGTTTATCATGCTTTAGAAATTCGGCTTTAAATGTTGTGTTCGTCAGCTTCAAAAACTCCTCTGCTTTTTTGTCATATTCATCTGTCATAAGCACCCCAACCAACCATCATTCTCTCATGCAAAGAGAAAATATTATCTGTCTCATCAAAGAGCTTTTCAAATTTCTCTATCTTCTCGCCCTTCAAATAAAGCTCTCTCTTGAGATCATGGATGTCTTTCTTTTCCTTGAGCATATCAATAATGAAATTCATATTTATCACCAATCCTTAACAAGAAGTGAAAGAAGGAACATACCAACCAAACCCAAAGACATTAGGTAGTCAACCAAATTCATTCTTCTCACCAGTCGGGAGCTTTACTCCCTAATCTCTATATATAATAGATACATATATACATAGGTTAAGTCATATAGCTATATAATATATATAAGAATAATAAACATTGACTACTGAATAATAACACTGTTATGATAACTTTATAAACCCTGGAAACTATAGTATTCTTATGAATTACAGAGGAGGTATTTGAATATGAAAACAAAACTAATATCAGGACACACAGATGCATGGCACAAGCAACACAGAGTAATAGGATGTAATTACTGCAAGAAGATACAGAACATCCTGAAGCAGAAGATAAAAACTAATGGACTAACACAAGACGACTTAACAATACTAAACCAAATAAGAGCAATAAAGCATAAAGCATACTTGGAAATTCTAGCAACAGTAACAGAACAAAAACAAAAGCTTATTCAAGCAATAAACAATAACCTAGTAGAAGACAGCAAAGAACACACAGCAACAGGACAACACGAACTCAACAACTACCAACAACAAGTAATCTGTTCCACTCACGAAACAATACTAAAATAGTTTACTTACTAACAGGGAATTAATTTCTTCTCCCTTCCTTTTTCTTTACCCTTACCTAATACAGTTATCATTCTGTATAGATGACAATAATCATGATGTGATATTCTCTATTTTTATGTATAAATCTTTTTGATGTATAATAACAATTACACTACTTAGTAGTATATTATATAATATTAATAATGACTAATAAACTATTAACATATACATAGATAATAATAACACTGTTATACTTTTTTACTATCTTTTTTACTATGCTACTATGTTATGAGTAGAGAAAACAATTCTTTATTTCCTTAACAAAAAACTACACTGTTTCCTTGCAAGTAGAACTATCCATACTAAAAAGTAACACTGTTATATTTCATATCCATTAATTTCTATGCAAGGAGATTTACAGACAGTGTTTTCTACATACTTTGAGTAATAATAGACTAGATCATGTAAAAAAAGTATTTTTACAGAGGGAATTGTGTATATAAAAAGAATTCTTTTCACTACGAGTTTTTGGTAAATCCAACTACTGATGTATACTCCTACTCCCAATAGAAAAAAATTAAATTTCAAAAAGAATTTCTGTAAACTGAACAGATTCAAAAAAAATAAAAAATAAAAAAATCCTTGCTTAGGAGAATCTCGTGAGTATTACACAAAACTTTCCAAAACAGTATTATATAATTCTATACTACTGGTGGGAGTAATATAACACTGTTATTCTCTGAATTCAACTATTGGATTCTTTCTTTTGCCTGTGCAACAAAAAGGAACGTCTAGAAGATCAGGAATAAACCACCTGATAACTTTTTTAATTTTACCCTTTCTCATTAATAACTTGTGAAATTCTATTATTTCATGATCGTGATCTTTTAATCTCCAAGAGATTTCCTTGAGATTGTATCTGTATTTCAAATATCTAGATTCTCTGACTTCATGCAACTTGAATACTGGCTTCTTTATTTCTATTTCCATAAGATCACTTAATTATTGACTATAAGACCTTAAAGATGTGACCACATGTATCAATATTGTAGTCACATGCTGCTTCCACACTTATGTCATTCTTCCTCCAATTCTATTTCAACATTACCTCACAGAGTATTCGTGTGGCTCACGAACCTCAACAACTCGTCCATTACTTCCTTTGGATCTCTCAGGAGTTCTTCCCTAACTCGAATTTTTATTATCATGTCTCCATTTCCTTAAACTTATCTTGGATTTTCCAAGACTTTTTTCTTTCCCAGAAAAACAAATCTTCCAGAAACTCTCCTATTTGTTAACAGTCAACGTGAACTGTTTTACCCTGCGATTAATTATCTTTTGCTTCATTCTGACGGGTAGCGACAAAGGGAACTACAAGGGCTACCTATTCCCAACGCCTTACCCCTCACTGTAACTATATCACTATAGCGACAGCTTAGGTTCGGTCATCAAAGGTCGTCACCTTTCGTCATCAATTTATTATCATCCATCTCCATACTCACCTCTTAATTGGCTTGACATCTAATAAATCCTCAATGTCAATTTCCAAGACTCTGCAATGCACGCAGCAAGTTTGATTCAGATTCCTGATGTACTCTGTGATTGCAGTCCTGATGAACTGGGCTGTTCCCACTCCTAGCTTTTGTTTCTCCCTCTCCATTAGTTCCAGCATTCTTGGGGTTATTCTTATCTGGATTATATGAGTTAGCTCACGACCTTTTTTCATCTCTTTCATCTCTCCGATTAGTATTTTTTCCTTTCTTGATAACATCTCCATCCCATCCTTTTTTCATCTCTATGTCATAAGGTTTTAGCAATCCCTTCAACTCCAAGCCTACTTCTCTTGACCTGTTTGCAAGGAATCTCACACCAAACCAGAATGCTTTTTTCTCCTTCTTTCTTTTGCTCAGGCGTATATAATCAGCCAGTTTCTCGTCACAGCACTTGGGTTTTTTCACTCCTACTACTTCTGCTTTTTCTATATCCTTTTCCCTGTGGCATCTGCATTCGCAAGGGATTGAAAACCCACAACCCTCACACCTTGCATCAATAACCATTCTTTTTCCAGTCATTTCTTTTCCTCCCCCCAGATTGATTTCTTTAATTCCTTATCATTCAAACCAAAAACTTCTTTTAACATACTTACCGAACCTTGATTATAATCACAAATTCCGCACACAACACGACCATCACCTTCAAGAGCCATTTCAAAATGATTTGAATTGTAGCATTTTTTCATTTCTTTTAACAATTCTCTGGCTTTTTTGAGACCATCCTTCCTGAATTGGGCAAGTTCTGAGACTTCAATAACATCTACTATTTGATCTGAGCTACAATCACATTGAATCACGTAACCATGAACCTTACAAATTGTTATCTTCTTCTCTTCCAGTTTGGAAATTAAATCTTTATCCATGTTTACTCCTTATCTGGTGAGGATCTGTATGTCCTGCTTGTTTTATACATCTACGTTTAAGAAGTCCTGGAACCTCTAATACACTATTACATCTATTGTTTTGACTTGTCATTTGTCCTCCTTTTGGGGAAAGCGTGGAATGTCTGCCTTATCTGGTTTTGTTAAATAATCATAACATTTCCAAGCTAAACAATTACTACAATTTTCTTCATATTCCTTACATCTTTCGTTCCACCACATAATCATCCATTCTTGTATTACATTCTCAGCTATCATCCTTACCTCCCTTGTCCGAAGTTTGGGCTTTCCAGTAATCACAATCTTCTGGACATCTAAACACTGGAACCTTAAACATATCTTTAACATTATGAAATCCAAGGAATCTCATTTGGTTACCACAACTTGGGCAAACAGGTTCTTTAGTCCTTGGCATGTTCCCTCCTGTCCGTTGTTGGGGCAAACTCTTGCAATTTACCAAAACAATCTTTATGATAATGCTGAACGGCGTGATCAGGCTTGAAATACATAATGAATTCGCTTAAGATTGCACATCCACAAAAATTGCAAATTCCCGTCATACTTCGCCCCCTTTGTCCCTTTCTGGGGCTAATGACACTTTTGCGGTCTTTAACCACTCTTTGAATTTATCATTACAAGCCAAGCAGAAATCAAAGGAATCAAACTTGTCTCTTAAACCTTTGACAACTACTTGGGGGTAAGTCCAATAAGCCTGCTCTTCTCCACATATATCACAGAATCTTTTAATCATAATTCATCATCCAGAAATCTCCTTTGTATATCTGGTATCCTCCACTTATTTGGATCTGCTAGGACTTGGAATCCTCCCTTCTTTCTACGTTCATCGTTATCTTTAGCCTGTTGCTCATCATAAAACCGTTCACACTTTGGAGATTCCTTCAGGATTTCTATTAGCCTTGTAACTTTATTCCAACAATCTACACATAACATTATTCCAAAGGGCTCACCTTCTATATCAACCCAGAATATCTCTCTTTCTGAGTTCGGTCTAACTCCATTAACTGATTTACAATGACCTTGACAACCACTATTCATTTTCCCTTTGTCGTACCAAGTAACTCTGATATTCTTTTCCCATGATACCCAATCTGAATCTGTCATAAAGTCTCCTTTTTACTAGGCTTTGGGGCTTTGCGGACTTCTTCCAACTTATCATCTTTTCCTCTGTCAAATCCAATTTTCCAAGCATTTGTTTTCAATTTGTTTGAAAAGATACTGAAATGGCAATTCTCAGTGTTTGGTTTATTATATCCAGCATCATATCCTAAATTGTAAATTCTCTTTATTTCTTCTGTTTGGAATATATCTTTTGTCATACCTCCTCCTTATCCTTTGGTGGGTAACCATTGTAAGTAACACCATCCAACTCTCTTCCTCCACTTTTAGGTGTCTTTCCACCCCATTGTTTAAAAAAGAATGCAACTTCTTGCTCTATACACTGGTCTCTGATTTCTCTGATCCATTCTTTCTTTATCGGTCTATGGTTTTTACCACTCTCTCCACCAACAATAACCCAATGGATTCCTCGTAAATTCAATTTACCAACAGGTCCAACCATAGGTTCTATGCTAAGAAATCTAACTTTTGCAGGAACTTTCCTGAGAACGGTAATTCTTTTTTTCCAAGCAGCATTCTCCACTGATGTTCCCATCCACACATTTCTGAGTTTCTTGTTATAATGTTCTTTTGTAAATTCCAGCATTCTTTCGGGACGTTTGGTTAATAACTGGAATTGATGCCAGTGAGCTTTTTCCATAACATCAAAAACTTTTCGCACAAAAGTGAACGGAACATTTTTATGAAATAAATCGCTCATGCTATTAACAAATATTTTTTTTGGAGACTTCCATCTTAATGGGATATCTAGAGCATCTGGGTGAATAGTTAATTTAAACTTATTCTTGTATTTTTTTACTCCCATTTTATGCAGTCTTAAAGAAAGTCTTTCGGCGTAGCAATTGATACATCCTGCGCTAATTTTGGTACAACCTGTAGTAGGATTCCAAGTTGCTTCTGTCCATTCAATTCCACTCTTATTTGCCATGTTACTCACATTCAAGTACCTTTTTACCACATTCAATACAGCTGATTACTCGTTTGTATGGTGCTTCCGATTGTATCATATCGGTGTTTTCAAATGTTCTGCATTCATGTTTTGGTTCCATTTCCTCTCCTAGATTTCTCCCTCTCTATATCACTTTTACAGCCTCTACAAGCAACTGGTTTTTCATTTTTGTATGTGTAGGCTCTAAATGACTTTTTGCATCTTCTACACTTTCTAAAGATACTAGGCGATTTAACTGGTTTTGGTTCTCCCATAGCTCTTGTAGGTTGACACTTCTTGCACATTCTTGAAAATGTTCCTGCGATTGCAAGCTCAAATTTCCGAAATAGTTTCTTGCACTTCCGGCATTTTCTCTTATTCCCACCTATCATAGTAATCTTTATGTTCAATTAGGTTTAGTGTGATTATCAATCTCCAACAACCATATAAAACCCCTTGCAATTGGGGGCAAATAATAACTCAGGATTCCCAGTCTGTGAGGAATTCTGTTCCAAAACATTCTCAGCATGTTGGTTTTTCCGTAAGAGGAATATCCTCTCAATTTTACGCTTTTAACTCTTGGAGCTTCCGATAAGCCTCGCTTGAAATGCAACGCTTTCAGGAAGTTGAATTCCATCTTGTGATCCTCGTCAAGAAATTTATTTGCAGTCCCCTGCAAGTATCTGGTGAAGGCTTTCTGGTTTGGAAAGGTTATCAATACAAACCCACCAGGTTTTACAACTCTTAACATCTCACTTACTGTTTTAGGCCAGTCTTTAAATTCCATGTGTCCAATCACGTCAATATTGTAAACAAAATCAAACTTATTATTCTTGAATTTCAGATTAGTAAGGCTCATCTTTCTGACATTGGGAAGTCCCCTCTTAGGGTCAATATCAACAGGAATTATTTTTTTGCAACGCTTCTTGAAAAATGGAATATACCTTCCACTACCGCAACCTGCATCCAGAGCCAAATCAAACTTCTTATCTCCAAGAATCCTATCCATTGCGTCTAGAATGCACTTTGGAGGCTCTTTTTGGCTTTTGAACCTTTCCATGCTTCATCAACTCCTCAATATTTTTTTCTATCCTGATTATCCTGTGATATTGTTCCATCCAGGGTGGATTATGATCAACAGCATATTTGCTAGTTCTTTTTCTCAACTTGAAATGGATGTCTGTAATATAACCAGCAACAAGCACAAGCATGAACACTAATGGAAGAAATATATAACTGCTGATCTGGCTATCAAAACTGAGCCTTAAGATCAGCAGGAAATTTATCAATCCTAGAAGTCCCTGTATTTGCTGGGTCTGCAAATATCTCCTCGTCAACCAGTCAGCAACTTTGTTAAGAGTCATCATTGTCTCCCCGTCCCTTCGCAATGAGGGCATACCTCTTTTTCCCAGCAGTCAGAACAATAAGGGTCATCACCTATATACTGCACTGCTCTTGATTGAACCAGGACACTTTGCTTTGGACTTTTGAATAATTAAATTCCCAAGATTCTGCTCGAACTTGTCTATGTAATTGCACTTAGCACATTGGTAATTGAAGTTCCCAACAGTCTTGCAATACTTCTTGCTGCAATGTTTCAATTTCAAATCCCTAATCAATCCTTTTAGATCGGTCACTTTGTATCACCAATTAAATATTCTTGTCCCATGTTACGCATTCTTTGCAAACAAATCCATAAACATTTCTGGTTTTTATGCTTGGTCCGTTCATGTACTGAATCTTTTTCAAGAGAACTTTCTGGTTTGAAGTAGCTCCTTGAAAAATTCCGTTACAAAGAATACATTTGTAATGTTTTGTTTCCATGAATATTATTGAATCAAATATACTATAAACATATAAACTATAAAATCTATATATTCCAAAAACCATATTCTAGAGTATGTAATCTTTTTAAGTATGAACGACTTATATATAGTTATGAATTATCTGATTGTAACCAAGAGCAAAGGGATTTATTTTGGGGTCTTCGACAAAACCTTCCATGAGAGGCATATAGTCTTCATGAGACTCAAAAATGTCTTCAAGATTTTCTCTTCCTGGAAAGGAAACTGGTTGACAACAGACTATTCTAGCATGGTAATCAAAAAAAGGGATATTGCTTGGAAACTTGAAATCTCTTCATGGGATGATCTCTCAAAAGAGGATATTGTGAAAACCGTCAGCAGAATATATCCTGATCTTAAGGATCTCAGGCGTGATAGCGAGTTAGTCAGAGAGGCGATTTTCAATGGTTCAATGTGATAAACTCTTTTGCGAGAGAAAAGCTTCAACTGCAGTCCTCCATGCAGGATCAACACCAATTGGGCATTTGCTTATAACAGCATTCTTGATGTCAATGTTCTTTTCAATAATCATTAACCCTGTTTTTGTGTTAGGTGTAATTTTCTTGTTTCCTTTTATGTTTTGGGGTAGGGCTTCCCAACCCGTTGATAGATTCTTTTGTGACGATCATGCTTCTGAAACAACTCTTGGAGCAAGGCCAATGACAAAGGAAGAACATCAAGGAGAAAGTAATGATTCGCATTTTTATTCCAATAAACTAGAAAAAGAATAATGGTAGAGATTAAGATGAAAAAGAAAATCTGTGTTTGTGGGGAAGAGTTCACTTCTCCAAGACTTTATGATCACCATGTAATAAGATGTGCGGAATACAAGTTGAGTTGACTATGAAAAATTGGATAAGGGTTACCATGAGAGAAATGAACAAGCTTATAGCAGAGAAAGGCATGAACGAACAGGAAAGCAAGAATTTCAGGTTCATGGTTTTTGATTGTCAGAGAAGAGGTTATAAGGGTGTGTATTTTGTCAATTGTATTTGTCAGTGCAAAAAAGTCCATGAGAACCTCCTTTTAATCAAGGAGTTCAAAGACAATGATACAATGACGGCAAGATACAAAAACGATATGATGCCTATGATGGTGTGCAAGGACTGCATGTTTGAGATGCAAACCTTGCGTAAGGCAGGAGTGAAACCAAACGTGATTGCTGATCTTCTCGGATGGGATAATAAGGGGGTAATAGGATGAAACCAGTATTGCATGTTCAGGTATTGAAAAGGAATGCACATCTAGATGTGCGCCTAGTTGAAGAAACAATAAAAACATCAACTCTCTCTAAAGATTATCATGTTATTGTGACCGACCTTGATATAGATGTTTCTTATCCTTATAGCAAAAAAATGATATCTTCCTGGGAAAAGAAAATGCAAACAGTCAAGATTGGACTGATGGCAGTTTTCCTGATTATAGTTATCTGGTATTTGTTGGTAACATCATACGCCATTAACCTGTAAGCAGAGAGAGATCAAACTGAAGGTGAAAAATCGTCAGTGCGTATTCAAATACAGCTTAGGAAAGAAGTTTTCTCTTCCCCTAAGGATCTGGCACGGAAATTCATCCCCAAAAACACATTCTCTCGGGTTGGGCGAATTATGGAATGCATATTTCAGGAATGTGAAGAACAGGGTAGTTTCAAGATATATGTAGGAGCTGTTCCTTTTGCGTACTGTCGGGAGCATTGGGTCAAGATCTTAGGGGATGTTGATTTAAGGAGAGGTAGATTGATGCCAGATTTTCAGGATGTGGTTTGATACTAGGTTGGATATGGCGAATAGGAGTTATGACAAAGGGAGAAAGTTTGAATATAAAGTAAGGGATTTTTTCAGGGAAAAGGGTTGGTTTTGCATAAGACAGGCGAAATCATCGTTTCCTGATCTTTTTGTTTCAAAAGAAAGCGATCTTTTTGCAATTGAATGTAAGGTCAATAAATACCTGAGCAAGGAAGAAACCAGAAAAATGGTTGAGTTAGAAGAAGTATACAAAATCCCTGCTTTAAGAGCTTGGCCAAAAAAGATAAAAGGTCGCACTGTTGAAATAGTATTAGAAAGGTATCAAGAGAATAAGTGGAAGGTTGTTAAATTGTGAGAACCAAATCAGATATTCTTCAAGGGGAAAACGAGTTTGAATTCATCACCCGTTGCAATGTAGACTTCAGGTTATGGTGTGAGAGGATGCTTGGTTTAGATGTCGAGGATTTCCACATGGAATGGTATAGAACTTTTAGAGACAATACACATTCTGTAATTGAAGCGCCTAGGGGTCATGGGAAAACCGAAATCCTCGGTGTCGCCTTTCCTTTGTGGGTTGCATTCTTCAACGAGTCAAAGCAGTTTTTAGTTGTCTCTGAAACCCAGGACCAATCAAAAGAAATCCTACAGAGAATGAAAAACTATATCCATGATAATGAGATCCTGAAAAGTTTGATACCTGAAAAAAAGAGTTGGTCGTGGACAAAAACAGAAATGAACACATCAACCAGATGCAAAATCTATTGTAAACCCTATAACGACAAGATTAGAGGAGATCATGTTAATTGGGTTCTCTGTGATGAAGCTTCCAAGTACAAGGAAAAGAGAATTTACAGGGAAGTTATAACCCCAACAATCGAGAACAAGAACGGTCACATGATGTCTATTGGAACACCGGAAGATAGGCTTGATCTCTTGGCAGAACTCATGAAAAATCCGATGTATAAGGGAAAAATTTACAGAGCAATAACAAAAGAAGGAAAACCTCTGTGGCCTAAAAAGTTTCCATTGTCGAGGTTAGAAGATTTCAAAAGACGTGAAGGTATTTTTGTTTTCAACAAGGAATATATGTGCAACCCCATCTCATCAGAGACATCACTATATCCCTTTGAGATTATTTCAAAAGGGTTTGATGACGAAGGCATGCTTCTTGGGAATGTAAACCCCGAAACTGGTGAATACTATCTAGGGGGGGATTTTGCTTTGAGTGCAGCATACAGAGGAGATTACTCAGTATTTATTGTCGTAAGAAAAGAGGGCAATAAGGTCAGGATTGTCCACATGACCCGATACAAAGGAGTAAACAAAGAAGTCCAGATCAACGACATAAAGGATCTTCATGAGAAATTCAATAACACGAAAAATCTTTTGGATGAGTCAACCTTTGGAAAAACAATGGTTGAGGATCTGAGACTTCTAGGAGTTCCAGTTGAAGGTTTTAAATTCCAGGATAAAAGAGTTGAACTCCTTGAAAGTTTGCGTGCAGCCTTTGACCAGCAACGGATAATAATTCCAGTAAATCCAAACGATCCTAACAAAAGCAACATAGACGTCTTGCTTCAGGAACTCACAGAGATGACTTCTGTTGAACTGCCTTCAGGTAAAACAGGATACAAACCAGCAGGAATGCATGATGATACTGTTATAGCATTAGCTCTTGCGGTAAAAGCTGCAATGTCCCAGAGAAAGGTCTTAGATATGATCGGGGTTGCAAGTCCGGTACAAGCAAAATCAGTAGCATCCCCAGGAATTGTGAGGTCTATAATCGGAACCGGAAATACTGCTCCGATAAATGCATTTGATATTTTAAAGGAAGATCAAAAAAACAGAAAACAACAGAAAAATATTTAAGGGAATACAACCATTAGTTTTAAGTATGAAACATTTGGGAGATTTTTACAAGTTACTCACTAAAAAATCGAATCCCAAAAAAATTGATATCATCAAGAAATTGTTCTACACCAAGACAATATGGGATCCCAAGACAGGAAAGAAATCCGAGATCAACAAGCAATCACTAAAACCAGAAGTGTCTGCAGCAAAAACAGTTGTTAAAAACTTCATATTCATTGGGTTGATTTATGGGTTAATGCTGAATTACATCTTTACAGTGTTTCGAGGATATCCTTTTAACATATTTACAATATTTGCATTCGGTTGGGCTTTCTGGTTCATCAAGTATGAAATAAAAAGTCTTGTTGATCACTGGAGAAGATGAGAGGATTAAATGGTTGCACTTGACGACATGATTGGGACGAATAAGGTTATTACACTTCAAGGAGATGAAAGTATAGGATCGGTTCAAGGGGTCAAGCTCCCTGAACAGATTGAACGTATTGAAAAAAATGAACTTGAAGCTGCATATTTTAAAGATCCTGTTCTTTTCAATGGAATAAACCTGATCGTAAAAACTTTTCTTGGTGCTGGTTTTAAAATAGTTGCTGATGACCCAGATGTGCAAAAGTTCATGGATGATTTTTCCCAGAGAAACAATATGATGACAATTGTTCTTGATATAATTCAACATATCTGTATTTATGGTGATGCCTGGCTGGAAATAATCTATAACAAGCAAAGAAACAGGATTGTTGGTTTGGATAGGATCGATCCAAAATCAATGGACTTTGACAAAGATATTCACAACAGGGTTAAGACAGATAGAGTGGGAAGTCCATCAAGATATTTCCAAAAGGTTCCCCAACATCTGGTTGGCATCAGATCAGACAAGCTTAGAAGAAATGACAAGGGTGAGATAGGTTTCTTTTTCCCAATTAACAAGGTTGCACATTTTAAACTCTATTCTGTTGGCAATTCTTTCAACGGCATAGGATTAGTGGAACCCCTTTATTTGACATCAAATCAGAAATTAAACATTCAGCAGGGATATGCCAACGCAATCTATAGGTTAGGATTCCCGTTGCCTGTTGCAAAGATTGGTGATGACAAACATGAACCAAATCCAGATCAAATTAATAATCTTACAACGAAACTTCAGGACTTGAATTCACTGTCAACAATTGTTATTCCATATTATTATAACATAGAATTCCAGAGTCCGAAGAATGTGGAAAAACTAGGAGAACATCTTACCTATTTCAGAAATGAAGAGATCACGGGTATGGGAATACCTGGAGCGCTAGTGACTGGTTTAGGAGAGAAAACAAATAGGTCAGTTCTCCAACAACAAAGTGTTATGTTTGAAAGAACAATTCGTCTTATTCAGAAAGTTGTTTCTGATGCGTTCACAGATCAGGTATTCAAAATAATGGCAAGATTGGAAAGTTGGAAGGTTGTGCCACGCTTTGAGTGGGTTGATGTCAATGTGGAGGACTTGGACAGCAAGGCAGGACGTTTGGTAAAGTATGCTCAATCAGGGTTGCTCAATCCAGATAAAATAGTGAGGGATGACATTAGAAGAAGAGAAGAACTCCCTCCAGAGGATCAGGACACACAAACAACAGAAATGAATGAAGTAAAGAAGACTTTGCTTACTCTATCCCAGAAAATAGAAGGCATATCCAAAAGGCTTGATCAGAAAAAGGGTGGGGAGGATTGATATATGCCCTTTGCTGGTTTTCAAGACTTCAAGGCCTGCATAACATCACAAAGAAAAAAAGGTCACAGCATGGAAAGATCCAGAAAGATCTGCGGTTTTCTGAAAAGCAAGTTTGAGAAGTCTGAGACCCCTGGACTTGTTCTATCTTCCAGGCATGCAAAACTATTGAGCGAGGGGGAGATTGGTGCAGTTGTCAAAACAACAGAAATCAAAAAGAACATTCATTCTGATCTATGTTTTCTTTCAGGTAATTATGCTTATGGAATAATCCAATTAGGCAACAGCAAAAAGATAAATCTTCATGAATTCAAAAAACTCAGGAACATTCACAAGATCGAGGATAGTGAAAGGCGTGAATGGTGGGGTAACACGAAGGAGTTTTTTTATTATCCTGTAAAAGTTGTGGGGCTTTTTGAAGACCCTTTAAGAATAAGCATGGCTGATGACAATCAAATATTTACAGTTCCCAATTTTCTCAGCGACAATGAAATAGAAGAAGACCTTATACACTTGTCTGAGAACTATAATGCAGAAAAGATGGAAACAGAAATACTCCATGAGCATTGGAGAATTCTTTCTGATTGGAACAGATCAAAGATCAAAGAGATGTCCGAAAACAATATCATATCATTGGCAACGAAAATAGCAGGTGAACTGCAAAAGAGAGAAGAAGTCATACAAGAGACAAGCCTGTTTTCTTTAATTATGCAAGAGCTTAAAAAATCTAAGGCGTTTGTTGATCAAAGGTTCAATCTTACTTTGCTGGAAAGGTTATCTGATTCTGATGTAATAAGGTCATTCATTTCATTGTCAGGGCCTGTGGCTCATGGTGTAAAGAGTCCGCAAACATTCGACTTCGTGATTCAGATGCCTGAACCTGCAGAACCTGTAAAGAAATTAGTCGAAAATCTTTTGGTTAAAATGATTGATAATGAGTTTGGTATAGGAAACAAATGCACATTCTCGTGGGGAATAAGCCCAGGAGAAGAGTTCATACCATTGTTTGATTTAAAGTTATCTGCAATCAGACCTCTCCAAAAAATAATAATGGGGAACAAGGTAGAGTTGGTTTCACTTTTCAACCCAATAAACTTAAGCGAGCCAGAGAGTTTTGTGGATGTTAATAGAGTAGTGGAGAGATGCTATGGAACTTAAGTCCAATGTCACATACGTCCTGGTTCTTGTTGCAATTATTGGTTTCATAGGATATGTTGGGTATGCAGAAGCCCAAGGAGTTATTCTAGTAGGCAGTCCCAAACAATTCAATATATCAGTTCACAGTTTTTATATTCCTATAGGACATGAAGTTCAGGCTATTGTTTTCGATGGTTGGGTCCCTCAAGAGAACATTGCCATAACACAGTTAGGGATAACTTCCACTGTTGCGGGAACAGACAATTGGACAATCAACCTTACAAGGGATGGATCATCTCTAACAGTATCGGCAGTGTTACAAGGAAATCACACTTTCAATATCACAGATATTACTGATACATCATTTACATCATCAGAAAGAATAGGAATCAATGTTACGTCAGCAAGTCCTAAAGCAACACAAAGACCAGCAGGTATGAACATATTGATGTATTATTATGAGGTCTAAAGGAGAATTAATGGCTGAATTTGCATATAGAACGGTGGGGGGCATATTACTTTTAGTGATAGCTCTAACAACAGGATCTATTGTTTATTTAGAATCCGCTGGAGGAACATACAAAAATTGTCTTGGAGGATGGAGTTTTGATGAAAACACAGGAAAGTATGTATGTCCAGGCAGAGTGACATCATTCAATAGCCCAAGCTGTGATGATAAGACTAGCAGCTGTTACTGTTTTTCTGTTTCAGGTGCTAGATGTTATCTTGGTATACCAAGATCAAATGTAGGTTCAACTATTTCGGTTTTAAATAACAAATTAAATTTCACTTATTCAAATCAAGAGTCATTAATAGGTGTCAGTAGTATTGTCTCTGGAAGTAAGTATAATGTGGAATCCCTCTTATCCTGGGAAAACAGTCTAGTCAGAAACGGACATAAATGGGGAGTGAACATATCAATACCCACTGGGCTGGCAGGATCATTATTTGCTGCAAATCTAGAAGAAATAATATTCAATGTCACTGTACCTGACAAAGAGCTTGATTTCAATAGAATTCAACACGGATTCTCTTATATTGAGTCATGCGAAACAACCCCTTTAAGGGAAACATGCCAACATGTTGATTTTGATTTTAGAGATATTAGAGATTTCCTTTCAAACCTTTCAGAAACTAATATTGGATCAACTATTGAAAGGGATGGAAATAATGTACTTGTGAAATTTAATCTAAGTATTTTCACTTTTCTCCCTGGCGAAACAATATTCTTAGACCCTCAGATAACAATAAATAATGTTAGTAGTTATGCATCAGACACTACAAATGTAACCACAGAACCATCACCCCTAGCCCATATAACTGTAAACGATACTGAATTGATTTTATATATGCCTTTTGATCTCAATAGAAGCTCTGGAGAAACAACACATGATTATTCTACACATAATAACGATGGAAGCTTAGGCGGAGATTCTGTAATTAATGATTCAGGTTTTATTGGTGGAGGGTTTAATCCAGCAAGAACATCTAACAGTTTCATAACTTTACCTTCTACTCTAGCAGGAGGAGATGGTGCAACACTTAGTGCTACAGCTTGGGTTTATCCTGCTGCTGGATTAACATCAGGTCAAAGACATACCATATTTCACACATCTCACACAGGATCTTCAAGTGAAGTATTGAGATTCCAGATAGACCACAATAATTATCTTAGAATAGACAATGACTTCGGAGTCGGTGCGTTGGGAATAAATAATTGTGCAATAACTTACGATGCATGGAATCATGTAGGGGTCATAATTGATTTCCCAAATGGGATTGCAATGGCATTCGTTGATGGGGTTAATTGTCATAATGATACATCTATAACAGATTCTTCAGGCGCTCTTGCAGCACAGAATTTCGTAGGAACGAGAACAGGGGGTACAGCCAATTATAATGGGGTGATAGATGAACTTATGGTATGGAATAGAAGCATAAGCTCTCTAGAGATTACACAGATATATCAGAACTCCACAATGAGATACCAAAGTCCACCAGCTACTCAATTATTTGATTTCACAAGCATTCTCCAGAATGGATCAATAAACAGATTAAACATTACATCAAATTCAACCCAAAACGGTGGAACAAGCATGCAATTAAGAGTTCAAGGTTTTGACACAAATAATGTTAGTGTTGAAAATACTACTTGGCAAACACTTCCTGCCGGAGATGAACAAAATCTTACTTTTAATATAAGTACCGATGTTATCAATGTCCGTCTAGAATACAATTACACTCCAGACAATAATAGATTCCATACACCATTCTTAAGAGATGATGTTTTAATATTTAGTTTCTCAGTACCTGATGATGCAGATACCACAATCCCAAATGTAACAATAGACTCCCCTTTGAATGTAACCTATGACCAAGCTAATGTAAGCTTTAACGCTACTGTTTTAGAAGATAATCCTGCTGACGGAATACTTCAAATAACTCCTGATTTAGGACCAACAGTGAATTATACTCTGACAAATGTTTCAGGAAATTGGGGATATACAAACCTTTCAATGCCCAATGACACTTACACTGCACAGTTCTTCATTAATGATACAAGTGGAAACACAAACCTTACCGAGAACGTAACATTTACGATAGCTGTGGCTGCTCCTTCAGATTCAGAACCTCCAAGCGTTACAATCGATTCTCCAGCTAATACAACATTTGAGGCTAGGGCAATTGTTAATTTTAATGCAACAGTGTTAGAGGATAACCCCGACACAGGATTGGTTCAGCTTACAAGAGACGGGGATACAGGAATAAATTACACGCTAACGAATAATTCCGGTAATTGGGGATACACCAACACATCTATAACATTAGGAACTTACACAGCAGAATTCTACTTTAATGACACATCTGGAAATGTAAACAACACCGAAAGTGTAGTATTCACAGTAGCTGATACAACAATTCCTAATGTTACAATAAACTCTCCAGCCAACACCACATCAGAAGCCAGAGCATCAATAACATTCAACATAACAGTTCTAGAATTGTTTGCAGATACAGGAACAGTTCAATTAACTAGAGATGGAGATAGTGCAATCAATTACAGTCTAACAAACAACTCTGGGAATTGGGAGCTTACAAACAGTTCGATTACTATAGGGACATATACTGCACAGTTCTTCTTAAGTGATACATCTGGAAATACAAATCTTACAGAATCAGTTGTGTTTACAGTTGCAGATACAATAACTCCAAGTGTTACAATAGATTCCCCCACAAATTCAAGCTTTGCATCCCCAATAGTCAATTTTAATGCAACCGTACTAGAATTGCTCCCAGATTCGGGAATACTCCAACTTACTAGATCAGGTGAATCAGGAATTAACTATACATTAACCAATAACTCAGGAACCTGGGGATATACCAATCTCTCAATTCCTGATGGTAGCTATATTGCACAATTCTTTGTCAACGACACAAGTGGAAATATGAATCTAACAGAGAGTGTAGGTTTCACAATAGACACAGTAATACCAACAATAATCATAGATTCTCCAACAAACCAAACCTACAACATAACAACAGTAGATCTAAATGTCTCAGCAGATGAGACCATAAGTTCGTGGGTATTTGAGTTCAATGGTAATGGAACCAATCACTCATTCACTCCAAACACAACCCTTGTCATTAGTGGAGGAGATGGAGCAAAGAACTTAACAGTCTATGCAACCGATCTAACTGGTAATCAAAATCTTTCTACCGTGTACTTTACATTAGATACAACCGCACCAACAATAACAGTTGACTCTCCTCTGAACCAAACATATGCAACAGATACAATTGATTTGAATGTCTCGGCTGATGAGCCAATCAATACCTGGTGGTTCCAGCTAAATGGTAATGGAACTAATGTAACATTCACTCCAAATATTACACTAGTGGGAACTGAGGGAAATAATAACATTATAGTGTACACAAATGACTCAGTAGGAAATGAAGGATCTAATATTGTTTATTTCACAATAGATACAGCAGTTCCTAATGTAACAATTGATCTGCCATTAAACATAACCTATGACTTACCCAACATTACATTTAATGCCACAGTACTAGAAGCAAACCCCGATAGTGGAATTCTTCAGGTAACTCCTCAAGGAGAATCTGCGATCAACTATACACTAAATAACGTTTCTGGGAACTGGGGATACACTAATCTCTCAATGCCTGATAACACATACACAGCAGAGTTCTATGTTAACGATACTGCTGGTAATGTCAACAATACAGAGAGTGTAGTGTTTACCATAAACACAACTCCTACAGATACTTCAGTACCCAATGTAACAATAATATCACCTGCAAACACAACGTTCGAGGCAAGAGCCATTGTCAATTTCAACATAACTGTACTCGAAGCAGATCCAGATTCAGCATTACTTCAATTAACAAGAGACGGAGACTCAGGAATAAATTATAGTTTGACAAACAATTCCGGCACATGGGGATATACAAATACATCTATAACTCTAGGAACCTATACAGCAGAGTTCTATGTTAACGATACATTAGGAAATATTAATAATACTGAATCTGTTGTATTCACAGTTGCAGATACTACTGTTCCCAATGTCACAATCAACACACCCACAAACACAACATCAACTTCTTCTACTGTAAACTTTAATGCTACTGTAACAGAACTATTACCAGATACAGGAATACTCCAATTAACAAGATCAGGAGAGTCAGGCATAAATTACACATTAACTAATGTATCTGGGAATTGGGGATATACAAATTTATCTATCCCTGATGGAAGTTATATTGCTCAATTCTTCCTAAACGACACATCTGGAAATACAAATTTGACTGAAAGTGTCGGATTTTCAATAGATGCTACCAACCCTTCGGTAACAATTAATTCCCCAACAAACACCACATTTGAAGGAAGGACAATAATTAATTTCAACGTAACAGTGCTAGAGGATAATCCAGAGTCAGGTATACTACAATTAACAAGGGACGGGGATAGCGCTATCAATTATACCCTAACAAATAACTCAGGTAATTGGGGTTATACTAATACATCAATAGACTTAGGAACATATACTGCTCAATTTTTCTTAAATGATACTTTCGGGAATAACAATAATACAGAATCGGTGGTATTCACAGTATCAGATACAACAGTACCTAACGTTACGATAGATTCACCGTTGAATGTAACTTACGATCAGTCCAATGTTTCATTCAATGCTACTGTGACAGAATTGTTTATAGACTCAGGTATTCTTCAAGTAACACCAGATGGTCAATCAGCAATTAATTATACGTTGACTAACGTATCAGGCAATTGGGGATACACGAACTTGTCTATGCCAGATAATACTTACACAGCCCAATTTTTCATAAATGACACATCAGGAAACACAAACCTAACAGAAAGTGTTGTGTTCACAATTGATGTCACTAATCCTATGGTAACGATTGATTCTCCCACCAACACAACATTTGAAGCGAGAGCTGTCATTAACTTTAATGTTACACTACTTGAAGACAATCCCGATGTTGGACTAGTCCAGCTAACTAGAGATGGGGATTCTGGAATTAACTATACTTTGACCAACAACTCTGGAAATTGGGGATTAACAAACACTTCAGTAACACTAGGAACATATACAGCTGAATTTTATTTCAACGATACTGCGGGGAATATCAACAACACAGAATCAGTTGTATTCACAGTAAGTGACACCACAGCTCCAAGAGTGACAATTGATTCACCTACAAATACAACTCTAACATCCTCTACAGTAAACTTCAACGCAACTGTATTAGAAGAATTCCCGGCAGATGGAATATTACAAGTAACCCCTTCAGGAGGATCGGGAATTAACTATACATTAACCAATGTCTCTGGTAACTGGGGTTACACAAACGCATCAATGCCAGATGGTGCATATATAGCTCAGTTCTTCCTTAATGATACATCAGGTAATATGAATTTAACACAGAGTGTAGGATTTACAGTGAACATAACTGCTCCTCCACCTCCGGCAGGAAATGTCACCGAGGACATATATGCGTTCATCAACAATCTAGACAACAGGGATTACATATTATTCAATGTTATAAATGACCAATACCTTTTCTACATAAACGGAACACTTGCCTATTGCATAAATCTGACGGGGGTTTGCTAAGATGGTAAAGTTAGATCAGGTAAGTCTTGAAATAGGAAAACTGAAAGCATCGGTGAAAGGTTTGAACATTCATATAGAGGAACACAGTGAAAGAATTATGGTCAAGTTAGACAAGATAGAAGAAAAAGTTGATGAAATAAACGGAACTTCCAAAAGCAACACTAGCAGGATAAAAAACCTCGAGGACAATAGATGGACTCTTAGGAAAGCTTCCATGTTTATAGGGATAGTTGCAACTCTAATTACAATGCTTATGACTCTTGTAGTTTTCATTCCAATGACTGATGCCCTTGAAGGATGCACACAGAAAGAGCTTGCAATTAATGAAGAGTGTCTTATAACAGTCTGGGCGTGGAATCAGACGGATGGGTCGTTTATTACAGAAAAAATAATAGAGATAAACATTACAAATGAGTCGGGATTGTCAGAAGCATCATCTCTAATGAACAATAATTCTAACGGACTGCACAATTTCACATTTACAGGTTCTTCTACTAGCGGTTACAAGAATTGTATCATAACAGCAGCAGGAGGAACTTATTTTGAGCCACATGATTGTTCCTTTGTTGTTAATGAGAGCACACAGGAATTGATAAAAAATATTAATGAGAGTATTGTTACAAATATTACATTAGAACATGGGGAAGGTTTGTATAATTCAAGCAATGCCACTGTTAATGTAAATGCAAGTGCAATAGCTAATGAAACTTGGAGCTTTCCTTCAGGTCAAGAAGGTCTTAATATGTTAAATCTAATAGTTGAGATATTCTTAACATTGATTGGAGGTGCATTCTAATGAGATATGAGAAAAGAGAAAAGGCAACAGTCTATTACAATGCAAGAAAGTCAACAAGCGGACTAAGTGATGTCTTGCTCAATGTGTATTATCCTGATGGAACAAAATTCCTGGAAGATAAATCAATGACAGAGATAGGATCCACAGGAATATACAAATTTACTTTTCTCACACCGCCAAATGACACAACACTCTTTGCAGTCATGGATTCAGCAACAACACCCTTCAAGTCAACACATACTATTGCAGTTGGAAGACTTCACCGGGGTGGGGGGTTTGTGCAAAGACCAGTCATGGTATTTACAAAGGAAGAAAAAGATAAGATTATACAGGCAATTGATTTCATTGACTCAAAGCTTAGAAATCCGGACAATAAAATGATGGATGCTTTAATGAAACTGAAAGGAGAAGTTGGGAAACTTCTTTTAGCAGAAGAAAAAAATTCAAGATCAATACAAAAAATATTCGGTAGCATGAAAGATAAAATTGAAAAAGTTCAGATCAATCTGTCAGATGCAAAGAGGGTGATAAAGTTGAACCAGTCTAAATCCATATCACTAGAACAACTTAAAACAGAGTTTAAGCGTTTACAATCAGTTGAAAACAAAATTGAAGACTTAAACAAGGAGATTGTAGAATTTGAAGAAATATTTTTAAGAAGTGTTTCAGCAGAGAAATTGGAGGAATTGAATGCAGCAGGATAGAATATTAAAAGAGATAAAGAGAAGGGAAGAGTTGATGGAGAAACAGTTAGCAGCAAAAAAGAAAAGATTAGAAGAAGAAATCAAAACAAGAGAGAAGATAATTGAAAACCTAGAGATTAGAGAAAAAGAACTCAACAAATCTGCAACCCCAAAGGGACATCCTGATTGGTTTATTGTTGAGGAGAATATTAACGGAACTCGTGCAATGCTTCACAAAAAAGGAAATCAGGTAAAGTTCTTCAATTCCAAGAAGGGTGAAATGAGTCTTAAGGATGATAACATATTTCATGACGGGGTCAAACTGTCAGATAAGGATTTGATTGTTGATGGTGTCATACAGAATAATATTTTTTATTGCTCGGATATTCTTTATTCCAATAGGCTTCTTACCGATGAATCTTGGCCCATCAGAAAAACAGAACTCAGGTCACTCAAATTTACAGATAGCATAAAGGAGGTTCCATCACATCTCGCAAAAAACAGAAAAGACCTTACTAACTTTATAGACCTGGTTTCCAAGAATAACAGGTCTAATGGTGCAGTAATAAAACAGTATGATTCTACATATCCATTAGCAGAAAATAATTGGATTCTTTTAAGGAATCTGGGTCCAGACCAATTTGAAAAGAGAGAGGATGCAATAAAGAGAGCTGGTGAAATAGGCTGTTCTGGAAGCCATACACACAATGCTGAAGGTAAAGTAGTCTTTATGCCTTGCAAAAGTCATGAAGAATGGAAACAAAAGGTAGGGAGATCATAATGGCAAGACCTTATGGAACTCATGAAATTGGAACAAAGAAGATAAAGAAAATCATAGAGCTATCAGAATCATCATCATTATCTATCAGAAAGATAGCAAAAGAGGTTGGGGTGTCAAAGTCAACTGTGGAAAAGATCAGGAGAAGGTATACTTAGGAACTTTTATATACTTCTTTAATTTTTGGGTTAATCATGAACAAAATAGAGATGTCTCAGTTATTAGAAAATTCTTATGTAAAAAATCTCCATAATCAGATAGATGATCTTCTCAATAAGAAAGTTAGCGGAATTGAACTTCCTTATGTTCTCAGAGATCAAGTGCTCATGGCCCCAGGTACATGGAATGGAAAGTATTATAACGCAGATGCAATAAAGAGAGCTTTCAAAAACAGTGATTGGGAATCTAGAAAAGTTAATTCTGTTTTTGCAGAGCATTTTGATCAGGATAAAGTAAGAGAAGGCCTTTCTGGAGGGCTAATTCACTGGCTTGGTTTCGTAGCCAATCCAAGAATTAAGGGAGAAGAAGTTCTTGGGGATGTTGTTATATTTGATGAAGGTACAGCTATCAAAGTAGATACTGTGAAAAAACTTTCAAGCGGAGTCGGACCAGACAGGAATATCTTTGGGATATCTCCAAGACTTATGGCAGATGAAAATGCTATGGGACAAATAACCGATTTTGTTTTTGAAAACTTTTCATTGGTATTCAATCCTGCTGTCAAGAAAGCTTTTATCAATAATTCTCAAAAAAAGGAGGGATCAAATATGAGCGGAGAAAATACTATCGAGACTTTGACTGAAGAAGTCAAGACTCTTCGAGAAGAAATCAAGCAACTTCGTGGTACAGAAGATCCTTCTGGGTCACCTGAAATGCCTGACAAGAAAAAGAAAATGCCCCCAGGCATGCCTTCAACAATGAAGAACGCTGAAGGTGAAGAGGATTCAAAGCCTGCTGAAGGCGAAGAATCTGGTGAGTCAGGAGAAGAATCTGGATCAAGCGAAGGCGACAGTTCCGAGAGTGCAGAGAAAACTGAAGCAAAACTATCAGAAAAAGAGCTTGCAGAAATTGTAACCCTTGCAGAATTCCCAGAATTCGCAGCAGGTTACAGAAAAGAGAATCCAGAAGCAACACTCTCACAAATTGCGGAAGCATTCAAGACCAACAAGAACTCAGCAGATGTCAAGCAATTGAAAGCGGAACTCAGCAATGCCAACAAAAAGATCGATAATCTTGAAAAGCGTCTCAATGAACCTGAAGAAAAACATGCCAACATCGAACTTTCAGAAGTCGACAAGACCATAAAAGAAAATCCAGACCTAATGAAAGAAGAAGCACTAGATCACATGATGATGGCAAAGCTTAAGAATCCAGGAGTTAATCTGCTCGCAGAGATCAACTGAGTATGAAAAAAATAATCGAACTTGCAACTGGCGATACAACATCTTCAACAGTAGCTGGAACTGCAACTTCACCAGCAATTAATGCTCTGGAACCAGCACTGTGGGCAAGAAACATCATTGACGGTGCTAAAGCTAAAAGATTTTTCGAGCAAGTAGCAGTTCAGCAAGTTCTTCCTCAAGGACACAAGGATTGGATTGCACCTAAGAGAAAATTCTACCTTGGTTCAATGACAGACAACACAACTGAAGGAGGAGCAATAACTTTCACCCAACTCGACAATCTTGATGGAGTAAGATTTACTCCTTCTATACACGGATGGGGAATCTCACTTTCAAACCATGCAATGAGAGTTAATGCTGTCAATCTAGTCACAGAAGCTAGAAACGACTTAACTGACTACTATGCAAGGCAAGTTGATGTTGCAATTAGGGATGCTATCGAAGACGATGACGACACAAACATCACAGACTCTGACGACTCCGGATTCCAGGAAGTATTCGGTGGAGATGCAACTTCAGAAGCAACACTATCCGCAGGGGACATTCTAACAACTGATGTTCTTGCTGATGCAAGAGAAAGACTAATGTCTGGAACTGCAAAATATTATTCTTCTGGAACACTAACAGACTCAACCGGAACAAAGAATCCTTGGTTTCCTGAACCAAATTCACCATTTGTCTTTTTCATTGCTCCTGAACAGGAAACTGCTTTCTTGAAAGATTCGCAGTTTACCAACGCAGCAGAGTATGGAAGTCAAGAAGTTCTATTGAACGGTGAGATTGGAAAATACTTGGGTGTGAAAATATTATCAACAACTCAGGTAAGCAGGCACACCGATTGGGGATCTGGTTCTCTAGTAGGTCACGCAACTCTTATGGTGAAAGCCATGAAATGTGCTGGACTTGCATGGGGATTGAGACTCAGAGTTCACGCATTCGATTTCCCAAGTGAGCTTGAACGAAGAATAATTCTCGAAACATCTTATGCATCAGCAGTCATTCATCCAGATTCTTGCGTAAGAGTTAAAGTTACTGATTCCTAAAGCCCAATTGAATTTTTTATGGGCTTACACCCCCTCATTAGTTTTTGAGGGCTACATGCTTAAGGCATCTATCCTATGCCTTCAGTCGGTGCGAAAGCACGATCATAGGGATTGTCATAAGGCATAATGACCTATGTGGGATTGAAAATGGGAGGTTAATTAAATATGGGAACAAGATACGGTTGGAGAAGCGGAAGGGGACACGCAAAAGCAATGGTCTCAGATGGTAAGGTTGTCCTAGATGAAAGATGGCTCTCAGCACAAGAACTCAGCCTTCAGACATCAGGAACAGCAGCAACAGCAGGCCAAAATGATGATGTTCCAGCTCTGTTATTCGATGCATCTGACGAAGAGGATTGCACATTCTCTTTCAAGTTGCCAGACAACATGACAAAACAAGCATTGTTAAAAATCTTTGCATACTGGAATTCCAATGCTTCATCTGGAAGTGTAGTTTGGGATCTTGACTGGAGATCAACTGCTCTCGGAGAAGACACGGCTTCAGGCTCAGTTAATAATGTTACAAACACTGAAACTGCCAGTGCAGATACAGACACACTAGAGAAATCATCTGCATTTGAAGTAGCTGCATCAAGTCTTGCACCAGGAGATATATTTCATGGGCGTTTCAGAAGAGAAGCACCAAATGCCAGTGATGATATGTCAGGCGATGCCAGACTCATCGGATTGCTGATCCAAGTAATAGAACCAAAGGAAGTTACTGTAGGAAGACTTTAAGGTGGTTTTTTGCATTTATTCTTTTTGTACGGATCTAATCGAAAGAAGATAATGCAGAAATTTATTCAGACCTTGGAGAAAAAGGAATACAAGGTTCCGAGTCAGACACCAGGAAGCCCTATAGACCTCTGGGAAATAAAACTTTTTGAGGCTAGATTAAATGAAGCTGCTCTTCCACAAATACTTGCAGACTTAACAGCATTTCCACCAATTGCAAAAGACAGAACAGCAGTTTTAAAAGGATTCATAACAAAGATAATTAATATGATGCTTGGAAAAGATCAGCAAAGATTGACTCCTGTAGACCTCACAGATATCAGACCTAACAAATCATTCAAATACGATAATCATCTCGATGGTAAAGTTCTTATTCTCGGAGCACTAAAGGATAGATATAAAGGTCAAAAGGAGCAAATTTAATGCATATACTATTCGCTTATGAAGGGAAGAATCCAAAAGATTTTGAGAAAAGGTTCTCAAGAAACAGATACAAGAAAGACCAGAAAACCCATTCAATCTCTTTAAGAGAAATCAAAATTTATGACGTTAGATGCTCCCGTAAAATAAGGGACGATGTAATGGCAGATATATTATCATTTCATCACAGGTCAATGCCTGGAGAAGGCATGAAAAACAAGAGCAAGGGAAAGCTTCCGTTTGGGAGGATAAATAGGCTCTTTTATGCTTTTCTAAAATACATTTCAGGTTATCAAATGTTTGATAGTGATACCATAAAACCCTCTAACTACATGACAAATTACAGGCTTAATGGAATAACCCAAGTTATTGGAGAGAAAATAGAGCCTATTGATCAGATGGGAAGAGAGGTTGGTATCGATCGTTAAAGGAGGACATATATGAGATTCGCTACAATCAGAAAGGAATCTGAGTTTGCCACTGTCAAGACTAGCAAATATTTTTTTGAGAAAGATAAAGTGACAGTTGTTGATGACGAACCAATATCTGCAACAGAAATAGTAGTTTTTACAACTCGGGAAGAAGCTGAAAATTATATCACTGGAAAAGTTGCTGTTGTTGATAGAGCCGAAGAACCAAGACCAAAGAAAGTAGATGTGGATAAAGAGATGGAAGAAGAAGTCAACCCGGAATTCAGGAAGTATGCAGATAACATCCTATCACAAAACACACGAACAGTATTGAAACAGTTGCAAGAAGACACACTTCATTCCGCAGAAGCAGAGATATTGTTGGACATAGAGAAGTCAGGCAAAAACAGAAAATCCGTAATAAAGTTTCTTAAAAATGCTGTTAAGGGGAAATAATGCATATAATCATGATGGCAGATGGTCATGAATTAGATAGCTTTAAGGGTTATCTGAAGAAGAAGGCAAATACACACAAGACAGAATATGTTGAGAGGTGTGGAAATCTGGATGTCAAGGAAATCAGATTTTTTGATCTCAGGATACCAGAAGAGATCAAGGAAGACTTTATCAAGGATCTTATGTTTTTTTGGAACGAGAAGTTTATGCGTATTGGAAGTCTTTTCAAGAAAGTGATACCTTTTATACCTTCTTTTGATAAGAGTCTTATTCCTTTAGAGCCTTTCGATCACGAGGCTTGGCAGAAAAAGCATGGAAAGAAGGGTGGAAGAACAGAAGCAGACATGATCAAAGGAATGCCTGATGGGTTCCCTCACGGTATGGGAGCAGTCAAGCTTGGGATTGTGGGAATAATGTCTGACATGAAACCTGGAAAAAGCGGTCAGATGAAGGAGGTGCTTTAATGCATTTAGTAGTTGCTGTTCATGGTTGGGACATTGATAAATTCATTGGGTACTTGAAAACATTATCAAACAAGTACCAATCCAGTGAAAGACATCGAGGTGGGAACCTCAAAGTTAGGGAATTTAAACTCTTTGACATGATCATCCCAGAGAAAATATCTGAAGATATTATCAAGGATCTTATGTTTTTTAATAACACCAAACTCAGCCGAGCAACAAGACTCATCTCAAAACTAATTCACTTATTGCCTGGAGATGGGGAAAAGATATTAGAACCCTTTGACATAAATAAATACATGGAAAAATTCGGTAAGCGTGGAGGAAAGACTCCAAAGGATATGGTTAAAGAGACTGGTGGTTGGTGTGGATCTGATGGTGAGAATACAAAACTTGCAATATTGGGGACTATGAGTGACTATAGATATTCCCCTGCTCATGGTGAAGAAAAGGAGGCCCTTTAATGTCAGGAGCTCAGGACTATCGAGAAGATGTTGACAGCGAAGCAACAGTGTTTTCAAATACTTGCAGATTGCTTTCCTATGCATTGCACAATTCCACAGGAAGTGCTATAGTGGTCACATTGAAAACAGCAGAAACAACACCTGTGACAGTGATGGAAATAGCAATTCCAGCAAACTCAAGCAAGGAATTCAGGTTTGGAGATACAAAAGACAAAGATCAACTTCCATACTTTGCTGAAGGTCTAAGAAGACTGGATGGCGCAACTGGTGTCAACGGATTCATTAGAGTTGTATTGGTTAGAGATTAGATATGCCATATGTTACTGCGAGTGAGGTAAGAGCCTTGATTCCTTTAACAACTTCGGATATATCAGATGCGGATTTGAATACTTTAATAACCCACGCAACAAGAAGATTAAATCAGGAAATCTTAACTCACGTTTTTGAAGAGAAGGTTCTAGCGATAGATGATGAGAGGGAAAACAAGATCAACGGATCAAACACAACATATTACACCAGAAACAAACCTCTAGCAGATCTAGATGATGATGGGGATGTTGATACTGATGATATTACAGTATATCAGTTTACTTCTGAAGGAACCAGAAGCACATTGACAGTGAGCAGTGTTGATGCTGATCTGGGTCAATTCGTTCTTTCAAGTGCCCCTGCTTCAAATGTCACTCTAAGAATTGTTTACAGATATTCCCCAATAGACATTACAATGGGAACAATTCATGGGCTGGTTAAGAATGCTTGCATCTATCTTGCTGGTTCCCTAGCTTACATGAGTCTTTCTCCTGCAGACATCACAAAATACACTGTTGACAAAATATCAGTAGTCAGGAAATCAGCAGAGGCAGAAGCATTGATGAAAAGATATAATGATGAGGTTGCTCTGATCAAAAATAAGATGGCTATAATCAAGAAAGGTTTGCCCATTCCTAGTGAGATCCCTCAGCTTCCTGGAGAGCCTCTAGCCACAGACAGAGAAAGAACTGAGGGAGTGATATGAGTCAGATCAAGCCATTGCTTGTTGCCGATCTTGACCATATAATCAGGCTTCATGGAGTTTCTTTGAGTGTTTATTTGAGTCCTTCTTATAGCACTGATGATGAGGGTTCAAAAGTCACTATAACTTTAGGATCAGCAACCAGTGCCACAGGAATCCTCACAGAAATCTCAGGAGAGGAAGTTACCCCAGAAATAGAAGGTGTTGATCTGGATCTTACTTTTAGATGCTTTCTCCCAGCTTCAACAGGAACAATAGAAGAGGATGATATAGTTGAACACAACAGCGAGAGATACAAGATTGTTCGTATAATTAACACACCACTGGAGTCAACCAACACAACCTTTTACGAGTTGATCATTGAGAGGATTCAGGGAGCAACTTACGCTTAGTTTTATATACTTCTTTAATTTTGATATTCTCAGATACTCCACTGTTCATCAGTGTTAGAATCATTTGCATAATGATTCAATGAGGAGGGATCACTATTGCTGTAGAACGTGCAACAGTCACTCGTGACGTCTGGGATACCATTAGAGCTATTATAGTTGCAGATTCAGGAGTCACTGCCATTACTTCTCAGATATTCGGAGCATACCCAACAAAATTCATTGACAAAGCTGGGGGTTTGCCTTTTGTAGTTATTCACAAGCCTGAGATCACTGAAGAGAGATTCACAATGAAAAAGAAGAAATACATCGTCAGGATGAATATAGAATCGTTTACAGACAATGCTGCCGATCTAAAGGATCTTGATGATGCTGTTAGGAATTCTCTGGAAGATGGAGAGGCAACAACAAGATACAATGACAACAATCTTTCTCATTACATGATAATTGACAACACAGAAGGCTTTGAGCTCAGAAACAATAAGCGTATCCATAGTGCTGTTTTGCGTGTTCAATATAACTTTCTTGGCGGGGGTGCTAATTAAATGGTTAGAACGGTTATTTCGTTGGAAGCTGACAATATCACAAGGGTCAGAGATAACATGGGACGATATAGAGACAACTTTCCTAATCTCGGAAACAAGATATTAAGAGAGATTGCTGATGAATGGAAAGAAGAGCTAATCAATCAAGGAAGGAAAGTATTCAGTTTTCACAGAGGTCGAAGAGGACTTCTAGGTTCTATCAGAATTAATCCCGTTGGAGAGGGATTCAATATTACAAGTTTTGGGTATGGAAAGGTTGTTGAAAGGGGTAGAAAACCAGGTAAGCTCAAAACTGACAAAGCAGGAAGAACATTTCGTCAGCCTGCACCAGAGAGAGCAAAAATAGACAGATGGGCAGGAATGATTGGGGTTACTCCAGATGCTTTGAGATTTATATTAGGTGCACAGGGAAGCAAACCTAAACCTTGGATAGCACCTGCTCAAACTATTATGCTCCAAAGGATGGGCGAGATTGCTGATGAAAGAAACAAGAACTTCGCCAAGTCAGGAGGTCGTATATGAGATACAAAGCTATTAACAAGAGAAGTTTTCCTGTAAGGGTAAACAAGGATGGGAAAAAGGTTGATGTATTCCCAGGAAAATCAATAGTCCTTGATTACATACCCCCATCAGATCACTTCGATTGTGAGACTGTTAAAGAAAAGGAGGAAAAGCACAGAACAGCCAAATCCCGAAAAGGAAAAAAGAAGAGTGAAAATAAGGAGGATTAGATATGGGACTATCAGATGCATGGGTAGAAACAGCATTAGGAGCATTGACACTAATCGATGGTTCGGATGAAGAATTTGCAACAATAACCGATACTATAGACATTAACCAAGGTGAAAAAGGTTTTGATGTCATAGCAAATATAGCAGGCGGTAGAATCATAAAATTCAATCCAGAAGAACCAACAGAAGTTACTCTAGAAGCATATCCGCTTGAGGCAGGAACAGATACAGGAACAACTCTAAAAGGGTTTTTCCATATGTTGCACACAACAGATGCAAGCCAACCACTGTCCATTGATGTGAGCAGAACAAGAACAAAAGTCAGATTAATGCTGCTTTGGACAGATGATACAGCTGTAACAACTGCTGGCGGAGCTACAAGCGCTAACAAGAAAGCCTTTAGGTTTGTCTTTCAAAATGGATATGTGATATCTGCAAAACCAGCATTCACCGATGGGATTCTCAAGTTCACAGTAGTATGCAAGTTTCCACCATTTGATAAAAGCGGAACAGCAAACATAACATGGAAATCTACAGATGGAACTGCAACAATGGCTGCTGAAAGTGCTTACACAAGCTAATGCACATATTTTTTGCAACACACGCAACCCGAGGTACTACAGAAAAAGCTATAGAGTGGTTGCAGTCTCAGAAATATGGGAAACACAAGGATTACCAACCTTGGATAAGGGAATTAAGATTCTGGGATGCAGCCATGTATGAACCAATGACCAAAGAGTTTCTTGAAGACCTTTATAGGCTTAGCACTGTGGGTGAGAACAGATTCTCACTCAGAAAGATATTCAGGTTTCTCAAGTGGATTCTACCTATTAAAGAGGTAGATCAGCATGAGTATAACGTAAAGGCTTCGAAAAAACCGAAGGTTCATTTTGGAGCTCATCACATATATGTTATAGGAAAGATGGAAGATCCTAAAAATAGGTTCAATCAGGAGGAAATATGAAAGAGAAAAAAACGACAGCTCAGAAAGTAATTGACAAACTATCGGAGAACACAGCATCTCTTAGAATATCTAGGCTTCCAGGACGAGTTAAAAAAGATTTTGAGGATCTGGCAAAGCAGGAATTTTGTGATGATTTCGGATGGACACTTCAATGGCTTTTAGATCAAGCCGGGCATGTTTCTCAGATAACTATCTTAATAGAACACATAGAAAAATTAGAACAAAGAGTTGCTGTCCTAGAAGGACAACCAACAAGACCAGTTAAGTATGCAACTAGAAAAATGATGTCTGGGAGAAAAATAAGAATACCAGTAAAGGAAGGTGAAGAGTATGGAAGAGTTGTCTAGTCAAGAAACAATCATCAATAGACACAGAGGAAAAAGATCAGTAATAAAACTCAAGGCAGGAGACGGAAAAGAGGATGAGATAATAATAGATACCATTGAAGGTAAGAATATATCAAAGCTCTATAAACTTATGAAAGTCCTCAAAGGCATGGAAATGGGTGAAGCAGCTATCTTTGAAAATATTGATGACGAATTCTTGAATGGTCTCTGCGAACTTGCAATCCCTTGTCTGAAACCACATTATGCAAACGTAAGTGAAGAAGCATTGACAGATTTCGTAAAAAGGAATGCTATCGTGATCGCTATGGGAATGTGGGAATCAAATCTCAATCTTGGGACAACCAATGAAGTTGGAGAGATTAAGAGATTGGAATCAGTTGATAGATTGCGAGAGAGAGTCAGAAAGGCAAAAGAAGAGAAGACTGCATGACACAATCATTGAACCCCTTAGATATTATAGCTGAAAAGAAGCAGAAAAAGGAAATGTGGGATTGGTTTCCTCGTCTCCACGATGTACTCATGAGTGAGTATGGGTGGATACCACTCAGCGATCTTGAAGGGTTGGATGTCAAAGGAGAAGTTGAATTCCAGTTTCCTGTAGTGTTGAAGAGATGGCCTTGGTCAAAACCAAAGATCAGGATGATTCCAGTAAAAGGCAAGATAAAACTCGACAAAGAGAGTTTGAGAATGGGAACCATGTGGAGTTTGTATGATCAAATAGTCAAGAGGCGTGAGAGAGAGAGAAAAGAAATAAAAAAACAAGCAAAGAAACAATCACGAATGGGGAGAAAGATTTAAATGGTTGCAAGCATTCAGGATGTATTGTTAAGATTGAAAATGACTGTCTTTGGAGTTAGGGAATTTGCTAGGTCTAATGCTCAACTTGAAAGACTTAAAGCAATATCTGACAGAGTAGGAGTTCCTGTTTCTCGAGTAGCTTTCCAAATGAATCGTCTTGGACTTGAGATTGACAAGGCTGGAAACATAACGGATGTATATACAAACAAGGCTGTGAAGATGGATAAAGCGACTGGCATGGTAAGAAAATCTACCAACCAATTTCGTTTTGAGCTTCTATCGGCGATGTTTTTTGCTGGTGGTTTATCGACTGCCCTGACGGGTTTATTGTCCCCAGCTTTCAAGACTGCTGGACTTTTTGAGGTAATATCAACAACACTCGAATTATTTTTCTTGCCAGTAGCCCTTGAATTACTTCCGCACCTGCTTCATATGATGGAAATATTTACAGGTCTGCCTGAACCTGTCCAACTTTTAGTAGGACGAATTGTTGTATTTGGTGCTGCGATTCTAGGAATCCTCGCATTCTTGGCATCATTTGGTTTATTGATGAGTGGATTAGGAATTAAATCCCTAGGAGTGATTCCAAAGTTAAAGTTACTTGGAGGGGCTGTTAAAACACTAGGTTCAGGTATTGCCACAATCTTGAAAAATCCTAAGATTGTCATTGAAGCTGCAAAAAAAGGATTTTCAACTGTAACATCAGCTATAACAGCTCTCAAAGATTCCAATATACCTCAAAAAATAGTTTCTTTTGCCTCTTCCGGAAAAGCTGCTGTTTTAGCAGCCATCAGTACTCTCAAAGCAACAAAGATAATACCTATTACTGTTGTTATAGGTATAACTATTGCTGCTGGTTTGATAGCGGCTCAGGTAGGAAAATTTATTAATCAAAATGTTTTTGGTGGAAGGAATGTCATTGCAGAGGCTTTAGGCGGGAAAACAATTTCGTCAGAACCATTCGGGGGTGCACTACCTTTCTTTCAAACGCGTGTAGGTGAATTCAAGACAGTCCCTGGATCTCCAAACAGACCAGTCCCTATAATGGCTCATGGACAAGAGATAGTTGGAAGACCGCCGTTTGGTGGAGGGGGTGTTATAATTCAAATGAATGGAACCACCATAAGAAGTGATGAGGATATAAGGATGCTTGCCAGGGAAATTGCTGAAATCCAAAAACAAGAGCTGGGAGGATTAGGGGTGAATTCATGACTTTCAATGTTACGCTAAGCGATGGAACAACCACAGTAGAAATCCAAACTTCTAGTGTGGAACATAGTCTGGACAAAGCTGGAGGACTAATAGAGATAAACATCGCCAGGACAAAGTCATCTTATTCAAAAGGAGTGAAAACGAAAATAGTTGATCTTCTAAAGGTAAAGGAAACTTTCAATATCAGGGGAAGATTGATTGCAACAGCAGCTAAAACAGATGACCAAATTTTTGATGACCTCATAACTATTATCAATGCTGGTGGTGGACTAACTCTAACCTATAGAGGATATTCATACAATGTAAATGTCAGAAGGAAAACAGTAACCGAGGAAACTGTGGATGAAATATATGCAAAAACTTCCAATGCAGAATCTTCTGGTTCAGGGGTAGTTGTTGAGGTTGATAAAACAGAAGGATTTGCAGTAGGGGATAAAGTGAGTGTTCATGGGATGTCTGGCGGAAATCGGGTTTCAGAAGGAACCACTGTTGATGCAATATCTGCTGGAACGAGCATGACTATGGATCTTACAAATTCTTATGATGCAAGTGCAAAAGTAACAAAGCTTGTAGATGGTGCTTCAAAATACGGAGTTCAATTATTGCTAGTGGTCGGAGATGAGAAATGAATAAAGTTCAAGTTGGTGGGTCTATAACTGTTGCTGGGGTCTTCATTTTGATTTTAGCCTCTTTAGTTCCAACACTCTATGCTTCAGACTACAGGGCAATACTCAACGATCCCCAATTCGCAGATTTTGAGTTAATCTTTATCGAGGAGTTTGCTGGAAGAGATCGCATGCAATTACTAGCTAGAAGCGATGACCCTACAATAGAATGGGTAAGATATGATTTCGAAGATGACAGGATGAAGATTTATTTTGGCAGTAGATTGATTGATGAGATATATTGGCAGGTTTTTCAAGGATCTACAGGGGTTTTCTGGAACACCAAACAACCATTAAAACTTGAATATTCCTCAGAAGAAGCCAAGGTTATTTTTAATATAACCTATTATTTTGATCCTCTGCATACAAGACCAGCAGGGACTATGATAAGAGAAGTTAGAATATTCCCTGATACAAGCAAAGAATTAATTACCTGGATTCCAGTAGATCCCGACATCAAGTTCGGTTTAAGAAATTTCCACAAGACAAAAATAACCGAACAGGGAGCAAATCTCAAAGGAGAGTCTAAACTAATCGCAGATAGATATGAGATTGATTGGAGAAAAAGCCAACATCTAATATCAGGAGCAACACTTTTCAACAATGGAAAACTTCGTCTTACCCACAAGACAGCTTCGGGAATACAAGTAATTGACCCTGAAATTAATGTGGGAAGTTATGTTCTGGACGTTGAGTTGGTGGAGAACACAAACGAATGTCTGGTGGACTGCAAGTTAGTTCTAGATATAACTCCTAACAAAAATGTAAGATTCAATAGTACAAATCCAATAAAGACTTTCTTTGAGAAGGCTTCAGGATCAGATAATATTAATGTAATCTCTGTGGAGATATTTGAAGTAGAAGTTGTGAATGAAACTATTGTGAAGAACACTTTTGCCGTTCAAGAGAGCTGTGTTAACACAATAACAAAAGGAATCAATTCAACACAGGTAACGAAATGTACAAAGAATCTAGTAAAGGATGGTATCGTATCTGAAAATAAAACTGTGTCAAGTCTTACGAAGATGAACAAAAATAACTTTCTTGCAACAGCGGACAGGACTTTCAGATTAGTCATTGAAGGAAAAAGAACAGCAGGAATCGGACAGAAATCAATAGATATT
>JANQNG010000052.1 GCA_028279685.1 Candidatus Nanoarchaeia archaeon | reverse complement strand
TTAGTCAAGTTATGATAAAAAATTTTATTTTGGTATGATGGTGCCTAAGTTCTTGATCGAAAATTCTCATGTTTTTGACAATGTATGCGATGCTGACATAGCTTTGATAGTGACTTAGATTATATTTCTGACTTTCATTTATAATTATACAGACTGTTCGGTCTCAAATTACCTTATGATGCACAAGTTTTGTGGATGAAGTTTTGTAATCCCTCTACAAAGTTTTTAAGTGGAAAGTTTTTATTATGTCGAAAACGTTATACAAGATTTTATAGTGTACAAGTTTTCACTGTCAAGATACGGTTTTAATTAGATACAGCATCTCTTCACGATGTTGTTGTTGAATGACGAGTTTTCCAGATAATGTTTCGTTTTCCGTACAGAATGTTTTGAAGACGTATGTTTTTGTTCTCACGAAAATTTTTTACAAAGATTTTATAGTTTCCAAGTTTTCCTTGTCAAGATGCGTTTATAATTAGAATGTCTTTATGTTCATTGTTGTCGTTGTTGATAAGCGTTGTTGATGAAGTTTACTTTTCCGTGCAGATAGTCTTGATTAAAAAAGTTTTCCTGATCGTGATGAAGTTTTATAAGATTTTATAGTGTCTAAGTTTTCAATATCAAGATAGGTTTTTAATTCGATAGAGCTTCTGTTCAATATGTTTTTGTTGTTGATGAGCTTTGTAGATGAAGTTTTCTTTTTTGTGAGCAAAATTTTGATGAAGAAGGTTTTTTTGATGTCGACAAAGTTTTTCCAGATTTTATAGTGTCTCAGTTTTAAGTGTCAAGTTATGGTTGTAATGAGACTGTCTTAGTGTTCACGATGCTGTCGTTGAGGATAGATAAGTTTTCTAGATGAGGTTTTGTTTCCATGCACCAGGTTATGCTGATGAAATAATTTGAGGTTAAACAAGTTTGTTTAGGCACATTTCTTCACACAATGTTTGCTCAACAGGTTTATGCTTGGTTTACAATGCAGGTTTTTGTTTCCGAAGAAATGTTTATAATTATAAGGATACAAACCCTGGACTAAGCCTCTCAAGATGAATAAGTTCCTCGGATTGTGGAATACGTGGTGGACTTTCAAGGCTGGCTATCGCAAACAACAAGTATCTGTCCGAGTATGACAAATGCAAACCTTCAACCTTTTATCGAATATTGGGATAAGACGAATTTTTATGAAGAAGCGATGCTATTACCAATTCCTTATGCGGACTTTCAATCGATTACAGAAGAGAAATATTAGGAAATCGATTGGCTTGAACAGACGGAGGATCAGGACCTCGGTTACATCATAGAAGTTGACTTGGAATATCCCCTGCAATCCATAACTTACACAATGACTTTCCTCTTGCACCACAACGATTACATCTCAAAACAGATGTTAAGAAACAAACATCTGGAAGTACGCCGCGGCTCTGACGAAACAAGTAACAAAGACAACATCAAACTTGTGCCCAACCTGATAAATAAAGCAAAGAACTTCCCCCACTATCTCAATCTCAGGTTCTACATAGAGCAGGCCTCCGTGTCACCAGGATGCATCGAGTGATCAGCTTTAGACCATCAAGATGGCTATCTTCATACATCTACATGAATGCACAGCTTCGCAAACACGCACGGAATTTATTCGGGAAAAGGCTTGTCAGGTTGATGAACAATGCTGTATATAAAAAAACTTGTAAAAATCTTAAGAAAAGAACGGATATTTACCTGCTGACTGATGGGAATGAGGCGAAGAAGCTAGTCGAGAATCCACAATGTTTGAATCTTATAATCGTTAACAAAGACTTGGTTGGATTGCAGTTGCACAAAATTCGAATGATGAGCGACAAACCTTTCTATGTTGGGTTCACAGTGCTAAAGCTGTCAAAACTAAAAATGGCTAAGTTTCACTACGATATCTTCAAGGCTAGGTACGGAGATAAAGCAACTCTTTATTTCACTGATAACGATTCATTTATGTATGAGATCGAAGCTGCAGACATGTATCAAGATATGTGAAATATGAGACATTTCGACAGAGCAGACATGCCCAAGAAGAAAGGTTATCAAAACAAGACATAGGAGGCTGTGGTGGGTAAGATGAAGGGCGAGAGTCAAGGACAGCCAATCGATGAATTCGTAAGAGTCAGACCAAAGATGTATAGTTACAAGATGGGTCACAGAGAGAAGCACACAGCTAAGAGAATCACTGGGGTTGCAGCAAAGGAACTACCACATGACCAGTTCACAAGTCAACTAACACAGCCTAAGGAAAACAATGTAGTTAATCGACCCATTGGAGCTAAGTGCATCAAATCTACAAGATAGAGGTATGAGAATATCTGTTTACTATTCTTACAAAGTATCAAAATTATGTTTTATATTGATTTTTCCTTACTAAAAACTAAGAAGAAATTTCTAAGTTCGTTCGATGATAAACGCTTCTTGCTTGGTGATTGAATACATACATTGGCATATGTAAACAAGGACATTTTCATAACAATCCATGAATGTGCTTTAGTCGAAAACAGAGTCAGTCTCACCAACGCTGAATCCGTGCAAAGAGGGTTAGTTGGACGATAGTGGTCAGAACGTCATCAACCACGTCAAAAAAGATATCAAACTATGGTGAACAACTTGATTAAATAAACAAGCTTGAAGATGAATCAATGACTTCTCATCACTTATATATTACACATCATACCTAACCACTTATTATCCAACTTCATTATTCATAACTGCATTTTATTACTTCCTCATCAAACTTAGCTAGTTCTTAACATCATCATACTCCACTGCTTTTTATACCTTTTGCATCATTCTTAACTACTGCCATCAACATCATACCTAAATACTATCTTGATGATACCTTTCCTCAGCTACCATACTTTCATTTAACTCGCCCAGTACAGTACTTCACTTCTCTCTTCTATATCTTGTTTTATCTTCTATATCTATCTTGTCAATCTATCTTGTCTCACTTCCAAACAATCGATAAGTCCGCCCGAACACCTTCTTCCTCAATTATTAGCCGTTGTGTAGTATGACAAAAAGATATTTTGTTGTTTCTTTTATTCTGAGTACATCGTTTAGTTGAGTGACAGGTCACAAGGAATGTTGTCGAGTTGTTGATAAGAATGAGTTGCTTAAGACATAGATATGTACTTATGACACACGAGAGTTGTGGTAGTCTGAGAAGATGTGAAATATAAGGATGTTGCATCAAGTAGATAGGAGTGTTGATCTTTGATAGGAGGATTGTTGATCAATAAGGTATCGCTAGGTTTATGTAGGTTGTTGCATGAAAATCATATAAAGTTATCGCTTGGTTTATATACGTTGTTGAATGAGTATGATATGAAGATATTGCTTGGTTTATATACGTTGCAGCATGAGGATGATATGAATCTCTATAGTAAGAATCGAGAAAAAATTGTTTAGCGCAGTTATAAAGAAATATTTCAATTAGAATGTCATTTAAAACGAGGTTGTTACGACTCGTTTTGCTTATATTGTTGTTCCTGATGCTTGTGTTGTTTTCTAAAACGTTTGCCTTTTGATTCATTCTCTGTAACATAGATAAAGATGGACAAAGACATTTTCAACAAAGAATATAACACAGAATGACTGATTGACTACTATATCATGTAACACACAAGAGACAAATAGAACACTATATCATGAAACAAAGAATAGACAGATGGACTACTCTATCATAAAACTAAAAGCAGACATTGTATACTATATCACACAACGAAAAAGAGACATGTATAACTTGATCATACACAGTTTGGACTTTTTCTTTCGTTTCCTTGATTTCGTATAATTCTTCTGTTCGATCTTCAGTAGAGAAATTGTCTCCTTGGCGAAATTCTCCCAGTCTTCAACAGGAAAATATATACCTTTTTCTCTCTCCTTACAGTCAGGATCAGATAAATAAGTACGTTGAAGCCCCATGTATGATATTGCAGTGATTTGGATAGGCTGAGCACGCAGTTCCGATTTAGCAGTTTGATGAATTAAAAAAGATTGACCAACTAAGCTTTGTCTTTCCATACTAATACCAACTTAGAATAATAAATAATAGATTAAAGTTAAATAAACCCATTTCGCAAATTTTTATCAAAAATTTGTCTAACCAAAGATATATTCCCACCTCTAAGCAAACATGTGTTACTAAAAATAACATCAAGCAAGTGATATAATGAGAGAGATTTGATGAATGATAAGAGTCAAAATAGAATGGGGCACGACACAGAATTATATAGCCAAGAGAAGTATTACTGAAAATAGAATCATGGTAAAGACAATTATATTCACATATC
>JANQNG010000039.1 GCA_028279685.1 Candidatus Nanoarchaeia archaeon | reverse complement strand
AAGAATAACACAATACAATAAGCAAAAAGATATCTTCAACAAACAGCCACCCCTCATCTATAGGCAAGGCATTTCGAAGTTTTTAAATATTTCCTTTATCTCATTCCCAACATGCCCACTAAATACACCATTAAAGACATGCAAAAACTCGCTGCAAAAAAAAGAGGGACATGCCTGTCTGCAGAATATCTTGCAGACAGTAAGAAACTCAAGTGGCAATGCAGCAAAAAACACATCTGGAAAGCAACACCAAACAACATAAAGCGAGATAAATGGTGTCCAAAATGTGCAAGAGAAAAGACTAAACTAGGCATTGAAAAAATGCAAGAAATCGCAGAAAAAAGAGAAGGAAAATGCCTTTCTAAGAAATATATCAACAGGAACACTCACATTACTTGGCAATGTGCTAAAGGACATATCTGGAAGGCAACATCTAGTAACGTTAAGAGAGGAACATGGTGTCCGAAATGCTCAAGAAAGAAATAAAACAATTTAAACTTTTTTTGTTTTCTGCTCGTTTCGAAGGATGTTTTGTAAAGTAACTTGCTCGTTGCGGCCTAATTGCTTGCTGTTTTGATACATAGAATGCAATATCCTTAAAACAGTAATTAAGAATTGAACTAATGTTAATAAGTTGTTTCTTGATTTTCTGAAAGGAGCATCTTCTGTCGAAAACTATATAAATGGCTCTTCCCAGGTTTTTTTAAAAGAGAGTGGGTTATATGAGGAAAATTATCTTTTTAATAGCATTGCTTATATTTCTTAGTACAGGCCTTGTTTCCGCTACAGATGTGTATTGTTGCTGTATTTTTCCTAATGATGCAGCATTCCCAGAACAACTAGGAGAAGATACGGTTTGTGATATAGGAACTCGTATTTTGTATGAAGATGTTGATGATGATTTCTTTAATGAAAGAGGCGAAGGAGGGTTTTGTCTCTCTGCTTGTTGGGCTGATTGTGGCGATGATGAAGTAGACTGGGGAGAGGCTTGCGATGGTATTAACCTTGATGGAGAAACATGTCAATCTTTTGGTTATGCGGGTGGAACGCTTACTTGTGATGATAATTGTGTGTTTGATTTTTCAGCATGTACGAATCCTCCAGATACTGAAATTGAAGTGCAAGGAGGATGTAGCGACGGATTGAATAACGATGAAGATGACTTTACTGATTGTGATGATTCTGATTGTGCGCCTCATCTTGATTGTGGAGGACAAGGGTTTGAGTGTACAGAAAATGATCCTCCAAGAAGATGCGCTGATGTCGATCCGAATATAGGACCCTATGGTGTTTGCGAAGATATCTACGTGACTTGTACGAACAATGAATGGCCTGAATGTACTATTGCACTATACGAAATAGAAACGTTTAGTGCATATGAAGTAACAGAAAGTTTGTGTGAAGATGTTCTTGATAATGACTGCGACGGATATATTGATATGGAAGATGCTGATTGTGAAGAAGCAATTATCTGCAATGAAGGTGAATGCTGGACTAATGAAAACAGGATTTGTACTGAAGAAGAAGAGTGGAGTAACCCTTACAACTTAGATGATCCTCTTCAAAGAGACATTTACTGTGGGACTTGTCCTCTTGATAACGAATGTAATGTATTAGTATGTCCTGCCGATCCTGCAGAACGAACTTGTGACAACTATTGTCCTGATGGCTGCCAGGGATTAAATCAAGACGCTGATGATTATGATCCTGACTGTACTCCTTGTAATGTACAGAATGGATGTTGTTCAAATCTCCTTTGTGCTCCGCAAGATATTATTGATCCTGATTGTGAGTTACCAGAAGGCACTTGCGGCAATGCAGAGATTGAGTTGAATGAGTTTGGCTATCAAGAAGAATGTGAATACAACAGTTATTTTGATGAGTTAGGAAATCTAGTCATTAATTATCTTTCTACAGACATTGAAGGTGTTTTGTGCACAGGAGAACCAACGGAAAACATTCCTGAGCGATGTAATCCTTCTACTTGTCTTTGCGTAGATATGGATTGTGAAAGTCTTTTTTCTGCGGGCATGGCAGACTGCTGGCAAGGAAATGACGATGCTTGTCAACCTGATGGAACATGCAATCTTAATAGTTGTATGTGTGAGTCTGAGGAATCATGTTTTGATGGGTTCGCGATTGCATTGCAAGAAATTGTAGAGATTGATGATGCCGCTGAGATTGATTTACTCTTCTCTTCTGATTGCATAGAGCATGTCGATAACATAGAAATACATGGAGGATTCGTTGCAGCAGAGGAATTAGAAATGTATTGTCCAGCAGAAGGAGATCTTGCGCAAATATTTACAAACTTCGGAGAAATAGAAGGGCATGGTGTTACGGGATCAATATTTCGACATGAGCTTGATATAGATGAAGACAATATTGGATATCGTAATGAACAAAGAGAGTATCTTTGCTATGTTGCGAAAGCAACTATTGGGGATCAGGAAGCATATACTATTGGACATCATCTTGTAGGACATCCTGAGTGTATGAGAGAACATGATGCTGAACCTTTCTGCTATGGTAGTGCTATTGTTTCTTGTCAACAAGAACCTCAATGGAGACATCATTTTGCTGATGAAGTTGCATGTAATGAAGGAGAAATCTGCAGAATTATAAACAATGAAGCAACATGTACTTCAAATACTGTTTGTGATGTTTGCGGAGGAGCATTCGGTATGTTTGCTTCAGTGCTTGATATGACCGTATGGTATGAAGGCAGAGAAGTTAGTTGTGCAGATGTTGTTGCAGGAGATGACGGAGGTTGCTATCTCGATCATTCATTGACCACTGTAAATAGATTATATCCTCTTCTTGAAGATATTTCCTGCTATGATTTCCATTCTGAGAGAACATGCGTGAATTGGAATGATGAAGATGCCAACGCGGGAGGATTAGAATTCAATAATGGAGAGAATCCTTGCGAATGGATTCCTTTTGAGAGGGAAGAGTCAACTATTGAACTTGGTGTTTGCAGGCCAAAATCAAAATCTGATTATCCAGATATTCCGTATGATCAACATTGCGAATATGCTCATTCACCAAGATACAATTATGTTACTGTTCCTGGTTCGTTGACAACAGAAGTATGTGGTATGTTCGGCGAATGTTATTTTAACAGAATCGAAAATTATAATAGAGATTTTGATAAGATGGGAATGTGTATCAACAAAGAAGATATGTTCTGTGAAAATTACGATACGCAAATTGATTGTACTCTATCTGGTGGAGGAGATAATAGTTTTTTTGATATTGATGTTGAGTATGAAGGGGAAGAATATGGAGAAACAAGAATAGGAAATACTCATTACGAGTACAGTTTGGGAAAAGATCTTTTTGGATTTGGTAAATGCAGATGGTGGAATAATCTCAATGATGGTGAGCCAGGACAATGCTTCAGAGATGCTGATGAAAATATATTAGATATGAATGCAGAGGAATCTCCTGTAAGATTATCGAGCAGAATGGATTGTGGTGCATATCCTGATAGTGAACCACAGTGTTCTCGAGACTTCATAAGTCCTGTTACAGAGATCACGTATACTTCTTCAAGCGATGCTCCTCCTCGAGGAGGATACGAGGCTATTCTTGATCCTTTATATGGAGAAGATGAGGATCCCGAAGATTATGAAGATACAGAACTTGAAGTGGGTTTTGGCGGTGATTGTACGTCAGGAGATATGCGTTGCGGTATCGGTCTTGAGTGTAATGGCATTCCTTGTATCATGCTTTGTGTTGATGCTGTCTGGGTGTGGAGTGTAAGTTGTGATGATACTTGTCTCAACGGAGAATGCGTCACAGGAAATGAAGAAAATGAAGACGTAGGGAATTTTAATGAAGGTAATAATGAAGGAGAAGGCGAAGGAGAAGGAAATGGCGAAGGAAATATTGGAGGTTTTGCTGCATTTCAAGGAGATCAGCAAGGACAAGGAGATGATGAACCACCAGAGTATGAAGGGTATCCTTATGCTTGGCCAATCTTTGGTCCTTTGATTACAGCTGAATTTGCTATTACTGATGATCAATATATTGGTAATGAAATGAACGAGTTAATAACGTATTTCTGCGTAGAAACATACAATGAAAACGGAGAATATTGCTATCCTAGTGCTGAACTAACTGAGCAACCTATTAATTTGAAAAACGTTGATAACGAAGAAATACAACAATTAATTACTGATGAACAATCAGGATATTATTCCATGTACTTCTACTCTGTTGATAGCGCACAAAATCTTGAGCAGCTTAAAATGTTTAATTTCATGCTTGATGCAGAAAAACCTCGCATATTACTGAATGTAGAAACAAATGCTCATGATCATGGAGGAGATATTGGATATAGAACTGAGCTGAGACTTCAATGGAACGTTGTAGATGAAACATGGAATGCGCCTGAGTATCCTCAGCCCGTGAAATGTACCACTGCACTTATTAATGGCATAACAGGAGAAGAGATGTATCCTGAGTTAAGTCATGCAGGTACAGTGTATGCATCATCGTTTGAAACGACGTATCCTTTCTTAGAAGATGGAACATATTTTTTCAGAATTATGTGTGAAGATGAATACGGAAATAGAGCAGAAAACAGGGCATATGATGAGTATCTTATTAACTCAGCCACTATTGAGCCTGAATACAACGATGAAATAGATATGGAAGTTTTCACATTAGATATTGAAGGAGATATCTCTATCACAAATCCTAATCCTCATTACGAAACGTTCAATAATGAAGAACCTATCACCATAAGTATTGAAACGCAATTTCAAGGAGAGTGTAGATATAGTCGTGAGCATCAAGAATGGGAAGCTATGCTTGATGGAGATCCTTTAGTAGGAGGGATGTTTTTATTTGATACTGATGGTGTACCTGAACGAGGCCAATTCGTTTACACAAGATCATTGAATATACCTGATGATGTTCCTCGAGATGTGTATCTCTACTATACTGCATGTAGATTTGAGATACCTGGTCCCGGAGGAGATGAAATACTTATTACTGAAGGAAATAATGGTGACATTGTTGTTTTTTTCATTGATGAAATGGCTCCTTATACTTCAATATGGGAAGGTGCTGAAGCAGGGAGTGAACCGTTCGATTTCGAGACATGGCATCGAAGTCCTGTTGATCTCTTTGTGCGATGTACTGATATGCCTACGCATCTCAACTGGCCTACTGAAGACGATTCGAGAGTTTTTGGTTGCCAGGATACTTTACGATGCGAAGGGGGAGCATTGAGTCAATGCGATGACGAAAATGATTTTACTTCGATGGTCGGAGAGGATCCTCAACCATACTTGTGGACAGTAACAGGTTTAGGAGAGCAACAACTACCTATACGATATTATTCAATTGATGAAGGAGGTAATAAGGAAGAAATCAGAACACAAAACATCAAACTTGATTCAAATATCGTAACCTTAACTGTACAAGAACCTGTTAATCATGCAGGAGATGCTGTTGATCATCTTGGCTTTGGTACCTATACATTGCAAATAGATGCATCAAAAGAACTCGGAGATATTTATCTATTCAATATGTTACTTGATGCACCTGTAGGCACTATTAGTATTCCTGTAGATTGGATTTATCTTGAAAATAATATGGGTATTCAAGGAATATTCACCATACGAAGTGATATTCCTGAACTGAATGGCCTTGAAGAGAGAGATTTATTTGTTCAACTGGAAGGAGAAGATTATCATGAGTTTAGATTTGATGAATTTGATGATCAATTTACATATCCTATTTCATATCCATTCAAAGTAACGACAATGAATCCAGAGCCTCCTGTTTTTAACCCTTCTTTGAATCTTTACGGCAGCGGTATCTTTGAGGAGTATCCTCTGCATTATTACGATGAGAAGTATTACACAAATGATCCTGAGCTTTATTTTTCAGGATATACGGTACAGAACATCTTCCAAACAGTGAAGTTCTACACCGTGCAGGATGAAAATGTGGAGGAGTATGCTGAACCAAAACTTGTTTATACACAATCAGAATATAACGCTGAAGACTTCACGAGTGTCATCCAACCAGTTGTGGTAGATTCAGTCAACGATAATCAGCTTGTTATTCAACAGTGTCTTAGTGATAGTTGGAATGCAGGCTATCTCTCATTTACGAATGGAGCAGAATATGAAAGCAATCATAATTATCAATACATCAATGACAGAAAAGATTATGGTTATTTTGCTAAGTTCTATGAAATTATTGATATTTCAAGAACGGAAGGTTGCCCTGATGGAGAAGGTGTCACAACAATAACTATAGATCCTGCAAAAGAGAATGTAGAAGGAGAAACAATCTATAAGATGTGGGATGAAGATAGGCCTAAAGATTACTTTAGTTCCGTAGCAGAGAATCCTCTTGAATTTGTTCACACAGAGATCAATAGAGATTTCAAATTCTTTGCTGCCGTCGAAGATAACATAGGCAACAGAGGAAGAACAGAATACTATAATATTTACGTTGATGATGAAATACCTATGAAAACACAGGCTACGTTTCCTGGAGAAAATATAGTGACGAACAAAAATAATTCTAATATCACTCTTGTAGTTAATGAACGTTATTCAGGATTGCTCGAAGAAGGGAATAACATCTGGATGCAGCTCACTTCAGGAGAAACATCAATTCCAGGAATTTTTTCTGTAGGTCACGAAGGAGATCTCTATTATCTTCAATTCCAACCAGAAGGAGCCATGGAATTTCTTGTGAATCATTTCAATGATGATGGTAGCCAGGAGGTAGTACTTGCCGATGCCGTGTATAATGTAACCGCTTTTGCAATGGACAGGGCACATAATGAGTTCAATTATGCTTGGTCGTTCGAAATCAATAGTATGGCACCAAATAATCCTTTCCTCACTATAAGAGATGCTCCCGCCATTAACCCAGAACCAAGATCACAAGTGTATCTTACTGCAAATAATGAACCTGTTCTTATTCTTGATTTCAATGAAACAGGAAGTATTAATTTAACTGAGGTAAACCTTAATGGAGGAATCTATGATCAAGAAAGTATTGTGATGGAACGCTGTATTGCTACTGATGATCCTGACGCAGAAGCTCCAGGAGTACAACAAGGAGTCACTGCAGTTACTGGCAGCAGATGGTTTATCTGCTCGCTTCCTGAACTCACAGAAGGAATTGAATATGTATTGGATGTTGCAGCAACAAGAATACTTAATAGTGGAGAAGAAGTAGGACCTTCTCTTACATTCTTTACTGTTGTTGTTGATACAACACCACCTGATGCAGTCATTGATACTTATGCAACATACATGAATGAAGAAGGAGTGTTCTATCTTACTTACACCGTTACCAATGAAGAGTATGGTTTGTTTATGACGATTGATGCAGAAGATGATGATCTCCTTACGGTGCAGAATTTTGGAGAGGAACAGATGTTTATCATTAGAGAAGGTATGGATTGGACAGGAGACAGAACAAAAACATTGACGGTAGTGTTCTCAGATTATGCAGGTAATGAAGGAGAAGCACAAAACATCGATGTTATTGTCGATAATACCATTCCTGTTTTTGATATCGTACATTATACAGCAGCTCCAAGAGTAGTCATACTTAATGATACGCCGACGACAAGAGGATCTGAACTCACTCTGGAAGGAACAACACATGACGATATTTTCAGAATTTCAGCATTTGATATTTCGATTGATCCAAGAGTGCTGAGGAATCAAGCCTCTCGATCTTGCCCAACCATGAGAAACTGCATCATTGATGGATTTGCAAATATAACGGTTTCATTAGAAAGTCAAGCGAATCAAGAAATACTAAACATGATTGCTATTGTAGTGCAAGACTACGCAGGCAATACAAGAGAATATCCTCTTGATGTGCTGCTCGACCTTGTTCCTCCTGAGGAACCATTCATTACATTAATTGACTAAGAAAGAAAGGGGTGATTATGAAACGCTTCATAGTAGTGTTGCTTCTGTTTGTTCTCCTTGTTGGCGTTGTTGCTGCCGAGGTTTCAACAAGCAGGCGACCTGAAATTCGATTTGAGTATAATGAGCAAGTGACTTTATTAGAGGTATCACTCACAAGAAATATTTTTCCTCCTGAAGGAGAGATTCCTGTTACTATAGAAAACGAGAGTGATATGATTTTTACCATTTCTCCTGTTAACAATTTAAATAACGGATTATATATGCTTGAAGTTACTGCAGAGGATCTTGTTGGTAATACAGTTGATACATATTATGAGTTTGAAGTTGATGCTCCTGCGATGCAAATTTGGCAAGTAATTCCTTTAGCAGAACCTATAGAGGAATGTCTTACTGCAGGAAATGAATCCTGCAAAGTTCCCTTCGGCCTTACTAATAATGCTGCTTTTGATTGGACTATGCAATCAGAATTCGCATCTGCTTGTCGATATAGTGATGAGTGGTATGACGAAGAGGATCCTTTCTTTTTTTGGTTTTATGAATTTGATAATGATCAGGAAGAAGCATCAATAATGCACATACTTAATGATGCGGTAGGCGTGCTTAATCTTCAGGACGGAGAAATTAGGGAAACAAGTGTCCGTTGTGAAACACCAACTGGTCTTATTTCCATACAGCCCAAAGTTGCTTTCGGTTATGACACAACATCTCCTGTTTTCAATGTACAAGTTTCTCCAGAGAGTAAGATTGTAAGAGATTTCGAAGCACCATTAGCAGTTTTAACGATAGGAACTGATGATCCTACCGTCTGTACAATGACTGAGTTTAGAGATCCTGGTTGCAATGCAGAACCTGTTGTTACAGCATATCCTGATCCGTTTGATATTGAATCATATATGACTAGCAGAGAATATGTGCTTCTTTATGATTATGTGAGGGATAATGCATGCGGAACACCTTTTCAATCATTCTATTTTAATTATACTATTACTTGCAGGAATATGGCTTGGCAAGAAAGCACTATTAATGAAACCATCACGCTTGAATTTTCAAGAGAATATACGATTGCTAAAGTATTTCCTCCTGAATATCATAATTATACAATTATGAATTTCACCATAAGCACATCACAGGCAGTATTAGGTTGTGCTTATGATCGTCATGGAGGAGGAAGCGGAACATTCGTCTCATCTGATGGAAAAACACATATAGCAATGATCAATGTTCCTTCAGGAAGGATCAATTTCACTGTTTCCTGCACTTCAAGTTTTACAGATCCTGTTTCAGCAGACTTTTCATTCTTTGTTGATACAGAACCTCCTGGAAGACCAACGATTAATGCAAGTCAATATACTTGTTCACTCAACGACATGGAAGCCACAGCTTCAGTTACAGAAGACGATGTTGTGTCTCTTGAATACAGAATTACCAATGGCACGAACGATGTGCTTACTGAATGGTTTAGCGCAGATGTTGATGATACCCTCTCAGTCAATATTGATCTTGTGGAAAATGTATCATACAAGTGGAATGTCAGGTCAATTGATAGAACAGGAAATTATGGCCCTATTGCTACAAAAATAGTTGAAGCAAAATCAAGTTCAGGACCTGAATGCGACTTTGATCCTCCTTTTGTAAGAGCTGTTGAGTCAGAAGCAGGAAATATGTTAAGAGGAACTAATGTAACAATTACGTGTACTGATACTTCAGGATGTACAGATGGCTTCAAGCTAGGCATATCAAACAATGTCTCATGTACGCCTATCATTCAGCAGTATTTCAATAGTATATTGCCGCAGCGCATTGAGCAAACAACTACGTTCTGCTGGGATGCTGTTGATCGCTCACCAAACCAAAATAGAAATCTTGGAAGAGCAACAATAGAAGTACAATATGATCCGAGCTGTACTGATGGCGTGAAGAATGGTGATGAATCTGATGTTGATTGTGGAGGTATTTGTCAAGCCTGCGATAATAATCAACATTGTGAAGATGATGACGATTGCTATTCTCATTATTGTGAAAATAATATTTGCACAGAACCAAGTTGTACTGATGGTGTGAAAAACGGATTAGAGTCTGATGTTGATTGTGGAGGTATTTGTGATGCATGCGATCTTGGCAAAGAATGTGTTGAACATCAGGATTGCATTTCGAATTACTGCGACAATGGCGTCTGTGCAGAAGCGTTTTGTGATGATGGTATCTGGAATGGATTCGAAACAGATGTTGACTGCGGAGCAGATTGTGATCCTTGCGATATCGATCAACGATGTCTTGAAGATGCTGATTGTAAAGAAGGATTGATTTGTGATTATGGCATCTGTCTTGAAGATCCTGATTATGATAGTGATGAAGACGGTATGCCTGATTGGTGGGAAGAAAAACATTTTGCTTGCACAACTTGTGCAGAACCTTTTGATGATCCTGATAATGATGGATTAACAAATAAAGAGGAATATGAGAACGGTGCAGATCCTCATAATGCTGACACTGATGATGATGGCTATAAAGACAGTGTCGAAGTAGAGTATGGCACCGACCCCTCTGATCCTTATGACTATCCTGAGCTTCCGAAGAGCCCACTCTCTTTGCTCTTCCTCATTTTGGGAGTACTCAGTGTTGTCGGAGGAGCAGGCTTCTGGGCTTACAAGGATTACTTTAGTAAATTCTTGGGCGGGAAGCCTGCTATTCCCTCTGCCAAAACACCAGTAGGAAAATCACCCTCTTCTTTCAAACAAAAGATAGAATTTGATACCTCAAAAAAAGAAACAAAAGCTCCTGCAGTTTCAGAAGCGGATCAAAAGAAAATAAAAGATCTTGAGAGAAGAAAATGGGCAATCAGAGAGAAGAAACGATCAACGTTAGTTCAAGATTTCTCTGGCGAAAAACCAAAACCTAAAATTTCATTACATCAGAGAATCATAAAGCCTCTTTTTATGAGAAAACAAGAGACTTCAATAACAAAAGAAAAGAAAACTCAGAAAGAAGATATTTTTGAAGATCTTGGAAAAATAGCAAGAGACAAGAAAACTGAAGAAAAATTGTCTGTGGTCAAGAAAAAGTCAAAATCTAAAGATTGGGAATTTAAGATAAAAAAGGGAGAGAAGAAAGATGTCTTCGATGATCTCGATGATGTTATCAAAGGAAAGAAGACAAAGAAAACCGATGAAAATGCATTCAAGGAACTTTCAAAAATTACCCAGAAGCCTACAAAGAAAAGTACAAAGAAAAAAGGTAAAATTGATAGAAAGGAGATTGTGCAAATGCTTTCGAGTTTACCTTCAAAAACCATGGATAAAAATGTGTTTAAGGAGATACTTGTGCATTTGATGGATGCTGGAAAGATCAATAAAGAAGATGTTCATGATATTCTTTTCGGATTTGTTGATGAGAAGCTCATGACAAAAGAAGAAGCTGGAAAGATTGTTAATGATATTCGAAACATGGGATGGAAAAGAAAATATGGGGTGAAGGTGTGAAAAGAATCAGCATCAGTATATTCGCTTTCATCTAGGGATCTGTTAGTCCGTTACGGGGGGTTGCCCCTGCAAAGTCAGATGGACTTTGCAGCCCAAAGCGCTCCGTCGCTTTGACGGCATACGGGGACGTAGGACTATAAAAAAAGGAAGCGAAAAGCGAATCGATGCTGATTCTTAAGAAGGCGAATACAATGGGAAAGAAAGGACAAATCAATCATATCTTCATCTATATAGTTGCGTTGATTATTATGGGATTGATTATGTTCTTCGGTTATAGTGCTATTGCCAGCACGATCGAAAAAGGCTGTGAAGTTCAGAAAGTTACGTTCAAAAATAGACTTGATTCATTTCTTACAGGAAGGCATAGATCTTTTGGTACAAACATGAGAGAATCACTACAAGCTCCCTGTGGTTATGAAGAAGTGTGTTTTGTTGATTATGATAAAGTGCAGAGTCAGAACTCTGTAGGAATTGAAGGCCATCCTATTATTGCATCAAGTGTTGAAGATGGTGCTGCTGCTACAGTATTTCTTGTCAAAGAAGGATTCTCTGAGCCTATTCTAGAAAAAAAATTAAGAGTCAGTGTAAATGATGGATTCGTTTGTATTCCTAATAAAGGGGGCGTATTCAAGTTCTTCTTCTCAGGACAAGGAGATAGAGTCAAGATAAGAGAGGGTTGATGCTTATAAAAAGAAGCACTATCCAATCCCTGTTCGCATGCATTTTGATGGCTTAATAACAACATTTATAATTTGTCTATACAAAGATACAATATATTCATCAGGAGGTTGTTATCATGGGAAAAGATATGAACAATTTACTCATTGTTGCTATGGTTGCTATTGTTGCGTGCACAGCTATGATTATGACGTTATCAAATACAAATTCAGATGCTGATATATCTCTCAAAGGCAATACAGCTTCTCTTGTGGGACAAGCAGGTTTAACTCCAAATTATCCTGCTATGTGCAGAGGAGATTTTGACTGTGGCAAACCATCTATAATAGAAACTTATTGTTCGGATGATAATACACAAATTAATATACGGAATACACCAACATGCGTAAAGAACGGAAGAAATAGGCCATATTGCGATTATGATGTGAGTGTATCGGAGCAAGTGACTTGTGGAGAAAATGCAGGGTGCATAGAGAATATGTGTCGTACTACAGCACCAATATTTACTACAAGTATAGGATATAGAGGGAATTTTGGAAAATATGGTTCTAATCAAATATGTCAAACATCAGCTATTAATTCAGGACGAGAAGGAACATGGATTTCTATATTAAGTACAGATGAAAAAAATGTATGGGAATTATTTGAAGGGTATCGTCTTCAAGATAGTCAATTCGTTACAGTTCAAGATGAAATAATAGCAACAGGGATGGATAATCTACTAGATGGTCAAGATACTGAGCTTGAGAATTCTATAAGCTATAATGAGTTTGGTACCCCAATAATGGACAATCCTTGGTATGTCTGGACGGGAACAAATAGTCAAGGAGAACTGAGCGAGTATTATTGTGATAATTGGGAATCAGGAAATGCAGGATTCTTAGGAACAATTGGTTCTGTTATGTCAACAGCACAAGAATGGATAGAACTTGATTACATGGCATATTGTATTGGTGAAAACAGACTGTATTGTGTTAAAACAACTCATGAAACAGAATGTTTGACTGGAGAAGATTGTGGTTTTGAAGGAGAACTTATTTCATGTCATGATGAAGATAGTTTGCTCGTAGAGTATGTTGATTATGGATGTGAGCATGGAGGAGAAACTGACGCGAGCTGTTATTATGAAGAGTACGAAGAAGAAATCATAGATTGTATAGATGAAGAGTTCTGCCACGAAGATGAATGCGTCGAATGCGTTACTGACGACGATTGTAGCGAAGGTGAAACATGTGAAGTTGGAGAATGTGTGGTGCCTGTTGATGAAGCAGTAATTTTTGTTACATCTGAAGAATTCGTAGGAGATATTGGTGGTAGAGAAGGTGCTGATGATATTTGTACAGATGCTGCTTCAAATGCAGATCTTGATGGCGAATGGATAGCTCTGCTTAGCAGTTCAGATATTAGTGCAATGGATCTTTTACTAGTAAATGGACTAGAGAGTGCAACGTTTTACAACAGCAATGGTGATGAAATGGCAGCTAGTTTAGCTGATTTATTTGATGGCATGCTTCAGAATCCTGTCGGTTATGATGAATTTGGTGAAGAAAGAACAGTAGGTGTCTGGACTGGAACAACTTCACAAGGAGAATCATCAGGAAATAACTGTGATGATTGGCAAAACGCAGAAATGTATGGTCCAGATGGAACTTACGGCAGTTCTAATGCAGATAATGGATTTTGGATGTCAGTTTCTAGCTCAACATGTTTTTATTTTTATGAGAGAGGCGTTTACTGTATAAAAATCTCCGGATGAATGATAAGAAATTCACACGCAAAACTTATAAAAGCGTGATATGCTATATATAGTATGAAAAGGGGTGCTATCCAATCCATGTTCGCATGGATTTTGATGATTATTATAGGGTCAGTCTTTATACTTTTTTTTGTTGCATTCATCAGCAATCAAAGAGCTGCTTCTGATGCGCGAATTGGTTCAAGTTTGATCAACCATGTTGATACGGTACTTACAACAACAAAAGTTGCTCCTAATGCGTTTGCTGATATCGAAATACCAAAGGCAAAATTTGAATTTGTCTGCGAAGAGGATCTTTCTCTCTATCAATTATATGGTAAGGGTATCAACAAAGAAACTCCTTTTGATGTGATTTTCAGCCCTGATATTCTTGAAGGAAGGCATCTCTTAGCATTCACAAGAGATTGGCATGTGCCTTTCAAAGTGATGAATTTTCTTTATGTCACTAATGATGCTGTCGCTTATTATTTCTTTGATGATCTTGATAATGCAGGTATGATAGAAGATATGTATGGATATGTGCACGATAATGTTACAAAAGAAATAATTAATGTTGGACAGCAGCCTGTGAACAATAATTATGACAAAATAAGAATAATCTATTATCAAGAATATGCTGGAGAAGAGTATCCGCTAATTATGTTTCCTGAAGGAGAGATAAGAGAGTTGAAAGATAGGCAAGTGACTGCTGTGGTGATAAGACAAGTTCAAGAAATGACTGATGCTCATCTGTATGGGCAAGTGTTGTTTTATGAAAAAGAAGGCAACACTTGGCAAGAGAAAGGAAGTTCTTCTTATTTCACCACACCTATGTTGCTTGGAGCTATATTTTCTGAAAATAAAGAGATGTACGAATGTAATGTAAGAAAAGCGTTTAAGGCATTGCAAATGCAGGCATGGATGCAGTATGACAGAATTGCTCGAATACAATCACAATATGATGATGAAGGTAATTTTTGTGGTGCTTTGCTTGATCCTTGTTTATTCATGGATGATGAGGATTACGGTGCTGAAAATGATTTTGATGTTCCTGACTGTATTGGTAATAGCTATCATGATTTTGCTGATGAAGGGCCTACTACTGATACTGTTGCAGGACTCTATGAGCATTATAGATTTGTTATTGCAATGAATACTGACCTCTTGCGAGGAAATTGTGCGGTGATATATTGATGAAAAATAGACAGGCGCTTTCCTCTTCTAAGAAAGCACAGATCAAATTCGGAGAAACTATCGCAATTGTAGTTGTTTTCATAGTTCTTGTTTTCTTCGGGTTGATTTTTTTTGGAAGCACACAAAAAGAGGGTATTCAAGAGCAGTTAAGGGAAAAAGTACAATTAGATGCAGTCAGTGTTGTGAAGGAAGTGAGCAATATGCCGGAACTCCATTGCAGTATTGCGCAAGTTGAAGAGTTGAATTGTATTGACATTACCAAGTTTGCTTCATTCAAGCGATTGTTTGAGAGTGACATCTATGGCAATCAAGCAAATATGAGCTATATTCATTATTTTGGAGATTCAAAAATATATTACACACAAGTGTATCCTGCTGGTGAACCTGGTGAAGTTGATGATGAGGGAAATCCTGTGGAACATGTACTTTGGGATAATCATATCGACGAAAATACAGAATCAAGTGATGAGATGCAAGTTCCTGTTGTACTTCATAATCCTGTTACCGATAGAAGAGCATTTGGCATATTATTTGTCAAAGTATATTCGAGGAGCATAGAGTGAGAAAAATAACGAAATTGGAAATGTTGAGGTTACATTTTTTATGAGGTAAAAAATGAAACGATCACAGGCGGAAATCATGGGATTAGCAATCATTGTACTATTGATTAGTGTGGGCTTCATTTTCTATGTTGCGTTTACTGTCACCAAAACACCATCAAGAGTTGCGGAAGTCTACAAATATGACCAGATGGGTGAGAACATGGTAAATGCCTTGCTCGAAATAACTGTTCCTGACTGTGAGGATTATTCAATAGAACAGCTTATATCTGATTGTGCTATGCAAGAACGTATTCGTTGTCCTGCATCATCATGTGATGAACTCAGAGATGTTATTGAAACTATTTTTGAAGGAACGTTAAATCATTGGTATGTTTCATATTATTTCACAATAAAAAAAGATGATAATGATATTATGACCCCAATCAACGCAGGCGACTACAACGAGGAAAGATCTTGCGATCCTGAGAATGATGAAACAGAAAGGCCAGGATGGCTTCCTGTTTCTGTATTTCCGTATGGTGACGTCATTGTTAGATTAGATATATGTAGGAAATAATTATTGTATTGTAGCACTACTGCCCAGCGTAGTACTCTGAATCCATAGGAGTATGGTATACTCTTGATTTGCTTATTTAACTGTGGAAAATCGGATTCTCTTTGATACTTGTGGTACTGCGCTACGTTCTCATGTACAAATCTCAGCTCAAATCGAGTTCTGTCGTAGTTCAATATGCATTAAGATGACTGCGCTGGGCAGTTACGAGTTTGCTCGTAACTACAAAGTACACTACCTCGCTCCGTTCTCTTCTGTAATTGATGTCGGAATCGATTTTTAGTGAATCTGAAGATATATTTGAAAACTCCGCTAGGAGGTAGTGTACTTTGGCAGTACCGCTAAACGCAGTAGTGCGATACAACAAGAATAAGTAAATCTTATAAATCCTGAAACCTGAGGTGGGGTTATGGGCGCTGAGGATGTCGGCAATCTGCTTGAGAAGATAGGGCCTTTTATTCCATGGATACTCTTTGGAATATTATTCCTTGGAACTATTGTTGTATTAGTGAAAGTTGGATTGGGATAGCATGAAGAGAAAAGCACAAGTTGGAAAATTCATCTCTATTATTATTTTAATTATCGCGGTTGTTATACTTTTGTCCATATTGATGCCTATGCTTTCAGACTGGAACAGCAGCAATATGAGAGAGCAGTGCAGAGCTTCTGCGGTGATGAGAAATAAAGTCTCGCTTGAAGTGAGCAAGAAAATAGTTGTTGAATCAGGAACTTACAGAATTCTTCCGCTGCAGTGTCCAAAAATTAAAACTGATTTTTACAACAAAGGCGTCAAGGAAAATGGAAAAAAGAAAGAAGTGATTGTTGACAATGAAGTGAAAGACCATTTCAATGAATTAACTCAAGACATTATCTACAGAGAAATTGCTGAGCAGATGAAACTTTGCTGGTATCAATTTGGTGAAGGCATTGATGTTTTTCAAAGAAGAGATGATAACTTTAATGATGTTGACTGGTTCTTCGGAGGGAAAAGTGATGGCGTTGCTTGTTTTATCTGCAATGACGTTGAATTCAAATTACCGAGCGAATCATTCTACGACATAGAACATATCTTTAATACTTATGCTTTTACTGAGTATCTTCATACAACAAAAATGCCTGGCTCTGATCTTACGTATGGAGCATATCTCTACAATTACTACTTACACAGCGCTGATTTTGAAAACTATCTCGAAGCAGGCCATATTCCTAAGGAGAATACAAGAGGATATGTCAATGTTAATTTCGCTGATCTTCCCGAGGAAATGTATCCTGCAGATCTGCATATGTTTCTTGACGGGTATCCTTTGAAAGAAGATCAAGTCTATTCAATTGTTTATGCGCGTTCTTGTAGGGAGTATGGTGATTGTGGAGAAGATGATTTACCTCTTTTCAAAAAAGGAGCTGTTATGCTTATTCCTGCTAGTAGAACATCATCTTTCTGTACGAAAGGGGTGGTCTCTTGAGAGGTGCTGTAGGAACGCTTGTTGCATTGACTATTATAGCAATAACGTTGATATTGTATGTTAGTATTTTTCATCCAATGATGATCGATGCTGAACGTGATGCAACAGAAACAGCTTGTAAACAAGCAGTGCAAACCCATGCCAAACTGAAAACAACATCCTTTAATTTCTATCAATCAGATATAGAGCAGTGTAGAACAGATTATGTAACAGTTGCTTATAGAGAAAAAGAAAAAATAATGCACACTATCGCAGAACAGATGCGCCGTTGCTGGTGGATGTGGGGAGAAGGAGAACTTACTCTTTTCAAAGATGATGGAAAATACTGCAATATCTGCTACATTGATAGATTCAGAACTGATGTTGATATCGGCGATATGTATACCTATCTTGCTGATAAGAAGTATTATGATGACAAGAATTACCTTGAATATTTTACCGGTATGAAGAGAGAGGAGATTGAATCCTTTGATAATATCAATCTCACAACTGAAGATGATCTTGCGATAATGTTCTATTATGATAAGATTGTTCCTGGAGTTGTTGTGGATCTTGATAGTATACGAACTGAAGCAATAACGCGCATGATTGTTGGTGGTGCAACAGGGGGTGTTCTCGGAGGTGTTGCTGGAGGAAAACTTGGCTTGAGTGGTGGTGCACTTACCGGAAGCATTATTCCTGGAGCGGGTACTGCTGCAGGAGGCACGATTGGTGCTGTTGGTGGCGCATTCGTAGGAGTGGTCGGTGGTGCTATGAGTGGTTTCATGACAGGAAGATACAGTTTTGATGAAATACTTGAAATGATCAAGAACAATGATGAAGGATTGTATATTGCGTCAATTCGTGTTATGCCTTTTAGCGAACATACCGTCGAAGAATTAGGATGTACCTATAGTTCGGCACGTCAGAATTAAATCAGGCATTTATCTTGTAGTGAGAGGAAGTATTTCTGTGTAGGCTTCTTCGCAACGTTCACTTAATACATTCTCATCAAAAGAAAGACATCGCGCTGAGAACCAATCTATGCGTTTATAGATATCATCTTGAAGTGTTGTTGGTGTTTCTTTCCAGATATAGGTATTATCTTCTTTTTCAAACCTATAGATAAGAGGAGTGTTCTTAGCTACTTGTTCATCGACTTCAAACACTCTGTGTTGATAGTGTGCTGCTTCAAGTTCTACTTTGGTTGCCAAAAGATGTTGATAATAGCAGAATTGGAGTATATGATCATAATCACTCCAAGGGTTGGTGTTGTAGAAGAAATTTGCTTTGCTTTCAGGTTCAAAATAGCCGGCAGCTCCAGGAGCATCTTCTACAATGTTATTCATTTCCATCATGAAGTCGCAAGCTTGAAGCAACAACATACCGTCTATTGCTTGCGCCCTATCATTGTTAGTAACGTCATTTTCAATGATGGGAATTGCTTGGAAGCTCGTATAAGGGCTATACGCGCTAAAGAAAGAGAATATATTTCTCACTACTGGAATTAGCACTGTACGGAGTTCTTCATATTTTGTCTCATCAAAAGGGCATTCTTCTATTGCGCGAGAAAAAGAAAACACATCTTTTGTTAAATCAGAAAAAACTTCACGCCGCTTTTCATTCCAGTAACTTTTGTCATCACTATACGTTCCTTTTGAGAAATCAATGCTGTCATCATAAGATAGTTCGTAGTTTGTCGGACATGTTGTTTCAAGAACAGTCTCTTCACTAAATCCAAAAAGTTTTGCAAAGTCTTGTTTGATGTCGCTTGATCCTCCGATAATGAAGGTAATTAACAATACCGCAAGCACGCCTAGAATGACGAGACCAAGGAGTGTTTGTCCATCAGCTTTTTTTCCGTACACTGAACCAACCTCTTGGAATGATAAAAGGGATGAATATGCCTGTAGCTCCTGGTTGTGTAATGCCAGGGACAGACCCTTTCGCAGGGCCGATCCATCCTATCATAAGACCTATAATAACAAAAAGGAGAATGGCTCCAACTAGTAGCATCAATAGTGTCTGGAGTCCTATGGCCTTTTTATTCATACTCTCCTATCGAGAAAGAGCATTATAAATGTTTCTAATACCTTTTCTTTATTGAACTTTTTTATCTATCTTGTGTATATATTTATGGAAATATTTATAAAGAATGTTATCGGAGTGTGAATAGAGGTGATTAGCATGGCAAAGGCTGAAGGACTGTCGATGGGAGTCATCATTATTGCGGCCATTGGTCTCATAGTGCTTGTAGTATTGACTATCTTAGTTATCAATTCAGGTGTAAGATTGAGTACGGGAACCACCACATGTGTTGGATTAGGAGATAATGCCCAATGTGTTATTGAAGGAGAAGATTGTCCTGAAGGTACTACAAAAGCAATGGGTATAGGAAAAACTTGTCCAAATGAAGGAGAGGTGTGCTGTGGACCGTCACCAATATGAGGTTTTTATCATGAAAAAAGCAGCAGCTATTGCTCTTAATACGATCATTATTGCTGCTATAGCGCTGCTCGTTTTGATTGTTCTTGCTGTTCTTATCTTCAACACGAGCAGTGATGTGGAGCCTGCGACTAATTGTATTAGCAAAGGAGGCCTCTGCATGGCTGATTGTCCTGTAGATAAGCAAATTGTTGGAGGAACGTGTGAATCAGGCTTCTGTTGCTCTCCCGTTTGAGGTAGATCGTAATGAATAAAAGAGCGACAAGTAATGGAATTGGTACTGTTGCAACGATTATACTAGCACTGCTCTTAATTATTACAGTAGGTTCTCTTATTGCAGGTCCTTTGAGAGAAACATCAAAAAAAATAACAGGATGTGATGATAGAGCAGGAGAATGCAGGCTTTCTTGCATATCCCCTGGCAATCCTCCAGGATGTTGTCCAAATGGGTTTGATTATGGCGAACTTGATTGTGAAAGTAATAAAGTCTGCTGTCAATCGTCAGAATATGGTAGTGGATTAATATGGGATGGTCCTAGTGAAGGGCCAGGAGAGACTCCTGCAGGAGAAGAAGGAGAAGAAATTCCCTATCAAGAAAGATTCTTTATCGAAGTAAAAGGAGAATCAGTTATGTTGCTATCAGGAGAGGAAATTGGTGTTTGTGATGTTACCTGTCAGATTAAATATACAAACAATGAGTTAGGTGGAGATTTTGTTCATCTTCGCAATTGCGACGCTGTAAGATTGTTTTCTTATGAAGGTGATGGTGATGTTGAGTTTGGCGCATGTCCTAGCGGAGAGTTAACATTAGTAGAGGCGCAAGAAATGCTTGAAACTTTTGGGGCTACACATGAAGTTTATGATCTCGAAGGGGTAGGCACAGGTATTGCCAAGGAGGACGAAATTGATTTTCTTTCTGGAGGAGGAGCATATGATGAATATAGTGGTGCTTTCAGGTTTGATAAAAATACAAAACTCTGTATGCTTGGTGTTGAAGGAACATTCAGTCCTCCAACAGGTTCAAATTTTGTAGCGTATAGTGGTGATGAAATATGTTTTGTTTTGCGTTTTGCGAATTGGGATGGTACAACAGATTGTCCTGAGTCAAGAGGATGCGATTACTTTACTAATACAAATGATCCTATAGCGTGTATTGATGTAGCTAAAAGGAATATGAATGCTGTCGATCCTGGCTATCAATGTTTTGAAGAGATTGCAAATTGTGTTGCAACAGGATATAGTATTACAGGAGATGATACGAACTATAAGCTTGAGTGCAAAGATTGCAATGATCTTAGCATTGATAGATGTAATGAATACTCAACAATGTGGTCCTGCGAAAGAGATCCTTGCTTTGCGAGAATCCCAGATAGTCATTGTTTCTGGAATACCAATCAATGGAATACAACAAAGTTAAACAGCTATGCTTCAGTAAGCCCTTATGGATTTATTAAAGCATATACAACCCCTATTATTAAAGCAGGAGATGCTGAGGAAGATCCTGATAGTCACGATGATGATTGCAGAGGTTGTCTTAACGTCGAGACATGTTCTGAATACAGAAATCCTTGGACATGCAACAAAGATCCTTGCTATGTTGGAGGACGTAATGGTTGTGAATGGGTCTTTGATATATACACAGGCATGGAGGTTTGTTATACGCCTGATGCGAGCTGATACTATGAAAAAGAAAGCACAAGTAGGAAGCACCATTCTCACACTCTTTATTGTAGTCATTCTTATTGTTGGATTTGTCAGTTTTTTGACGAAAGGATTTGGTCTCTGGGGAGAAGATCAAGGAAGACTTTCAACAGCATGCGAATCAGTGAAAAATACTATTGCAGGAGCGAGCTATCAATCTTTTTGTTTGAGATATAAAGCACATGAAGAATGTCAACTCGATGAAACAGTTAATCAATACAGATGTGTAGAGAGCAGTCAATGTCCTATTGCAACGCACAAAGAGTCAACGAATGAAAAAGAAATAGCTTCCTGTCAACAATTCAATATGAAGACAGATCTTGAAACAGGAGAGCAAATAAATTTTGTGAGTACTTGTTGCTTGCCTACAAAAACAATAACTGACACATCAGTTCTTGGTTAGAGGTAACTACTATGCGTTCTAGAAAAGGAGCATGGGAATTCAAAATATTTATTGAGCTTTTTATAGCAGCAATCATTCTTTTTTTTGCAATCTCTGTAGTAATAGGATTTTTTACGTCTGTGCTTAGTGAAGGTGTAGATCCGTATAAAGATACAAAAGAGAATGCTCGATTTGTTGCTGATACGCTGGAAAGAATAGCTAAAGAAGAATTCAGCAAAGATTCTGTTTCATTCAGAATTAATGAAGGTTATGCGCTTGCGTTCTTTAGTGGTAAGCCAGGAGAATATATTGAGATAAACAGGAAGCCAACGGAATTTTGGGCATTAGGTAAACCAGATTATGATAAGTATCTTCATGAGCTTGGTGGAACAAATAATCCTGTAAGTAGGAGTCAATTCGAAAGTATGCTCGGAAAGATGTTTCCTCCGACAAAATGCGGCAACAAACCCTGTGTTTGTGTTTATGAGAAAGAGCCTTGTTACGGAGGCCTTGCGTGTGGAAAATGCAGAGATCTTGGTGCGGGCAAAAATAGCATGTTTGAACGGAGCTGCATTAGAGATGCTAATGTAAAAACATGCTTTACGATTGATATCCCTCGACGATCAGAGTTCTATGCAAGTTCACTTGGAAAAACACACATAAAGAATGGGGGAGCAGTTAAGCCATACGCATTGCAATCAAAAGATCAACATTCAGAAAATATCGCAAATTATATGTTCTGGACCTATCCTGTGTTTTATTCATTTGATGATACAAAACAACTTCATCTAGCAAGTGTTAAAGTGGTTGAACCTCACAGAGAATACAACAGTATTTTTTTATTCGGTGATTTGAATGTTAAAAATCAAATTGAAGCTATTCTTAATGTGAAGGGCCAACAACAATGTAGGACAGAAGGTGACTGTGGTTGTTCAAGAGCAGGACAAATAGTTACTTGCAATGATGATTTTCCTGAATTGTTTAGAGAAAATGAATGGTGGTCAAATACAGGAGTGCATACTATCGGCTACTATTATGATGTTCTTGATGAAGATATTGGTTGGTTTTCTGATGAATATCTTGATTTGGTGTTCGATGAGCCAGAAGATGCATTTCTTGTTTCGCATTATATTATTGGATTTATTCCAAAAGGATTTTATCGGGAAGACGCTGATGCTCTGCAGTATATAGGCCAGCTTTCTCCTGATATACAAAGAGATGCAATAATTATTGCTGCAGAAGATGTTATTGATTATGATGCCACTACTGTTGTTGTGTCAGGTAAACTTTATCGATTTGAGTATGATGAAGATGGTTTCCATAAGAAACGTCTTGTTTATGTGAGTGATATTGATGATCCTTTCGACCACATTGTCGGTATTGGATTTAAGAAAAAAGCGTATTTTTCCTGTGTAGCAGAGATTGATGAATGCACTATTGATCAGCAATCACCACTGCCTTATTGTGATGATGGGTTCATAGAACAAATATGTATGACAAGAAATAGGAAATCAGGTTTTTTTACTCCGTATTTATCAGGCTACAGTGATTTATTATATCATTATTCAGAAGATGAGCTTATTGAAGATGTCAATTGTGATGAAAGAGTGTGTTCTGATTATTGTGATGATGAATGCGATACGATGTTAGAAGAAGTTAAGTGTTTTGTTGATTTCTGCAATGTACAACAAGGAAAAACAGGCGATTGTGTGTTAGGTATTGAAGGTGTTCGAACAACGTGCATAGATATTTCTTCATGAATGTGTTTATCTGCAATTTTACCAATAGTGTCAGGCACATTCTGTTCATGTATCACTGCGCTTCGTGTAGCATACACAATCAGATAAGCAAATCAAGAGTATACCATACTTTTATGGATTCAGAGTACTTCGCTGGGCAGTGATACATTTTCAACAAGAAATTCTTTTAGACGCTATCATAAACTATTTAAATGCTCCCGACGATGTCACTGTAATGGGAAAAAGAGGGCAATCGAACTTTATGTTCATTATCTATCAACTACTTGCCTTAGGCATAGTAATTGTCGCATTCTTTGGGTTTGTCTATAAGACGACAACTGATGATTATGCTTTTAGAGAGCTCTATACGAAAGATATTGCATTGACTATGGAATTAATGCATGGTGCTCCAGGAGAGCTATCGCTTCATTATGAGTTCATGCCGACAAAAACATATGGGATTGTATTCAAAGAAGGATCTTCTGAGGGCATTATTGATTCTATTTGGCTTTATGATATAAAGAACAAAAACACTCCTGCTTTTTTTCAGTTTGGAAGAGACCCGTTCATTTCAATAGAACGCTATGAAGCGGAACGTGCTGATATTGAACTCATTAAACAGAACAATAACATCAACTTTACGGAAATTCCTGATGAAATTATAGGTATTTTTAGTGATATGCCTCGTGTTAATACGGTGTTTCCTACGTGGAAATATGATCGTTCATTTTGTTTTGTTACTTCTTTGGATAATCCTGAGATGACCTTGCTGCTTTCAAGAGGAATTGAATCTGCGCTTCGTATTGAGAGAAGAGTAGATAGAATCAAAGCAGATATTCATCAATGTGATGCAGATATGACAATAGCGTTCAATATCAAATCTGGAGGTGAGCAGTCTTCAGTGAAGATTGTCTATAATGATGATATCGATCAGAAATCGCATAAACTTGCGTGGTTAATGAGGAAGCATATCTTTGATGCGACATACGAAGAGAAAACATTCAATCAATTCCTGTTGACAAAATCAGCTGAGGATACTCCTCTAAAAGGATTTGATGATAGTAACGTTGGCGTATTTATTGAGTTTAATAAAGAGGAAGAACCTTTGCTGTTGAGAAATCAGGCAATACTTCCTATTGCAGATGCGATAAGAGAATATTATGGTGAGATATGATGCAACTATTCCTGTCAAGAAAAGCAGCAAGCCCTGTAGCGGTGTTGCAGGCAATATTCTTCTTTATTTTCCTCTCCATCCTTCTTGTTACAGGAATAATGCTTATCTCTCTATTGAAATTACCCACATATACAATGCATGAATTTCATGCAGAGGTTATTGCACATAGATTGCTTTATTCAGATAATACGTTTAATTATGTTGATGCATTAGGGAGAGTCTATCCTGGTATTGTTGATTTGAGTAGATTCAATAGTTCTTCATTAGATGATGAAGTGCAATATACCTATGATCGGTTTGTAGCCGCAAGATTTACACTACTTGATGCTGAGTCATGGAAAATCATGACGTGGAGAGATGAAAGAGGAGTTTCACGTATTCGCTCAACGTATTTGAATGAATATGTGTTTGATAAATGGTTTCCTCTCTTTAGTGCAGGTGTAAAAGGGAAGACGGTTGACGGAGTTCAATATTATCTTCCTGTGCAGTATTGGAAGAGAGGAGATTTAGAACCTGCTATATTGGAAGTTACGGTATTGGTGCCCACAACATGAGAAGCAAAAAAGGAGTATTCGGATTTGCAGTTGACATTTACATATTTATAGCATTCATCCTTATTACGGTTGTATTCCTTGTGTTGTTTCTTTTAGCAAAAAACAGTGTAGCATTGTCAATACAAGATATTGGAGAAATTGGTGACTGTAAGCAATATGTATTTGATCATTCTGACAAAACACACGATATTGCATTTCAATCAAATATCATTTTACTTTCATTCCTGCGGCAAAATATGAAACAGTATGAAGGCCCTGATATATCTGTGCAAGAATATCTGACGAATGTTGATACAAAAGGAAAAGGTCCGTGGAAAGGAAGCTATGATTTAGGGAAAGTCTACGATGCTGCTAAGCTGTTTTCGTATCGATTTGCAAAAGGAATATATACTGTTACTGAACCAATATCAGGAGAAAAAAAGATTGGAAACACAGATATGAGTTTGTATCATGATGGATGTGTGCATGCTCCTTGTGCGCTCTGGCGAGTGTTTGTTCAACAACATGCATCAGGATGCTACAGAGATTCTGTGGTTGATATTATGACTGTTCCAACAATTGATGGAGGATCAATTGCTGTTTGTTTGGAAAAGGTGGATACGGTATGTGCAAGAGATTATCAAGAAAAGCAGAGATAAATATTCTGGCAATAGGATTATTGCTTGTTTACATAGCTGCACTTACAACAGCATTAGTACTTACCTATAGAGACCATACAGAAGGTCCCTCATTAGGACATTATCAAAGAGCGATAGCGAAATCAATTCATTATGGAGAAGCGATACTCAATGATTTTGATAATGCTGCGCAACTTGCTTTACATGATACATTGTATACGCTTGGAAAAAATGGAGGATACGCTTCTTCGTCATATAGTTCTAGTCAATTAGTCGGAAATTGCCCTCCTTATCTTGGAAGAGCATTATGGCTCTTTGATGATAGAGGGACACTAAAATCATGCTATCCTGATATTGAGAAGGAGATTAAAGAAGAGTTTCCTGTTTCGCTTTTTCGTTTCTTACAGGCACAAGATATTATTGTTTCCGATTTTGCTCTTTCTGTTGATTTGAGAGAGGACGTTATAGTGAAAGGGAGGTCTATAGGATCTCCTCTGAATATTCCTATCAGAAAGGAAGACATAGGAAATTTCTTTCTTGATGCTAATCCTTTTACTTTGCCTTGTGGCATTAACAAGAATAAAGCGTATCCTCAAAGGAATATGTATTTAGGAAAAACAGAATCAGAGGTTAAAGAGAATCTTGCAACAGTAAGATTAGGACCTGATGATGAAAGAGGTATTAATGTTAAAGTGCATCGCCTCGTTGCAAGTTCGTTAATGAGAGTGCAAGAAGCATGGAAACAATGCGAAGAGTTCGAGAGCTATGAGTTCAGGTTTGCAGGAGGACAATGGTGGCGGTGTATGAATTATGGAGGTCAAATACAGAATTGTGATCTTGATCCAAGTAAAAGAAGTCTTCATAGTTGGGGTATGGCTGTTGATCTCAACTGGGATACCAATCCTGATTGTTATGGAAAAGACAATTCTTGTACATACGATTTGCCGCAATGTTTAATTGATGCATTCAAAAATAACGATTTCAATTGGCTTGGCGAGGGTAATAGAAGAGATTACATGCATTTTGAATATCAAGGTGATTGTTTACAGAATGAGGAGATAACAACGCCGGCGCAGGCAGAGCCTGAAGAAAAACAAGAAGAAATTAGTTATGAAGAATTAGTACACGAAGAGGAAAGCGTTGGCACGTACACCATACAACCGTCATTTACAGCACAGGAAGAATTCCCTATCTTTGTTTATGATGAATTAAAGGTATTTGTAAATCAGTTCAAAAATATCTTCAATATTAAGGAGCCAGATAAGGAATTTGAACGAAGAGCTGATGAATTCAATGCACATCGGACTCATCACGAATATGGCATGATTATTAGTAAGGACTGTGACAAGGATGAATTGTTCTGGGATGTAGTTCAAGAACTTCATGATTGTATTGTCATCGAGGATGATAACTGTCTTTGTTCTGTGCATATTGATAAAAATTATCTTGATAAAGAAATACTTGTTGTCGACGATACGGTGCTGCTTTTTGAAGATGATGAATATACTGAGTTTCATGTGTTTGCTGATGAAATGCTTGATGGATTTCAAAGGAATGAAGAGATAAAAAGAGAACCTTACATCATCGAGATGAAAAAAAATGGAGAGGTCTCTCTCAAAACGACTGCAGGAGCACCAAAGAAAATATTAGATTATATACTCAATATTTTTGGAGTTGCTGAAAGACATATTGATGTTAAGGATTATCTTCATGAGCATGAGCACGGATTCCAAATCAATTATATGAAAAGTGATGGAGAGATTAGTATTACGAAGCGGACAGAGCATGAGCGTTTTTGCGAAGTTCCTCCTCCAACGTTCAGAGCATGTTTACAAATGAATCAATATCAGAAAAAGCATCATGAGACTAAGCTGGTGTATTCGAAGGGAGCGATTAAATCGGTTGAAGAAATTCTTGAGAAGCCTTTGCAAATAAGGTTTGCATTTCAGCCTAAAGATGTAATACCTCCTGTTATTAAGCGCATAGAAGTGTTTTCATTTCCGTATTCTATTATCGGATTAGCTCCGTTTAAGATAGTGTTTTGGGCAGTTGACAATGAAGAGGATGTTGATCATTGGGAAGTGTTTCAGTCTGATCAAGCATTCTCCAATGAACAGGATATTGGAGAAAACAGCAGAAGCTATTATTTTGATACTGAAGGTGTTTTACCTATGCCTTTTACTTCTGCAGTTGATTTGCATCCAAGTGAAGTGATGGATGCATTTGGCAAGTTATTCCGTGCAGAACACGAAGATGAAATCGTGTATTATACATTTCTCTCTTTTGAAGGATTTATGCAAGATCAAGTGTACCAACCGTTTTATCTGGGAATAAGAGGCACAGATTCATTCGGGAATAGACATGCTACTTTTGAATCAATGGAGACAACAATTGATAGTGATAGTATTCTAAATATTCCTGAGCTCATAGAACGCATGAGTTCTACTGTTGAAGTGCAGGATCCAATGATGGTCTATATAGACAGAGGATCTGTCCATGATATTCCTGAATCAGCATACGAATTGCGGATGGCGAATTTCTATGTATTAAGAAATACTGAAGTGCCTGCTGTGTTAACAGAGTCGTTTAATATGAAAAATGATCATCAAGTTGCATTTTTTGCAGATAATGATTTTGAGCAAACAAAAGATTTGGCTCAACGTTATGCAAAAGCAATTATTAATTTCAGCACTATGAGGCCTATCACGACAGTTATTATTGATAACGGGCATGGGTATTATGATCCTGAAGAAGGTATTGGGGATCCTGGAGCGATGAGTGATTTAGGAGATACACTCTATGAAGGGGTGTTTACAAAAATTATTCAGCTGGAGATGATTGATTATATTCAAGAACATGCACCTCATCTTACTGTTCATATGCTTGACACAACAAGGGAACAGACACTTTCATTTGAGGATTTGGTGATGGGTAGACTTGCTTATTATGTAAGGAAAGTCAATGAATGGGGAGATCCTCATAACTCAGTTTATATTAGCACGCATGTTGATTCAGGACCTAAAGATTGGGCTCCTGGACCTATGATGTATATTACTGAAAGTCCTTCGAAGGCTGCAAAAGGAGCGTATCTCATAGAGGATAGTGAGGGGCTCGCTCATTTGCTGCTGGCTTATAGTGTAGGGGAAGATGCTCTGGCGTGAAAAACATCACCTCCTAACGGAGTTATTGTATTGCATATCAAGAGCATATAATCGGATTTTGCTGTGATTTGCATAAAAGAACGGAGCGAGGTAATGTTTAAGAGGATAATATTTATATATAAAACCAACAATCTTAATATTGTAAGGAGGTCATGTACATGGCAGAAGAGAAGAAAGATGAAACTCAACAGGAGAATCCTCTGGCAGAAATGAGCAAAGAGGAACAAATAGCATTCCATAAAGGTTGTCTGAGTGTTTTAGCTAAAGAAAGACAAGAATTTGGCAGAATATTAAGTATTGTGGAGCAGATTATGCAGATGCATCTTGGCGAACTGAAGAAGCAAGGAATAGATTTAACTTCTGCAGAAGCAACACCGGTGGGCAAACCTGCTGATAAGAAACCTATCGAAGATATTCTTTAATTTTTTACTTCATATGGTATTTTAAGAAGTTCTTTTGCGGCTTTACGTAAAGTAACGTATGTTGCAACTGTTGATCCTATTCTTTGACCATTGAGTCCCCAAAATAATCCCGCAATAGCACCAGCAAGATTAGGTACTTCAAAATATGATAGTAAACCAATAAGTAAAGGAATTCCTCCAATTAATGTGATTGAACCACCTAACAATTGTCTGCTTTTCAAATCTTTTTTCAGTTTTTTATTAAATTCTTCAATCTCATCCGAAACTTCTATAGGGTAATTTATTGTTGTTCGATATTTTTGATTGCTGACAATCTCTCCAAAACTCCATTTGAATCCATGTCTATAATTATCAGGAACCTTTGCTTTATCAAGTGTTTTAACAAGATCATCTTCTGTTGTTATTTGCTGTGATAAATATATTGAGCGTTCTATTGAATAGTCAGGAGTCTCTATGGTTACGAGATTATTTTTTATTTGTATGAGATAAGGTTGTTTACCTAGAGTTTTCATCATAGTTTCATAATCAGTTAAATCTTCCAATGCTGACAGTTTTTTCCTAGGTTTTAAACTAGTAATTCTCTTGTATAATCTTTCACCTCCTGCCTCAGGATCCATTTCAATAAGTTCTTCTTGTATAGATTCGATGTAATTTTCTATGGCTAGAATTTCAAATTCAATTTCTGCTTTTTTATCAATGCTCATAAGAAGAGGATTATACTCTAGATTATAAGTTCAATTATTTTCTGTATAGAAAATAATATTTATTTCATAATATTTTAATATTTTGGTAATTCTTCTTTTCTATGGGAGAATTATATGCTGATAATTGGAAATTATGCAATTCTGGATTAGATGTAGCTATTTCTAAGATGATGGATAATTTAGAAAATCTTTCTCAAGTTGAAAAGATCAGAGGATTGCTGGACAAGTACTCCAAACGTTTTGGAGAAGAAGCGGTGATAGTCCAATGGGGACAGGATTTTGGAGGACCTATGCTTGGATATAAAGCGCACAAAAGAAGTGAAGTTGAGAGGATGTTAGCTAGATATGAAGAAGCTCAAGTTAAAGGAATCTATCCTAAAGCAGGCTTTGTGATTAATTATCAATGGACAGATGAAACTGAAAAATTTCTTAATCAAAGCGAATCGTACAGAAGAAGCAGAGATTCCGAATATATCACTGAGTATCTTGATCGTGTTTTTAGTGGTGAGTTCTAGCGCGATTCATGAACTCAACATATTTTCTGCTATAGATGTTTTTATTCATCCACTCTACAAAAACTTTGTTTGCTGACACAATTTCTTTTTTTTCAACTTTCTTGAATTTTGTTTGATCTAAAAAAAACATAAAATCTTCATATTTTTTGTCAATAAGAACACTCAAATATACATCTTCATCAATCCCAATTTCCTTAATTCTGTCGAGAGAGTCAGGGATTCTTTTTTCTTTTGTAGAAAGCGTAATTAGAGGAATTTCCCAAGAGCCAGGAATAGCTTTCTCGTTGAAAATGTTAATTAGTTTTTTTCCCTTTCTTTTTTTCTCAAATTTCCCAGTGTTTTTGTTGATTACATAGGTGTTTGCGTAACGATTGAAAACATCTATCACTTGTAATAATTCTCTGTAATCATCAATATGTATTTTCATATCGTCTTGGATGTCTACACCTATAACAACATCTTTTCGTTTCAAAGCTAGATTCGCTTCGGTTTCTGTTAATAATTTTGCTTTTATGGTGTAATAATGGCCTGCTTTCCATCCTGATTTAAGTTTGTAAGAGGTGTGTCTATCAACGATTTCAAACAGCATATTCTGTATGATATCTATATCTGCATATTGTTTTATTTTTTCAATAAGTTCTTGGCGATGTTTATCTTCTGGATTAAGTTCTGAGTGTAGATAGCTTAAAAGATATTTTGACTTTTGATGAAATTGATTTTCGTAAATATTGAAACCGGTTATAACATTGTTTCCTATTAAAGGAAATAGTGTTTCTCTGATCTTTTGGATTTTACTCTTTTCAATTTGAAGAATCTTTTCGAGTTTCATATTTTAGCTGTGTTCTGATTTTTTTTAAAATTATTATCGTTATGAAAACTATTGAATATATATGTTCTATACAGAAAATAATTAAGGAAAAGGTTTATATGGGGTGACGGAGTCTTTCTTCGCATGGCAAAAGTGAAGAAAGTCAAAGGATTATCTCAGGATGAGATCAAGAAGAAAGTCAAGAAAGAAGGCTGGCTTATTGTGAAGATGATTTTCGAGATGGTTGGCAAGCCGAAAGAGCATATTGAGAAAACATTGAAAGCATACATGACGAATATCAAAACTGATGAAAGAGTACATTGTCTTTCTGAGGAATATGCTCCTGTCGAGAAAACCGATGATGGTGATTTTTTTACAGGATTTTGTGATGCTGATTTGCTAGTGCAAAATCTTGAGACATTGAATTGGCTGATGGTCAACTTTATGCCTGCATCGATTGAGATTCTTGAGCCTGCTGAATTTAAGCTAGAAGCAAGACATATCCAAAATTGGCTTAATGATATGGTTGCGAAGCTACATGAGATTAGCGGTAATGTTCGACAAGGGAATAATACTATTCAATTTCTGACGAAGAACATGAATGCATTGATTCAGAATATGATACTTATGGCTGTTAGTGGAGGAGCTTCTACCACTGCTGAGATCAGCAAGAAAGTTGGCATTCCTGAAGAGCAATTGAAACCTTTCTTCGAACACATGATCAAGAACGGACAGCTTGCACTGAACGGGAAGAAATATGAGAAAGCATAGTTCATTTTCGGATTTATTGAAGCATTCTGAAAAGGTTGCTGAAAAATTATGGAGCAACAAGCATGATGACATCTGGGACAGGCTATAAGAAAGTCTCTAATTTCGTGGCGTCAGAATTCTGTATTTGCCTTCATAACAATAATATTATGCAATCAATATGCAACACCACGCTTTGTGTCAATTTCTAAATCAGATAAGAAAACTGCGATTATACCATTTCTATGCATATGTCGAGTACTTCGCAAGGTGGTGTTGCTGTTCTAAAACCCGTAAAGTATTTAAATAGAAAGGTCGATATTCTTGATAGGAGAGGTGATTATATATGGCTACAGAATTACTAGGGTCAGTCATTCTTGCGATTATCATAGGTACATTAGCTGCTATTGTCTATAGTCTGAGAATTCTTGTATTGTTGGAAAGAAGGATTGCTCGCATGGATATGAATATTGAAAAAATGACATTCTATATAGCTGAGGAGGAGAAACGGATTGAGAAAGAAGAGAGGCAGATCCTTGCAACAGAGAAAAGAATCCTCGCTGGCGAAAAGAGGCTCTTGAAAGGAGAGAAACGCATAGAGAAGAAGATAAAGAAATCGAAAGCTAAAAAGAAGAAACCTAAGAAGAAAGCAAAAAAGAAAGTCAAGAGAAAAGCTAAACGAAAAGTAAAGAGAAAAAAAGGAAGAAGATAAATTCTTATTCTTGTTTTTTCATTAAGTCATCTATTGAATTTCCAGAATCAATAATCCTTGGAGGTTCATATGCGTCGTTCATATTATTATATTCTTGATTCAATAGTGCTGGGTCCTTAAGAAGATTGTTCATGATAATTTCTGAAGTTTGCGTTCTGTCGACGTGTGTGTTTCCTTCTCTTCTATTTATGAAATTGGTTGGAATTCCTTTTTCAACAGATTCAGGGTATAAGCCAAAGTCAGATGCTCTTCCTTGATCGATAATATAATTAGCTACTTTTCTAGCTTTTATCTCAGAGATAGTATCGGGGTGCGGGGGTCTGTCTAATAGGCCGTAAGCATTTCCAGAATAGATAGGAAGATCCAAATTATTTTTTGAATCATCTTCACACAAGCTCTCTGCTGCTGCATGATTGTATTCTTCCCTAGGAGGAAGGCTTTCATTTTGACGAAATCCTGATTCGGATTCTGAACCTTTGTCCCTTGCATTAATTGTAAAATGTTCTTCGTGTAGCGGTCCATGGTTTCCAAGTTTTATATGTCTTGGCGGCATTAAACTCAAAAAAGTCATTGTTTTAGTGTTTATCCAATTTAATAATTTGTTTTTTCTACTCATGTTTATTTCACCTTTTTAGTAAATTATTGCAACCGTAACTCTTTTGATTTGATTAAATCGAATCCTCTCCGAGTCTGCTTTAGGATTATTATCTCCTTTTGCGATGAAGTAAAGACCGTTTTCATCTTCTCCTATATGAGCTACTCTGTGAATTACTGTACCCTCATAGCCTTTTTTTGGTTTATACGATATAATATCTCCTACACTGATCTGGCTTGGATGCTCAGGAACTATTTGAATTGCATTTGCAGTGGAATCAAGTAAAGGATCCATGCTGTTCGTATCTTTGAATGATGCCCAATGGAAATTTCCATCGATAGTTACTCTATCTCCAAAGACATGGATATCTTCTTCACTAACCCAGTCAGAAGGTGAGGCTCTATCAAATGTGCCTAAACCACCGAATGGCATCTGAGCACTATTCAATTCCTCGTAGATCTGGCTAGCTACAACGCCTAGCAAGAAGATGCATATCACCGTAATAACTTTTCTAATCATACTTACTATTCAGTAGTTATTATATATAAATCTTTCTATTTTTATTCACTAAAGAGTAAGAAATATATAATATTCTATATAGAAAATAAATTTTTTGCGAAATTATATATAGAAGCTACAATCTTTATTTCTAAGGTGAGGAAATGAATGAGGAAAAAAATCTAGAAACACGAGTTAAGCCTAACCTAGCGTATAGATATGGCAAAGGTACTAGAGAACATTCTATGGGAATGAATCCTGGAGATGAGATTGAAAAGCATGAACTTATATCATGGCATCAATCTTTATATTATTCTTTAGTTGATTGGACTAGAGCAATGCTTCGTAAGAAAAGAAGAGAAGAATTGAAGGGTAAAGTATATGTTTTCTTTTCAATCTCTCGAGAAATATATCTAGATCTGATTGGGAAAAATTCTTAAATGAGTATTATTAAATAGGATTTGCTATGGGCCATAACGAGATAGAACAATTATTGCATAATATTGAAAGATTAGAGCTATCTGAGAAAACACCATTAGACTGGTGGTCTAAGGAAAAAGCAGAACAAATAGCTCTTTTGTTTGATCAAATACAAAAGCTAAAGAAAAGTCTAACAGAAGATATCCCACATCATCAACTTGAGAAACTTCTTGAATTTTTCCACAATTTACAGTGGCTCTACAAATTACATGATAAAGAAATGAAGAAAAATATTAGCATTATTTGTAATAAATATAGAGTAACCTCTGTGAAACAACTTGATCAATGGATAGATCAAACATGTCATGACATCAGAGACAGAATTGAACATCCACCTACAATAAGTGTTGTTGTTTCTATGTGGAATGGAAGAGAAGACATTCTACAGATGACAGAAAACATGTTCTTTTCTGGTTTATTGAAGCATGGGCTTCCAAATATGGAGATTATTATTGTAGATGATGCGTCACCTATGCAAAAAGAAACTGATGAGATGTTAATGCGTGTAACTCCTGTTTTCCAAAAAGCAGGACATAAAGTTATTATTCTAAAAAGTCCAAAAAATTTAGGGTATACTCACTCATATAATATTGGATTGCGAAAATCGACAGGCAACATAATCTTTGTTATGAATTCAGATATCCGTATTATGCCAGGAACAATGAATGCAATGATTAAACTAATGCTCAAGAATGATGAGATGGTTGTCAGACATCCAGAAATTAAGGACCTCAACATAGGTATTGTCGGACCTATGTTAACAAACTGCGGCCATTACGTGCCACAACTTGCTACAAAAAATCTCGAAATTAACTCCTATGATGATGTCGAAATGTCCAAAATAGATCACTTCGGAAGCGAATTCAATAATTTGAATAAAGCAGCACCTCCTCTTGCGGTGAAATTTGTTGTTGGATCATTTATGGCTATCAAAAGAGAGGTTTTCAAAAAAGCAGGATTTTTTGATGAAAAATTCAAGCAAGGCTATGTTGAGGAATCAGACTTTGCTTACAAGGCTAAGAAGAAAGGATTCGACACTTTGGTTGCCAGAAATGTTTTTGTATTTCACGGAGGTGTTGAGCGAGACAAAACATCTGTTGCGTTTAACTATTCCAGTCAAAGTCAAGGAGTAAAGCTCAATCATAAACACACTCAATGGTTAGCAACAAAAAATGAATTATATTTTGCCAGAAATCATGGGTTTTTAGCATTTATTGAGAAAGCATTGCAGTTTAGGCCATTCATGCATAAACATGTGCCTAACCCAATAGATCCTAACCAATCCTAACGTTCTCGTCTAAGAAAATCTCCTCTGTCAAGAACATGCTTAATGACGACATTGCCTTTATTGACAACTTTGCCCAGTCCGAGAATTTCGTTTAGCTCGTTCTTGACTAGAACTAATCCTTTGCCGTTCAATCGTTTAATGCCTTCTTTGAACATATCTCTGCCGCATAAGAACAACCATGCTGCTTTCTTATCCACAATAGCTTCTTTGTCTGTTTGGATCATTTCTAATAGTGGGAAGCTTGGCACAAAATGCTTCTTCATGCTTCCTAAGAATACGCCTGAAGCAACGACGTCATTATATCCTTCGAGTTTCTCGTCGTAGAGGTAATATGCTTTTCCTCGTTTGATGTATTTCAAAGATAATCCAAAATACTGCAAGAATTCATCAACGTCCATTCTGGATATTCACCATATCTTTGAGCTCATCAACGATTGCTTTTTTGATAATTTTTACATCAAGTTTCTTAATTTGTTTATCGATCTCAACAAGACGTGTGTTTGCTCTTTCAATCTCCTCTTTCACCAGAGAAACATGTTTCTCTGCTTCACCAATAGACAAAGAAGTAGTATCATTTCTTATCCGTCGTTGAATAGTGCTTAGTTCCTCTTTTGTTTTCCTAATAGTCTTCTCTTTTTTTGAGAGGAAATCTTTTGTTATTTTCTTTATTTTCTCTTTGGTGGTTTTTCTTTTCTTCTCGTTGTTTTCGTATTTCTTTAAATCCATCTTTTTAAGGATATTGACAATCTTGAATTTCGTGTCAAACTCTAATGCAGTAGCAGGATTGATAAGATAATACTCAATAACTTCTTCATCGTGGTCATGATCGTATTTTTTCAAAGGCTTGGTGATGTCTGAGAATGCGCTTTGTACAGAAGAGATTTCTTTTTTGAGTTGCTTTTCTATTTTTTCTTTTTCTTTGATCATATCTTGATAGCGGTCAACATGAGGGCTGTTCTTTCTTTTCTTTAATTTCTTCTCTTGTTTTTCTTCTTTTTCGGCCAATGTTCTTAAATCTGCGCTTAGTTCGCGTTTTTCGTTGGTGAGTTCGCCTATAGTGATCTTATTTTCTTCTATTTCTTGGAGTAATTCTTTTGCTTTTTCGATGTGATGGTAACCTTTTTCTTTCATCCATTCGTTGAGTTCAACGACGAGCTCTTTCATGCTATTGATGTTTTTCGCTATTTTCGTTGTTTCATCGCGGAGGAAATTCTGCAGTACGAAGAAGTTCTTTTGGCTTTCATTAGCGAAAGTATTAAGGCGATCAAAAAAGTTGTTGTTGAAACGTTTAATGCCGTGATAGTCTTCAGGAATGTCTTCTATGTTATCGAAGAAAGCACGTACTTTTCTGATATATGCCTGGCGGTTGCCGTGCATAATATCTTTTTCTCGCACAGGAATTTTGTTGTTCATAAGATCAGTGCTTTCTAAGCGCACAAGACTGACGTTTGTTTGGCCAATAAGTTTTTCAATTTTTTGTTGATAAGAAGCAACGGTTTCACCTAAGCTGATAACGATGTTGTAGTTCTCTATCCAGGAGAGCAGATCTTTGAAGAGAATAGTCTGCTTCTTCGTTTTTTTCTTGAAAAGCCCAAACATAATGCTAAGAAGTCTGCGCTGGTTAAAAACTTTGTGGGTGGTTTAAAACTTGGTTAGCACCTGTGTGGAGAATCTAATGTTACTCTATTACGTCATTTGGGTCCCAGACAAGGAAGATCATTTTGCTAGGAGTACCTTCGTAGAGCACAATTCTTGCGAATCCATAGAGATTGTTGATAGGTCCGAACACCTTAACACCATGTATTACAGGCCATCCTTGGCCGCCAGGACAAGGAAATACAGGATTGCAGTCATGGTCTCCTTGGGTGCAGGTTCCTGTGCTGAAGTCTTCAGGACAGAGGTCATCACAAGCGCCACAATCGTAGTCAACACCGCAAATAGAGGTGCCGTTGATATCTAGGGCTAGGACTGGTGATGTAAGAAGAACCGCTATGACAACGAAAATAAGTAACCTCATATTACCCCTCTTTTCTTTTATAGAGAAGAGGTTATTTATAAATGTTGCTGGAAAATGAATATTTAGTGTCTGGAGCGATTTGTAGAAGTATTGATCATTTTTTCTAGTTCTTCTCTAGAATAAAGACTGATTCAATTGATTAAGGGTGAATACTTTCGTTTCTTTTTCCAACGCAATGCTATTTTTCTTGAAGCTTTCTATATAGGATAAACAGGCTTTTTTTTCTTCAGGGTATTCCTCAATTTGCGAGAGGAGTTTCTTCTGTTCTTCAGATCTTGCAGCATTGTATCTTATTGCTTTTTCTGTTATTGGTGCTGTCAGAAGGTATTTTTTTGTTTCCTCAACGAGATTTTCATTCCCATAAATAACTTGCCCGCTGAAGAGAGGGTCTGTTACACTAATATCTAGGTTGTTGATCAGATTGTTGAATCTGTCTTCGCTTACTTCATAAATATCAAGCCATCCTTTCGTAAATTGCATAGGGTTGTTTGCGACTATGAAAAGATCTATATCACTCTCAGGATGTTGAGATCCATACAGGATTATGAACTGGACATCTGTGAAATGATTTCCGTAAATATGGCGTATGGTATCAACAATTTGCTCAGAGGCGTATATTTTTGGGAATCCCATCTGAGCGAGGAAACCAAATCTTGTAAGTCTCTGTTCCTCTTCCTGAAAGTAATCTAATAACTGAAGATATCGAGATGATATTTTGTTTTCTTTCTTTTGTTTCCAAATATCTATGTTTCCTGTTTCTTTACAAAGGAGAGATTCTAACCATACAGCAAATCCTTCGTAATTATTTATGTTTTGCCTACAGAGTCCTGAATATTGTGTTCTTCTGTCTACATGATTCATAAGATATGCTTCAGCATTGCCTTGTCTTTTACAGATATCGACCAAGTCTTTCCCTATCGATGAATGTTCACAAAATAATCCGTGGCCGAAATACTCATGGAATACATTGCTGATGAGCACAGAACTTTCTTGATTGACGTATGCTGATAGGGATATAGGAACAAACAAGCCTTCAGCTTCTGAATCGAATTTGTTTGCAGAACAGAATTCAGTCCATTGGTCTTGAGTATATGTTTTGAGTTGTGTTTTCTCAATAGACAAATTTAATTCAGACTTAACATATGTTTCTACTTCTTTGATAATTGAATTTAGATTCATAGTTATAATGAGATGATTTGCTTGTTGTTATACTTCTCTTTTATTTCGCTCTCAAAAATAGTTTCAAAGTCAATAAGCTTTTTCTCCTCACATAATTTCATGTAGTTTTTGTCTTGATGCTCTTCATCTAGTTTCATCAATGCGTAAAGAAATGCTTGCTTGGATTTGCTGAGATTGAGCGCTTCAAGGCTTTTGTATACTGTGCCTTCGTTGAGAAAGAGGCCTCTTGAAATTTTGTATTGTTCTAATGGCTTATCTCCTGATCCTTGCACAATCATATCAGGGTATAACCGGTAAGGTGATGAGAGAGGTATTTGTAAGAATGCCAGAGAGTTGAGAAATATTCCTTTCTCTGTGCTTAGCATGTGTGTCCTCTCAACAATGAGGGTATAAAGTGGCTTATATTTACAGTCTTTGAAGAGAGAAGAAAAAAAGAGATCAACAGTTAGTTCTTTATTCTGAAGCCTATCTAAATTCAAGTCAATATATTTATCGATTTCTTCTAACAGCATTTTTCCTAGTATCTCTTCTTGAATAAATCTATAACAAGTATTTATATTTCTCCTTCATAGTCTTTGTTTTGGAGATAAAGGATGAATCGCTTGACATTTGTTTCTGCTTCATCATCAGGAACAACCTCGATTGCTGAAAGCTTCATCATAACATATCTTAGTTTTGGATTGCTGAATTGGAATTCATCGTCCCATTTTTCATGGATTGGTATGGTAAGATAATATGAAGCCAAAGTATCAAGGTCATCTTTTGTGATTTTTCCTTCTAGAAACTGTTGCATAGCGAGGATTATAGCATCCGATAATTTCGTTTCATCTTTGTTTTCAATTGCGTCAGCGATGGATTCTCCAACACCCCCTTTAGTCATCATCTGATATTCTTCAAGAAGTTCGTCCACTTGTTTTGCTAAGTCTCTTATTATTTGTTCTTTTTTCTCATTAGAGAGATCAGGATGAGTGATATCTATCCCTGTGCGTAAATCCTTTATTTTGGGTTCGAAGTCGAAAAGAAATTTTGCAAATTTTTCAAGAGTGGAACTCCAATAAATAGTGATGTTGGATAAAGTGACATCATCAATTTTTTTGTTAAGGTAATCATCGTAAAGCTGTTTAAGAATAATAAGAAAGGAAATAATCGTTTGCAATGATCTCCCTTTGATTAATTCATTTATTTTTTGTTCGTAATCCATTTTAGTACAATGAAATCTAACAAACGAAAATGTTTATTTTTTTTCCCAAGGCAATATTATCCTGAACCGATCTTCACGTTCTGATGGTCTTGGGTTGAAGTCTATGGCTCCACCGCCTCTGTTGTGGTGGTGAATGTCAAAAGAGTTTCCATCACCCAGGTCTTGGTGGAATACGGCTGTTTCTTCATCTCCATATAGTTTCATTCCTCCTTCGAGTTCCATTCCTCTTTTATATGGCTCGATAATTAAATTTTGTAGTGGTTCCTGAGTTATGGGTGTAAGTGGTTCTAGTACAGAGTTTCCATAGTCTAATGGCTGCTCTTGATATGAAGGTCCGAATGGACCCTCTTGTCGATGTAACAATGGTCTCATTGGCGCATCCATTGGTTGTATGGGGCCTATCGGCGCCATTGGTTTAGTATAGAGTACTGTTGTTCCATCAGCGTAAATGTCTATTGACATATGTGTTTTTTTTGTAGAATGTTCTATCATTTGTTCAAGTTTTTGTGCTATCATGTGGACAACCTCTCAGGTTTTGTTATCTATTACTTTTCAGAGATATGTTCTATAAATAGTTTTCTCCTTAAAAACCGCGATATTTCCGATATCAGCTCTTTTTGTGATTATTTTTTATTTGGTGAGTTCAACAAGTACAGGATCGGTCATGAAGGATTCTTTCTTGATTTCTTCAACCACGAAGAAAGTCTGACAAGCCTGAAGTTGAAATTTATTTTCTAGTGTTTCTTTGAACATCTCCGTGTCATTGATTTGTTTGAAAACTCTCTTCTGCTAATTCTATAGCATTGAGGCCGTAATAACATATGCCTGCATTTGTATGGAATTGGGCATTATCTGGAAATAAAGAAAGAAGTGTGTTATATTCAGTCAATGCATGAGAGAACTCTTTTTCTTCTCGATATCTATTGGCGCATTCTTGCAACTCTTTAATACGTTCACCTAACCCCATATTTGAGGAAATAAGCAATAATTCTTATAATTAATTGATGAGAGTTATTTTATTTCTGTATAGAAAATATTAATTCATTATTACTTTAACGTAGTTACAAATAGAAAGATTTATATATGATGGATGTGTGTATTAGTGGTATGGGAGGTATTTGCAGTTTAGTTAGGAATTGGAGGAAACCTAGGCGTGAGAAGATTAAAAGAGGTGCTAAGTGGAAGGATGCTTTGCTTGGTGCTGGTATGTTTGCGTTGTTTAGTTGGTTTCCTGCAAAAAGTTTTGCGCAGA
>JANQNG010000021.1 GCA_028279685.1 Candidatus Nanoarchaeia archaeon | reverse complement strand
AGTTTATCCATTTGAAACTAAAATTTTTCTTAGAGTTTATCTCTTTTCTTTCTTTTGTGTCAAATAAAATCTTCAAATTGGCGAACAAACAAGAAGAGAAAAGTAATTTCAATTATCAAGAGTTGATTGCTGAAGAAGAGAATTGGGAAGAAGAAGAACGTAAACGCCTATAGTAGAATCGTGTACCTGTACACGATACAGAAATACTAGATATGTTTTAAAAGAATAGCGATAGCAAATCGAAGAAAAAATAACAAGATCAACAGGTTTCGCACATTGTGTTTAAAACATGACAGATATCTGTCATTGATTGTTATTGCCATTTTTAAGTAGCTCAATCTCTAACGAAATTCTCAACATGTCTATAAATTTAAACGCAGTTTCTAACGTAAACTAAAAATTCACAAATTTTAACATCATGATGAACAATTTATTTAACTTTAGCGTCAATTGAAAATTAGGTGGTTTATCAGAGTTAAAGGAAAGTTATCATGAAACCGAACACTAACCATCAAACATTCAGCAGTTATCATAACAAACAAATTCAGATAGCCTTCTAATGAGCAAAACATCAACTGAACAAAGAGCAAATCCATAATCCGGATCAGCTCTCATTAACAGCTCTTAGTATATAGCCCCGATTTGTTTAGAAATTGCACGAGATCCTATCGTGTCATTATGTTGTAAGCACTGGATGTGTGCTTAGTGCTTTCTTATTTAGTTTGAGAGGACTTGGTTTAACGTGAATACTACTCCAAGAGGAGCTGAAGTAGCGAAGATTATAAAAAGAACGAATATAAGCTGCCCAAGTCATGATACTTTCCCATATCCTTCTAAGAACCGTGCATATGCCTATTATAATATATGGGTGGACTCTCATTTCCATTGACAATATACAGCAACTATTAGAGAGATGCAAAAACACGACCAATATCCTTGTCCTTTGCGCTCAGTGAAATGTCCTTTTCCAGACTGTTACCGAGTAATGGAAGAGAGAGATATTGAAAAGCATATGCTCGTCTGTAGACATCGTCGTATTTAGTATGCTGTATAGATCGTCTGCTCTACCCCAATTGTCTCTTGAGAACTGAATTCGCATAACTGCATAAGATCATTACAGCTAATTGTAAGAAGATTACAACTCCGTTTAATCGAAAAAATATCCAGTTTGATTCAGATCTCCAGCTAGGAGAAGCTGGCCAAATGATAATTAAAGATGAAACGAACGAAGACTACAAGCTTATGAACATTTACTCTGAAAAATATGACAAAGAGATAAAATTTTAAGTTGAAGAAGAAGACGAAGAACAAGAAGAAAATAAGAAAACTGAACAGCGAAGACGCACACGAAACATTTTCTCTCGTTTTTTCAATTGTAATAATAATAAGCAAACATTCAAGTGCTCCCATTGTCAAAGAATTATAAACTCGAGATATCGCTGATCATCAAACAGTTCTATCTCACTCTATCTACCCTCTCGAAGCACATCCCAACAATCACGTCCTACCAGCTCCTCATCAATATCTGTGAAATCTGTTCCGTCAGAAACAACAATAACTACTACAACAACATCTACTATAAGATCTACAAATCCACCAAATTCCGGAATTTCCTTTCGTGATTTGAGGCAGCTTGCACTATCGTACGCACCTTATCAGAGGCAAAACGGAATTATTGAGCAAGAAGGAAATGTTGAACAAGAAGAAAATGATAATTATGAGGAGGAAGACGATATTAATGATGACAGGTC
>JANQNG010000053.1 GCA_028279685.1 Candidatus Nanoarchaeia archaeon | reverse complement strand
GGAAATATGTGCGCATGTGCTTCGAATTCAAGAACAGATTCCCTCCAGGAGATACCTTCATGAGAGATAATGTAAGGCAGGAAAGAGGCGGCAATGATGTATTTGTTTACTGCAGAGATGTTGCAGAGAATGCATTTGCTACAGGACTTCCTCCTGAACCCACGAGCAGCAATAACGGATTAGGTGTTTCCTACTTTGATATAACAGGAGATCATCAACAGAATCCTTTCCTTGGAACATCAGGTCAAGGAGGCCAAGAATCAGGAGCGGGATGTGGATGGTGCTAATATGAAATCAAATAAAAAATCACAAGTAACAGCGTTCATCATACTAGGATTGCTTCTTGTCGTTTTAATTATGCTACTCTATGCCTTTCGCTATTCATTAGGACTTGCTAAACCTCCACTTGAATACCCTGAGGTGTCACTCGAAGCAAAACCAATACAGAACTTTGTTGAAGGCTGCATCTATGAAGTATCAAAAAGAGGACTTGTTCGTTTAGGGAATAATGGAGGATTTATAGGGTTTCCTTCAGGTACAACCATACATCCATTGAACTATGAAAGTGATGTGCTATCATATCCTCCGAACTCTATTGCGTATTGGCATTATCTTACTGACTGTGAACATAGCGTTGTAGGTTGTTTTTCAAGCATGAGACCTCCTTTATGTCCTTCAGGGGAAGTGTGTGTTCTTCAGGAGGCGTCAGGGCAAAACAGTGTCTCAGAGCAGCTTGCTGAATACTTGAATACGCATCTCAAGGATTGTACAAATGGATTCGAACAATTCGGAGAGCAATTTGCTATTGAAGAAGGTCCTGTTGATGCCAAAGTTTTTGTTGCAGATGATGATGTCAAAGTCCAAGTGGACTATCCTTTAGAAATTACCTCAAAATTTACTGAACTTCAAGAGACAGTCTCAAAATTCAGAAAAGACATTGATGTGCGTTTCAAAGATATCTATGAAACTGCTCAATATGTTGCCTGGCTTGAACAGAATGTAACTTTTCTCGAGCATATGATGCTTAATCTTATTACTGCATACTCTGGTGTTGATCAAGAACGACTTCCTCCTATGGCAGGGATGGAATTTTTTATAGCAGAAAAGAAATTCTGGATACGAACTGAAGTTGAAGAGAGAATCAAGCACGAAGTACTTCCTTACATGAATTTTATTCAGATAGTTGGTGCCAACAACTATAAAGATATTGTAGCTATGACTGATCCTGAACATCCAACAGAGTATGACAAATATGCGCATGGTTTTATGCAAAGCTTTATTGTCAATCCAGAAAAACCATTAACAAGTGAACTTGATATCAGATTCCTTTACCCTTATCAAGATATTTATCTCAGCATAGGAGGTTCTGAACTCATTGAACCATATCAGATGAAAGGAGATGGTATACTTCAAAAATTTGTGAGTTTTTTTCTCAATGATTATAGGTTCAAATATGATATGAGTTTTCCTATGATAGTGAAGTTGACTGAACCTGAGGCTTTTGCAGGTCAAGGCTATGAGTTCTTTATAGCACTTGAGGCGAACATCAGGAACAGTGTCCCTGTTAGTGAAGACATGGTGGTTATTGATACGCGAAGATCTATATCGACCTCTCCTTTGTCAAGAGCTTCAAGAGTTCCCAGAAATATTACTATTGTAACAAAAGATAAATTAACCAATGAGCCACTTGAAGATGTTCAGATCTTTTATCAGTGCGGCAGAGAATATCCTATTGGCATGACAAAAAAACAAGGAAACAGAGCAGTGCTCGTAGAGCAATTTCCTCATTGTCATCTAGGAGGACAAATTGTCTATAAAAAAACAGGTTATCTTGGCAGTGCTGTTGCCTATGATAACACAGAAGGCCATGACAGTAAGCAATTCGAATTCAAACTTTGGCCATTAAGAAAAAGAAATGTGACTATCTACAAAAGAACAGCAGATAATCTCCGAGCTATAGAAAATTTTGGACCTGGTGCGTTCGAAATTTATGATGAACAAAAAACAGAAATTGATGAACTGGATAGAGTTATTTTTAACATTGAACGTATTAAAGAAGATCCAAACGAAGATGATATTCCTCCCGTAGGTGTGCTTAATTATGTAGGAAGTTCAACAAGATCAGTTGACATCTTTGAACAGAGAAGAATTGAACTCTTTCAACTCAATGAACAAGGCATTATTAGTGATGATGAATATGAGCAATATCTTGCTGAACTGGAACAACTACCTCCTGAATCATTAACTATAGAGAATCCTTCAGCATATACTATAGAGCTTGCTCCTGGAGAATATCATATTGAAGCATTTCTGCTTTATGAAGGAGGCATTGCACTTCCTAGAAAAGTGGAGAGTGTCTGTAAGCTAGGTGTAGAGCCTCTCTGTCTTGAATATCAAGAGATTGAATTTCCTGAACTGAACATCAGCTCTTGGTTGAACGGTGGAGCAGTATTCACGACTACATTTAATCCAACTGAAGTTTACAACGACGATGAACTGGTCTTCTATGTGCTCGAAATGCCGTTAGTGACATCATGGGATGATATGCTCAGTTACAAGAGTATTGAGGAATTCCAAGAAGGAAGAGAAGGTCTCTTAATACCTGGCCGTGAATAACAATGATATCCCTCAAAGCAAAAGCATTATTCATGATCTATCTTATCGTAACACTGGCGTTTTTTTCTTCGTTTGTCTATGCGCGACTCGATAGTACTATTAGTGGTTCTCAAGAGATCAGAAGATTTGTTTCCGAGGAAAACGATCATATCATACTGAAAGTCTGGGCTTCTTCAGCGGTAAGTTTTGAGCTTGAAAATCAGGATCTTGTGGAACTTCCCTGCACTATAGATGAAGAAACAGGAGAGTTCTATTGTGAATACATTTTTGATAACACGCTTCCGCATGGAACGTATACCTTTACGCTTGTTCAAGAGGATGGAATTCCTTCAAGAATAGATGGTTTGTTATTGTATGTTGATGGTAGACCTCCTCAAATTTTGGTTAATGACGAGCAGGCAATCGTAAAGAATGGAGATACTATCAGCATTAGCTATGGCCTAGAAGAACAGTCTGTTGAGTCAGATTGTCCTGGAATCCTCCGCGCTGAAATTTATGCTAACGATGTTCTTGTTCACACAGAAACTTTTGGAGAAGAAGATTGCGAAGTTGAGAAAACAGCTATTTTTTCTTTGAATGATACAGAAGAGAATGTAACGTTTAGCATATCAGCATTTGATAGGATCTTTAATATGCAGGAATCAGTTATTGGTACAGTATTCATTGATACTAAACCTCCTCGAATTAGAGATGGGTTTAGCATTATGAATGGTGATCAGGAAATGAATGTGGTGTCAACAGCAGCAAGGGCACCATATACGGTAGATGTTGTTGTTGAAATTGAAGAAGCTTCAATGCCTCAAGTGACAGGCGATTTAACGGAGATTAATACTGAACCAGGAAGAAGAACAGAATATATGGCAAAAGAAGCTGTTTGTATCGATAAGACTGCTTACTGGGAATGTCATTTTCCTAATACTATTCTTGATCCATCATCAGGAACAATAACGATCAGAATTTCTGCAGAGGATAGTCAAAACAATCAAGAGCACAAGGATATTACTATGATTTTTGATGAGGTCAACAGAGCAGGGGACATCGTTTTCTATGGTCCTAAGGAAGAACACTGTGGAGAAGAGGATTGCTATGTAAAAAGAGGTCCAAATACGATTGTCATGAAAATAGAAGATGTTGGCGCAACATTTTACGATAAGCATATCAGAATGATGACTCCTGATATGCAAGAGGCAGTAATGCCTTATCTTTGCAATATAACTGGAACTGAATGGGAATGTCTTGCTACACTGAGCTTTGGCCCAGCATTTGTTGATGGGCAAGCTGCGGCATTAATGTTGCAATCACCTTCGACTGATGATCAGGGAAATACTCTGAGAGGGATGATCGAATCACAGGTAATTTTTGATGGTACTCCTCCTTCCAACGAGATGCTTCCTGAAGCAAGCTATCCTGAAGGTTCTCAATTGACAGGAGATCTTGTCTGCCCAAGAAACCCTCAGGCATTGAAGCTTAATGTTGCTGTGTTTGAAGAGACCAGTCCTGCTGTAAAAATCTTCGCAAAAACAACTAATATTTCATCTACTTCTTTTCACGAAAATGATTGCAGAGAAATTGCACCTCATATTTTTGATTGCACACTCGAGATTGGAAACTTTGTGAGTTATGCAACTGATGCAGATCTTGATGTGATTATTGAAGATCTTGCAGGCAATAAACTTCATCTACCGTATGCTATTGAAGTGTGTGAAGCTGACCTTGATACTATTCCCAACTATATCAATGGATTCACTATTCCAAATTTTAATGAGATTGTACCTATTGATAAAAGAATAGCTACGTTTATTTCATTTCCTGTTTTTCTTGAGCTGCAGCCTAATATTGCTTCAACAAATGTGCAGATTGTCGATGTGAACGCTGTAAGTTGTATAGGTACTGAACATCTTTCTGCTTCTGATGATGCAAGAATTCTTAATCCTCTTGATCTTCGAGGACCGTTCGGAGACCTTACGCCTTCAGGAATTCTTCGTGTTCCTATTCAAGCAAGAACAGCAAATAATGTTGCAGAGCCATTTCCTGATGAGATACCTATTAATTGTAGTATCTCATTTACGATGAGAGTAGGTAATCGTGTGTTAACAACACCTGAGATTGAATCAATAGTGTTACCGAATGCTCAGTATCAAGGAATTCCTACTGATGATACAACTGTAGAACTTGGTGTGATTGATGAGAGTATTCAATCAGTGATAAATAAAGAAAAAGAAAGAGAGCGTGATTTGAGAAATAAACGTGAATTCTGGGAAAGAATAGAAGCATGGGCTGCGCGAATTTGCGGTATTGCAAAACTCATTGGAGAAGCAAACGCTGTCATTCAAACTATGAAAGCAGCTATTTATGGTATTCTTGCAGCATTGTCTATCACAGGCTGGGGATTATCAGCAGCAAAATCTATCTGGGAATATGTTGGTCCTGCATTAGGAGGGGTGCATAGTATTGTGCAGACATTCATCTGGCCACCAGGAGATATTGTCTCGAACTCAGCCGCGTACCTAGGAGCACAAGTTGCTCCTCCTTATAATAAAGCAAGAGGAGGACCTATACTAGGTCCAACAGTAATAGGAATGGGTGTAAAGAATCTCTGCCAGTTCTGGAGTTGCCACATCTATGACGGATCTGCAACATTAGGAGGGTTTATGCAAGGTGCCAGCACACAACTAGGAACTCATCTCAGTGATACCTATCCTTGGGGAAGTGAAGGAGCAATCAAAAAATATGATGATTATATTGAAGAGTCTAAAGAAGATTTTAAGAGAAATGCAGAAAAGAAAGCTGAAAGGGAGCATGAAGAGCGTGAAAAGAAATACCAAGAAGCTTATGAAGAGAATCTCAAAGAAACTAATGAACAGCTCGATCAGGAACTTGGAGATATACAAGAAGAATGGGATGTAAGAAAAGAACAAATGGAAAGAATTATTCAAGCTTTCGGAAGAGATCCTTCTCACGGATTTGAAAGCAGATATGATGCTTATGTAGAAAAATCACAACAAAGAGTTACTCGACATGCAGAAATAACCAGAGAAAGGTTGCTAGAACAACGAGACAGAGATATAGCTGAATCACAACAAGAAGCTCAGCGTGAGGTAACTTTTGCTGTTGAAACTGATGAATATATTATTGCTGAATCAAATGAATTGTTAGGATCTCCTTTTGATTACAGTGGATGGATTATTGATCCGTATAGGAGTAAGCATATGGATGGCATGTGCATCCCTGCAGTTATCTATAATCTCGAGAAAGAACGCCAAATTACGTGTATGTATATCAAATGTCTTGAGCATCATGCAGAAGCTGGATTACCTACTGAACTTTGCAAAGAACAACACGATGAGCTGCAATGTCTCTATGTAGAAGGTGCTATGTGGAGAAAGTTCGGAGAGAGTTGGTATAAATACCTTATGGCAGGAACATGGAACTATCTTGTTTCCAAAATAATGCCTGTTGCTGCAACCGTTACGTATCAATGGGCATGCAATCGTTACAATAAAGTTTTCACTGATGTAGTCCGTCATGATAAGGATTTCATTGCAGGTCCTGCTGCAGTGGGATGTGGATTGGCTCATACAGCATTAAGCATCAACGAAATTATACGCACCTTTAGAGCAACAACAGAGGGTGATTTTGCCGTTTGGAGAATGCAGGCTGATAGATTCGATACAGATGCATGTGAGGGGATATGATGAAACGAATGCTTTTGACACTATTGCTCTGTCTGCTAATGCTTCCTGTAGCAGTAGGTGATAGTGCATATCAAACATGGGATGATTCTTTTTGGAATACTGCCCCTGATTTTCTTTGGTGGACAAGTGAAAAAGTATTCACACGATATCCTACTGAAATAGGATGGTATCCTCTTGAGCAATGGGAAATTGATGAATGTACTATTAGACCATTTAATGAAGAAGTTCAAGACGAGACAGATCCAAATAAATTAAGTGTCAATAGCAGAGGAATAACAAATGATTATACGGCAACAGTATCCGCAGAACGATGGTATTTTCCTCAAGAAAATGAATATCTCTATGAAGTAGCATGGTACATTTTACCTTCACAATCTATTGGTGCTGTAACGTATACTGTTGTGCTTAAAGGAGAAGGTGTTGAGCCAAAAACGTTTGGTCCTGCAACATCATCATATACTATGTCGGCAAGCCCTGCTGATTATCAAGCATTTATTGATACTAAAAAATATACTGAAGTAGTGATGTACAGAGACAATACAGTGCTTATTAAAGCATCTATTCCAGGAAATGATGAAGATGAATAAGTCCATGAATATATTTAAGAGAAGTTTGCAGTTCCATCAAGGAGCAACAGTCATGGAGTTTTTGCATAGCGCAATCGCCACAATAATAATGATACTTTACGCTTACATTGCTTTATTTCTTCTAGGTTCTTTCATTCCTTTCCTCACCACTGCTTTATTGATGGCAGATGCGCAAATGGCAGGCTATACAAGAGATATGGTGTTTGATGCATATGGAGAAGTATTTATCGCTAATGCTGAAATTTTCGCTGGCGATTTTGTACTTCTTATTATTGTGACTTTGCTAGCCATTGCACTTACTATGCTGCTTTATGCTTGGCTTAAGAATACTGTTTATGCAAAAATACAACATAAAAAACTTTCGAAAAAATCATTTACGTACTCTATTCTATTTCAAATTGTGTCATTTCTCTCATTGATAGTGCTCTTCTTGCTTGCTTTTTTATTCTTTTCCTTCCCAATTTTTTCTCTGCCTTATGAAGGAGTTTTAACAAGCGTTCCAGCTTTTTTCATTATCATTCCTATTATCATACTCCTTTACAGCTATGCTATGTTAACCTATCATACATTTCTTTATCAAAACATAAAGAGAAAGAACATTCTGAAACTATGGTTCAAACAATCATTCGGAACAACAAGATTAATACTGCCCTTTCTCTTAACTATTGGTATTTTAATTTTACTTGCTATTATTATATTTATCATTGCTTCATTGCTTCCAATACTTATTTATGCTTTCCCCATCGCATTGATCTTTTACAATGTATGGGTTAAAAATTATTTTAGTATCATAACACACAAAAGGGGATAATATGCTGGGAAAAAGAGGTCAAATAACTATCTTTATTATATTGGGTGTGCTCATTGTACTCGGTGCAATCACTTTTTTTTGGCTCCGAGAAGAGATAGCATTACCGATAGAACCAGATCCTGAAATTGATGAATTTCCGCAAGCATTCAAATCTGTGCAAACATATGTCGAAGGATGTATTGAGCAATTAGGTGATGAAGCGGCCTTGAAGATAGTCCAACATGGAGGATATATAGAGCCAAATAATGATCTTTTCTCAGGAGAATTCTCTTTTAACGCTCTTTTTCCGACAGACAGTACCTTTGTTTCATTAACAGGAAACCCAGAATCATCAATTCCTTATTGGCTCTTTCAACGCGAACCAAATCCTTGTGAATCTTGTCTGCTTGATTCTGCGCGACCATCAATTGATGAAATGGCACTTCAAATCTCATTGTACATTTCTAGAGAATTTGGCTCCTGTTTTGCAAGCTATGCCGAACAAATAGAGCAACAAGTGATTGATATCAAACCATTAGCATTAATTCCTTATATTGAGACTGTTATAGGTGATGGATTTATCAGCATGAGCATGAAATATCCTATGCTACTACAAAAAGAAGGAACTGAAATTCAGGTCGAACAATTCTACAAAAAAATCAATTTTCCTTTGAAAGAACTCTACGATTATGCAATGATTATCACACTCAAAGAACTTGAAACGCAATTTCTTGAAACATATTCGCTGTTTGTATTGGATAAATATCAGAGCCTTGATGCTGAGAAATTCCCTCCATTTTATAGTGCTACAGAAGGCTATGATATAATCATATGGATCAGATATCTTTTGCAACAGAAGTTTCAGCAGCTTCTTTCTATCTATACACCTTTAATGCAGGTTGACGGAACAGCAAACTTCAAAGAGATCTCATCACCATTAACACTTGAAGATACTTTTTTTAGAATGATGCAACTTGATATTTTTGAAGGCGATGAACATGATGACCTTGAGATATCATTCTATTACAACAACCAGCCTATGTTTTTTGAAGTTGTTTCTACTGATTCAACAGCAGAAATCATCATGCCTGAACGGATTGAAAGAGAAGGCTCTATGATTGTGCCTCCAAGACAACTAAATAGATATGAATTCTTCTACAACTATGCATTTCCTGTAATAGTAGAACTGAGGAAAAAGCAGGCGTATAAAGATCAAGACATCTCCTTTTTATTCGCTCTTGAGGCTAACGTTAAGCACAATAAGCGAATTATGGAAACTATGGCTGGATTAACAAATCTTTATGGGTCAGATATTGAATTTTCGCTTGTGGCTGATGAGCAATCAGGAATTGATCTTCAAACAGGAGAACCTATACAACAACAGATACATCCTCCTGTCAGAACAATGTTTTGCAATCCAAACCAACAACTTTCAGGAACAATAAGTTTTGATGTCTATGATGCAGTAACACTGCTGCCTGTTGAGGATGCTGGTGTTTCTTTTGCATGCGGAGGATACGCCAAATGCAGTATAGGAACTACTCAGTATAATGCTGATGAAAGGATGTTTAACCAGCCATTACCTCTCTGTATTGGAGGAACACTAACTATTGATAAACAAGGTTATATGCCTGAATCTATTCCTCTTGATACAGCTCTTGATGAAAGCAAAATTATTCCTACCATTATAATGTATCCTGAGAAAACAGTCAATATATCTATTAAGAGATTTTTTATGAACGACTTTACTAATGCGCTCTTTATTAACGAAACAACAGATTTAGATCAGGATGAGATAGCACTTGTAACGTTCAAAGAAATTTCAGGCAATAGCGATTATTTTTCTGTGATTGTCTATGATAATACAACAAATGAGACGCTGCAAGCAACGCTTGTGCCAGGCGTCTATGATATTGATGCAATGTATTTTGATGCAAAAGGTGTTGTGATCCCAAAAAAGTCAAAGAAAATCTGTAGTGGTGTATCTTGTCTTCCTATTCCAAAAAGCAAACGAAAGATACCTCCAAATAGTATCCCTCTCAAACCTGCACCGTGGGGGGGAGTACAATGGAAGAGTTATCAGATTAATGCAAATCAACTTTATTCAGCAGACAACATCAATGTATCAATCTTTAGGTTTCCAGATCCTCAAAATATTGACGACCTTGAATATCTTAATAAACTAAAAGAGTATACGACAAGATTCAGAAGTGAGTTGCAACTTGAGTTCAATTGATTATTCTTCTTCTGGCGTTGGTGTAAATAGATCATCAGGTTCGTAATCCTCAATAGTAAAATCTTCTTCTCCTGGTTCTTGATTAAAAATATTATCTTCAAACCCAAGCGCAGGAGCCATATCATACATAGCTTGCTGGTTATTATTCTCAATATATTCATTCATCAGATAAATATCAGCAAGGGTATTACAGTAATCCTTATTTTCCTTCAATACAAGCTTATCACAATCATTAAAATTATTTCTGATGACAAATTGTAATAAGCAATCATCTCTCAATTCATCATCAATGATACTTAAGCAAATATCACTATCTTGTATCTCATCGACAATTTCTCTATAGCATACATCTCTTCTTAAAGGATCATCAATTTGGTTGCAGATAGCCATGCCTGATTCTTTGCTTTGTCTACTTACCTCTCGTGCGCGATCAAGAATAGTAGCAAAAGCAATATCTTTACGAAGTTCTCGACGGTCTATACTTTTTTCTCTTTCAGGTCTCGAAGGTAACATAGGTTGTTCTTCTTGCTCGTCATCCAATAGAATGTCAACAGGAGTTTCTTGTTTTTCCTCTCCTTCACTTAGAATGGAGAACGTAAAAGAAGAGGTAGCAATCTCATCGTTGTAACGGGCAAATGCTTTGAGCTTATATTGTCCTGGTAAAACTCTTGAAGAAATACGAATACTCTCTTCAAATCGTGTAGTTGTTGATAATGCCAATGAGCTTTCTTGTTCACTAATGATATCATTGTTGCTATCAAGTATTCTGAAAGTAAGTACTACATCGAAGGGATCTTTGCTATTCCCTAAATTAAACAAATCAACACTATAATGCAATTCTTCTCCAGGATAGACCTCAATATCTATTGGTTTTACTATAAGGTCAAGTAGTTTATCATTTTTCGAAGTGAGTAAATCAAACCCAAAATATCCTCCTCCAAGAATAATAGCAATACCAAAGAAGACTGCAACGATCTTTAGTACGGTAGAAGTGGCAAGATGATGTTCATGCACAATTTTTTGCTCTTTATGTTCTTGTCCTTGTTTCTGCACAGGATGATAAATGATGTCGAACGCATTATCGACTTGGTTTACATTATAGCCGTGCTGTAGCAGATATTCTCTAACAGCAGTTGCGTCATAGCCTTGTTTGAGCTGTGTTTTAATATACTTAATTATTGATGAATCATCATGATCATTCTCAAAAACACTCTTTGTCTCTGAGCGTTGAACTTGGTTGATCGCTGCACTGATGTCCTCGAGTTCCCAGCCTGATTGCAGCAACGATTGTTTAATAGTAATAATATCTATATGCTTATCTATTTGTTTTTTGACAAATTTCAATAAAGTATCATCCATCCTCTCTCAGTGTAATCCAGCATAAACTTATTTATAAATATTATGAGTATAGAACCACTTCAAACCTTCTTTAAAATAGGCTTTGCACATAAATTATTCTTGGAGAAAAAGTTTAACAATTCGTCTGCGCCATCAATGCCACTCATTACCAGAGGTAATGATGGCATGGCCAGACGGAATTTAGCATGTTCATATACGAAGTATATGGTTATGCTAAATGGAGTAGGATTATTAAACTTTTTCATTACTTATTGAATTTATGTGCAAAGCCTTTAAAATAGAAAGATTTATAAGATGAAAAAGAACTGAAACAGTATGGCAAAAAACATAGATGAAGTCTTCAAAACCCATCTTGGTGATGATTACAATGCATTCACAAATGATATCAATGATTCTGCCAAGAAATTCACTGATCTTAAGCATAAAGAAGAAGAACTTATGGAAGACATCAAGTTTTCTGTAGGTGCCGCTCAGCAGGAACTCTACAACACCATCAGACATCACCTTGGAAACACTCACGAGGAAAAAATTTCAAAGAATGATGAAGTATTTCATTTCGCTCTAGCTAAAGGATTACTCGAATATCTTAAAGTGCTTGATCCCAAGCATGCAAAAGGCTACGAGCATCTCCTGCAAGCTAATAACATAGATGAATTAAAACAGACATTGATTGGTAATGTTGAAGGCATTAATGACGATGGTGATGCTGTTGCACACATCAAAGATATGTTTGGTACACTGATGGAAAAATATGATACCATAGGAGAGCAAGGTGCAAGAGCTGCAGGAAGACAATATAGGAGCTTGGGCTCGTTGATTGAAGGCTTAAGAAGAGGAGGGAAAAAATCAAAATCAGTCCTCACAGCATTCGATGAGATGAGATCTGAGCACGGCAATTATGCAGCATTCAATTATCAGTTGAAGCATAATAGTAAACTCATCTCAAATCACGATGAAGAGGATTGGAAAGGTCATCTTATGGGAAAGCTTCCTGACAGCTACAAAGTGAAAAATGATCATAAATTCTATAGAGAACTTGATTTGAGTAAGTCATTAGAACACCTCTACAATATTACTACAGGAGGTGGCATCAATCATAAGGATAGAAAAGAGGCAGGCATTGAATATTCAACGCCTCAAAATAATTCTGGATAATTAATGAGAACCTTTATAAAGAACCCTTCTTAACCATTTAAAAGAGGTGGCTTATTTTTCAAAACTAGACTAGAAGGAGGTCCGATGATGGCTGATGAAGAAAAAAAAGATTACACTCCTAATGAAATGCCTCAGATCACTCCAGATATGACTGAGGAAGAGATCATGAGTAAATTGCCTGAAGATGCTAAGAAAAAACTTGAAGGCATCAAAGTCAAACTTGAGGATTTCCAGAAAAAAGTACTTGCTAAATTCGAAGATTATGTTCTTGGTATAGGCTTGCTTCCTCCTAGTAAAGATGATAAAGATAAATCAAAGATCAACACATACTTGCTTATCGATGACTCAGATTCAAGAAAGATGTCAAAACTTGATCTTAGGCAAAAACTTGAAGGTATTATTGTAGAGATGGCAAAAGAGGTTGATGAAAACCTTATCCCACAAGTTATTCTTATTTCAGAAGTCTGGCAGTCCTGTTATGATGCCAAATACGAATTAGTTGAAATGATTGCACAATCTGCTCCTGTCTTTGATAAAGGAATGTTGGCAGCCATTAAAATTACAGAATTGCATAAACAGATGGTGCTGAAGAAATTTGAGAAATATATTGTTTCTTATGTGTTGGCAGGATCATTGACACAAGGAAAAGCGACATCAGAATCAGATATTGATGTCTTTATTGTAATTGATGATACTGATGTCAAGAAGATGACTCGTGCAGAATTGAAAGATAAGTTAAGAGCTATAATTATTGACATGGGTATCCAGGCAGGTGATATGACTGGTATTCAGAATAAGTTGAATATTCAAGTGTATATTTTGACTGATTTCTGGGATTTTGTCAAAGAAGCTAATCCTGTTATCTTTACTTTCTTGAGATCTGGAGTTCCCTTCTATGACAGAGGAATCTATATGCCTTGGAAACAATTGTTGAGCATGGGAAAAATTAAGCCTTCCCCTGAAGCAATAGAACTCTTTATGAGCTCAGGAGAGCAGATGTTGAAGAGAGCGAGCGCTACATTGAAGGCAATAGGTATGGAAGATATTTTCTATGCTATTCTTACGCCATCGCAAGCTGCATTAATGTTGTATGGATTACCTCCTCCTACTCCGAAAGAGACTGCGAGCGTAATGCGTGATGTTTTTGTGAAGAAAGAGAAAATATTTGAGGAAGAATTTGTTAAAATTCTTGAGAATCAGGTTCAGGTGAGAAAGGAATTAGAGCATGGTAGTAAGAAAGATATTTCTGGAAAAGAGATTGATCAGTTACTTTCTGATGCATTGAAATACTTGAAGAGACTTGAAGATCTTTTCAAACAAATTGATAGAAGAAAAGAACAGGAGACTGCACTCCATAATTACGAGAATGTCGTTACTGTTGTCAGAGATATTTTGAAACTTGAAGGGGTTGAGATGGTTAAAGACTCTGATATCTTAAAGTATTTCGAAAAGGAGCTTGTCCATAAAGGTCAGATTCCTGAAAAATTCCTTCGAATGCTTAAAGAAATTGAGAAAGCAAAGAAAGATTATGATAATAATAAACTGACAAAACAGGATATTCTCAAAGTTAATAGAGGTTCAAGAGAATTCATCAAGTTTATGATTGAGCATTTGCAGAGAAAGCGCGGAAGAGAACTTGAACGCGCTAAGATCAGAGTGAAGCATGGAGAACGCTTTGGTGAAGTTGTGTTACTTGATAATCATGCGTTTATTATACATGATGTAGATCATCAGGAGAAAGAAATTTCAAAAGCACCTATCAAGAGCGATGGTCGTCTAGGAACTATCACAGGATCTTCAATGGAAGAGTTCGAGAAAGCTTTGGCAAAGGTCGAAATACTTCCTAAAGTATTCATCAAGAACCACATCTTCGAAGACTTGAAAAACATCTTCGGCAAAGATGTTGAAATCTTGGTGAATTATTAGTTTTTCTTTAAATTAGAATTATAATATATTCAATTAGAATAAATTCTTTGAGGAATCCAATCAGGTTGTTTATATTCTATTTCTTCGAATAGTCTAGATTTTGATTTACCGCCACAATAAAACCTAGTATTGCTTTTCTTAATAACTCTATTCATACTAAATGAATGGAATAATGTAGTGAGTCTCAATACCGATTTAGTAATTATGGGATTACCAATAAGCGGAGCTGCGCCTTCTAATTTTGCTATTAGACTTTTTCCATCGAATATTTTTTTTTCTTGATCCCCTCTAACATATACTTTTCCATCTTTCATCGTTAAAAAATTATATCCAATAGATTGAGCATCTAAAATACAATTTTCTGTGTTATCTAAGAGAAAATCTCCTGTAGAACCCTCAATCCATCCTCTGACATTTTTCGAGCCAATAAATCCTGTATTTCCAATGTTGCCATATACCGCAACGTCTAAATTAGTGGATTCTTTTACTGCTTGTTCTCCTAAATCACCGACTATTGCAATCTTTGCTCTCTGACCATTCGCTTTAACACAAAATGGAAAAGCATCTTCTTTAGTAGGCATATATACTTCAAATTCTGTTTCACCATTATCTATAGCTCTTTGCATCATTTGGCTTACACTATGTTTAAACGTCCAATCTTTATCTTTCTCTAGGTCTTCAGCTTTTACTTGCATTGTAAAGTGATATATTGCCTCAGAGGTAATTTCTAATCCACTGAATTCTGGAAAATCCCTTTCAAAAGACATACTAATTAATCTTAAATTTGAATTCATTGTCTTAAAGATGTTATAGAGTTTATTTCCGGTTTCTTCAGGTTTCATGACTACTAGAGAATAGTTATTATTTATAAATCTTTCTTCATAATTCAACAGAATAAGGTACTGGGGATAGGAGGACTTTCTTAGATACAGAGTATCTGTAGTATCTTTGAACCCCAGATCACACCCACTCCAAGGGCGCATCATACCAAGATAGACCACAGCCCCAATTTTTTATATGGTCTTCTAGAACAATAAATTCATTTCTATTTTAAATCTTATTCTAAGGATTTTTTAGTTTTTATTGCTTGATTTCTTTGATGCAATTTTGATAATAATAGCTAAAACAATAGAGAAAAAAACAATGAGCACTGCTGTAAAAATTGTTAGAATCCATTGTGGAAAGGTATCTGAGAGAAATGAGAGAACAATAAAAGCAAACATGAAAACAATAATGGACGGTACAAGAAGAGCTGATAGAATTGCAATACTATCAAAGAGACCTTTCCTAATAAATTCTATGATTCGAATATATCTATTTGAAATCCTTGACTCATCATATCTATAAATAGGAATTGTCAAAACTATATATAAAAACAATATCAATGATGAAACCCAAGAATACATCAAAAAAAAGTAGATCAAAAGAATAGTTGATCCTGTTAATTCATTAACATTCTTTGAGAAATAATTGAATAAAAAAGCACTTCCTGTTAAAAGAACAGCGAGGAAGCTGATACTTAATATTACACGTTCACTATCTTTTCTATCCTTCATTATCCTAAGAACTCCTCATCTGCTTTCTTCAAATATTCTTTCACTCTTGTAATAATAGAACGCAGATAGTATCGTTCAACATTCTCTTCAAAGATAGTATGTAATTGGGATCCTTCTCGAATGCGATAGAAGTTCTTTACTTTCTCAAGAATAAATAAATCTCGTAAACGCAACAACTGTCTTCTGATATTTGAAGATGCAACCCCTAACAACTGTAGCTTATTATCTTCTCTGAATTGAACCACTTGTTTCTCAACATCAGCAGAGGTTAATGCTTCTTTTGCAGTTAACATAATGTATAAGACATCAACAATGACATCGCGAGAATCACCTGGTTGCAATAAACCAAGGCTCAAACATAATTTCTTCACAAGATCTCTTCCAGAAATATCTTCAGGTGCCTCGTACTTTCGCAATGTTATTTCTGAAAGCGGCGAATCCTTGCTTACTTTTCCCAAATAGTACCCCCCCGAACATATCAAAAATCATAGAAGACACGATTTTTGATTAAAACTTTTGATTAATAACTACTATTTAAAGCTTTCCAATTAAGCCATAATTTATTTAAACATGCAATAAACAATACCAGTAAGTAAGGTGGTGAATGATGGTTACGATGCCAGATAGTATGGATGAATGCTACTATTTCACGAGGAGAAAGCTTGTAATGGCGACTGGTGAAGAAGGTAATGCGGTTGCATGGGTAAAACGAGTAGAATGTCCTCAATGCAAGAAAGGAATGCTTGGAAAACCCAAAGATGCAAAAACAGGAAAAACTAAGATCAGAAGCAAAGAATACGAATGTTCTGCATGTGGTTATATTATTTCAAAAGAAGAATTAGAACCAACATTGATTTGTGAGATCCAATATACCTGTCCGATGTGTAAAAAAACAGGAGAGACGGAAGTTCCTTATATTCGCAAGACATTCATGGGAGCTCCCAGCATCATATTCTTTTGTCAGCATTGTAATGCCAAATTAGGAATTACGAAAAAGATGAAAGATTTCAAAAAAGGAAAAAAGAAAAAAGCTCCTGTCGATGTTGATGAATAATATCATGGATATAAGAATTCCTGATATGCTGTAATAGCTTCTGGTGCTGTCATCTCAACAGTAGTGGTTGAACCTATCTTCGGAATGATTTTTACTGTTATAGGTTCATCTACATCTAACCATTCCGGAGCTTGCATATGGATGCGTACTACGTCTCCTTTATGTAATATACCTTGAATATAATTTGTCGATTTTTGGATATATTCTGCTGTGTAGTTTCCTCCTTGATAATCTTCCTCAATTATCCAGAATCGAATATTTTCACCATCTGCTTTAAGATGAGCGAGAGCAACACAGACATCTCCTGATTGGTCCGTAGCATTGACTGTCCCTCTTCCCATAGTGAATGTTCCTGTCATAGGGCCTGCAGCAGTGCACCATCCTAAATTAGCAAAATTTGATCCGCTACGTTCCGTAGAGTTGTATACATAATGAATAGTAGGTTGTGATTCCGATGCTTCTAAACGATCATATTGTCCATCATTATCAAGATCATAGGGAAGACTGAGATTTAGTGTTCTGTTGACTATTCCAATTATCTCTATCTTCTTGAATGTGTAATAACCATCAGTAGAATTAAGTTCATGAATTCCATTATTTCCTATATAACTCAATGTTGTCATCACTCTTTCTGTACTGAGAATAAGAGTAGTATCTTGAAAACGTACAGGAGTTGATCCAGCTGAAAGTTTTACAAGCATAGAAAGCTCATTTAATGTTTCATTTGTTCCATTAGTGGCAGAGACCTCAATCACTTCAATATGTGTGGCTATTCTTCCTGTTGTTTCTTTACCTGTTGCCAAAGCACGTTCTTGCAACACTCCAGCAGTTGTGATTAATACACCAGCAGCAACTGCAGCCACGAGAAGCAATGCAATAAAGATTATCAGTGTTCCAACACCCATCTCTGCTTTGCGAAACATATTATTTTTCAAGAATTAATATTTATAAGTATTTTTATTCAGGTTAATACCAACTAGGGATATAGGAATTCTTGATATGACGCTATCACATTAGGTGTTGCAAGCTCAATAAGAGTGGGAGTTCCAATTTTCTGGATAAAATTTATTCGGACATACTCGTCAGGTCCTATTTCTTCTGGGGCTTCTATATATAATTGTAAAACATCACCTTTTTTGAGTTGCCCTTGAGCATAATTAGAACCTTTTTGCAAATGTTCAGCAACAAATTTTCCAGTGCTGGCATTTTGTGGAACTATAGTGAACGAAGTAACATTGTTGTCAGAGGAGCAAACGCCTGTTATACTCAGAATATATGAATCGGGAAAACTTATTAAAGGAAAATAGGTTCCTGCAGCACATTGGCCTGCTGCAGTTCCTCCACTTCCTCCAGTTGAATAATTCCATGTGAAAAGAGTTCCTTCCAGTCCTCCTGCTATCCAATCATTTAGTCCATCAAAATTATAATCTCGTCCCATAGTAATAAAATTCGGCCAAGTTGTTCCATTATATTCCCATGTTCTTTCGTAAAGAGTATAATAACCAGACTTGTTGTTTTCGATGTCTGCATCAATTCCTGCATACGTAATTGTTGCTGTAGCTGATGATGTTCCAATTACTATCGTAATATCAGAAAGATCTATAGGATTAGATCCTGCAGAGAGGCTAACTAATGGTTTGAAAATAAGTAGAGTACCATTCGTGCCATTCGTAGCAGAAATCTCAATAACATCGATATGGGTTGCAATCTTCCCTGTAGCTTGCTTACCAGTACTCAATGCTTTTTCCTGCAGTGTACCTGCAGTTGTGATTAATACACCTGCTGCGACGGCAGCTACTAAGAGGAGCGCTATAAAGATTATCAGTGTTCCAACACCCATCTCACCCTTTGTTCTCATAAGCAATTTTGTATATATCTATATTTAAATGTTCTTCAATTAGGATAATCCTTGCAAATACGAAGGACAAAATGTTTATAAAAGGCCTCTCTTTCTTTTCTTATTATGCCGGTGTAGCTCAGCCTGGTTAGAGCGCTAGACTCATATGCTTGAGTGATGAGGCTTTATGCCGATGATTATCTCAACCAGGAGCCATCTAGAGGTCGGGGGCTCAAATCCCTCCACCGGCACTTTTTTGCCACGGTGGCACAATCTGGTACACTCTGAGTACGCCAGTACTGAGATTGCAGAAAACTGCGCGAGACTGGAACACTCTGTCTTGTGATCTCGTTCCTTCGGGAGTTCCCGGTTCAAAAAGCGAGAAGAGGTATCTTCCGCTGCGAGAGTCCGGGCCGTGGCGCTTTTTCTCACTATTAAGAAGTAATTTTATAAAGAATATTGTTATTCTCTCATTGTGGGATTCATCAAAGGTTTTTTCAAAACATTGGCAATGTTATATGTATCTGCATATATCCTAACAACATCTGCTGCAATAATTGATAATAGATTTATCAGTAAGGAAAAAATAGAAGATTCTGTAAACAATCTTCACGTTCATAACTTTAATATTAATATTGATGATGAGAAAAATTATTTGACTCTTTCAGGAGAATGTCATATTTACACTAAGCAAGAATATGAAGTAGCAAAATCTATTGTCAACAAACATAGACATTTTGCAGCTGAATGTGGATCTGATGTGATGGAGAACATAACCTCTGGTAATTTAATGTATTGTTTAGTCGCAGGAATAACTTACAAGCCTTATCTTTATTTTTTTCAATTAGGAAGCGACAGACATTATGATACCATATCAGAATTAGCAGAAGAAAAGGGATATTTTATTCATGCTCTTGAAGATCCTGATGACCCATTTGATAATCTTTCATTCTCAGAACGTTGTCAATTTTTAGGAGACATAATAGCAAGCGCATTTGTTGCGCCAATAGGTTATTTTCGAGGAAAATATGAAGCTCCCTTAGATGCAAGTGCGGTTGCAAATTATAGATTTAAGAATTCATTGATTACAAAAAGAGATAGCGTGATGGCAGAGAATATCATTAAGTTACTAAGTGAAGATGAGATTGATTCTCTTTCAGCAAATATAGGGCTTGCGCATTTGGATGGTGTAATTAATAACCTACATAAACTCGCAGATATAGTGGAGGTTAAGTAGTTCAATTCTTAGTATTTTTCTCAAATATCAAAGTTTCACTTTGAATTGCTCATTTTGAAAGAAATGAGCAATAACAACATTTTTATAGAGAAATAATCAGTAATATTCCCATAACCAATCGGGGTGATAGGGAATGAATTATTGGGCAGTATTAGTAGCTTCTGTCATTAGCTATGTCATTATGATGATATGGTATTCTCCTGGCTTGTTCGGGAAAGCATGGATGAAGCTTACTAAAATAAAGAAGTGTGTGAAGAGTGCCAACGTCTTCATTGCAGCGTTCATTAATACCATTGTGTTTAATGCCGTTCTCGCTGCGATCATCTTATTTACAGGAGTGTATACCTTCTGGGATGGTCTTTTAATAGGAGGACTTGTCTGGTTAGGCTTTATTGTAACAACGATGTACAGCGGAATTCTCTGGGAGAAGATGCCCTGGAAACTGTTCTGGATCAACAGTCTTTCTTATCTCTTAGTTATGTTGATCAATGGCGGAATCCTCGCTGTTTGGTAATTTTCTTTTTTTCTCTTTTTACTTCAAGTAAGCAATACCTCCTTGCGAAATACTCTAATTAATCAACGATTTGTGGCGAATCAGTCTTCTTCATTGAATTTCAAGAGTTACATGGAGCGAGGTATTGCCTGCCAAGAACAATAAACAATCTCAGATATATTTTTAAAGCAAACATTCATCCATATTCCTACGCTAGCGTCGCATAATCTGGTACATAATCAGAATCAGTTATCAGTACTGAGTTTTGAGTGTGCAGAAGATTGCGCCGGTCTCGAACATTCAGTCGAGCTAACCGGTTCCTCACGGAATTCCCGGTTCAAATCCGGGCGCTAGCGTTTTTTCAAAATGGCAAAACTAGAAGGAATAAAATACATTCATTAAATGAATTAAAAAAAATATTATAGAATTATATTGTTTAACTCACTTTCTTCCAGAGAGGAGCATTGAGCCTTTTCAACTCTTCATTTACGTAATCAACCACAGCAGCAACCAGTTTTCCGGGATGATCTCCTTTATATTCAATGCTTCCACTCCATTCCTTATGAGAATTTGAATGATGTGATGCGTCTCCTGAGATGAAAAGATTAAAATCTCCGTCTCTTCCTATAGCATCATCTATTGTAAGTTCGTTTTCTACGATGTTGAGATCGCCAATATCTTTGATATCAAAAGTCCACGAGCCTCCCCCATTAGAAAAAGTTCCAGTTGAACTAATGGAATATATATCTCCATCAAAGATTATATAATTGCTATCATCTTCACACATTCCTCTCCATTTCTCAAATTTGAATGAAGCAGGACTATATTTCTTGTCAATGAGACTTGCGTCAAAAAATATTTGTCTTTGTATTCCAGGAAATAATTGCTGTAGATGACTTGGAATATCGCCATAAATCACTTTTGGTTTATCACCAATAATATTCGTGAAATGATGACCTTCTCTAGTCATAACTCCAGTTCTATACGTTGTATGATTGCAGTGGTAATCTCCAGGTCCATCAATTGATTTTTTCTCTTCAAAAGACACAGGTTTACCAAGATAAATAATATCTTTAACAATTGATTCCTTTTCTAGAACTTCAGTCATTATAATTCCCCCAAATGTTTTACTACTAGGAATTAATAATTTTATTTAAATTTTTTGAATATATATATAAATAGAATTTCTACTCCATCATCTCAATTTCAATGTTGAGACCATCTGGAATCTGAACACGCATAACTAATCGTAGAGCACGTTCATCAAGACCAAGATCAATAAGACGTTTGTGGATACGCATTTCGTAACGTTCCCATGTTGCAGTGCCATCACCGCAGGGAGATTTCCGTGTAGTAACTTTCAATTTTTTTGTAGGAAGAGGTATAGGGCCTTTCATCTCAACTCCTGTTTTCTGTGCAATATCTCTGATATAGTCACAGACTTCGTTGATTTTTCCAATCTCTGCGCTTGCCAACTTAATTCTTGCTTTTTGTACCATCCTACACCATGATAATTTTTTGTTTCACCATGAAAATATAATAAAAAATGGTTGAATAAAATATTTATTGCATCTGTTTCTTGACGAGATTGATGCACATACCAGCAGCCACTGTAGCTCCTGAGTCTCTGATAGCAAAATTTGCCATTTGAGGGATCTCAGATTTCTTTTCAATGACTAATGGTTGAACAGGCTTCAGTTTGACCACAGCAACATCCCCATTCTTGATAAAGTCTGGGTTTTCCTGCAGTGTTTCACCAGTTTGTGGGTTAACTTTTTTCACTAATTGCGTGAAGTTACAAGCAACCTGTGCTGTATGAATATGGAATACTGGTGTATAACCAACTGTAATAACGCTTGGATGATTCAACACCACAATTTGTGCTTCGAATTCTGTAGCAACAGTTGGGATATTATCAGCTGTGCCAACAACATCTCCTCTTGCAACATCTTTCTTACCAAAACCTCTGATACTTACTCCCACATTGTCACCAGGTTCAGCCTGTGGTTGCTGTGAATGATGCATTTCAATGCTTTTCACTTCACCGTTAACAGGTTTTCCTTCTCTACCAGGAACAGCAACAACTTTCTGACCTACCTTCATAACACCAGTCTCGATCTTACCAACAGGAACAACGCCGATACCAGTAATGTTATAGACATCTTGGATAGGCATTCTCAATGGCAAGTCAGTAGGTTTTTCAGGTGGTGTAATATTCTTATCAAGTGCTTCCAAAAGTGTTGGGCCTTTATACCAGTCCATCTTCTCTGATTTCTTGACAATATTATCTCCTTTAAGTGAAGCTGCTGCAATAAATGGAATATCATCCGTTTTGTAGCCAACACTCTGCATAAGTTTTGCTACTTCATCTTTAACTTTGTTGTATTTATCTTCCGAATAATCAACACCAGAGATGTCCATTTTATTGACAACGACAATCATTTGATTGACACCAAGGGTTTTTGCTAAGAAGACATGTTCTTTCGTCTGTGCATTCACACCATCATTTGCAGCAACGCAAAGCACAGCGGCATCTGCTTGAGATGCACCTGTAATCATGTTTTTAACAAAGTCTCTGTGTCCAGGAGCATCAATAATAGTGAAATAGTAGCTGTCAGTCTCAAACTTCTTATGAGCAAGATCTATAGTCACGCCACGTTCTCGTTCTTCTTTAAGATTATCCATAACATAAGCGAATTCAAAACCTGCTTTTCCGAGCTGATCTGCTTTATCTTTTAGCTTTCTCAACTGCTGCTCGTCAATATTTCCTGAGTCAAAGAGCAGTCTTCCTACTGTTGTAGATTTACCGTGATCAACGTGTCCGATGAACACAATATTGATGTGTGGTTTTTCTTTAGCCATTTTATCTCATACCTCCATATATGCTGATTATGATGATTCAATATCCAGTTCTTCTGAGAAACATTCGGCTATTTAAAAAGCTATCGGTATTCTATAGAGAACAAAGCTCTCTGTGGGATTTATGGATAGCTACTGATTCTCACCAAGACCTTTTCTGCTTCTGATTTGTCCTATAATTTTCTGCTGGAGTTCATCAGGAAGTCTTTCGAAGTTCTGATCTACAACAGAGGATGTACCTCTTCCTCCGGTAGCACTTCTCAGCGTTGAACTTAGTCCAAACATTTCTCCAACAGGAAGTTTTGCTTTTACCTCAACAGAAACTCCTTCCTCTTGCATATCGATAAGTTGACCTCTTTTATTCGCAATAAGCTTGCTAATTTCTCCTGTGTATTCTGTCGGAGCTTCGAAAAGCAGTGTTTGAACTGGTTCAAATAACAATGGAGTAGCACTTCTCATTGCTTCTCTAATACCATCTCTGACCGCAGGATAGAGCTGTGCAGGACCTCTATGAATAGCATCTTCATGCAATTTAACATCATCAATAGTGACTTTAATGCCCATACAAGGTTCTCTAGCTAAACCACCTGCTTTCATCACATCTTCAAACATATCAAGCACCATCTCAATAATTTCGTTCATATGAATAATTCCTTTGGTACCATCAACAAAGATGTTATTGTTAAAGATGTCTTTTACTTTTCTTGATTCCTTGCTCTCCATGCCAGCAGCTTCAAGTGATTTCCAAAGATCTTCATCTTTTTTCTTCACCCTGCCTTCTTTGATTTTACCTTCCTTCATCGCTTTTACCATCTCATTGTCAAGTGGCTCAACAAAGAAATAAAGTTTATTATGTTTATTTGGTGATTTTCCTTCAGTTGGTTGAGCATTTCTTTTTGTAACAGTCTCTCTATAGACGACAACAGGAGGAGATGTCTTTACTTCAACATGTTTTTCTTTGATAATCCTATTTTCAATAACCTCTAAATGCAACTCTCCCATTCCAGAAATAAGATGTTCTCCTGTCTCTTGATTGATTTCAACTTTGATGCTAGGATCTTCTTTATTCACTTGAATTAATACATCAATTAGTTTTGGGAGATCAGAAGGTTTTTTTGCTTCAATAGCTTTTGTAATTACAGGATCAAAAATATGAGTTAATTCTTGGAAGGGCTCAATTTCTTCAACAGAAATCGTTTCTCCTGGGAATGAATTCTTCAATCCTGAGACACCTATGATATTTCCCGCAGGAACATTATCCACAATCTCTTTCTTTGCACCATTATAAATGTACACCTGTTGTATTCTTGCATCAGCTTTTGCTCTGATTTGTCTGATTCCTGTTCCTTTGATCATAGTGCCTGCAAATAGCCTTCCCATACAAATCTCCCCAGCTTGAGGATCTACCACAATTTTAATGATAACAAAAACAGGATCTCCCTCTTTGTCACAAGTAGCAAGTTTTTTTCCAACTTCGCTATCAGAGTCTCCTCCCCAGATTTTAGGAATTCTATAGGGAGAAGCCTGCAATGGATTTGGATGATGCTTGACAACTGCATCAAGAATAACTTCATGCAACGGAGCTTTTTTTCCAAGTTCTTTCCAAGTATCTTGTTCATAGGCATCAATAATATCTTTGAAAGTAATATTCCTCTCTTTCATATAATCAAGACTGATTGCCCAATTATGGAATGCGCTACCAAAGCATACAGAACCATCATTAATATTGACTTGCCATTTCTCTCCATATTCTTCTTCAGCAATGTCCATGATTAACTTGTTCACACTCGTGATAATCTTGATAAATTTTTCCTGCATTGCTTGCGGAGTAAGTTTTTGTTCTTTGATCATTCTGTCAACTTTGTTAATGAACAAAATAGGCTTGACACGTTCACGCAATGCTTGTCGTAACACCGTCTCTGTTTGCGGCATAATACCTTCTACAGCGCAACATAAAACAATGGCACCATCAACGGCTCTCATTGCACGTGTTACATCACCACCAAAATCAACATGTCCTGGTGTGTCTATAAGATTAATAAGAAAATCATCTTCTTTTACCTTATGTACCATACTGACTGCGGCTGAATCTATAGTAATTCCTCTTTCCGCTTCATCATCATGAAAATCAAGCTGCAATGCTTTTCCTGCTAGCTCTTCAGACATCATACCTGCTCCTGCAAGCAAATTATCAGAGAATGTTGTTTTTCCGTGATCAATATGTGCACAAATTGCAATATTTCTTATGCGATCAGGAAACTTCATTGCTTCCATTACACGATCTACCATCTTTGCCATGATTATCACTCCTTTATTTTTCTATAGAGCAGACTCTCATCTAAACGCTCCCACGCATGAATCTCCTCTTTCTTGAACCAAATTTTGATTTCTCTCTCTGCAGATTCTTTACTGTCAGATGCATGAATAAGATTTTGCACCGGTCTGTTCGAATCATCAGCTAACATATAGCTGTCGAACGCATAATCTCCTCTGATAGTACCAGGTGCAGCATCAGAAGGCGCAGTAGCACCAACAATCTTTCTAATATGGGCTATAGCATTATGACCCTCAATGACCATTGCAACAACAGGACTCATTGAAATAAAATCCATAAGCATTTTTCTGACAACTTGCCCCTGCTCAAGAGCAGTTCTGTCAAGTTTTAATCCTTTCTTTTCATATGATTTTAAGGTTTTTTCTCCAACACTTTTGAGCCATGCTTCATCATCTTCGTAGTGTTCTCCAGCCATCTTTTCATTAGCATAGACCATTTTTAATGCAATAAGTTTCAGTCCGCATTTTTCAAAACGAGTAATGATCTCTCCAACAAGTCCTCTTTGAACAGCATCTGGTTTTAACATTACCAGCGATTTTTCGATCATAGTATTTCACCTTAAATCTATTTTTTCTTCTTTACCCATGCAGTAAGCCTGGGTTTTCTATGCAGTGTCAATTGTGATTTTTGACATTTGCTTGAACAAAAATAAAATAGTTTTCCGTCAGTTTTGACAAACATTTTGCCGGTTCCTTTTTCAATTTCCTTTGAACAAAATGAGCATTTCATCGTCGCACCTAAGTATTTCCTCTTCCAGATTTATTCAGAGCTCTAGCTTCAATTTCAGTCTCTCTGAGCATCAAGATATCTCCTTTTTGTACAGGCCCACGAACATTTCTTCTGATGACTTTATTTGCATCTCTGCCTTCAAGTATTTTACATCGAACTTGTGTTGCTTCGCCTCGAGTACCTGTTCTTCCGACAATTTCCTCTACAATAGAAGGAAATGACTTTGTGAACATTACGCCTGCGCTTTTTTCAGGCTTTTTTCCTTGCTGTCTCATTGCCATAATTCAACACCTAAGCAGTTTTCTTTAAGGATTCTATCTCTGCTTTTGCATCACCTTCTTTAACTACAGCGACAGCCGCTGTCTTAAGACTCAACCCTGCCGCAGCACCAAGATCCTCTTTACTCTTCACCATCGCAACAAGAACACCTTTTTCTTTAGCAATCATTGGAAGATGCATCATAATCTCCTTAGGATCACAATCTTCAGCCACTACTACAAGCTTGGCTTTTCCTTTCTCTATTGCCTTTGACGTCTCATTCACGCCCTTGACAATCTTTCCCGTATTACGGGCTATTTCAACAATTTCATAGGCTTTATCATCGTTCATGTTCTATCACCACCGTAAAGATATAATCAGAATGATCATACCTCATTCAGCACCGAAGTGCATCATTAATCATCGGTAGAGCTAAAGAACACTGTTTTATTTATAAAGTTATCTCATAATTTAAGAAAAGATTATAAGTAATCTCTAAATTCAGATTTCATGTTTAGAGAGATAGAAACCCCGATAGAAATTATTGATGGCGAAGATATAGTTTTTCAATGGAGAAAACGCTACAAAGACGATGAAGGTCTAAATTGGAGAGAAGACGAAGGGTTTAATTTATATGATGAAGTAAGTATCCTGGTTCAACCTTACGGAAATATGGTATTTTTGAGTTCTCATAATCTTATGAAAATTAATAAAGACGGTGATGTCAACTGGGCAACAAAAAAAGAGCTTGGAATAATGGATAAAGGAATATATCCCAAAAGACCTCTTGTTGTTGGTATGGACTCTAAAAATATTTTAGCATTTGGGGGGTTTCATAGTTTTGATAATTTAACTCTTTATTCATTAGCAAGAAAAGGAACTAAGTCCAGTGGAAAAATGCCTCTTGGAGAGTTATTAGAAAAATGGAGTGGATTGGACTTAACTTCAACTACTTTGTATGAAAAAAGATTAATATTGCACTTCGGAGATAGCAATTTAGAATTAAATTTAAATGAAAGTAGAGATATTACGATAGAAGGAGTTGAAAAACCTAACGGTTATATGCCTAATAAATACGGATGTTTTGATTTTGAAATGAATTCAATACCAGATAATAGAGAAGTTAAGTTAAATGATATCTCCTTATTATTTCTTGATGTTGAAAGAAATGATGGAGAATTTGGCCTATCTCCATTTGGAAGAATAGAAGTTATTGCTCCAAAAGCAGACAATCCTTACATAGGAACACTAAATATTCCAAATGAAATGTATGGTCTTAGCACAGCGACAAAAGTTGGAAAGGATCTGTATCTTTGTTCTGGACGTGATGTCCATAAGTTTACTGTAAGATAAAATATAGCATCTTATGAGCTTGTTGGGTAGTAATACTTTTACAATGTTGTATTACTGCGCTCCGTTCTTATGTGTCTTCGCTATTCGAATCGAGTCCTGTCGTAGTTCGATATACATTAGATAACTTCGCTGGGCAGTAATACAACTTACAGCGTAGCAGCATACTGAAATACTTTCAGGCTGTATATCAGAATAAGCAACGCCATAATGAAAATAACAATAATGAGACTCTTCTGCATCTTGACTAGTTTTTCCATTTCTTTATTGGAGAAGAGAACAATATCTGTTTCAGTAATAAGTCCTTTAAGATCTCCATTTTTTACAATTGGAAATCGGCGAAATTTTCTTTTGCTAAGATGCTTTGCTATCTCGAAGATGCTTTCATCCGGAGATGCTGTCTCAACATTTTTTGTCATGATCTTATCGACAGTTGTTTTAGAAGGATTCGCTTTTTTCAGGGCAACTTTAACTAGTACATCTCTTTCAGTGAAAACACCTGCCAGTTTTCCTTTCTTATCGACTACAAGAACACAACTAATTTGATTTTCAGCCATTAATTTTACTGCTTCTCTGATAGTAGAACTTTCAGGAAGCTTGATGATATGCTTAGTCATTACTTCTCTCACAGGTATGGTCAATTCAAAAACACCTCTTCTAGAGGGCATGAGAAGCTGTAATATTTAAATGTTTGGAATAAAGAAAGAGAAAAAAAGACCTATTTACAGGTCTTTTGCCATAAGAGTCTTTCTGTTGTTGCCAGCAGCTCTCTCTTCTGCCATGCCAACCATAGTGACAGCAACATTATTTAAGGCATCAGCTAGATCTCCAGCCACATTGTAACCCTTAGCAACATCTTTGAGCTTGCTTTTAACCACGATCATGTCGCTTGCTTTGCCTTTGCATGTAAAGAAGAAGGGCACATCCTTTGCCATAACAGTCTTCCTGCCATTCTCATCGGCTCTCTTACAAGCATCTTCAATCATCATAGTTAGCTTCTTGCTCAAAGCATCGGCTAAATCACCTGCTACATTGCAGTTTTTTACGACATCTTTTATTTTCGACTTAACTACCAACATGGTACCACCTTCCATTGAATTAGTATGTTCTGGCAGGAGTGATCACTTTTTAAATATTTGTATTTTTTGGCGTTATAAAGCCTTTACTGCGATAATATGGCTATTTTTAAGAGAATCTCGGCGATAACCAAAAAATATTTAAAGCAAATTTTCGAAAATCGCTTCATGGAGTATGACGACGAGCCTGAAGAGCATGAAATCTATGAAGATGAGGGTGCTGAAGACTTAGGTAGAAATGATGAGATATCCCCGGAAGAAGAAGGATTTGTTAAAGGATACAACGAAGATATAGAAGAATCTAACAAGGAAAAAGACGAAGACGATGACCTTTAGAATAATTCTCTTATGAGTTTTGCCCCGAGCTTAGATGTCATAGCGTTGATATCTCTTTTCGGATTTATTTCTACAATATCAACAGCTGAAAGATTCTTGAGCAATCGTAAGCGCTGAATGCAGTAGAGTAATTCTCTTGAAGCCAATCCTCCAGGTTCACAATATCCTGTGCCAGGAGCCATCCCAGGATCTACAGCATCAATATCAACACTGAGATAGAGATCACTCCAGAGTCTTGCATTCTCCATGATAATGTCACAAATCTGCTGTATACCTTCTTGAGCAATCTGTTTCATTGTGAAATAACGAATATTATGCGTTTTGAGAAAATCAATTTCCTGTTTATCACAGCTTCTTATACCGACGAGAATAATATGCTCTGGTTTGATCGATTGCTCTTCAATTAATACCCTGAGCCAATCTTCATGAGTTGGAGGTTTGAAATCATGCATGCAATCAGGATGTGCATCAAACACAATCAATCCTGGACTAGTTTTTCCTTTAGCGAATGCTCTAAACGCAGGATAACTAATACTATGATCTCCTCCTATTAGACATATCTTCTCTGTAGCTTTCCCAAATATTTCTGTTAACTCTTTTTCTATCAATTGAAAACTCTCTTCTACATTGTTATTATCAATATCAATGGATGCAATAGAAGGGTCTGTCTTAACGCCAACTTCATTGCAATACATTTCATCGAAATGACTGCATATTGCATCAGGAGCCAACTCTTGTCCATCTCTCTTATTCATAGATGCTCCATTGAATGGTATTTTGATAAGTTTCATATGCTGAGGAGCATTTAGAATTTTATAAAGATGATTATGATAATATTATGTTTGAGACATTACTATCTAGCATAATAATAATATTTTTATAATGAAGGCAATGAGTGCATATATGGATGACTTACTTAAATTCGAGATTGTGAATAAACTAAAATCAGTCTATAGAGATGCTAATGTAGGAGATAGGAAAGAGAGTTCTGCTGAACACACCTGGAGCTGTCTTATGTTGGCAGATTATTTCTTTGACGAGATAGATGAGAAAGTTGATAGGCGAAAAGTTTATGAGATTCTTATGTATCATGATCTTGTAGAGGTTGAATCAGGAGATACTCCTTTTAGACCAGATAGAAATGACCCTGATCAAGAGAAAAAGGAAGCTCTCGCTGCTAAAAAACTCAAACCTCAACTACCAAAACACACTGGTGATAAGTTCATAAAGCTCTTCAATGAATTTGAAGAAATGAAAACAATCGAAGCTAAGTTTGCGAAGGCAATTGATCAAATGGATTCTTTAGTGTATGAATATAACTTCAAATATCGATGGAAAGGATGGAGCAAAGAGTTTATTATCAAAAAGAAAGAGAAATACTTCAAGCCATTTCCTAAATTGCTGAGAATATTCCATGACTTCCTAGACCTCACAGAAAAAGAAGGGTACTATGATCAATAATTTATCTAGGCAAATATATCATTTCTTTAACTTCTATTCCTTCACGTTCAAAATCATATCTCCAAAAATGCATATTTAATGATTCATAACATCCCCATTCACGATAATCTTCAAAGTTCAATATAAGTCCCAATACTTCTTTTGGACGAGATAACGGCAAGTTAATCACATATGCTTTAGCCCCTCGCTCTTTAATAATTCTCATTACATTTTCATTTTTAGGAGAATCTATTTCTCCATCATCTTTTCTAGGGTCGTAGACAGTAACTAACTGGTTATCTTTAATCTCATATAGAATAAGCAATGTTGCGGAAGATCTAGCTGCTAGGTTAGTATCCAGTTCAAAAACAACAAGAGATTCATCCAACGAATTCATAAAAGAGGGAGTGCTCACTATAATATAAACATATCTAATCAGACTCCCCACAAAGGATTTTCCTTTCGTTTGATGGCCGCTATTTCCTTGAGTAGATCTTTCTCTTTAGGAGCTAACTTTTTAGCATAAGCTTTGAGATTTCTGAAGTTTTCTTCGTTGACATCAGAATAATAGATATCATTCTCAAAGACATGCCTTTCAGCCATAACACCATGCATTGATACAGCAACTTTCTCTCCTTCTTTTGCCTCGGAAACCGATTTCTTATTCATCTGAATCTCTTTAACTTCAGTTAATCGAGAACCATCTTTTTTTATTAATTTCATATGCTGTTTCAATGTACCTTCAAGAACTTCAACACCTGCAACACAAGGATTGCTTCCACGGAAAATACAACCAGATAATACTTGAATTTTACAGGGTTTTGTTATTTTAGCTAATTCTTTTTCCTCTAATTCTTTTGTTTTCTTTTCTTTCCATTCTTCATAATCATCCAGTAGACGATAAATAATATCAGAAGTAATAACTTTCACTGTGTCAGGAACTATCACATCTTTAGCAAGCTTGACATTGAAAGCAAGAATTACTGCAAGCAAAGGATCTTCTTCTGCATTACTCTCAGCATCAAGCACATCTTTCTTTGTGATGTTGCCTATGATTGCTTTTCGTATTGGGATATCATGTTCATTCAATAATTGAATAATTCCTTCGAGACTTCCAAGATTATCTGCTTTGATAATAATACCAGATTCTTCTGTCTCAATAAGCACATCTTCAACTTCATTCATAATATCTTCCTTAACAACATCTATATTCTCCGTAGCGACTTGTATAGGCATGCCTGCAACAACACCATCTAATTCAGGAGCACTTATCTTCACTCCTGTGGCGGCTTTTGCTTCTTTAATAGAGGTGAATTTTGATTTTTTATCACGCATTTCTGCAAGAGGAGCAGGCTCGAATAATGCTTTAACACGTGTTACAAGAGGTTCGTCAAGTGTTCCTATTACAATAGTGTCATTGATCTTGATGTGTCCATCATACATAATAACGTCCAATGTTTTTCCTAATCCTTGCTCTTCTTTTATTTCAAGTATAGATCCTTTTCCTGGACCTTCAATATTGAATGCAAGATTCTCCTCAAGGTATTTCTTTGTTAATGCAACAAGTATAGTTAATAGCTCTGGAATTCCCCAGCCGAATTTTGCACTAATAGGAACGATGGCGAGCTGTTTTGCAAAATCATCTACACGATCAAAACGTTCAGATTGCAAATCCATTTCAGCAAACTTTCCAACTAATTCATAGAGTTTTGTTTCAACTCTACTTGTCACTTTCTCATCTTGTGCTTTGATATCCGCTAAAATCTTTTCATCTTTGTGACGATAGCTGGGAATAAGATCGAGTTTATTTGCAGCAACAACAAATGGCGTTTTTGATGTCTTGAGAATTTCTATGGCTTCAATGGTTTGTGGTTTAAATCCTTCATTGATGTCAACTACAAGAATAGCAATATCTGCCAGATTTCCCCCCCTTTTACGAAGAGAAGTAAATGCAGCATGTCCTGGTGTATCAATAAACAAAAGTCCTTGGATATCTAATCCTTTGACACTTCCTAATAATGATCCACATTTTTTTTGAAGCACTTCAAGAGGTATGATGGAAGCACCAATTGCCTGAGTAATAGCTCCTGCCTCTGTAGCTAAAATATTTGATTCTCTAATACTATCAAGTATAGAGCTTTTTCCATGGTCAACATGACCTAATACGGATATAATGGGTGAACGTTTCATAAGAGAAGAATAGTACTATTGCTTTTAAAGTTAATGAGTGCTCAAAATGATCTACAATTAATTTTTACTTAAAAGTGAAGATTGGCGAAATTCATATAAAGTTTCTCCTCGTTCTAACATCATGAGTAAGCTAGACAATCCTCGAATTAACTATACCAGCATCAACCCTTCTGTTATTGAACTCATCTTAAGAAACTGCAGGAAAGTAAATAATCAATTCATTGTTACCTATACTAAATCTCTATTCTCAAGAGAGATTGCACGTCATCTTCCTACTGAAGATATAAGCTCAGATGATTATGAAAATGATACACTCTCAGAATCGCTGCAACTCTATGATGAGCAGACTCAGGAATTATCTCCTCTTGAATTAATAACTGAGGAAAGCATGTTTGAGAAAGCGCCAAGTAGTGTTTACATTGCACCACAATTCACTGAGGATCAAATTTTGCTTATTGCTGAAACAATACGCTATGCTGCATTGAATCATGGATACAAAGAAAGAAACGACAAAACATATTATCTCAGTCATGTTCTTGAAACAGCGCTCATTGAGATGGAATCTGCGATAAAGACAGCAGAAATTCTTATCAAGGAAGGAACCTATAGCAAAGAGTACGAACAGAGCGTTGATTACATTAATATTATTAGTGACATTCTTCATGATATTGATGAAGAAGAAGGTGTCTCTGTGGCCAAAATTATCAAACACCTCAGAGATTATGCAAGAGAGAATCTCTCCAAAGAAGCTGCACTTAAGTTTATCAAGAGCGACAGCAAAAAACTTTTACGCAATCTCGAAGTACTCGATAGAAGACCACAACCAGGAAAATCAATGGAATTTATCAAAGAGACTGAATCCAATCTCCCAAGGAGAAAACCAATTCTCAATGCAAAGGGGGAAATTATCTATGTTGATCATATAGAGAGAGTGAAAAAGCGCTTTGATGGACTAATAACAAAACTTGGAGATATCTATAACAATAATGGTACTCTTCAAATAGCGGATGAGAAATTTATAGTCAGTAAAGGAAGAGAGATGAGAAGATGGTTCCAGAAAAGATTTCCAAGAGATAGCAAACAATATCGTGTTGCTCGTAAGATTGTTCATACTGTTGGAAGAAGAATTCCTCACTTTCTCCCTGTCTTAAGATTTGATCATTATATCGATTGGGACAAAGCATTTGAGAATCCAAAAGTGATTAAGACTTCGTTGAAAGGTTATGTTGGAGTAAAGGCAGCGGAGTGGTACATCCGAAACAATCCGGAAAAAGATCAACATCTTCTTCCTTATGTAGAGACTAAGCGAAGGGCCATTGCAAATCTGGTTGGGAATAACCTTCTCAAAATTGCTCTTCATTGTCAATATTATCATAGTGAGACAGCAGAACAGTCTCTGCTCTCTTCAGAGGAGTTTTTTATTGACCCCGTAAAACGAAAATGCAAATGGCTGAAAGAATTCAATGATGAAGATATAGCTTATGCTGAACATGTTATTGAAGAATTCAAAAATAGTATGAAGAATAGTAAGGCTAATTGGATTTTACACTTCGTGAAGAATATTGAGAAAGATAAGGATCTTACGAAAAAGAACAAAACGATTATTGAATATCTTGTTATGAAAGAGAATGAACAGAAAATCGGACTGCTCGATATGCTTCTCAATATCTATGAACATCCTATTTTGAATAGTAAATTCGGATACCCTCACACATATAAGGATAATGAAAATCTTAGGAAAGGAACTATAAGAATGCTCAAAGGAAGAAAATCAACCCAGTTTCTTCTTGCTCTTGCTTTCGGTACAGTTTTGAAGAAATCTGCCCACGATCCAGAACTCTACGCTCTAGCCTATGAAGCAACATGATCTTTCTCAGCTGTTTTCTCATGGTGTTCTTCAACAATAAGCTTTCCACTGAGTTTCTGCACAATGGTACTCAATATAACTGAATAGATAATAGATGCAAACATAAGACTTATAATTTGATCTACACCAGAAAATCCCAATATCATGAAAGAAAATGTCAATACTGCTGTTGTGATTCCTTTTGGCATTGATGTAGAAATGAAAAGCATCTCCTTCTTAGTGAGATTATGCTTCTTGTAAGAAATTCGTACAGAGATATAACGAACAACAAGGAGCACCATGAAAAGTAACAATGATTTCAGAAAGAATTCAAGAGTCAAAGGTATCTTAATAATTAGCCCTAAAAAAACAAAAACAAAAATTTCAAAGAAATTAGACAAGGTGGTACTAAAGAATGATAATGTTTCTTTTTGTCGTAATGTGACTGCACCATAGAAGATACCTAATGTTGCAACACTAAGCACCCCATCCCCTCCAAGATTCTCTGAAAGCACATATGCGATAAGGATTGCACCGATCATACCAATTGGTGAAAGTTGCGAAGAGTAGATTTTTTTCATGATTTTAAAGATAACAATTCCTATAACGAGGCCTGTCCCTAGTCCGATAATTATTTGTTTTGCTAATACCGTTCCTACAATGAGAAGACTAAGTTGTCCTTTATTACCCATTGCTGTAATGAGATCTAGCAAGATGAAAACAAGGATAAAAAGAATAGGAGTGTTCACTACCGATTCCATCTGGATGCGTTTTAAGATATGATTAAGACGATATCCTGAAGCATTCTTATACATCACCATTACCGCTCCTGCATCAGTACTTGTCATTGCTATAGAAAAGATTGCAGAGGCAAGAATATTAGCCCAAGAGAAGGTACCAGTAGCAAAAAAGAGAAGAAAAGTAAAAACAGTCATGATAACTAAGTTAAGAAGGACAAATACAATAATTAGTCGTAATGCATCATTGGAAAGACTATCTAACTCCTTAAGTTTGAGTTTTGAGGATCCTTCAAACACAACCATAACAAGAGTAATTATAGCCATGGCAAGAAGGAATGTTTCTGAAAAGGTAAAAAGCTCTCCTGCTCCACTCAATGCAATACCAACTAAGAGTAAAGGCAATACATTGGCTATTTTTAGCTTATTCGAGAAAACGGTGGCAAAAATGCCAATGATAAGAATAATAGATATCCCTGTCAAATACAGTAATGCGTCCACCGATACACCTCTTTATTAATACTTCGTCTATGCCATTTATAAATATTTCCCGTTTTCAGAAGAGTATCTTTTTATACTATCGAGAGATTATGAAGTCTATGGCTGATTTATTTGAACAGGTAAAGGAGCATATTAGACCGAAAAAAATTAAGATAGATGAAGTCATGAGAATCATTCAACAAATCAATGATAATCTTAAGTATATTGATGCGGAAGCTGTGCTAGGGGGCAGCTTTGCCAAGGAAACATTCTTAAAAGGAGACTTTGATGTTGATGTGTTTGTTAGGTTTGATCCTCAATATGATGATACTACTTTATCTGATATGCTCGAACCTGTACTAAAAGACTTTAATCCTGTGAGAATCCATGGCAGCAGGGATTACTTCCAATTTTTGCATAAGGGATTACACTTTGAGATTGTACCTGTGCGGAGGGTGGAGAAACCAAAAGAGGCAGTCAATGTGACTGATATGAGTCCCTTGCATGTTGCTTGGGTAAAAAAGCACTTAAAAGAAAGTCAAAAAGATGAAATTAGACTCGCTAAAAAATTCTGCAAAGCTGCAAAAATATACGGCGCTGAATCGTATATTAATGGATTTTCAGGCCATGTGATCGATTTGCTTATTATTTATTATGGTTCATTTGAAAAGTTAGTTGATCATGCATCTCGATGGAAAGATCGCGTAATTATTGATATTGAAGATCACTATAAAGAAAAAAATGTTATGGAAGAACTTAATGGAGCAAAAACTATATCTCCATTAATTCTTGTTGATCCAGTACAGCCTTGCAGAAATGCTGCTGCTGCCTTAAGTAAGAAACAATTCTCCTTGTTTAAGGAGAAAGCTGCTTTATTCCTCGATAATCCTTCACAAGAATGCTTTGTTGAAACCCCTATGAGCCTTCATAATATTAAAAAAAATACATCAAAAGAAAACTTCTTCATTGCATTCGAAGCTATTCCTGTCGAAGGAAGCAAAGACGTAGCAGGAACGAAGTTGTATAAGATCTATGAGCATATTCAAAAGCAACTCAAACATTATGATTTCGGGATATTAGATGGAGATTTTGAATTCAATAAGAAAGGAGTTTTTTATATTATTGTGAAGGCCAATAAGTTAAGCAACACCACGATAAGAGAAGGTCCTCCAATAAATGCAAAAGATGCATGCAAATCATTCAAGGAAAAGCATAAGAATGCCTATGAGAAGAATAAGCGATTATATGCTGAAGTGAAGAGAGTATATACTGATGTGATGAAGCTTTGCAAAGACATCCTTAATTCTACTAATGTAATATCAAGATGCAAAAAGATCAAATTAGTGTAGCACGCCAAATAGACTAGAACCACTTAATACAATTGCTGTTACCAAGATTGCAGCAACGAAGACACCTAATGCATTAGCTAAAAAGAATTTCTTTTTCTCCAATCCAAAGAGATAGGCAATGATACCTCCGCTGATACTGCCTGATCCAGGCAAAGGAATAGCAATAAAGAACGCTACTGCCCATGCTCCATATCGTTCAACAGGCTTCTCTGCCTTTTTCTGCAATCGAGCTATGTACTTCTTCCAAAGCTTATGCATAAATGGTATTTTCAGAATAATATACTTAAGCAGAAAATCAATGAGCAAATAGAATACCACCCCCAATATAATATTACTGATTAAGCAGATAATAAACACGGCAAACCAATGGAGATCAGTAAATAATATTCCATAAGGTATAGATCCTCTTAGCTCTATCGCAGGCACAAGCGTTATGAGGAATAAATAGAGGATTTCTTTGATCATGGAATCATCAATAATTGCACATTTATAATGTTAACCAAAATATTAATTACTCATTTCATAGTAGTTCTATTAAAAAGGTTTATATAATAATTGTGTATTTCTATCAGGATGGAACATGAAGATAGGCAGAAACCAAGCATTACTGGTATAAGTAATAAATTAATGGATGTACATACACCAACAGAACCTATCAATCCCTTAGAATATGATGATTGGTTTGTTGGTATTTCTGATATGGGAGTCTTTTCCTTTCATATGACATTGAAATCTAAAGTTTTGAAAGTGCTTATTTATAGATCAGAAGAGAATGATTCCTCTGTATCTCTTGCCAAAATCATTTGTACAGGAAATGTTGGACAAACCTATAGAGACACTGAACAATTTATTAAAAAGCAATTTCCTGTTTGGTATCAAACAAGAAAAGATGGTAAATTTACAGTAGAGAATGATAAAAAACTCCCAAAATCCTATTTCAATGATTTAATTCTTGTTAATTTTGCATTACCTTATGATAGGATTCTACGTAAATATTTATAAACAACACTTCTTTTCAGTGTATTATGACAGAACACACCATGACTGCAAAAGAGAAATTCAAGCTCAAGCAGTTCGTAAAAGAGCTTGAAGGTTATCGAGGCAGGCATACCGAGCTTGTTACCGTATATGTGCCTCAAGGTTATGAGCTCAATAAGATTACTGAGCATCTCTTCCAGGAGCAAGGTACCGCCACTAATATTAAGAGCAAATCCACAAGAGATAATGTAATTACCGCGTTAGAGAAAATGATTCAGCATCTCAAAACATATCCGAAGACTCCTCCCCATGGATTAGCAGCGTTTTCTGGTAATGTAGCTGAACGCGAAGGTCAGCAGGATTACAAAGTATGGAGTATTGAACCTCCTCTACCTATGAAACAGCGATTATATCGTTGTGATAAAGTCTTTGTACTTGATGTTCTGCAAGATATGCTTGATGACGATATTATGTTTGGGATGATTGTACTTGATAAACGTGAAGGGAATCTTGCATTGCTTAAAGGAAAAACAATCATACCTCTTGTAAAATCAGGATCTGCGGTTCCAGGAAAACACAAAACAGGAGGACAATCTGCTGCGCGTTTTGAGCGATTACGAGATGGTGCTGCACTAGAATTCTATAAGCGTATGGCAGAACATGCTAAAGATGAATTTCTTGGAAAGAATGAGATCAAAGGAATTCTTGTTGGAGGCCCTGGAAAAAGCAAAGAGGAATTCATAGAAAAAAGTGGATTAACCAATGAGCTTAAACAAAAAATTATTGCTGTGAAGGATTTAGGGTATACAGGGGATTTTGGATTGCAGGAATTACTGGATAAATGCGATGATGTATTAGCTAAAGAAGAAGTAATGCATGAGAAGCGATTGATGCATCAGTTCTTCGAGCATCTTTCAAAAGATACAGGATTAGCTGCTTATGGTCAAGAAGAGGTGTTGCGAGCTATCAAAATGGGTGCCGCTGATACGGTATTGATTTCTGAAATTATCGACGATGCTACCGTTGCTGATATTGAAGAGAAAGCAGAAGCAATGAGTACTAAAGTAGAAATTATTAGTGTTGAGACTCGAGAAGGGGTTCAATTGAAAGATATAGGTAAGATTGCTGCCATTCTACGATATAAGATTGATCATTGAATTATTTAATCATCATGCCAAAACATTCCCCATAAAACATATAATATTCGTTCCCTAGTGTAGCATCATATTTTCTACTCTTGGAATCCAACACTGTTCCGCAAATGAGTCCTCCATTATAACTTTGGAAAGTGGCTCGAAGACTATTTCCAATACCTTTTGGCAGAACACCTCCCAATTCTAAAATAGAATTGTATTTCTCTTCAGGAACATGAGAAAAATCAAGATTGAAAAAAACCTCTTCAATTCCTTCAATAAGCACAATAGGCTTTTTCCCTTCGTTTCCTTTAGCATTTGGTTCTTGAGCGCAAAAACTTATGATACGATGAATGCTGTCCTCTTTTAATAATTTAATAACTTATTTCCACAAGGCCAACATCTCTTCCTCAATATGATGCAGTTTTCCAGGAATAATCAAAGAATGCAAAGGTTCTCCAAAATCAATCTTCTGAAGATCTTTTGCTTTACCTACTACAATCTTCTGTTCTTTGCTCTCTGCTCCTAGTCTAGCTACTCCAATGCATAATGTATCTTCACTGAAGATGCCTTCATTTCTCACTTTCTCAATACGAAGTAAGACATCTATCGCTTCATGAATTTTCATGAATCGTGAAGGTCTTGGAGTGTCTGTTTTGCCACGGAGCAAGTCTTCTTTTGAGGGTTCAGCTATTTTAATGTCAAGAAGGCAAAGAGTGTGGAGATCATTCTTCTTGTTCATTTTAATGACATCATAAGAGGTTTCCGACAACCAATTATTATCAGGGAAAACAATACTTGTTGTTTTTCCATATTTATACAATTCCAATCCAACTAAGCCAACTGCATTCAGTATTGAAGCATTATGAATCACTTCAACAGTAACTCCTTTTTCTCTAGCTCTCAAAAATAGATCGGTATGTGTTGTAGCACCAAACACATCACCAACAACTAAAAATGCAACATTTTCATTTTCAGCTCTCTCCAATATCTCGTCGCATCCTTGTTCAACCATTGCTCTATCAGCTTTCACAATATTTTTACCATAGTATTCTGATAATTCATCAAGTGCATTATGGAGGAGAGAAGTGTAATATTCTAAATAGATAACAGAGCATTTTTTTATAATTTCAAGTCCTTTAATAGAAATATCCTTCTTATCATACAAACCTATGCCAATTAGATACAGTGTCATCGTAACATTATTTCTCTTTTGAATCTTCTTTCTTTTTTGTCTCTTTTTTCTTAGTTTCTTTTTTTTTAACACTAGTCTTTTCTTTCTTCTCAGTCTTTTTTGAACCTTTTTTCTTAGGTTTATGTTCTTCTTTTTTATTCAGGCCTTGCAATGCCAGTAAATCTTCAGTTGTCAGCTTAGCCTTCTTCTTAATCTTTGCTTCTACTTCTTTTCCTTTTTCTTTGAGAATCTGCATATCTGATTTCTTTCTTTCCTCAGCAACAGCAATGTTGTTTTCTTTGAGCTTGCTCCTGATTTCATCTGCTTTATCTCTAAGTTCTTTCATTTCATTGTTAAGATGCTGATATTTCTCCTTCATCTCAGTAAAATTTTTGGTTGCTTCTTTTTCTTTCTTCTTTAGACTATTAATTTCCTTAGAATTACTAATCAAATCTTCATGAACTCCCTGGCCTTCCTTTGCTTGTTCCTGGATGCCCTCATGCACCTCATCAGAGTTTTTCTTAAGCTTATCTATTTCTTTTGAAAGCGATCCTATTTTGTCTATTTGGGCTTTTACCGCCTTATATTCATTAAGCTGTTTTCTTAGCTCCTTGAGTTTCTTGTTCATCTCCTGTTCTTTCTTGAAGCTCATAGGAACAGTCTCAAGCTTAAACTCCATATCATTAATAGTTTTCTTAATCTTTGAAGGGTCTCCTCGAAGATTATGCTTCTTCAGAATATCATCTTTTTCTTTTTTATATTTCTTAATCTCTTCTATCTTCTTTCGAATAACCTTATTGAATTCTTTCCGTTTCTCTTTCTTTTCCTTTATAGAACCTGTTATTTCATTTCTTGCTGAGCGTTGTTCCTTAAAACTGCCAATTTTTTCAGCGATATCTCTACCATACTTACGTTTCTCTGAGAACCATTTCTCCTTCTCTTTATTGATTTTGGAGACATGTTTTTTTTTCTCATTGATGTGCTTCTGCAGTTCTTCAAGATCCGCTATTAGTTTTTCTTTTTCAGTCTCACTCAGCAAGACGTATCACCAATATTATAAGAGGGAATCAGCCGAAGAGCGCACCTAGTCCAGCGCCCATGTCTTCTTCCTTCTTCTCTTCTTTTTTAGCTTCTTTCTTCTCTGCAGGTGCATCGCCACCTTCTGGAGCAGCAGCCGCAGGTGCAGCAGCTACAGGGGCAGCAGCAGCCTCTTTGATTGCTGCATCGATATCGACACCATCAAGTGCTGCAACCATTGCTTTAACTCTGCCATCATCAGCTTTGACACCAGCTGCTTCAAGCACTTTCTTAAGAGAAGCTTCATCTACTTTCTTTCCCGCCTTATGCAAAACCATTGCCGCATAAACATATTCCATTTTTTATACCTCCGTAATCATTATTTGTTTTGAACAAGAGCATGAACCGCTGTTGCTTGTCTTTCTGCCTTAGCAAATATATCCTTTTTGGTATCTTCAGTAATGATATCTCCTTCAAGAGCTAAAGCTTTTGCTTCGGTTAACGCCTTGATAATAAGGTGATTAATAGTATCTTTGTTTGCTATTGCTGAAAAGATAGCTAAATTAAAAGCCCATGAAGCTGCATTTTTGAGATCATTGATAGTTTGTTCCTCATCAACGTCAAGAACTTTTTTGTCTAAGATTTCTCCCTCTTCATAAACAGCAGTTAGATCAAGTCCAACTTCCATAGGTGTGATGCCTAATCTTGTGAGCATCTGAGCGAGATTCCCACTTATTTCTGTTCCTTCTTCAGCTACGACCGTATCTGCTTTAACGGCAACTTTGCCATTTTCAACACCTGTTTTTAATCCAATGCTTGCTAATTCTGAAATAACAGGTCCTGGAGCAAATGGAGTAGGACCAGCAGGAATAACAATATCTTTAGGAGCCTTCTGCCCAGCCTTAGCAGGAGCAGGGCTCTTGTTCTTTTTGATAATCTTAAATAATTTGAAAGGGTTCTCCTTTGTAAAAAGCAATGCAGGCATACCTTCCAGAAATGGCACGAGTTTTTCTAGCCCCTTTTTCTTTGAATGCTCAATGGCTATGTTGATAAGCCTTCTTTTTGCCATGAAGATAACAACATCTTTTCTCAGTGTTTCTCTCATGTTTTGCAATTGTTTAGCAGGAAGTCCCTCCATATTTATTGCACCAATGATAGGATATTCCTTGAGCAATTTAACTATACCATTCACAACTTCCTTCTTTTTTGCTGATATATGTGCTTTCATCGTATCCTCACTGGTTTACTCATGGTAAATTTCAACTGTACTATCTTTACATTGTGCTCTTCGCTTGGAAGGTGATGAATTAATTGATCGTATATTATCATAATATTATCTATGATCGTATCATCATCAGTATCCTCTTTTGCAACAGATATTTTCAACGCAGGTTCTTTCTTTACTTGTACTCTGAGAAGCTTTTGTAGTCTATCGTACAATGGTTGAAGATTTGCCTTCTTAGGAACAACACATCCTGCTTTAGGATTTGGCATTTTACCCCTTGTTCCAAGGATACGACCAAACGTCTGAGCAATTTTTGCCATAATATCAGCTTGCGCTATAAAGTAATCAAATTCCTCCGCGAGCTTTTTCTGTGCAGCTTTATTGTTCTGAAATTTAGAGAAATCATCTGCAAGGATGGCTTTATCACATACTTTAGCAGCATCTTCCTTAAGCTCTGGCCCCACTAGAGCACATATTTTGATCTTTCTACCTCTTGTCTTATGAAGATTTACATAGAAATCTACCTGATGCGATGCATTTTTCAGATTAAGACCGGAGAAACTAATCACTAAGTCAACAGATTGATTAAATTTAAGCTTCTTAGAATTTTTTCTGAGCTTCTCTAGAGCTTCCTTAACGGCTTTCTTGTCCATATTTTTGCCTCCTACCTAAGTAGTGGTGCAGCAGAATAAAGGGGTATTTATAAATGTTTTTGTTCAGATTCGATTATCTTTAGAATTCATCATCAAGATCACTGCCATTGAAGTCTGGTGCAAGATTTCCTTTACTATCAAAAAGCCGAAACTTTCTCTGTTCCTCTCTTAAATCAATCATCTCTACAATTAAATCAAACAATTGAGGTTGAATCTTTAAAATATCTTTCAAAGTGATAAGCCCCATTAGCTTATTTTGTTCATCGACAACAGGAAGTCTCCTCATATCGTAATCTTTCATCTTCATAAGCGCTTTGAAAATGTCTTCATTAGGCTTAATTGTCTCCACTTTCCTAGTCATAAGATCCAAAATAGGATTATCAACGTCAATCTTATCAGCAATGACTTTATACACCATATCTTCTTCGGTAACAATGCCTATTAACTCATCGTCTTTGTTCTTGATAATAACACTTCCAAGATCATATTCTCTCATGAGTAATGCACATGCATTAATACTCATTTCAGGTGAAGCTATAACTGGTTTTGTCGTCATAACATCCATCACTTTCAGCCCTGTTTTCAAATTGACACCCCAGAGTACGAGCAAATGAGTATTATTTTATAAAGATTCTCAATAGTTTTTTAAAATAAGAAATTATTATCTCTTTTTATGATCATTAGTGATAACATCTATGAGCCTAGAGAAGATTCCTATTTTTTACTTTCTTTTATTGGTGATTATGAAGGGAAACAAGCACTTGACTTAGGAACTGGCTCAGGCATACTCGGTAAAGAAGCTAAAAAGAAGTTTGAGCGTGTTCTACTTGCCGATATCAATCCGAAAGTAATAGAGCACCTTCATAAAACTATTAATGATCCTTCTATCACCATAGTACAATCTGATTTGTTTAGCAATATCAAAGGCACTTTCAATTTGATCATTTTTAACCCCCCTTATCTTCCAAATGATGCTGACGTCAAAGATATAGCTCTTGATGGAGGCCCTGAAGGCTATGAAATCATAGAAAAGTTCTTAAAAGATGCCAGAAATCACTTGGATAAAAAAGGAAAAATACTGTTATTATTCAGTTCATTAAGCAAAAAGAAAAAAATCGACAAATTGCTCAAAGAGCATCAATATGTATCAAAAGAGGTGGGAAAACAAAAACTCGCATACGAAACGTTGTATGTGTATGAAGTAAGCAAGTGATTGTAATGAGCCTCGGGAAACTCGTGAAAAGCCTTTTCCTAACAGCAGCTCCTCTATTTATTATTTCTACTGCAAATGCAGATGATCCAAAATTTGCTTTTTCTGATTCTCCATGCTTTCACACAGCAGATTCTGCAAGAATAGATTATAATGTAACAAGAAAGTTCGTTTTTGACACTATTGATGATAAGGAAACATTTTTCGAGATTTATCAGGAGGGAGATGCATTAGTTATGCATGGACAAATAGATGCTACTTTCTTACAAATCTATCGCATTGCGTTAAATATTAAGGAATATCTTGTTAATGGAGAAACCGTTAATTCAATTATTGCTAGACGTTCGCTTATAGGTACTGATGCATCAGAAGAGGAGATTACATTTGCAGAAGCCAATGGTCTTCCAACAGACAATTTGAAATGGGTATTTTCTGAATACTTTGACTACGATAAAGGAACTATCCTTAATCAGATAGGATCAATAGAAAAAAAGGAATATTATTGCGAAATAGACTCAAGCAATGCTATCCTTCCTGAATCTCATACGATGATGTCTGCTTTTCTCTCTTGTCTTCACTGGTATGATGATCTACAAGAAGAAAATAATGATACTATTAAACAAGATGTAAGAAGTTTTGATATCAGATATAGAGGAATTACGTATAAAGAAATTGAAGCCACACTTACCATTGAAAACGATGTTGCGACTATTAAAACAGATCTTGGGAACATTATATCCCTTATCGGAGAGTTATCATTTTCTTTTTCTTGTAGTGAGCAACAAAAGAAAAAGAAGCGTATTCCACCGTATGTTCCTGTCCCTGGAGCAAAAATATTTGGTGTGTCTGTTAAAGCAAATGTGATTGATTCTTATCTTGAATAACTTTATTAACTACTTCTTTCTTACTTCAATATGATAGACAACTTCTACGCAAAAGGAAAACGAGGGATTGTAAAGCTTGAAGAGCAAAATGGGAGGAAAGTCATTATCAAAACCCATAATCCGAGAAGCTCAACTAATACGCTGTATAATGAATCAAAATTCCTGAAGATTCTTAATAAGCATCATATTGGTCCAAGACTGATCAGCAGTAGTAAAGATCAGATTATTATGGAATTTATTGATGGATTAACTATCGAGCAATTCCTGCAAGGGGAAGCAAAAAAACGACAGATGCTTAATGTCCTTTTCCAGATTCTTGATCAATGCGCACTGATGGACGACCTCCATATCAATAAATTCGAGATGACTAATCCGTATAAGCACATCATTATTGATGCTAAATATGAAGCTGTGATGATTGACTTTGAGCGATGCAGATATTCTAAAAAAGTTAAAAACGTAACTCAGTTCTGTTCCTATCTTATCAAAGATACTGTTTTTCAGGCTTTAACAAAGAGAGCTATTCTATTTGACAAGGAGAATCTGCTTGCCATAGCAAAACGCTATAAAGACAGTATTATCAACAAAGACAAGAAAAGCATTTTTGTTTTCTTGAAGATACTAAAAGATGAACTCTTAGGCAAAACCTTACGCAACAAAGTATTTCTCAAATTACTTTCTGTGCCTAAGAAAAAAGTCACAACATACAAAGATCTTGCTCTCGCATTAAACACAAAAGCATATCAAGCAATAGGACAAGTGATGAGAAATAATCCTTATGCACCTATCATTCCCTGCCATCTTGTTGTCAAGATTGATGGTTCTTTAGGAGGTTTTATGGGAAAAACCACTGGAAAACCAATACTTAAGAAGAAGAGATTATTGCAGGAACAAGGAATTCCTGTCGAAAAAGGAAAAATAAAAAATTTTGAAGAAAAACACTACACGTTCTAGAGTGTAATTCCCATTTTTCTTAAATGATTGATACCAATGATAATCAACAGAAGAAAATTAACAACTAATGAAGTGATAAATGCCTTCTTGAATCCTGTGCTGCAAGGCTCAGGTTCTGGACAAACAACAATATCTAGTTCAGATTCTTCATCATCTTCAGTTGGTATTGATGGTGATGTTGTTGTTCCTTTATTCACGTTAATAACAGCACTTTCTGTATCAATCTTCTCATCATTACGATATAATACTATCTGAAAAGGAATCTCACCAGTAAGCAAAGGCTTCACGGTAAAAGAAGTTTCCTTAGAAGACTGTCCCTCAAGAATCATCATCTTTTCAGAAACATCATAATCAAGTGAAGCTGCTATGATTTTCACAACAAGTTCACTCTCCTCCGCCCCTGCATTGTGTACAACAATAGTAATTTCATTTTCTTCTCCCTTGACCATATTCTCTGGAATGGTAATCGTTCCTATATATCCAACATTCGTGTCACGCACATCAACCACAACTAATGATTCTTCTGCAAATAATTTATCATCATAAAGCTTAACATTAAGGTTCTGCATGCCTTTGTTTAATGGTTTAACGTAGAACGTAACTTCTCCTGTTGAATGTGCAGGAACATTGACATTCAATAAGTCTCCAGGTCCCGCAAGTGTATTAAGGATAAAATATTCACCAATAAGCTTAATACTCATTGATTTTGTAACTTCATCATTATTCTCCACGACAATAGTGACCGGATATTCTCCGTTGGTTTGCATAATTTCTGAAAACACAACTTCTTTGATTGCGATAAGGGATTCCACAAAAGAGAATCCTGATATACTTTTTCTTCCTAATTCTTCATCTGCAGAAATAAGAACGAAATCGATAGGCTTAGTAATATCTTTGATCGGTCTTATTTCAAAAGATATAGTTCCTCTTTCGTTCTGTCCGAGAGATATACGACGTGATGTAGCGTCACTCCAGAGTTCAGTATCATCATACTCAAGCATCATAACATAAGAAGCATCCGCAGGACCTGTATTTCTAATATCTATTTCAACATCATATTTTCTATCCAACTCAAACTGTTCAGGCGCATGAACATCAAGTATCTCTCCATCAATCCATGATTCCAAAGAGAAAAGAACATGATATTTTTCATATCGATAAACGAATTCTTCAGCTTTGATCCTTACTTCCTCTTCTATAGTGAGGTCTTGTTCCATTGTTATAATCCCTCTCCCCACAATTTTTCCACTTGGTCCTAATACTTGAACATCAGCATTGTCTTCATCGACAGATAAAACCACTGCGGTGAAGCCATTGCTCTCAAATTCTTGTCCAGCAGTCATCAAATTCGATGATGTAGGCTCTTCCCAGAGGGCAAACCCTAAAGGCAATGTCAGAATCAAAAAGATTAAACTCAGGATTATCGATCTCATGCTATACCACCCAAATCATATTTAGCTTCGTTGTTTATAAATATTATGCTATTTCTCTCTCCCTCTTTCTTCTGTGCGCATTGAGAATGATTCCTGTAATGATCAAGATCAGCAATAGGACTATAAACCATATTAGCGCAGTGACTGTCTTATTTGGCAATCTGAGTAATGCAGGAAGTCCTTTCTTTTCAGATTCATCGTCAACTATGGCTTCTCTTACCTCTTCAACAGGTTCTGGTTCTTCAATAGTTTGCATAAGTCCCCCTATTAATACTAGCGAATAAATAGTGTCTAATTGTGTTACATATGTTATATTGTTATTATTCTCACTTCTGATGACTGTTTCTCCTGGCGTCCAAACACCATCTATTCGAGAATATAGTGAGATCGTATTTTTATCTAGCTGCATTTCATTGGTCCATGATTTTGGTACTGTGAATGTTATCTTAGGATTGACAAGATCATCAGAAGTCAAATCCATAGTCAATACTTGATATATTATGACATTCTCCAATGCAAGATTAAAAGAATCATCCACTGCTATAGTAAGCACTGCATTGCCTGTTGTCTCTCTTGCATAGAGTTCAACTTCAGTTATCGCAATTAGATCATCATGTACCTCTTTGGTATAATACTGACCTCCTTGTGGCATCGTAAAATAAATCTTAGCTGTTCCATTACCTCCTTGAGATGCGCCTCCTCCACCGGAGCCGCCTCCGCCGCCACCTCCACCACCGCCAGTGGTTGTCGTGGTATCATCATCTCCATCGCCACTTGTGTCTACAGCTTCAACTTCAATTACTCCTGAATGCTGCAACCCTGTGATATAGTATTTATCCAGTGTTGAGTCATAGGAACAGGTATAATTTGTTCCATTACCTTCAACAATGGTGCCATTGCAAGTGACATTATACTCATTCGCGCCAGCACATCCTGTTGATATACTTGCAATGCTAGTTATTTCAGCATCTTCAATACATACTGTGCTATCTTCGAGTATACTGTCGACATAGATTGTTTTAGTTTCTCCTGAAGGAAATCCTTGTGCTAAGAAACTTCCTTCACTGGCTCCTCCTGCTTGTTGATCCATGCTGAAATTTCCCATATCAAGAGTTCCATTGCTGAAGTTGAAGTCCATGTCAATAAGGGGTGCGGATGTCGCAGCACCATTAGCAAGCGAATACTCAGTTTCAAAGAATCGTACATTGTTTGATCCATCAAACTCTTGATTGAGATTATCTCCCCCTCCAATATGCAACGAGAAGTGATCAAAACTATCAGACTGAAGATTATTAGCATCTCCTAAGACATTATCTCTATCATCAGGCACGGTATCTCCATCAAGATTATTCTCACAGATATCTCCTTCATTATCATCATCCAGATCTACCTGGCCAGGATTATAGACGTATCTGCAGTTGTCCCATAACGTGGTATTTGGATAGTAATCAGGGATATAATCATTGTCTGAATCTCTTACGTTGTTCACGATGACCGTCCAAGATGTTGTATTGGCATAATTTCCATCATAAGCTCTTGCTGTGATGGTGTATGTGCCTGACTGTGTATAGTTTGTTCTGAAGGTAAATCTTTCTTGCAATGCCTGTCTATCTTGCGTTACATCATCAACCAACCATGTTACCGTTGGAACATTTCCATCAGGATCCCATGCATCAATAACGAAATCTATTGACTCTGACTCCGAAATGTTTTGCGTGCTGTTTGTAGGCATCACTTTGTCAATTCTTGGATACTCATTGGTATCTGCTATGAAAAGCCTAAGGATATCAAAATCAAAGGCACCTTCATCGTCGGAAACACGCACCATAATTTCATAATATCCTGCTTGCACATTTGAATCATCAAATGAGAATGCTCCTGTTGATGGGTTTATTGTGAAAAGATCGGTGAATGCCTCATAGATGAGATCAGTATCGTCTGAGTCTGATGCTTCAACATCATATGCACAATCAGTGCCATCATCCTGATCGCAGAATAATGCAGGGATTGTAGTTATTATAGGATCATCATTACTTGCAACAACAGTAATATTGAAAACTAAAGTTGTCACTGTTGTACCATCCATTGCTCTCGCTGTCATTTCATGCACGCCAACATCTGCTTGTGTGGGGAAGAATGAATACTCAATAATATTCTCCCCTATAGAGGTGATCTCGAAAAGTGTCGAATTAGCATGGAAGAATAAGGTATCTCCTTCATCAGGATCGACGACATCAAATCTGAAGTAGTGCCAATTATCCTCAATAACATATTGATTACCTAATGGTATAATAATAGGAGCTCTATTCTTGTTCAGGACAGTAACCGCTCTTGTTTCAGTTGAACTTTTACTTCCATCACTAACATTCACGGTGATGTTATTTGTTCCTGCTCCCGTATCATAGGTTGTTCTGTAGTAGTATGTTGATGAACTTGCTGTTTCAACTTTTACTATTTCATTATTAACGAGCCATCTAATGGTAGGTGTAGTTCCATCACCATCGGATGTTGATACAGTAAATGCTACTGACTCAGTTTCATTGATTGAAAGATTCGATGCAGGTGTGAATGAATCTACACTTGGCGTATACTGATTACTATCGAGTACATTTATAATTACAACTTCAGCATCAACACCACCATCCCCGTCATCAACCGTAAGGAGTACTTCATGTGACCCAAGATCTTGTGCTGTAAAAGTATGATTAATGTATCCTGAATTATTCATATTAAATCCATCAAATCCTGAATCAGCATAACTTAAACTCAATGAGTCTACATCAGTTGCAGAAAGCTGCATTGACAAAGTCTCTCCGCTTAGCACCGTCAATGTTCCTACTGGTGAAAGCACCGGTGCATCATTTACATTATTAATAGTAAAGAGTATTGATGTTGATCCAAATCCTCCATTACCATCCTCTGCAAATATACCAACCTCTTCTGATACTGATTCATTATACCCAAGCATTGATTGTGTCGGTGTGAAACTTATAGTGCCATTATCTGTGTCAATGATAAAGTATGTTGAATTGCTGTAATACCTGAGATCATTCCCATCAGGATCCACAGCAGTTACTGTCATTGAATAAGCAATATCTTCAGTAAGATTTTGATTTGCAAAGTCATTGAAGAACGGATCTCTGTTGAGATTCAACACTGTCAAAATCCAACTCTGTGTTACAGTCATAATACCATCGCTCGCCTGAGCCTCATACAAATAATCTCCTGCATCACTGTAGTTTGAAGTAAAAGTAAAAGTATTACCTATTTCACCTGCTATAAGCGTACCATTTCTATACCATGTTATTGAAGGCGTTGTATTATCAGGATCACTAGCTACAATGCCAAACGTCTGCGATTCAAGTTCATTAATAGTCACATTGCTGGAGTTTGGCGTTGCCGAAACAATAAATGGTGGATGATTTGAATCAAGCACGGTAAAAGAGAATGTTTCTGAATCCTGACCTCCGTTGCCATCACTTACAATTATGGTGACATTGCTTGTGCCAATATCTTCTCTACTTGGCGTAAAATTAAGTATTCCTGTTGATACATTTAGATATGACGCATCAAGCCCGATCATTGAATACGTCATTGTATCACCATCATCATCTGATGCTGACGTTCTTAGCGTGTATTGTCTATCTGAACGTGCTGTTTGATCTCCTATATTTCTCAATACAGGTGCATCATTAATGTTTACGATGCTGAATGTCGTTGAAAGTGTATCGTTGTTATTACCATCAGTCACTGTAATAATAACAGAATAACTACCTGTATCGGCATGATCTTGCGTTGCCGTAAAGTTAATTCTTCCTGAAGTTTGACCAATATCAAACAATCCTGTATTGTCATAGAATGTCAACGCATCTCCATCAGGATCACTCGCCACAATATCAACCTGATAAGATTCATCTTCAAACACCGTAATAGTATCTTCAAGCACTGTCGATATAACTGGTGCTCTTGCCACTTCAGTTACGGTGATATCCCAGCTTGCTGAAAGTTCATTAATACCATCACTTGCTACGACCTCTAAAACATGCACTCCTGCGGAAGTATACGATGCACTATACGTATAATTGCTCACTGAACTCACTGCAACATCATCAAGTTCCCAAGCATAACTTATAGCATCATTATCTGCATCAGCAACAACATAGATAAAGGTGGTATTCTGACCTTCTGTGATAGTCACATTATCATCTGATGGACTTCTGCTATCAACCGTTGGAGTTGAATCAAGAATTCTCGTCACATATGATGCTGGTTGACTATAGGATCCTTGATCATCTTCTGCCTTCACGCCGCATCTCCATTGTTCATCTTTTGACGTAGAACCTGAACTCAGCATCACAAACGATACCGTGGTTCTTGTACTTGTTTGTTCCAATCCATCTTTATACCAAGTATAGTTATAATAAATAATTCCCGTATCATTGCTTGTTGTTGTGACATTGCAGATTAAACTATCAGTAGTGTATGTAGCTAATCTTGATACGGTTGTTGATGGATGAATCACAATACCTGGCTGTGTCGGAGGAGTATTATCTGTGATAATAATATCAGATACCGTCGAGCTATTGAGAGTACCATCAGTCGCATAAACATTACATCTCCATACTTCACTGCCTGATGTATTTGATGAAGTAATAGTTTCATTACCTGTAAGGTCTGATTGCAATGAAAGACTATTAACATTTGCTCCACTGTACCATTCCCTCACATAAGAAACAGTATCACCATCAGGATCGGTGCTGTTTGCAGTAATGTTACATGTCAAATTGTCATTCGCTGTCGCATTATCAGGCACGAGATCAATTGAAGGAGCACTTGGTACATCTGCTGTATTAGTGATATTGACGAACATAGTTGCTGTTGAATAACCTCCATCAGCATCAGTAACTCTGAGCAGTATAGTGTCATTGCCGTATGCATTGCTTGCAAGAGTAAACGTGATATTTTTATCCTCTATCACAGCACTACCAAGTTCCGTCGAGAACCTATTGTCTTGGCTGATAGAAAGCACAAGTGATGATAAGGGAGTCTCCAAATCAGTAAGATTGCCTGTCAAATTAAAACTCGTCGTTCCACTATCCTCATTCAGATAGATATCAAGATTATTATTTGATGTGTTAATTGAAGGAAGATCATTCATTGACTGTACGGTCAATATTACAATATTTGATTCAATCTCCAATGCACCATCTGAAACATTGAATGTAATATTATTCTCCCCATAGAAATTCTCAGCAGGCGTAAGATTATAACTATCACTGCCGATCTTCGTTGTTGTAATATTAACCGGCGTTGCATACACACCATAGGTTAATGTATCATTTTCAGGATCATCAAAGTAATAGCTGAGATTGATGCTGAATGTCTGATCTTCAAAGAATAGTGCATCGGGAACATTAGCTACCTGTTCAGGTTCATCATTGACATTTGTCAAAGTAAAGTTAACAAATGCAGATACCTCTCCATTGTTTGTTCCTGAGACATTGTCTTTGACCGTCACATTCAGCTCAAACATTTTAGTGGTAGAGCTCTTGCCAAGCAGCAACTGTGTCGGCGTAAAATTAATGAGACCTGTTTGTGGATCAATAGGTATTCTCGTATCATTAATAGCATAGGTTAATGGTTCATTATCTGCATCAGTTCCATTTATTTGATAAGTAAAAAGCGTGTCTTCTGTCAATGATTGATTACTCAATGCAGAAATAGTAGGATCTCTGTTCACATTACTTACATGAATGGTGTATGTTCTATTCACATAAGCAAGACCGTCGGTCACATTGAGCACAAGCGTATAATTACCAGCTGATGTATAACTTGGCGTAAACACATAACCTGAAGTAGAACTCACTAAAACATCATCAATCTTCCATGTCGTTGAAATCTGCGATCCATCAGGATCATAGGCAGTACTATTAAACGTTAACGCTGCTGTCGTTTCTGTAATAGAATATACTGCAGTTGCATTGCTAGTAAGATTATCTTCTATTGCTCCTGAAAGTGAAATATTGGTAAACACGGGTGGTGAATTAGAATCAAGCACATCAAAGAAAATGTATTCATTACTTACTGCATCGCTGCTGTCAGTAACACTTATTCTAATAAAATGCGTTCCAATATCATTTCTCGACGGTGTGAAGTTAATAACCCCTAATGTACTATTAATTGTCGTGACATCAAATAATGAAGTATCATCACTATAGGTCAAGCTTTCTGTTACTCCCGTGATGCCAAGATCTATATCGCTTGCATAAATGTATCTTGTGAAAAGAACATCACTCTGTGCTGTCTGCGGACCTACTGCACTGAGGACAGGAGCATCATTAGTATTTTGCACGGTGAATGTTACATCTTGTGTATCTATTGCACCATGTTGATCAGCAACACTAATTTTTATGACTCTATCCCCTGTACTCTGTGCATTAGTCGGTGTAAAAGTAATTGCTCCTGTTAATGGATTGATATTGAAGAGGCTTGTGTTATCATAGAACGTTAAGGAATCTCCATCTGCATCTGAAGCAGATATGGTTAATGAGAATTCTTGATCCTCTGTAGCAGTCTGGTCAGCAATTGCTGATAAGATAGGATCTCTGTTGACATTCAAGACCGTAAGTACCCATTGCTTTTGCACACTTTGTTCGCCATCAGAGACTATAGCTTTGATTGTGTATGATCCTGCACTGCTGTAATCTGTGGTGAATGTCCAAGAAGTATCAGAATTATTAAATACATCATCAACATACCATGCCACACCTGGTGTAGTCTCATTATCATAAACCGTTACCCAAAATTGCTGTGATGATCCTTCATTGATCGACGGAGTATTTGATGAAGGAAATGAACTAGTAATATTTGGTGCTGTATTACTGTCAATGATAGTAATATTAACAATCTCTGAATCATCAGAAGTAGTATTGCCATCAGTCACTGAGAAATTCAATAAATATGTTCCTACGTGCGATGCGTTTGCAGAAAGATTGAACACTCCCGTACTTGAAGTGAAGTTCAAAGCTCCATCAGCAAGGAATGTAACTGTTGTGAGATTAGTAACATTATACGTAATTGTGCTATTATCTGCATCAGATGCTGACATCTCAAGCACATAATCTATTGTCGTCAATGCAGTTTGTGATCCTATATTGCTTAATACAGGGGCATCTTCTACATTATTGACGGTGAAATCAACAACTTCCCAATCTGTTGAAACACCATCAGTCACAGTTATATTAACATTATATACTTTACTTGGTATTGCCGCATCATCGTTGTCGGGAGTAAAACTTATTACTCCTGTAGATGTATCGATAGCAAACAAAGAGGTATTTTCTCCATAGACTAAAGTATCATCAGTATCCGAATCATTCGCAGTGATAGTTAAAGAAAATGCAGTATCTTCCGTCATTGTTTGTGCAGGTATTGCATCAAGTGCAACAGCTCTGTTTGTATTATTCACAATCAATGTCCAAGTAAAGGTATCTGAGCCTTGACCATCACTGGCTGAGACAACAATAGTATGATTACCTGCTTCTGTGTAGTTATTATAGTAGCTATATGATGAAAATGTTTCATTAGAGTTGTTTTCAACCATCTGCACAGCATCTTTTGTCCAAGTGAAGGAGATGAAATCATTGTCTGCGTCATAGACAGAGAGATTGAACTCTTGATAATCAGGCTCAACAACACTCGGTGTACCAGATACTGGTGAATTGACTGTAACAACAGGCTCTGTGTTAATGATTGTTCTCGTCGACGAAGTACTATTGCTATAGCTTTTATTATCATAAGCACGTACACTGCACTTCCACACCTCTCCTTTTGCTGTCAACGCAGATGGCAATGGAGCATAGGTAACATTTGTTTGATTAGTGAAATTCAAGATATTATCTTTATAGAACTCATAGAGATAATCAATAGAATCATTATCTGCATCAGTGCTGTTTGTTGTAACATTACAATAGAGCATATCTGATGTATATGGTAATGATGGCGTGAATGCTATTGTCGGTATGGTTGGAGGATTGTTCCCGATAGTAGTGCTTGTGTTTGCTGCTGTTCCATTAACCGTGCCATCAAAAGCAGTCATTACACAGCTCCAAAGTTCATCTGATGAAGTAGCAGCACTGCTAACCGTACTTGTATTTGTATATGAAGTTTGCAACACACCATCTTTATACCAATCAATGAAATAAACAATAGTATCCTCATCTATATCTGTTGCATTCTGTGTTCTTGAACAGGTCAAATCATCAGTTGGTGTAGGTGCTGAAGGTTGAATTACTATAGTTGGTGTTGAAGGAGCATCATTGACTCCTGTCACATTGATCAATAACGTCTGATAACCACTTCCTCCAGGAGTATCAGTTGCTTTTAGTCTGATAGTATCATTGCCAAATGCATTTGCCGTCAACGCAATTCTTAGATAAGTATTGTTAATAATTTGTGCAGTCCCAAGATCTGCAGAGAATGTATTTGATGAATCAATAGCCCATACAATTGCCGTTAGATCTGATTGATCAACATCACTCACATTGCCTGATATATTGATAAACTGCACAGCACTATCTTCCTGCAATGAAATGTTCGAGACAGCAACCACAGGAAGATCATTCACTGAGGACACTGTCAAATTCACGTAAATTGAAGCTACTGCTGCTGACGGATCAGATGCATTAAAAGTCACATTTCTTTTTCCGTACCAATTTGCTGCAGACACAAGGAGTGCAATACCTGTTTCATTGTTTATCGTTATAGTGATATTTTGCGTATCGTTATGGACAGCTGCAGTGAAATTCAATACATCACCATCAGCATCGGTGAAATATTCACTTAGATTTATACTCGCATTGGTATCTTCATTCCATTGCATGTTCGGAATAGGAGTTCCTGTTGGAGCATCGTTAGCATCTTGTACAGTAACAGTAAATGCATATGTATCATTAGCACTAGACTGATCTGTCGTCCAGATCAAAACACTATGATTTCCGATATCATCTGATGACGGTGTAAAACTGATGATACCTGTTGAAGGATTAATGTTGAACAAACTTGTATTATCATAATAATTGAGCACATCAGCAACAGTATCATTAGTGTCATTGTCTGTAGCATTGACATCAAAGCTATAGGCAACATCTTGTGTTAATGTTATTGTAGTATTAGGAACATCAGTAAACGTTGGTACATCATTAACTGACGTGACAGTAATGGTGAACGTATCGGTGTCCCAAGAAGTCCCATCAGTCACATTAGCAACAACTGTTGAAGCACCATTCTCGTTTGCTGAAGGATCTGTACAAGTAATCAGTGTAGTTGTGCTGTTCACAGAGCAGTTAACTAATCCTTCATTTGACTCAGACTGGATTGCATACGTTAATGTATCTCCATCACTATCGCTTGCATAAGCTGAAAGATTGATCGATACATTTGATGATGAATCTTCTGCGAATGACTGATCAGGTATTCCTGAGAGAACAGGAGCATCATTCACATTACTCACATAAACACTCCAATTCTGGGTTGTACTATAATGATCCGCAGTAGCATTTTCTATCACCTGCAATGTCACATTATTGAATCCGATATCGCTATTTGTTGGAGTCCAACTTACTTGGCCTGTGGAAATAGTGACCGTCATACCAGAAGGATAGATCGTGAGATAATAACTTAATGTATCATTTTCCGGATCAGTAGCGATTACATTATATGTATAACTAACATCTTCAGTGGCATTCACCGATGGTGATGAAGTAATATTAGGAGGATCATTAACATCATTCACTGTAATATCCCAAGAAAGATTATCCTGCGCATTACTTGTATCATTTACAACGACAGTAACAGAATAAGTATTTCCTCCATGTGTACTGTTTGGAGTCCACGTAATATATCCTGTATCATTCATAGACATTCCTGATGGAGAAACATTGAGTTGATACATGATGCTATCTCCTGAATCTGCATCTGATGCATTAATCTGTTGGGTATATTCTGATCCTTGTGTAGCTACAGAAGTCGGTGATGTCGTTGATATAACAGGAGCATCATTGGTGTTATTGACTAGAACAGTGAAGGTAACATTATCAGATCCACCATTACCATCACTAACATCGACTTGTAATGTTATAGTTCCAACCTCGTCATTTGTTGGTGTCCACGTTAGATTACCATTACTCGATCCTACCGTTACTGCTGAAATATTAGTTGATACTGAGATATTCAAACTATAAGTCAATGTATCGCTTGTTGGATCAAGATCAGTCGCATCAAAATCATAGTTATACGCACTATCCTCAAGCACTGATTGCTGACCAGAAGGTTCATTCGTGAATGATGGAGCATCATTCACATTTGTAATTGTTAGATTGAATGAGATATTTTGATAACTCATATTTGCTCCACTACTATTGTACTCTGTAACATTGATATTGATAATGTAGGAGCCATTGATTGCATCATAGTTGTTTGGTGAGAACTGGATCAATCCTGAATCTAACCCTATAGTCATATTACCAGGTCCGCTAATGAGCGTATAATTCCACGAATCACTTTTGTTATCAGAATCATTCATACTAAAGAGATATGTGTATTCAAGGTCTTCAATTGCTGTAGTGTTATGTGTGCTGTTGAGTACAGGTATATCATTGGTATTATTCACTGTTACATTGAATGATAAAGTATCCTCTCCCCCATTACCATCACTGACGTTAACCACAACCGCATGTGTGTAAGCAATAGCTTGTGTATTTGTTGGCGTCCAAGTAATATTACCAGTAGAACTGTTGATCACCATACTTGTAGGATAAGTGCTTATCGAATAGGTTAATGTATCACTATCTTCATCAGTAGCATCAACATCAAGCCAGAACTCAGTCTCTTCCTCCGCTGAACGCGTCGTTGCTGCAGTTGAAATGACAGGCGCATCATTCACATTGCTTGTTGTAATATTGAAATCAAGACTATCCCATCCTGCATTGCCATCAGTAACATTCACCGTAAAGTTATGCATAATATTAACATCTGCCTGTAGAGGGAAGAAGTAAAAAATACCTGAGCTGCTGTTGATAGTTGCATTTGTTGTGTTGCTCTGCAGATAATAACTCATGGTATCATTCGTTGGATCGACATCACTCGCTGTAAACGTTGAAGTATATAATGAATCCTCTGTTGCTGATGCGTTTGGTGTTACATTTATTGATGGTGCATCATTGGTATTAGCTACCCAGACACCAAAGGTGTGTGTATCATTGTAATGTTCACTTGTGCTATTCTCTACAGCAAAAACCACAACAGTATTGTTGCCAATATCATCATTATCAGGCGTCCAGGTAATATTACCATCACTAATATTGATAATCATACCTGTTGGATACGTTGTGAGATAGAAGCTCACATCATCATCAGGAGTATCAGGATCTGTATAATTCACGTCATAATGATATAATGCATCTTCTGTAGCATTATAGTTAGGTGTTGTGGAAATAGTAATAGCATCGTTGACGTCTTCGACGGTTACATTCCATGTCTGGTTATCCCATCCACCATTACCATCTGTTACATTAATTGTAAAGTTATATGTAATACCAACCTCTGTGGAATTAACATAGAGTTCAAAGTGTCCACTAGAGTTCATCGATGCATTGGTATCGTTGATCTGGAGAGCATAAGTCATAGTATCATTCGTTGGATCAATATCTGTTGCTGTTGCATTATAGGTGTATAATGTGTTCTCTGTAGCTGTCGATGTTGGAGATGAAGTGATAGTTGGAGCATCATTCACATTACTTACCGTAACATTATATTGATAATTGCTCGAATCACCTAATTGATCTGTCAATGTTAAATTAAATGTGTAGTTCTGAATTGCCGCATCGTCATTATCAGGAGTCCAAGTAATTGAGCCATTGGTATCAATTGATGCATTTGAATCTGTTGGAATCAAATTCAATGAATACGATATACTATGTGATTCATTATCTAAACCCTGCACATCATTATAATAAAGTGTGTCCTCATTTGCTGAAGTAACAGGACTTATATTTCTGTATGGAGGTGTATTTGGCATATCGGTGATGTTTATTTCCCAGTGTGATGTGTTAGATTCATAGAAGTCACTCTGATAGATAGAAAAGAACTCATACGCTGTAAAGTTTCCTGTAGCGTTAACCATCCAGGACGTATTGATTGTCTCTCCATCGGACATAGTGCCAATCCAAAATGGATTTTGCATTGCATGACCAGCGTCTGCAACAATATAGAATGGCACTGCTCCTGTTGTATTTGGAATAATACCTTTTCCTAATGTAGCGTTATCAACATCTATTCTTGCATAGGTAAGACCTGAATTTGAATCGGCTATATTAACACCAAACATCCGTAATCGAGTCTCAATATCGAGTGCAGTAATATTTCTATCATAGAGTTCTCTTGCATATTGTTGCATAATGGCTGCTGCACCGGAAACATGTGGTGTCGCCATAGAGGTACCACTCATTGAAACATGCGTTCCATCATAATCCGTTGCTCCAATGCTTCCTCCAGGAGCCATCAAATCAAGCGTATATGCTCTATTAGTAAATGTAGAAACAGCATCGGCTTTTGTTGTCGAACCAACACTTGTCGCATTACGGATACAGGCAGGATAGGATATACCGAGCGGATCGTCATATCCTTTGTTTTCATTACCTGAAGCAATAACAACCATAATACCTGCGTCAATGGCTGATTGGATCGCATCTCTTGTTGAGCTGTAATCTTCATCACAGAAATGTTGTGTGTAGACTGTTGAGCCTAAACTCATGGTGATAACTGAGATGTTATAAGTCGTGGCATTAGCTACACAGTAATTGATACCTGCTAAAATATTGCTGAAATCACTTGCCTGTCCTGAAGAGTTCAATGCTTTTACTGCAACAATTTTTGCTCCTGGAGCAACTCCTGTATACGTCGCATCTCTTGAAGCTATAATACCAGCAACATGCGATCCATGTCCATACGTGTCAATTGGATTCATGTCAGTAGATGTGCACGCCTCATCAACACAATAATTAATACCTCCAATAACCGTTGGACAGCTACCATCATTAATGTCACTAGTTAGACTACAAGAACCGAAATCAGGATGCGTGTAATTAATACCAGAATCAATTACGCATACGGTTACACCAGTGCCATTCATGTATGTGCTGTTGATTGCGTAGTTTTGCATTGTCGAAGCATTGATCAGATCGACGGTATCAAACAATGATGCAAACACAGGCACACTATATTCAATTGATTCAATAAGATCATTTTCTAGCAATGCTTCTATTGACTCTGACGTAATCTCGCCGCTAACTGCGTCAACCACATCATAAGTGTGTTGCACAATAAGATCAGGTTCTTGTTCTATACCTAATGCTCTTGCAACTCCAGCAAAGAATCCTTGCGGTTCTTCTTCACCTAGTTTTCTCGTGTTGATAGAATCAAGGAATTCTTCTTTCACATCTTTATCAGAAGCAAAAATACCAAAGAATGGTTCTTTTTTCTCTTCTTTCTCTTTTAGTTTAATGATGACATTTGCTTTTCCTTTCTTTTCAATGTCATCGAGAATCTTTTTGTTAATTTTCGGCTCCGGATCAAGAATAGCAACCACTTCACGGCATGGACCTCCTTGACAAGTCACTGCAGTAGTCACGTTAAATGTAGTATGTAATGTGTAGTTAGAAGAACTCTGAGCAGCATGACTAACAGGAACAACAACAAGTCTTCCTTGTTTTTCAACCTGTATGGCATAACTAAGATTTCCGTATGTCTTAGTGCTGTCATAGTCCTGCACTTTGACATAGAATATACCGTCGTATGGCGCAATGAATTTAATTCTTGCGTTGCTGGTTCCACTATTCGCATCATCATTTGTCTCAAGAGCAGTCATAGAAGCATTATAGATTGTCATATAGAGATCTAATTGTCCTGCTCCTGTTCCTGTCACACTGAAATTAGTAGTATCAATAAGATAAGCTTCTTCATCCGAGGCTGAGAAGTTGACCCAGTCAATATCAGATGCATTGCTGAGATTGTGGAATTGCCAAGTACCATCAGTGAAGACTCCTTTAGCACTGGTGTATACATCATCATATTCGTATGGATCTGAATAGGTATCATTACCTACATTGGTCAATGGGTGATAATCTACAACTCCAGAAATGTTGTATGTAGAATCACAGATACCATCCCTATCAGCATCAGTACAGCTCTGCGAGAATCCTTGTCCTGAAGTAGCATTCGCCCAATAGTTACCTCCGTAACAAGACCCACCTATGATGTTTGTTGATGAACAATTGAGTGTTGTGTTGAATTGATTTGTGCTATTGCCATTGTAGGCAGGATTGACGCTAAGATTGAAGATGTTGTTATAGACAACATTATCTCCTGAGTAGCCATATAGATAAATCGGATAAGAGAAGTTTTCCACAAAATTATCAGTGATAGTACTATTGTAGACACCTATAACAAAGGATATTCCTGCACTAGTACTCGTAAGACCTCCATGTTTAATAGTATTATTGTAGATAGTGATGTTAGCATTAGTTCCTGAGCTTGCATAAATACCTGAACCATTGACATTAAGGAGTGTATTGTGCGCTATATAGAAATTCTGGACATCATAGAGTGTAATAGCATTTCTTGTTGTTCCGTTCTTAACATTGCTAATGTAATTGTTCGTGATGTTGAATCTTACCATAGCAAAGCTTGATGAGGCTTGTATGTTCGAATTATTGTTATTGATGAATGTGTTATTATGGATTAGAATATCCTCTGGTTGGCCATCAATCTCTATTGCGTTTTGCCATCCCTTAAGTGCATTTTCCTCGAAATAGTTATCGACAATAGCAGCATGCCTGATAACTGAGCTACTGTCAAACTCAATAGCAGAATAGTTATGTCTTGTGAAGTTATTGTTCTGAATAAGTCCGAAATCGTTATTACCCCAATGGATACCCCATTCATTATCATAGAATGTGTTATTGATAATCATCACAAGATAATTATTAACGTGATACACCCCATACTCATTTTCTTCGAAGGTATTGTTAATGACATAGTCATATGCTGCAGGGTCACCAATAAATTGTGTTTCATAGGCATTATCATATCTTGTGATATTACAATTTTTTAATGTTGTACCATCAATACCATTTGGTACCTGTACTGCATATGAAGTTGTATTTTGACCATCGAGGATAGCACCATTACAGTCTAGTGTAATATTATCAGCATTGAACTGGAATCTGGTTTTATTATACGTTCCTGCACAAAGTGTTGTTGATTCATTAAGTACAACAGTGGTACTATTTGATGGCCTGAAACAATTCGTTACAACAAGTGTCAATGTCAAATCTTCGCTTGAATTGAGTACAATGCTCGCATTAGTAGCATTAATGCCAATAATATTGAAAGCATACGTTCCTTCTGTGGTTGAATTCATTGATACATTCAATACTTGACTTTCATTGACAGCAAATACTATATTATTAAGACCTGCTGAGTTGTTGATTGCCCAATCTACTGAACCGCTTATCTCAAGACTAAAATTATATCCTCTTGTGACATTGTCATTATTAGTAACATTGACAAGATAAAATGTGTTTTGCGATGTGTTGATTGTTTGCGTTGTTGTTGTGAGATTCGCATAAGTAAGATTGAATGTCTCATTTGTCGATCCTCCTGCTGAATACGTTGAGAATCCTAGTGTAGTAGGAATCTTCCATTTCGTATAATCTGCAGTTGTTTCAAGAAGTTCTACACCATTTGTGCTCGTCACATCAGTACAATTAGTACCATTATCCTGACAATGATAGAGTGTTTCACCATTATTTGGAATTTTAATAATAATATACTCGACGCCAAATTTCTGCGCTATGTTCATCCAACTATAGCCATCCATACCAATATTTTCATCATGATCGCCAGAATCATTAGCCAGTAATGCACTACTAAAGTCAAACACCATATCTTGAAAGATATCTGCTTCTATAAGCTCAATACTCCAGTTCTTTGATGCATTTGCACTCGGATTATACAAAGTAATGTTTGCATCAAACAATGATTCTTTTGAATTAGTATTGTCTATTTGGAATGGTTCTCCATTGAGATCCATACTGAGATTACCTAAGAAATCACCTGTATCATTAACGGGTGGTGTGAAATTAATCACCATGGAAAGATTCTGAGGAGATCCTAGTGTCGTAAAGTTCAAACAAGCTGAAACGCCTATATTATCTGCGCGATCAGTTGAATAGATCTTATAATAATATGTTGTGCTTGCGCTGAGCGAATAACTTAATGACATTGGATCTAATGGCACTCCATGCCAAGGTTTGAAATCATCAAAAGATCCTGGCAATCCCTCATCAATAATGGTTATATTAAGTGTAGAACATGCGCTATCATTATGATAAAATCTTAGACTTCCATTTGTTGGCTCGTTGTTCGTCCAGGAGATAAATGCAGCATCGTCGAAAGTATCTGCTTTTGCAAGCGTAATAGTTGGTGCAGTCACATCACTGCTCACATCGAATAAGTCTTGACTGCCTTGACAATGAGGTGCAAAGAAACAATCAGGATCAGCACAGTTAACAAGATCATCAATATCTTCATCTCCAGAACCTAAACAATCTTCAAATGGCATAAACTCTCCGCCACCAATCTGCATAAAGCCAGCACCACATTTTGTTGGTTCTTGGAAACAATCGATAGGTTCAGCACCAATAGTGCCAGGAGTATAATAGATATTCTCAATGAGATCAACAGCACTAAGATTCGACAGATTATTCCAACCTCCGTTATAACTTACATTAGCAACCATTACAAAAAATCTCATATCTTCTTTTGGATTACCAATATCTGCCTTGTCAATAATAACCGCAGCAACTGCACCCTCATCAGGAGTAGTTGCTAATGTCTGACATTCCATTATGGCAGGTTCTCCAGGATCAAGATCTTCTCCTGCAGGAGGCGTCACAACTAATCCTGGCTTGAGCAGCCATTGATCAAGCAGGCAATGATAGAGATACATTTCTTGCCCAGATTCATTAGCAACTGAGAAATTCCCATATTTGACTATATATTCATAGCCCTCTTTCTGTGTACCATCAATAGTTAGATTACAACCTGAAGAACTATTAGCATCAGTATCTAATGCATAAATGTATTTATGATCATCAATGCTTCCTCCACAAGCGCTAAGCGTTGACATATTCTGAAGTCCAATACCCATACCAATCCCTCTTGGCCCCACAACTACTTTGAAACTTGTCAAATTGAATAAGTCACCTATATTTTCAGAAGCATTATCATCTTTCAAATGTATAATGTTTGGATCTCCTGTTCCAAAGAAGTAAGACATGATTGCTTCTTCTGCACTCATACCTTGATAATCTCCTGTTAATGTATTGAGTTGACCACCGCATTCTTTTTCTTCAAAACAGTCATTATCTGAACAATCAATTTGTCCATCACCATTATCATCAACTCCATTAAAACAAATCTCCGTTAAACTATCTTCTGCGCAAAGCATCCATGTATTATTCCAATGCCAATTTGCATCTGTACAACCTGTCTGATTAAAGCAATCTCTTGGATTCTCTGCACAACCAAACTTCATACCTTTTGCTTCACAGAATCCCACTTGATTGAACGGATCAATATACCATTCACAACCACCATATTCACTTCCGCCATTAGCATTGCTGTTTTCACATTGTGTCTGGCTGAAGCAGTCGAAACATTTTGTATCACAATCTCCACCACCACTAATCAAGAATGGATTAAACTGTTCAACACAAATATTTTGTGTTTGTCCTGGATTGTCTGGATCAGGAACATTTGTCAACCATTCACAATATCCAATATCGCTGTTTTCACATGCAGTCTGGTTATCATAAGTAAAACAAGCTTGACCTTCTTGGAAGTTATTGAAGTCAGGATCACAAAGACCATTACCTCCGCCAAAGTCCTGCCACACACAGTAAAAATTATCAGACGCATTAATACATCCTTGTTCATTGTTATCAAATTGGAAGCAACTTCCCACATCTTCTTGTGGACCTGTAAAAAAGAATGCTTCAATGAATCCACTTCCTCCCCAATTCGTAAGCATATCAATAGGATTTGTTGTTGCTTGTGTTACATTGAATGAGTTCGTCTCAAAGTTCAACGCAGGATTTGCTATGAGAAGATCTGTCTTGTTAACCACAATAGTAATACCTTCTCCTGTACAGGAGACATTCATCGAGACATTTACTGAAGTGTTAGCTACAAAGCAGATGCCATCGACACAAGCCCCACCATCATTCGGACCCCATGCACTAGGTTCGCTGCCATTATAATAGGCAAATAAGGAGTTATGGTCATCAGGGAAATACCAAATCTGGAAATCGCTACCAGGATAACATCCTTCAGACATATTTGATGTACTGCAGCCTGTTGATATGTTGTCATCAACATCAAACTCAACAACATACGCAGCATAGCTTGTATTTCCACCACAGACACTAAGGTTATGATAATTAGGATCTGAGAATGGTCCTTTAAGTTTCCATGCCATGAAGTCGTATGTCTCATCGACCCAGACAGCACCAAGATCTAATGCAATACTTCCATCAGCAGAAGGATTCATCATGCCATCATTGTGGCAGTTCTGCCCAGCTACGGCACTGGTGTTCTCTTCCTGCATCTGACCGCCGCATCCTTTGTCCCTTGCCACGTACGGCGCTCCAAAGAAATCAAAGTCATCAATCGTGACGTTTTGCGCATACTTTGCCTCATTCCACATAGGTGTATAATTACCCATGGTTGGAGACTCTCCTCCTGCATCTCCAGCTGAAGCAGTAACTGTAGAAGAATTCTCTTCAGAGAATCCACTTTCAAGCGTGCCATTCACCGTTACTGTGTTGGTAAACTCTCCAGTGTTGATCACAATAGTGAAATTGACATACATCGACAATGACTGTCCTGCTTCAAGACTTCCTATTCCTGCAAGGTTAATAATGTCATTCCAGGATGCAAAGTTTGATGCGCCAGATGTATTAGTGACATTTGCATCAAGATACTCTAGCTGACTTACTTGGAAGGTATCGTTTACGAAAATAGAAGTCATGTTCAACATGCTATGATTGTTAGTGACATTGATATGATACGTGATATTATCTCCTTCTGTGAAATTTCCTGAATTGAGAATTGACTTATTGACGATAAGAGCACTGCTTTCTGAGGGAGGCATTCCGCCGCTATCATTCATCACCATAATGAGCGTGCTTGCATTGAGATAGAATGTAGAACCGTTCGTTGACTGGAAGGTGACATTTACCATATTCATCGTCTCATTGCCAAGACCGCTCAATGCAGTGAAGTTCAGATAGACAAGGAACGAATTGCCCAATGTCAGATTAAAGCCACCATAGCAGGAGGTGAGATTGACATTTACATAACTGCCGTCCACACCAGGACTGTTGCTATAGTTGTGAACAGGACAGGTTGACTGATTAGTAAAGTTAAGGAACGCAAAGTCATGATCATCATATAACCATACCTCAGTCATGTTGTTGATATCTGAGCTTGTGATATTCACAAGGCATTCAATCGTATCAGATACATTCACCGTTGCATTACATGATTTATCTACAGTGATATTCGTTCCTTCAGTTTGTGCGATGGCTGCTGCTGTGATGTTGAATGTCCTGTTCTGTTGAGCCCATGCAAATTCACTTGCATTTGCATCATCCCAACACAACACATTCCATTCATAACTTTCAACTGCAGGAACAGTAACATTCCAGAACTCAGTAGTCATCATCGTCATGTTCGCATCAAGCCCTGTCTTATTCTCAAATCCACTATCAGCCCATACGCCAGAAACATTCCACCAGAAACTGCAGTTCACATTGAACGCGGACATAGCATCAGAGGTCACATCAAACATAAACGAGATATTTGTCTCGTTGTCGCTGACTGCATTATCCAATGGTTGCGTTAGTGTGATGTTGATCATCACAGGCATCTCTGGAGCACCAGCATCACTCACATTAAAAGTGTTGTTCTGCGCAGCAAACGCAAATTCACTTGAGTTTGTGGCATTGAAACAATAGACATTCCATTCATAATCACCAGGCACTGAAACCGTAAGATTCCATGAATCTTCTGAAAGATTCGTTGTGTTTGCCAGTAGATTCGTGATATTGCTCTGACCGGAATGATTCCATACTCCAGAAACATTCCACCACAATCCACAGTCAACACGATAATCATTCTCTCTTGCCGATGTTACATTAAACTCAAATGTTATATTCGTTGCATTATCAGTAACAAAAAGATTCATAGGCTGCAGCAGATTGATCAGGATTGCAGCAGGAGTGAAATTTCCTGGAAGATCAACAATGCCTAGATTCGCTGTCGCATTCAGGATGCTTGTACTCTCATTACCTACTTCATCAGAGGCATTCACAAATACCATATTAACGGTGTCCGCAGTTGCAGCAATAGCAGAGAAATTCACTGTCAAGAGAATCGAGTTATCTGGTTCGAGCATTTCTATGCCTGAGATATTCGTAAGGTTGTCCCACACTATTGAATCAACACCTAATGTCGTATAAGTCAACGATGAATAGTTATAAGCTATTTCAGCACCATCAAAAGTATCATTCACATAGATTGTAGAAAGATTTGTCCCTCCTATGTTAGTGATATTAATCAGAAATGATATATTCATATCTCCAACCGTAGCAGGATCTCCAGACATCAATGTTTTTTGCACAGTGTAATTGAAGAGTTCACTAGCAATACCAGCAATTGGTTCTGTTACATTGTATGTTCTGTTTGTCGCAGCAAATGCGTAATTGCTCAGATTATTTTCATCCCAGCAACGCACATTCCAAGTGTAAGAACCAGCCAATCCTAAGCTCTCATTCCAAAATGACTGCGATATGTTTGTCGTATTAGCCGCAAGATTAGTAATATCAATAAAGCCACTACTGTTCGTCCAACTACCACTTGCATTCGTCCAGAAATCACAACTCACATTAAACGAACTATCCTCATCAGAAGTTACATTGAAAATAAAAGAAACATTCGTATCATTCACCAACACCGAACCATCCAACGGTTCCTCCAACAACACCGAAATATTCGGAGGCATATCAGGCACAGGAGGACTTGTTGTGTTAATCGTTATAGAACGTGAAGTAATATTTCTGCTTTGGAGAAGAGAATAATTACCCCAATTATCAGTAATGTTTTGCATCTGCTCAACTTGTAGCACAAGATCTGCAACTCCCTCAGTAGCATTGTTTGGCACCGTAAGTGCAATGGAATAATTTTGTGTCGTACTAGCAAGTAACGTGAGACCTTCCAGTATCGAATCAGTAAGCATCTCTGTACCATTATCATTGTGCAGCTCGAAAATTATACTATAATTCTCGACGTCAATAGTATCAAGATTAGTAATATTTATCGTGACATTGATCAATGAACCATTTTGATGATCAGAAGCAATAACAGGAAGACTTGATACGAATGTTGCTTTATAGGCAGTAAGATCTATAGTAGTATTGCCCGTGACATTGATTAATTCTACACTAGAAAGATCAGTGAAGAATGATAAGAAAGGATAATTCCAATAACCTGTTGCTAACTTGAAATAATAAGCATCTCCTTCATTTAATCCAGTAAAGTTATAGTATCCTGAACCATTTGTAGTGGTGTTAAGAACAATGCTTTGTTGGGTTATCGAGATATTGTATCCTGAAGCAAACTCATCTGTGGGGGAGTAGATTGTTCCAGAAAGTGTTGCAGCATGAATAGAGGGAGCAAAAAGCAGTAAGAACACAAGATAGAGACTGAATAGTCTATTATTTATTTCAGTGTTCAATACTAACCCCCCAATTACTTCTTTTGTGTTCCCCTATGTTTGGTGTTATTACTTAAATAGTATATATAAAGATTTGTCTTAACTCTGAAGTTAACTGCATTGTTTTCCCGTGGAGAAATTAATGGATAACTATATATACCACTAGACTATTACAAATTTATGGGAATTAGCTTCAGCAGGATAACTATTATCAAGAGTAAAATACCTCAGAGAGAGAATATCAATGAAGAATTACAATGGTTTGGTCAAACTTTAGGTTTATTCAACAAAAGAGATAAAGAACAGAGCTGTTTTAGACTCTTCATTGCACTTCTTAGAGCATTGAAGCAAGATAGGCAGATGAGTTCTGATGAACTTGCTTTCGAAGTAGGTCTTTCCAGAGGAACGGTGGTGCACCATCTCAATAAATTAATGGAAGCAGGCATTGTAGCTGAAACCAGAAACAAGTATTTCCTTAAAGTTGAAAATCTTGAAAAGCTTACAGAACAGATCCAAGGTGAAATGAATGAAGCGTTTGATTTCATCAAAAGAAAAGCAAAAGATATCGACAAAAAACTACGACTTTAGCTTCTTATCAACTATTGCTATCTGTTCCCAGATATTCTCGATGAGATCATATTCTTTGGCTTCTTCCAAAGTGACCCACGCATAATCTATCAGCTCATCTTCGGCCAATGTTACTATTCCTGATGCATAATCTGCATGAAGGCTCACAATGACTGTGGAAAATCCATTTGGTCTGATGAATACTAAATTAGAAACATAACCAAAATTCTTGATCTTCAAATTTGTTTCCTCAAGAATTTCCTTTGCTAATACTTTCTCAAAGACATCAAACCAATGATCTTTTGTATCTTTATTGGTGTTGATGAAATCATTTACTTCTACCTTTCCACCAGGCACACACCATTTATTTGGAAACGCCTTCTCATTAGGGCTTCTCTTGCAGATCAGATATTTATTGCCTTTTCTTACAATCCCCGTAACCGCTATATAATGAACTTTCGCTCTTATTTTCTCATTAACCAAGAATATCACCAGTTGCATGAAGAAATCAATAATTTTTATATAATTCCTCGAATTTCTTCGACTAGATGGGGAATAGTCATGAAATATAATGGTAGTTTAGCTAAGAAGGAAAGGGAAGAGATATTCCAACTATTTCTCAATAATAATAAGCTAAAATTCAGCGATATAGAGAAAGCACTCAATAAAGATAATACTATCAGGTCAAATATGATTGCTTATCATATTGAGAAGATGCAAGAAGATGGATTACTTGAGAAAAAAGGTTTCTATTATTATCTCACTAAGAATGCAGAAAGATGTATTCCTGTATTTCCCCATATTATAGGTACAGAAATGAGTCCTCTTCCTGTTGCACTTGTCGCTATAACAAACAGTAATCATATTCTTCTTATCAAAAGAAACAAAAGACCTTACAAAGGATATTGGTCTCTAATAGGAGGGAAGATTCTTCTTGAAGAAAATATTGAAGAAGCTAGCTTAAGGCTTGTGAAGCAGAAAACTGGGTTAGAAGGATCATTTATCTCCACTAATGCAGTTATGCATGAACATGTAGAAGGAGACAATATGATTAAACATAGCTTTATGCTTTTTTTCACAAAAGTTCAGGTTGATACTATTACATGCAAAAAATCAGAACATGGAGAGCTACAATGGTTTTCACCTGAAGAAATAGCATCGCTTAATATTATCCCATCGGATCTATGGTTGATCAACCATAAACTTTCCAGGACAGTAGAAATAAAACAAATAGTATTGTATGAGCATAAGGGCAACCTCGAACGTTTCAATCTTGTTTGAGTTCATGCTAATGAAGATACTTCATTCTGAAGCTTTTCTAAACTTGTCTTTATTCTTTTTTCAGCACCAAGTGCTTTCGCAAGCTCTTTGGCAGCTGAAGCATACTCCTGAGCTTCTTTGATCAGTTCATTTGCATCGGTTTTTGATAACACTATTGCTCACCTCTTTTCGCCTTTTCCGAATACCTATATACATTTTTGTATTTCAGTATACAATATAATATACTAATATATGTTATATATAAATTTATCTCTTTTCTAAGAGACACAAACTTTATAAAATGCTGACCAATATCGCTTATATCAAAGTACAGGTGATAAATATGGGTGTTATAGGCTTTAATTTTACCAAAATGATCGTTGAGAAGAAAGAAGGTACTTCAAAAGGAAAGATCAGTATCTCCAATAATGTCAATATTTCTTCTGTAGAAGAACTTGATATCAAGACAGGCATCAAAGATCAAACAGGATTAAAATTTGGATTTGAATTCCTTTCAAAATATGATCCTAATATTGGGAAAATTCAAATCAATGGAGAGGTCGTGCACCTCGGTAACGCTGATGAAGCAAAAAAGATTGTTGCCGAATGGAAGAAGAATAAAAAACTTTCTCCAGATGTAGCGGAAAACGTGATGAACACCATACTTTCTAAATGTCACGTGGAGGCACTAATCTTAAGTAGAGATATTAATCTGCCTCCTCCAGTGCAACTTCCAAAGATCACTTCGAAGAAATAATTTTCTTCTATATTTTTTTAAGAAATCCTATTAGTGATTGGGCTTCTCTTTTTGTAAGAAAACTTTTCCCTATAATTTTTTTCCAGAGCTTTCGTTGAGTCTCTCTCTTGTCTTCTGTCGTGAATTCCATTGTTTTCAGTTTCTTCTCGATCACTTCAACAAGAAGTTCTTTCTCTTTCTTTGTTGCTGACGAGATATGCGACACCGTTGTCTCTTCATTTTTCTTGAAAAGCTCATAGAGCAATATACCAACGGCATGCGAAAGATTAAAGATAGGATATTCTTTTGAAGCAGGAATATGGACGAGCAAATCACATCGCTTCAGTTGTTCATTGGTTAATCCACTGTCTTCCGGTCCGAAGACAAGCGCACAATTATATTTACCAATATTTTCAGCTAATTGCGCAGGCGTTAATGGGATTCTTGGAATATTATAATCTGATCCTAGTTTTCCTGATGTCGCAATAAGCATATCAAATCTTTCAAGAATTTTCTCGTCAGAAATAACAACATTTTCTAAAATACTCTGAGCATGCTTAGCTCTATTTTTTGCCTCTTGGTCAATACTACATTCAGGATCAATCAAAATAAGCTTCGTAAATCCAAAATTAGCCATTACTCTTGCTACAGCACCTAGATTACCTGGATGTGCTGGTTTCCAAAGGACAATTGATATATGCATAGCATCAGAAACAGAATCTAGTTTATAACAATTTAGAAAATACCTTTAATAATAGGAACAAGAACTAATATGATGATAATAATAAGGCAAAGAATACTTGTCTTTCCCCAAATGAACTTGCCCTTCTTGTTTCCATAGGCAGCAGTTAACGAGACAAGCAGCATCCTACCACCATCAACAGGCCCCAGTGGAAGAAGATTCGCTAATCCTATACCAAGACTCAGGACAACCACCCATTCGAGTAATCTTCGGAAAACAAGAAGCAATGTATGCAAGAAAGAAAGATTTTCCTCTTTGAGTTTCATTGCAGATGTTGCCCCAAGAACACCTAAATATGCTTTACCAGGATTCGCAGGACTCTCATTGAGCATCACTGTATATGTTCCTTTTTCATTTCCTATTCTTATCTCTTCTCCTGGCGATTTACATTGGAGCATAAGGCTCAGTTCTTCTACAGAAGAAACATCTTTACCATCAAAAAACGTATAAGCAACATCGGGCTGAAGTCCGGCTGCTTCTGCTCCATAGCCTGGATCAAGATCAACAAACGAAACTCCTGCATTATACTCCATAGTGCCTTGTATTGGTGCAACAATAAAAACAATAATCAACCCAACAACAACAGCGAGAAGTACATTAGAAAAAGGTCCTGCAGCAAGAACAGAATATTGTTTCGTATCTTGCGCCTTTGTCAGTTGTTTTTCTTCTGGTTCAACAAACGCACCGAACAACGGCCCAAACATTACCAGTCCTGAACTTTTGATTTTGAGATTATGCGCTCTTGCAACAACGCCATGACTAAATTCATGCACCACCACTACGATAAATAATGCTATAATGCCATACCAAAATGGCACAAACACAGGACTGCCTGGAATTTTAACACCAGGAATAACCGGTGTGAGTACAGCAGGAGCTTCAGGCACAAATATCAATGAATACAATCCTTTCAAAAGAAGAAAACAAATAATCACCATGCCTGTGAATCCAATGCCAATGCCAATATATCCGAGGAGTTTGACCATATTTCTATGTTTGTTGGCAATCTTCTCCATAAAGGCAAGTCCAAGTTTTGTCTTCAATAATACAATGAATTTCGATTGGAAAGTAAGTCTCTTACGGAATATTCTAATAAGAATGATAATAATCAAATAGAAGATGATTATTTCCTTGTAACTAACAATAAAATTCCACAACCAATCAAAAACCATAAGAACAATTCATCCTATCTTATTTAAAAAGATTTCCCTACTTTCTTTTTATCGGACGCAAATTAGGATAGCTACATTTCCTGCAGCGCACTTTACCGTCGATAACTCTCATATTTGTTGTTCTAATCTTCGACTTGCAACGTTTGCAGACAAAGATATTGTTGTATAGGCGCGCATGGGCCTCTTCGAATTTTGCCATTACTATCACTCTTCTGTGCTTCCTTTGATTTGTTTCATTACTTTGTCATCAAGGATAACCCAATAGACAACAACATCTCCTTCCTTGACTTGTCCTTGCAGCTCATCAGGTATGCTGAGATCAAAGGTTTCGTATGATTCTGCATCCATTACATTAGCAGTATTTCCCTCTACAGAAAGCACTTGTGCATTTTTCTTATCAATAACAGGAGACTCAATCATATCATGCCCAGGCATAATCACATTGCGTTTTTTGCCATCAAGCATACCAACTGCTGTTAAGTTTACTTTGGCATGGCCATGCTTTCCAGGTCTTGAGACCTTCACATCAACAACGGTGCAGGCAGCATCATCAATGACACAATATCGACCTTTTTGTAATGATCCAACTGATACTTGTTTAACATCACCCATTGTAAAAGTAAGAGATTAGAAATCCCTTTATAAATATATCGGCTTATAGCAGTTATCAGTGCTCAGTTATGAGTGTTGAGATGTTATAATCTTCTCTCCAATCCTTGGTGAGCCCAAATAATTTCAAGCTTCTTGCCTTCATGTTCAGGAAGCTTCAATTGCTCATTTTTGTATTTGACTGCCTCTTCGTGCATCTCATCAAGCTGAAAATCGTTTTTCATAGGCTCATGATGTCCACCAATAAGTGTTTTGACTCCCGCTGCCAATGCTAAATCAACCGCATCTTTTGGCCTACCATGTCCCCAACCAAGTTTTGATGGATACTCTTTCTCAGAATACTGTGTGTCAACATACAACTCATCAGCACCTTCTGCTAATTTGACTAATTTCTGATCTAAGACTGCTCCAGGTTCATTATCAGTAGCAAACACAAATTTCTTTCTATTAATTTCAACTGAATAAGCAAACGCTCCTTCTGGATGATTCACTTCAGTATAATTGATTTTTAGATTACAATCTTCATCTATAATAACTTCTTGCGGATCCATTCTTGGAAGATCTTTATATCCTCTTTCACAGGGCAAGTCATGCCAATTAATAGGAAACACAGGATCTTGTTGCTGACCTTTTAATGCTTCAGACATTTGATTATCTGCATCTTCCCGACCATAAAACCTAAGATTTATTCCCAGATATTTTGGAAGGAACGCCGGAACAAAGAAAGGCAACCCTTGTATATGATCCCAATGAAAGTGCGATAAGAACATATGGATATCTTTCTTTGAGTTTCCTTCTTTGTTCAATGGATTAAGATTGATATCGTCAATATTTTCTGGAGCCATATTTTTCATGATATAGTTGAAAAATAGGTGGGCTCCCAATCTTCGTATTCCCGAACCTGCATCAAAAATAACTAAAGGAGAATCTCTTGCTTGCACCTCAACACAAGTTGTATCTCCTCCATAGGTGCCTGTTATTGATCTTGGTAATTGATTAAGAAATTCGTCAATAGCATTATCATTCTGTTGATTTCCATGTCTAATAAAATTAAGGCCAGTATCAGCAACAGCTTTCTTAATAAGCTCTTTCTGTTTTTCCCTAATTTCCTCATCAGTTAACGGAGTAGGGATACTTCCTCGTACTCCCCAGTATTTTACAATCATGGATGGATCATTAGTTTCTGTCATAATATCACCAGGAGAGAGAATACAATCATCATTTATAAAATTCTCTGTTGTGACTACTCATGAGTTTATATAAGGTTAAGTTGATCTCTTGAAAAGATTTAAATAAAGACTTGCATTTTTAAACCCTATGGACCAGTGGCCTAGTCTGGATAGGGCGACGGCCTTCTATCATCTGGAAGGAGAGCCGTAGGTCGGGGGTTCGAATCCCCCTTGGTCCATTATCTATATCTTCTACAAGCGCAATATTTATAAACAATTTAGAGCGTAAAGTTCTTACCATAAGGGGTGAGTTACTTTTTACAATGATTTAGAATGAGTGCTTTCCCAAAAAAACATTAGATTCAAGAAGGTGATGTTAATATGAAAGCAAAACTTTTTAACACAATGGTTGTATTAATTATAATGCTGTTTCTCGTCGGTGTTGTTTCAGCCGCGACAGATACTGATGGTGATGGATACACTGTTCCTGAAGACTGCAGTGAAAGTAACGAAAATGTCAATCCAGGAGCATTTGAAGTTTGTTTCAAGCCAGGTGGAGGTCCTGACGGAACAGATGATAACTGCAATGGTCAAGTTGATGAATTCTGTGATAACTTATTGTTTTATTTAGTTATGGATGGAGATACCGATGATAAAGTCAGCAGTACTCCAGCGACAGTAATAGGAGATCCTGCTGGTGTTTCATACAAACCCAGTAAATTTGGACAATCTGTGCAATTTGCAGGAAGCTACTTAAACTATGGGCCAGCAGTAATGAACATAGGGGACAATCAAGATTTTACTGTTTCTGCATGGGTAAAAACAACTGATCCAAGCGGAAAAGCAACGCTTATTCAGAAGAAAGAGACAATGCAGCCAGGATATGAAGTCTTCTTCAATACAGGAAGATTGGCAGGAGAATTTCAAGATAACCAAGATGGCATGGCTTTACTTCTTCAATCAGCTCCAATGGATATGAACGATAATGTATGGCATCATGTTGTATGGGTTTTTGATAGAGATCAAGAAGCACTTTACTATATTGATGGTATTCCACAAAATGATGATATGGTGAACTTCGCTGATGAAGCAAGAGATCTCTCCAATGCAGCAAGCTTCTTTGTAGCAGGATCTTCGTTGACAAGCTACACAGGATATATTGATGAACTCCGTATTTTCAATTACGCACTCACTAGCACAGAAGTCAGTTCATTATTTACGATGTACGACAATGTTGTTGTTCCTACTGAAATTTGTGACAACATTGATAATGACAATGATTTCATTATTGATGAGGGTTGTGACGACGATCTTGACAACTATCCTGATGAAACGCTTGTTTGTTCAGGGGTTTGGAGAAAACCAAGCGGTGGAACTCAGCCGTGCCCAGGAGCAACAGGCAATGATTGTGACGACACAAAAGACAATGTTAACCCAGGCATAACAGAAGGAAGTGATATTGGACGTTGTAATGATGGTCTTGATAATGACTGTGATGGACTTATTGATGATCAAGAGCAAGCCTGTGATGGGTGGATACTTGGAGTGGGTTGTGGACCTCAAAATTTTCAAGACAATCCAAATGTTGTTGATACTGATGGAGATGGTTACGTTGGAAACAATCCCTCTGAAAATGTAAATAACTGTGATTGTGTCGACACTATTGATGAATTAGCTGCTGCTGGTATGGATGCAAACAACGAAGTATATAATTACATGGTTGGTCAGGGAGATAACCAATATACTGATCTTGAAGATTTTGCAGCAGGCATCAATCCAGGAGTTATTGAAGATGGGCCTAGGATGTGTAATGATGGTATTGATAACAACTGTAATGGTAATATTGATGATGCCTACAGCAATACAGACCTTTGTACACCGATTAGTATGCAGACTCCCCAATTCTCAACAAACAATCTCTTTGCTGGTAATTTTTACAGCAATACTATGCTTCTCGATGGACTCATGGATATTCAAGGTTTCATGAGAAATGAAAACACAACACCGGAGAATGAAAGCCTTCCTGTTGAAATTGACGATGACCTTAAGATCACAGGCAATATCGAGATTGACGGAGACCTGACGCTCAACCATCCTGAAACAGAAGCTATCTGGTCAGTTTCTTTCGGGACATATGATTGTGTAGGAGGAGATTGTGACACAGACCTTGAGATAACTTGCATGGAGAATTGTCCTGGTAACGGCATTGGTATTGTCATCCCTATTGCAAGAAGAGAAATGGGTTTCTTTAGTGGTGAACGATTCTTGTGGCCTGCTGATGATGAGAGACCGTGTTCACTGTATGTCTGGAGACCTGTCTGCTGTGATACTGACAATAACGGTATTGAAGACACAACCTTCATCAATGCCTGTGGCGCAGAAGCAGATGGTTACACAGAAGCAGATTGCTCAGATGGAGCATGTCCTTGCGGAACATTTCCTGGTGATCCAGATGAATCTGTAGATTGGTCTAGTGGTAATATGCCTAACAACTATCAATGCCCAACTTAATTAATTTTATTGTTTTTTGCTATTTTTCTTATTCTTTTAACAAGCCATTTATAGGTAGGGCTTTTTTCAGTGTAATCCCAAGGACCAATAGCATGAACACGTTTATCATCTAGTAATTTCTTTACTTTCTCATATGATTCTTTATTATCAGGATCATAAATACCTAAACAATGTCCTCCATTGTCCATTAATAGACTAAAACAAGGAACATCACTCAATCCATCCCCAACATAGATCATTTGCTTAAACGGCACTCTCTTGATAGGAATACGCTCATTCACCTTAGCCGTTCCCTTCGATATCTCAAATAAGAAACGGGTCTTTTCTGTATAACTGACATTCAAAACAACTTCAGATAAGACATCATTTTTCTCAAGGAACTCACACGCATACACATCATTGATACGTTCCTCTTCAGGGCAAGTCATCAATGCACTTCCCATTAGCAATTCTTTCATACCACTGCTCACTACATAAACTTCAAGTTTTATTTCAGGAAATTCTGCAGCAAGTAATTTCCTTAACTTCCCAAATACTGCGGGAACTCCTTTGCAGAACTCAATATCCTTTCCTATCTTTCTCAACAGCACATCATTCAAATTTTTGAATGTTCCATCAGCAATCTTTTCTAAGATCAGATTGAGATATGCCAACTCAGATTGTATTCTTTTTCCTTGTTTTCTTATTGATTCTACTCTTTTGCTAACCTCAGCAAAAAAATCTTTCGGCGTCACACCATAATGCTCGAACAATGGCTTCTGCATTAGTTCAGGATTTAGTGTCTGATCGGCATCGCAAATTAATGCTATAACATCACTCATGTTGGTTGAAATATCTGATACTATAAAAAAATTTGTACTACAGAAACTATAAAAACAATAAGTATGTTGTACTTTCTATGAAAAAACATCGACAATATAGGAAGCTTTTCCTTCTTATGATACTGTTCAACATTGCCATGGTAGGCATTGTTCTCTGGATATTCTTTAATTATCCTTCTACTCATGAAGAGAACCCTTCTCTCTGTGAACATCTTGATGCTGAAATAACTTCAGCACTAGAAAAGCAGTATCGCATAGTCAATGTACGATGCAACACCTATACCTCTTATGAATGTCTGTGTTATGCTACTGTCCAAGATACGATTCAGACGAGAACGCTGAGAATCATATTTAACACACTCACATACGAACTAAAAACAACAGAAATTGAATTAATGGTTAATAAATAAAAAAAATAAAAGAAGTCTATCTCTTCTTTTTCCTCTTGGCAGGTTTTTTCTTTCTTTTGACCTTTTTCTTGGCTTTCTTCTTTCTTTTGACCTTTCTCTTAGCTTTTTTCTTGGTCTTCTTCTTAGCTTTCTTCTTTCTCTTCACTTTTCTTTTAGCTTTCTTCTTTCTTTTGACCTTTCTCTTAGCATTTTTCTTGGTCTTCTTCTTAGCTTTCTTCTTTCTTTTGACCTTTCTCTTAGCCTTCTTCTTTACTTTCTTCTTTCTCTTAACTTTTCGCTTAGCCTTCTTTTTGGTCTTCTTCTTCACTGCCTTTTTCTTCCTTCTAACTGGCTTTTTTCTTTTAACTTTTCGTTTAGCCATTGGTGCGCTCACCTCATAGCAGTTTTTATGTGATAATGACTATCACAACAATACATTTTTAGAACCGATCCTTTTTAAATGTTATTATTTTTAGCGTTAAAATCACGAAAAAACGAGGTTAAATCGTGATTTTTTCAAAATCTTCGTAAACATTTACAATTTTTTATCACAAACATATATTAATAACTATTTTTTCAGAATATTCATGCACGAACGCACTTTAAAGAGAATTTCATTGATGATTTCTATGGTTGGATTAATATTTTTGTTTATTTTTTCAAAGATTTTAGCTGATGAAGAAAGATTCAGCTTGGCTTTTGACGATAATGAACAAGTCTACTTCAAAGCAAATGTGATCTCGACGGAGAAGAAAGGAAATATTACTTTTATCGATGCCCATATAGAAAGCAAAGAGCGCATAATTTTCTTTGATGGAGTCAATCTCACGAATGAAACTATCAATGTGAAAGGAAGAATTAGCATTTTCAAGGGAAAAAGATCAATTATCGCTGATACTATAGAAATCCCATAATATTTTCCATATAATTAATGCCATATTTTCTACTAGCACTGGACATTCCCATGCGAGGTTTATAAATTTCTTTTACCAAAGATAGTTTAGAGGTGATCATATGAACGAAACAAAAACTATTGAACGATTGGCATTCGAACAGATTAGAAATGCAACAAGAAAGCAGTTGAATCTTGGTTATAGATATATTCGTTGGAGGTGATATGATATGATGCAAATGTTAAAGATGGGAGAAGAACATGAAAGAATGGTTTTTTTGAATAGATTTCTTGAAGATGAGCAACTCGATATTATTGAAAACAGAAAAGAAACTGAAGAGGAAAAACAATTCTATGATGAATCTTTTGTCCAAGAATGCGGAGAAAATGATTGCATTGATGCTATAGAGGAAGGATTTATGATGGGATATATTGCTTCTTTTCATTAATTCTCTTTTCGATTAACTTTAAATAGCAGCGTCTCTATCCATTATGTATGAGGGGAAGACGAGCAAGCTATGTTTTTCTGATACCTATACTTATTTTAGTGTTTACCTTATTATATGTAACAGTGATTCCTCCTGCTGCAAGAGCTGCATTCCTGAGTTGATATCATGCTTGACGCAAAAGAAAAAGTGAAAATCTTGGAAGAAGAACTAAAGAGGAAAGACAAGATTATAGAAGAACTTAGAGAGCAAAATCAACTATTGATGAATACGGCAATTAAACGTACTAAAGAAAGAATTGAAAAGAACTCTATAACCAAGTAGTCAGTAGTATTCATCATTGCTGATATAACAACCATCAAATTGATCTTGCTTCTGCCAGAACCACGGGAAGCTTCTTCTATATTTCAAGTCAACCAAATCTTTCTCTTTGATATCCTTATCCCATTTTCCAATAGGAAAATCTATTGGAGAATCCTCTCCAAAAATATAGAGTCGTTTTCCATCCCTTGACCAATGCATATCATTTATTACTCCGTAATCTTCTACAAGACGTACTTTCCCACCCTCTACTGAGATTTCTTCCTGAAAAGATTCCCAAACTCTCGCATAGAGACCTGCAACTCCCACTACAGAAAAAGCTCCGACTACAGAACCAATTATGATATTTTGTAGCTTACTCATTTTAATCAAACAAATAAAAAGAAAAAAATTAAGGGTTCAAAACAAACACAGGAGCCCTATTGACATTCTCTATTACAATCTCGAAATCAAACGTGTTGATATTCCCTTCAGCATCAGTCGCAATTACTGTCTGATCATAAGTTCCTTCATCATCAAATGTCGTTTGATAAGTCGCTGTTTCCATAAATCCAGAAAACTCAACCGTTACATCGTCACCCTCTTCATCAGTGATATCAAGCGCTGCAAGAAGATCAATCATGTCACCTTCTTCATACACGAGGTTTTCTGCTTCGCCAAGTAACATAACAACTGGTGCTTGGTTTCTTCTATAAACTATGACTTGTGATTCGAAGCTTGCTTCCATTTCACCATCACTTGCAGTTACGGTGATGAAAAATTCTCCAGCATCACCATCAGCACTTCTCCAGATGCCTTCATCATTCAAAGGTTCTGAGAATGTAAAGGTCACTTCATCACCATCAGGATCAACAGCATCAGGAACAACCTCAAGTGTCTCTCCTTCAGTAAGCTCAATCAGTTCATCGATACCATCAATGATAGGTGCTCTGTTTGTATGCATCACATGAACAACAATTTCTTTAACAGTTTCGTGCTCTGCATCCTGTGCGGTAATCTTCACGTCATAATCTCCTTCATCCTCAAACGTTGTCTGATACATATCAGAAAGCATCCATCCTGAATACGAAACAATCACTTCATCACCATCAGGATCAGTAATATCATAGACTAGTTCGACAATATCTCCTTCATTGAAGTAAAGCTCATCAGGGCCTGCAATGACTGGTGGCTTATTTGCAGCATGGACAATAACATAAACATCCATTTCTACTTCCAATTCACCATCAGAAGCTGTAATAGTAATAACATATTCACCTTCATCTCCAACTTCTGTCTGCCAAACGCCTTCTTCAGTGAATGGATCTGAGAATGTGTAATAAATCGTATCACCATCAGGATCTACCGCTTCAGGATTGAGTTCGACAAGATCCTTCTCTGTGACTTCAATGATCTCATCGAATAATTCAGGTTCAGGTATAACTTCCTCTTCCTGTTCCAATTCAGGAATCTCAATCTCAGGCAAGGTTATCTCTTCACCAGGTTCCTCTGGAACAACAGGCAATGGTTGGCAAGCAACCAGAACGATAAGTACCAATGTAAGTACTACAGGTAGTATATTTTTCATTTTCATTAAACCCCTCATAACTTATAGGCTGATAAATACCGAAATCATATATAAATGTTTTCATTTGCAACCATTCAGCAATGAAAATCTCTTATAAGTATTGATGAATGAATACGAATCTAGAATATATCTCCTATGCGCTCAAAAAGGCTTTTTTGAGGTTTAATAATATCTTCCCCTGATTTTTTAGCATATTCTTCAAGCAATTTTCTCTGTTCTTTGTTGAGCTTTTCAGGAACCTTTACCACAACCTTTACTAACTGATTTCCTAGTCCTCCTCCATGAAGATAAGGAACTCCTTTATCTTTAATTTTGAAAAAAGTATCCGTTTGTGTACCTGCAGGAATCTTCAAATTCACTTTCCCATGCAAGGTAGGTATTTCAAGGGTTGTTCCTAATGTTGCCTGGACAAAACTGATAGGGATTTCAACATAAATATCAGTGTCTTCTCTTTGGAAGAAATCATGTGGTTTCACATGGATATACAGATAAAGATCACCAGGTGCTGCACCTCTTATGCCAGCTTCTCCTCCAGCAGGAACACGAACTCTTGATCCATTATCTACACCTGCCGGAATTTTTACTTTGATCTGCTTCTTTGCCATAATCCTTCCAGTTCCATCACAATCTTTGCAAGGATCAGAGAAAATCTGTCCCTGGCCATTACAACGAGTACATGTGGTAGTAGATTGAAACATGCCAAAAGGAGTCCTCTGAATTTTTTTCATCATGCCAGAACCATGACATTCGCTGCAGGTTTCAAGATTGCCGCTCTTGCTTCCAGAACCTTTACAAGATTCACAACTTTCTGGTTTTCGTAATGTAATTACCTTTTCTGTACCGAAGACTGCTTCTTCTAATGTGATTGTTAGATCATATCGCAAATCAGCTCCGCGATAATCATGTTGTCTTCTTCTTCCACCAAAGAAACTGTCGAAGATATCTCCAAATCCGAAATCAGAGAAATCAAACCCAGTAAAAGGCCCTCCTCCAAAGCCAGATCCTCCTGCTCCAAAATCAGCAGTGCCAAAACGATCATAATTTGAACGCTTCTTCTCATCGCCAAGAACAGAGAATGCTTCATTCACCTCTTTGAATTTTCCCTCAGCATCTTTATCCCCTTTATTTAAATCAGGGTGATATTTTTTCGCGAGTCGTTTGTAGGCTTTTTTTATTTCTGTTTGACTAGCCTCCTTGCCCACTCCCAAAATATCATAATAGTCTTTTGCCACCTTTACTCACTCTTTTTGAATAAGATAAAAAAAATTATATTAAAAAGATTTACTTTTTCTTCTTGTCATCGACATCTTCAACTTCTGCATCAACAACTTTTTCACCTTTCTTGCTCTTACCACTATCTTTAGGACCTTGCTGTGCCTGTTGAGCTGCGGCTTGTTCTTGCTGCACTTTCTGATACATCTCTGTAGACATCTCCTGAACCTTTTTATTCACTTCATCAAGTTTCTTCTTGATTGCAGCAACATCTCTATCTTTAGATTCGAGAAGCTTCTTGAGTTCATCAATCTCTTTCTTGATCGTATCAAGTTTTGCTTTGTCGACTTTATCTTTAACCTCACCCATGAGCTTTTCAGTAGTATGCACTAATGTTTCTGCTTGGTTAATGGTTTCAACCTCTTCCTTTTTCTTCTTGTCTTCTTCAGCAAACTTCTCAGCATCTTTCTTCATCTTCTCAATCTCTTCTTCTGAGAGATTAGAGCTTGCTGTGATCTTTATGCTCTGTTCTTTGCCAGTTCCAAGATCTTTTGCAGTGACATGCACAATACCATTTGCATCGATATCAAAAGTTACTTCTATCTGGGGCACTCCTCTTGGCGCAGGAGGTATTCCTACTAAATCAAACTGTCCTAAAAGCTTGTTGTCATTAAACATAGAACGTTCTCCCTGACCAACTCTGATGGTAACCGCTGTTTGATTATCGGCTGCAGTTGAATAGACTTGGCTTTTCTTTGTTGGAATAGTTGTATTCTTATCAATCATTTTAGTGAATACTCCTCCCAATGTTTCAATACCCAGACTCAAAGGAGTCACATCCAGAAGCAAAACATCTTTGACATCCCCTCCAAGAATACCTCCTTGGATAGCAGCACCTAATGCAACCGCTTCATCAGGATTAACTGATTTATCACCTTCTTTTCCTGTGAGATCCTTCACTAATTTCTGGACTGCAGGAATTCTTGTTGAACCACCAACAAAAATCACTTTGTCAATCTTGCTATTGTCCATATTGGCATCTTTCAACGCAGTCATCGTAGGACCTTTCAATCGCTCTATGATTGATTCAATCATCTTCTCAAATTCTGAACGCTTCATTTCATAATCAACATGCTTCGGTCCTGTTGCATCCGCTGTAATAAATGGCAGATTGATCTTTGCCACTTGTGAAGAGCTCAGTTCAATCTTTGCCTTCTCAGCAGCTTCTTTCAATCGTTGTAACGATTGTGGATCCTCTCTGAGATCTATACCATTTTCTTTCTTGAATCTATCAGCAATCCAGTCTATAATAAGCTCATCAATATCATCTCCTCCAAGATGATTATCTCCATTTGAAGCCTTAACCTCAAAAACATTATCTCCTAATTCGAGTATAGAAACATCAAATGTTCCACCACCAAAATCAAAGACAAGAATGGTGTGATCTTCTGATTTTTCAAGACCATATGCTAACGAAGCCGCAGTAGGCTCATTAATGATTCTCTCCACTTTGAAACCTGCAATGGTACCTGCATCTTTTGTAGCCTGACGCTGTGCATCAGTAAAGTAAGCAGGAACAGTAATAACTGCGCGTTCAACTTTCTGGCCAAGATATGCTTCAGCATCTTCTTTCAGTTTCTGTAATATCATTGCAGAAATCTCTTGTGGAGAATAGTCTTTTCCATCAAGTTTGACTTTATAGTCTTCACCCATGTGTCTCTTAATACTTCTCACCGTATTTTTGGGGTTGACAATAGCTTGTCTTCTGGCAACATCTCCTGCAAGACGTTCACCATCTCTTACACCAACAACACTTGGTGTTGTTCGTGATCCTTCAGCATTCGAAATAATAATCGGTTTACCACCCTCCATAACGGCGACTGCTGAAAAAGTAGTTCCTAAATCTATACCTATAATTTTACTCATTTTTTTTACCTCCTTGGTATTGTAAATCTTCATAATGCAAGATCTCATCTACTTTTTTTCCGATGAGATCTTTCAAAGCCACACCTTCAACTTTAGAAGGTTTGACGTTGAGTTTGATATTCCATTCTCGTAATGAGTTTGGATCATTTGTGTTGACAAAATAATGCACATCGAACCAATCATGAGCCTCTTCTCCATAAGGACCGTGATGACATACTTGGCAATGCAATGGCTTCACTTCGTGAATGGTGCATAAACCGTTTTTTGCAAGGAATATGCATTCTCCATTTTCTTTTTGCTTTGCTTTTTTCCTTGTTGTATTGAATCTTGTTATATGTTCGAGAAATTTTTTCTCAAATTCCTCCGCAGTCATATTCTTCGTTTTTGCAACTTTCTCTTCCTCTCCATCGAGGAATACTGCTCCTACATGTTCGCAGCACTTCCCGCATTGCCCTCCTTTGCAATCACACGTTCTGCCAATCTCAAGCATTGTTTTGAGTGGTGTTGTCCGATGAATTTTTATTTTGTCCATTTTCTGGCTTTTTTGTAACTGCAACTTTTGCATGGCGTAAAACAATATCTTTGAAAAGATACCCTTTCTGCAATTCTTCAATGACCGTATCTGGTTTAAGATTGTTTGAAATTTTTGATGTAATTGCATCATGCAAATCTTGATTAAATGGTTTGTTTATACAATCGATATGTTGCAATCCTTCTTTTTCTAATATCATAGTTAACTGCTGTTGAATTAATTCAACCCCTTTTGCGAAATCTTCAGGACTGAATCTATTCTTCATAGCGAGCTCAAAATGATCTAATACAGGTAGGAGCTGTTGCATGAGATCAGACTTAGCCCGTTTATTGATTTCGAGCTTTTCCTGTTCAACTCGTGTTCTATAATTGATAAATTCCGCTTGGAGGCGTTTCAGTTGATCAGTAAGCTCTGTAATCTGCTCATCTTTTGATGGTGATTTCTGTTCTTTTTCGGTTTTTGAGGGCTTTTTCATGGCAAAATGACACCTCTTTGTTATTTTTACTATACATGGTTTCTCCATATTTTTCAACTCTTCTATTTTGTTGACTTTAAGTCAACAATGTTGATGTGGTGTTGATTTTTATATAAATATTTGTGTTATAGAAAATATATTTTAGAAAAAATATATTGGAGAGTGTTTCATATTATAAGATAAAAAAAATTATAATTTACTTTCCAAATAAGCCCTCATTGCTAAGACTGCGTTCATATCTTCTTCAGTTACTGCAGATTGCTCATAAGAACCATTATTTGGTGTGAATTCAACAACAATATCTATTGAAGGACTTTCAGGTCGAGGCTCGCACTCCCTTCCATTTTCATCAAAAATTGTCCAAGCAGGACCAACAATAGTGGTTCCTCTCGTATGAATATACTTATCCTCGTGACTTCCCCCTTCAGGCATCAGATATGTATGCGCATCAAGCCTTAAAGAAACATCGAAACTCTTACCCTCATGCTTCATTGTGAATTTAGGTTCAAGACCAGTGTAATGATTTACAAGATGTTGAGCATATCCTTCGATTTTTTCATCTGAAATATCTCTATTCTCAAAAACAAATACCTAAAGAATCTAAAAGTTCAAATGAGGACTTCAAATGCCGAACTCATTACGAATCCTGTCATTTTCTTCATCTATATGAACTGTATTGGTAGCATCACATCCTGGTCTAGAACATACATAGTATCTACTGCCTTTATTATATGTCTCATAACAATCAGGGCCAATACATCTTCCTTGCTCTTCACGCACATTATCTTCTACAAGTTTCCATTTATGACCTTCTTCTTGACAAATAAAAGATAAATCTTTTTCTTTATCCATATTTTTTGAAAATACAACTCATTTTATAAATTTTATTATCTTGTTGCTACTCTTTAATAACCAAAGACAAAAAAACAAATTAAAATAGCGGTAACTCATCAAAACATTTAAATATATGTAATTTTTTACATATATGTGGCTCTGAATGCAAATAATATAAAAGTTGAAATAGGTAAAATACCTAAGAAGAAATCTAAGAACATCATATACTTTGCTACATTCAAAGATATGCAGAAAGTTCTTAATCCCAACAGGATGCAACTTCTAGAAGTAATTAAACAACACCATCCAGAAAGTATCTATGAGTTAGCATCGATAACAAAAAGAGATCAGGGCAATGTAACAAAAGACATAAACATCCTAAAAAAACATGGTTTCGTGAACATAAAACAGACCAAACAAGGAAAAAGAACAAAATCAGAACCTAAAATTGAATCGGAGGCTATAGAAATGGTTATAAAACTAGGAGCAGGATTGTATGGTCTTGCCAAAGATACTATTGAAGAAGTTTCAGGTGAATTCAAAGGAAAGAATCTGAGTAACAATAAAAAATACATAAGAAACAAATACAAAGATATCATTAAGCCTGTAAAGAAGACAGTCAAGAAAATTGTAAAAGAATTCGATATAGTGACAAAGGATGAGTAAAAAAAGATTCATGGAGGTATTTGCAAGATATTTAGAGTATTTTCTCCTCTATAAGCTAAATAAACATAAAAAAAAATTTCTTGGCCGAAGAATACGCGAATGTTGTGAAAAACTTGGAATAACCTATATCAAAATGGGACAGATTCTGAGTATGAGATATGATATCTTGCCTGATAAAGATTGTGAAGAACTTCAGAAGCTACTAGATAACACAACACCAATATCTTATACAGAAATAAAAAATATTATCAGAAAAGACTTTAGAAAATCACCTGAACAACTCTTCACAACATTTGAAAAAAAACCAATAGCTTCTGCTTCCATAGCCCAAGTCCATAAAGCAAAAATAAAAAATGTCAAAGTAGCAGTAAAAATAAAACGCCCAAACATCGAAGAGCAAATACTTAAGGATATCAAAGTAATCAAAAGTGTTGTTTCTTTTGTTCAATTATTCTCACCTCTTCTAAGACATGTTAAAGCCACAAAAATAGTTAAGCAAATAGAATCCTGGCTTCTTGAAGAAATAGATTTCAAGCATGAAGCTAGGAATATTGAACGCATTAAGAAACTCTATAAGAAAACAGAAACAAAACTAAGAAAAGATCTTGGCAAAGGAACATTCTTTACAACAATTCCAAAATATTGTAAGAACAACGTTATTACCACACAATTTGTCGAAGGAATTCCATTGAATAAAAGTAAAACTGTAGAAAACAATAAAAACTATAACATAAAGAAATCATTAAAAACATACCTCACAGGAGCTATACGAACTCTATTTGAGAACAAAACATATTTATTCAACGCAGATCCTCATCCTGCCAATATCATAGCACAAAAAAACGGAGATGCCGCTAATATCGATTGTGGCATCATAGGATATTTTAATGAGAAGGAGACAAAAAAAGTAAAACAGCTTCTTCTTACAGTTTATGCTCAAAACCTTGAGGAAGTTATTGAAGCAATATTGGATGCATGCAATGCACCCCCTAAATTCGATAAGAAGATTAGAGAAGACATAAAAATATATTTGAAAAAAACACCTCACGAAGGATTCGGATTCTGGTTTGTTGAAATACTAAGAATTTGCATGAAACATAGAGTTCCCTATCCATATATGTTCAGTTTGTTTGGACGAATGATGATAGTTATGGATGGCTTAGTCAAGAAATTCTTCCCAGGAAAAACAACCTTAGATATCTTAGGAAAAGAGCTAAGAATAGCATTGAGAAAGAAGCTTATTGAAGAAATTAAAGATATTAATTATGATCCTATACTATACAATCTCGTAAAAAAGGCAAAAAAAAGCCCTGAGCAGATAAACAAGCTTATTGACAAATATGCAGATAATCCCCTTCAATTCATCAAAGATATTAAAGGAACATCTTAACAATATTAGAAACCAGATTTGATGAATTAGAAAAATAATATCTTAATCACAGACGCAACCACCACAACAGTAAAAAGAGATCTAACCCACACACTTCCTTTCTTTAATGCCGTTTTTGAGCCAATAAATCCTCCAATAAGACATCCTGTGAATAACGCAATAGCTATAGGAATATTAACAAATCCTTGAGTAAAATATACTATTGCTGGGATAAGTGCTATGAAAAACTCAGGAATACTATTTGTTCCGTACCCTTCAATAATTTCGAATCCAAAGAAAAACATTATTACAATCAACATAACGGTGGCTCCTCCTGCGCCAACCATTGCACCAAGAACACATAGTAAGAAGTAAATTACCATACCAATAATCATTTTCAGTTTTGATACTTTATGATTCTTCAACCCAATTTTCTTCTTAAAAAACACAAATGGCAACGACAATAATATAACAAACCCTATAAGATTATTCAAGAATTCAGCACTCAACTTTATCATAATCTGCGTTCCAAGGAAACTGCCAACAATCGCAAGAACCGCTAAAATCATCATGAATTTAATATTTATCTTCTTTGCTTTAAGGTATTCTTCCGAAGCAGCAAGAAAAGCACCTATATCTCCTACTTTATTCGTCGCAACAGCCATTTGAGGAGGCAATCCAAGAAATAACAATGCAGGAACGGATATCATCCCTCCGCTCCCAACAGTACCACCAAGAAATCCCGATACAAGACCAATAATGACTGCAATAATAAGTTCCATAAATATCTCACAAGAACACTATTTAAATAATTTTTGACAGATATTAGATTATTTTCTAATAGAAATACTTAATTTTGTTAAAAATACCATTACAATTGCAGTAACTAAAAAAGCATAACCCATAGGTAACATCAATAGCACTCCTGCTATTATAAATTTCCCTAAGAAAGCACCAACATCTTTTGAAGTTGCATAAATGGGATATATTTTTTCTTCATCCTTTTTAGAAACTCTTGAAAATAAAAAACTATCTTGGAGAGGTTCTACAAATGCTAAAGGAATGCTTGCAAGTACAAATAAAGCCATCATCCAATAGCTATTTTTGACAAAAAACAACCCTATACAAATTATTGATAATAATCCAAATCCCCATGAATAAAAGAATTTGAAACCTTTTTTCTGAGATAATTCTCCCACTTTAAATTCCAAAAGAACTAAGGGCACTGCAATTAAAGCAAAATAAACACCAATCATCCCCACTTTAAATCCTTGCTGAATCAAAAATAAAGGAGAATAAACATAAATTATAGACCACCAAAATTCTATACCCAATGTCATTAAATAAGGCAGTCTTACTTTTTTATTCTTGACAAATTCTTTAAAGTTACTAATCAAATTAACATGTATTTTTTTATGATATTTTTTCTTAGCTTTTGAAAGCATTAATAGTACAAATGCTAAAAAGAAGAAAGCAGAAACGCCAATAAAAACTGATGAGATCCCATATCTCACCAACAGATATCCTCCAATTAAAGGGCCAGCAATCCAGGCAATATTCAAAACAGCAAAAAGAAATCCTTCGGCTTTATTTAATTCCTTATCGGACATAGCATCCCTAAACATGATATTAAACGAACTATGGCCCAAAACATAAAATATGGTTTATAATGTCACCAATAAAATAAACATAGAAACGGTATTAAACATAAACATTCCCAGTGCTGTAATTGCACAAAACAAAATACTAATTTTCAAAGTTACATATTCGCCTAATTTTTCAAGAATAGGGGTTGATATAATAAGAAATAGTAAACTTAGAACAACTAATCCTGCTGAGATAAAACCTATAGTGGATTCATTTAGTCCAAGACTACTAAAGTATAATGACCAAATAGTATGTAATGAGGCAGCACCCAATCCAATTAATAATCTGATAGAAGATAACTTAGAAGTTTTAGACAAAAATCCATGCTTTCTATGCAAATATAACATTATTACTTATCGCTAATAGTTATTTAAAAATGTTTAGTTATCCAGTTTTGCACATCAAATTTCAAAAATTAAAATCCCCAAAGACCATCAGCATATTTCTTCTTTTTAGAGATTTTATTAATCTGCTTCACTATTTTTTCTATATCTTTTGCATTTAATGGTTCCAATTTCATCCAAAATTTAGTTTTTTTATCAGGGAAATATAAAGATTCTCCACGTTTTTGATGAATAGAATTTTTAGCCCTTCCATAAATATGCAAATGAAACTTTGGCCCTTCTTTTGTCCCAATAGCCCAATTCCCATCATCATGAATATTTAACCTTTCAACAGGAATTCCCCTATTATTCATTGCCTTAATCATCGCTTCGCCAACAATCATTGATAAACGCATAAGTTCCTTTGCTCTTTTAGTATCAAAATCCCATCTATTTACAATTTCTCTTTTCGGACAAATAACTAAGTGTCCACCATCAGCTCTTGATACTTCAGGGTGCTTCCAAGTACTAACTGTGAAATTCTTTGTTTCATAAAAAACACCTTCATTTAAGGTTATTTTAACCATATCATACTCTAAAAACTTTAGTTTATGAATATTTCGATATAATAGAAAATCCTTATTTTTGAGTTATTTTATCTAACAACAAAGGAAATTCTAAATACCCTGCTTTAGCGTTGAAATGCCCCGCATTCTCAACAAAAGTCAATTCAATACCCAAATGTTCAGCTAATTGCTGACCATTACCTAAAGAAACATAAGGATCATCATTTGAATGAAATACACAGAATTTTTCAGCATTATTCCTTATTCTTTCCCAATCAAAAGGTTTTCCAATAAAAGGCTGATCACCCTCATAATTCAAAATAGGTTTTACACCAATAGGAGCAGATACAATGTAAGCACCTTTAACCCTAGTATCGTATTTTTCAAGAACTCTAAGCAAAAAAGCACCACCAAGACTATGACCAATAAGAATAGTATCTTCATTATAAGCATCTTTATACTCATCCAACACTTTGAACCAATTCTCCAAAGTCTGATCTTTAGGTGTTGGAAACTGAGGAACAATTACCCTATAATCTAAAGATTCAAGTTGGCCTTTAAGCCAAGGAAACCAATTCTCTTCAGGATATCCCTCGGTGCCATGAAATATAAACGCATTAGCCATACAAATGCAATAACACTAATAAATATAAATATATCGTTATATATCTCCAAGATATTTATAAATAATAGTCTTTCAAAAAATCTATTAAGAAAAAAAACCAAAACATGAAGATCTCACATACTTGAAAATGAGTTGTCAGGTAAAGATCAAGATACATGAAACACATAAAATAATCTGATGAAGGAAATATACAGGAAAAAAACAAGCTTGTTCAAGAATAAACCAAAAGAGTTGTAGGTGAAAACATAGTGAAATATCTTACAAATCTGGAAGATTAACCCCAACCATTCCTTTTCTTAATGTTTCTTCAACATTAGAACCTTTTGAACATACTACTATTCTGTTTTTTGGTAAAATTGGTCTTTCTTCTAGAAGAGTCCAACCTTCTCCTGGATGAGCTTTTTGTGTTGCGATAGTAGGAAAAGTAACAGTTCCACTAAACTTTTGTTCTGTAAAAGAATAAGAACCTTCAACTAAATGTGCCTCAGTTTTTGCTTCAAAAAAGTTCCATAATAATTTTAGCTTTAATATTATTTTAGCATCATCCTTTACTCTCTCCAAACTAATAATAACATGATGATCTTTTGGCAATCCATTTTCCATATTCTCTTTCAAAGTTGTAAGATCTTCCATTTTAGCATATTTTTCACTTATAACATCTATAACCCTTCTATTTCCTAAAACAATCTCATCAAAAAGTTGATCTGCAGTTTTAATGTCTTTAGGAAATGTAGAAATTGCAAGTCCCAATTTTGAACGAGCACAATACTGTTTAATAAATATAACATCAGGCATTGCAGGAGGTTCCTTTTCATACAAAGTATAACAAGAAACTTCATTTTTTTCAGCTTTTTTTAATGCAGGTTTAGTAAATCCTGACTTAGAATAAATAACACCTTTATTGGCTCCGCTCGAATCAAGTTCACCTAAAAATGCATCCATATGTTGTTGATTAACTTTAGCTTTATACCTCTTGCAACTAACCATTATCTTTACAGGAATTATAGAAATTCTTCCTTGAATCCAAACATCTCTTTGCCTCAACTCACCAGTATGCTTATCAGGTATTTTTTGATCATGTTCAATTTTTGCATCAGGACCCATAGCTTTAAGAAAATTAGCTACTGCAATCTCAAACTGTTTCCATTCAGGAGAGTTCTTTGTTATTCTTTTACCCACAATTACACCTAAAAGTTGGACAGAACGATTGCTTATTAAAATTGTGGTTTCATAATTTACTTTACTTTCTTTACTTCTCTAATAATTTTCTTTCCATAAGAAGTAATTTCGTAGAATCTACTGTATGGTTGTTTGGGATCTAAACACTTCAGGATCTTCTTTTTCTCCATTTCTAACAAAATCCCACTAATTGTACTTCTGTGTGTTTTAAGCTCTTTAGAAAGCATTGTAGCTGTTTTAGGAGAGTTCATTACAGCAATAATCCTCTTCTTAAGACGACCTCTTATGATCCATGAAACATCCTTCCAAACCATGTAGATTTAGAGTAGGATTTATATATAATTTGGAGTAGGAACAGCGTAGGATTTTCAAAACATTTAAATAATGTAAAATCTTCCAAATAATAATCGTGAGGTGAAACTTAATGGCAATGATACACTGTAGAGAATGTGGAGTAAAGATAGCAGAATCAGCTAGTTCGTGTCCCAAATGTGGTGCAAAGCAAAAAAATATTTCTTCATCAGAAAAAAGTAAAACGACAGCGGCAATACTTGCTTTATTTCTGGGAGGTCTTGGAATACATAAATTCTATTTAGGAAAATCTGCACAAGGAATACTATATTTATTATTTATTTGGACTTTTATTCCTGCAATAATTGCTTTAATTGATGGCATAAGATATCTTGTAATGTCTGAAGATAATTTTCAAGAAAAATGTGTAGGGTAATTATAATTTAAGATTCCTAGAAAATTTATCCCAAAATATCCAATAAATATATAAATATCAATTAAAAAAAACACAAGGGGGTGTTACTTTTGAAATGGATTTTTTATACAGCAATAATCATATTAGTTTTTCTTATAGGATGTACAGATCAAACTCAAATTGAAGAAATTCTTTCTGATGAGATAATTTGTAATACTCCTTACATACATCATGGCACTGATTGTTGTCTTGATCAGAACTCAAATAACATTTGTGATAAAGATGAAATAATCACCCAAGTAGAACCTGCTGTTGAAGAATCAATTCACGAAGAACTACTTTTTGAAATTCATCCTTATGCATTCATTCTCACTGAGAAAGATCTAACTAATGATTTCTCCTTATTTGAAAGACAAGAAATTACAATAGACAATATTGGCGAATTATTTGATAGAATGAGTGTTTCTAAAGCAGAAAATCTTGGATTCGAAAAAGGATATGCAATTGCTTATAAGAGAGATTCTGATCCTCAAAAATTGATAAGAGTAACAACAATTTTAGTAGACTCAGAAGAAAATGCTGATGAATTTGTAAAAGATAGAAAAGAGGTTTATGAGCAGGATTATTATTCAAGATCCTTCGAACACGAAATCAAAAATTTGCACTATTTTGTTGTTGAAACAGATTATTTAGGAACCACTATTGGAAATTACCGTTTCCTATTCAAAGAAAAAAATCTTGTCATAATACTGACTATTGTTGCTGAGCAAAGCCTTGATAAATTTGAATTAAGCGATTATTTGGATGCTTTACAAGCACACATTAATGATCCTGTTGAAGAAATAACACTACCAGATCAAATCATACCAGAAACAGTAAGCATGGTTAGAAAAGGACCTTATGATTATAAAACAACTCTTGGCAAAGCCACCCAAAACGGCGTAACTATATCTCTTGAAAATTACGAGTATGAAAAGAAAGGAGATGACTATGGAAAGATCAACAAAGCAACATTTATTATAGAGAACAATGGTAACGATTATTTTTACCCTGAAATTTTTATGAGCGTTTATGCAGATTCAGATTCACCAACACAATGGAAAAGTGAACTAATTGAACTCGATGATTCAGTAGAAGTAGGAGAATACATAAAATATACTGCAGTATTAGAAACAATTGCATTTAACAAATTAGACGAGCCAAAAACAATTAAACTCTCAGTAAGAGACCGATTCAGTTATCCTCCAGAAGTATATGCAACAGTTTGGATAGAAGATGTAGACTTTAGTTAAAATTAATAAAACTTTTTGCTAACATTATTCTTCCATTATCGTCTACCGACGATACTCCAGAAAAGAAGATGAGCCAGGGAGGAGAAGGTACCAATTGGACACGTAAGAAGATAACAAAAGTCATTAAGATAAAACTGAATTCATTTAAATGCTAATGTAGATCAAATATTATGAAAAAAGATGCAGTAAAATATAAAAATATAAAAGATGTTCTTCAAAAATCATTGAATAGTTCAATAAATCTCTATCAAAAATTCCTATGGATTGGCTTACCGAAAGATCGTTAAGTATATAAAAAATGAGATAAAAAAAGTAGTTATGGATGTCATTCAATTTTTTATACTTTTTATTTTCGCGATACTATCTTCAATTGTTGGAAGTGCAGCAGGAGGAGGCGGAGCAGCAGTTACTTATTTTGGACTCTTTTTGACTGGATTCCCGACACATATTGCCATAGGAACTCACAAACTAGGAGATTTAGGCCATTACATTTTTACTCTGAGAAACTACTATAAGAATAAAAAAACAAGTAGATCAATAGTTTTACCTCTTGCACTACTAGGTTTTATCGGAGCAGGAATTGGTTCTTTAATCGTAATATCCATAAGTGAAAACATATTAAACAAAATAGTTGCCGTAATTTTAGCAATAACACTCATAGTGATATTTATTAGAAAAAATATAGGAGTTAAGAAATCTTCTAAATCTTTTTTATGGGCTCCTAGTTATTTTTTTATTAGTATCTACGAAGGTTTTTTTGGAGCAGCTAGTGGTATATTTTCAGTTCTTTCATTGACTTCATTTAAAGGTTTGACATTTACTGAAGCAATAGGCAATCATAAATTTGCTGGAGTGTTCATGTCTTTCATTTCAGTTATTATCTTTATTAAAGCAGGATTGGTTAATTATTTTATGGCAATTCCTCTATTTCTTGGTTCTCTTATCGGAGGTCATATCGGCTCAAAAATAGCCTTGAAAAAAGGAGATACTTGGGTAAGATCATTTTTGATAGTTGTAATACTACTCACCATACTCCTTCTTTTATTTAGATAGATGAGCCCGGGAGGATTCGAACCCCCGATCTTCCGGTGTCTTGCAGGAATAAATTCCTTCCGAAGCCGGACGCATTATCCAGACTATGCTACAGGCCCAATACCTTCTAGAATGAAGTATTCATTTATAAAAGTTTATTTAGGAATTCCAACCATATGAGCATGTTGATTAGATTTAAGATCAAAATTATATGCAAAGAAAACAACATTATTCCCTACAGCTGGAGAGAAAAAACAATTATGAACAAACATTAAAGATTTTTTGTCACTTAAATAAAACTTTAATGCTCTCTCAGTAGGAAATCTAATACCAACCCATTCTCTATCAAGCCTAATTATCTCTTCCATGTTACTCGAGAGTTCATCTCCTTCACCAAATATATGTTCAACAATCTCCTGTTGTTTAGCATTCAAACCATTAATATTTCTAGGATCAACAGTAAAATATAAACCATTTTTTCCAGCAGTAAGATCAAGATCATCATATCTAGCTTTTACAGAAGAACCTCCTCTGATAGTATTTCCCATCTCCTCATGTGAAGGAATAAATGTGCCTTGCTTAGATATTTGCTTGAATGAATGATTATGTTTAAGCAAAGGGTTTGATTCCCTACCTCCCAGATAGACAACAGGAGTTCTATTTTCAAACCCAAATAAACTATAATCTGAAGTAGCAAGAATATGCAGACCAATTTTGTAACGATTTTCTGATGTTCTTAATTCATTAAAAATTTCTTTTGCTTGAAAAATAGGATTTAACTTAGAGGCAATATTATCCAACTTACCATAAAGAACTTCTACTTCAGCCACTACTTCCATATTTACTAAAATAGAAGAAAATATTTAAGCTTTTCCATAGAACGTTTAAATATATTATAAATAAATTACACATTCTCAAGCGTGATCTCAATTGTAGATACACGCACCTGCCGACCTTCTTTGTTCGGCACCTCTGAAGAGTCTGTCGTGATACTTTTCTTCCTTATTTTATCTTTCAAGAAATTCTGCACTACCACTTCAGCTACATCTATAGCTCTTGACATGAACTGTCCTCGTGCTTTCACAATCACTTCTTTTGCTCCCTGCGTCGTAAACTGCATCACCACTCCCGTAACATAGTTCATGAATGGCTTCTTTCCTATAAATACAGAATTATCATTTCCTGTCGTGTTCTTTTTCACACTCTTCTCGTTACTAATCTCTTCAACGTCGTTCTTTTCCTCTACTACCATACTGCACCCCCTCTGCATACTTCGTCTAATCAGTTGCTCTTGATGAGACTCACAATACTTCTTCGTTTTTCTTCAGTTTCGTCAGCATGCCTGCAATCACATTTCTCATCTTCTTCGAGTTAATTGAAGCTAGCTCACCTAATAGTTGCTTGTTCTCTTGAAATTCCTTCGATAGTTTTGCGGCATACTCACTAAACAAGTCATTGCTCAGTCGCTTTATCAATTTCGTCTTTACACGTCCCATGCATTTCACGGATATGAACCTGATTTATAAATCTTTCGTGGGTCAGCCAAATATGAGAAGCAGGGCTCTTTTGCTCAGGAATACAATCATAAACCTTATAAATACCTATTCGTAGAAACAACCTATGGCTTTCAACTATTTTGGAGGGGATTTTCAGAACTATTTCAACACGATGGATAGGATGTATGATGGTGCAGCAGGACCAGCATATGGGGAAAATGTGGGAGGTGCACCTTATGTTGGAGGAAAATTTGAATTTGGTCCTCTTAAAGGAGAAGATATGCCTGATGTAAATGCGGGAGAGATAGGTATTACTGTTGTAGAAAGCGAAGGTCAGGGTCGTGGAAGCCCTATTCAATCAATTAGTAGCGCATTGAGAATGGGTGCAGGCAATATCCAATTCGTCTGGAATGTTGCTCAAAATCAACCTATAGGAGGAAGAGCTAAAGGATATGGTAAAGATATTAGAAATGCTATCAAAGAAATGCTAAAATCTTCAGGAGCAAAAATTAGCAGTTTTGAAATGCCTACGGGACTACAAGTTTCCGGCTGGGACGGCAGAAATGGATTCAGTAACGAAATGCTCAGCAGCAATATCCAAGAAATAAAAGATGCTATCAAGTTTGCTGCAGATACTGCTGGAGGAGGAGGTATTGACATCGTAAGCAATGAATTTCCTGAGACGGTGTGGGACCAGTCTTGGAATAATGACCCTAATTTCAGATTCAGTAAATACGAAGGCGAAGATCAGAGTGCTGTCCGTTATCTCGTAGATAAGCGAACAGGCAGAATGATCGACGAAGTGCGGCAAAACGATCCTATTATGATTCCTAAATGGAAGAAAGCAACAGAACGCTACAAGGCTAAATGGTGCGATTGGCATACAAAACCAGAGGACAAACAAGAAAATGTCTTAGTTGAGCCAGGAGACTATGTTGATGCACTAGGTAATAAAATAGATATCACAAGAAAAGAACATTTAATCTATCGTCAACCTGAATGGGACCAAGATGGCTCACGATTCTTTACCGAGCAGGTCTTATGGAAAAAGAATGATGAAAATAATCTCAAAAAAGGACAGGTTTTTCTTCAGGATGAACTTGAGAGATTTAAGAAGATGGCAGAAGAACGGCTCAAAAAAGGAGATTATAGTGCTGAAGAAGAACAAGAGCTTAAAAGAGTTGCTGAAGGTGAATTAAGACCTGAAGAATATGCGTTCAGACTCAAAATGGAGAATCAATACTCGAGAGCTATTGGCCAGTCTTTATTCTATACCCCTGATTACCAAGATACTATTAAATTACTTGAAAAGATGAAAAAAGAATATAATCGCCAGAAAATGATTGAAGAGGAGATGAGTGAAGAAGAAAAAGAACGCATAAAAGAACCTATACAATATGGTGGAAGAGGCTACGGCTCTGGTGTTACTGATTATGCTCATAGAGAACTTCCATCAGATAAACTATACAGAGATATCAAGCAGACAATGCATAGACTCAAGCATATCCATGAAAGTTCTGGAGCAGCCGATGCCCAAGCGGAAGAAACATGGAAACAAATCCAGAGTACTGAGTCAATGGATCGCTATGCAAAGAAAAGAATTTTCAATTCCTATGCAAAGCTTGCTGTTGATGCAATGAATGAAACCGAAAAAAATCCTAATGTTGATAAAGATATCTATGTAGGTCCTGAGTTAGGATGGCCTGGTATGTATGGAGGACATCCTGAAGAATTTATTGAAATTATTGAGAAATCACGAAAAAAAATGATTGAATTGCTCACAAGACCTACTGTCAAAGATCCTTTGCAGAAAGATGCAGAAGTCACCAATCCAATTTATGAACAACTCCATAAACAAGGAAAAGTACCTAACTTGAAAGAAGCAAAAAAAATAGCTGAAAAACATATCAAAGGCTGTTTGGATACTTCTCATCTTGGCATGTGGCTCAATAACCTTGAAGATAAGCCAGGAGAGACACAAGAAGAAAAAATTAACAGATTCAAAAAATGGTATATGGATGAAGTAAAGAAGATGCAGGACAAGAAAACAATAGGCCACATCCAAGTAGTAGACAGCGCAACTGGCGCTCACGGGCATCTGCCTCCAGGTCAAGGTATCTTTCCAACAGTCGAAGCAGTTAAAATGTTGAAGAAGCTCGGGTTTGATGGAGATGTTGTTTCAGAAGGCCATGAGGAAGAGATGACTGCCGGCAGAGGAAGAATTCTCTATGAGACATGGAGAGCTTTTGGAGCTCCTATCAGCGCGACATCGTATTGGACACCTGGTGAGCCTATGAGATTTGGCAGCGTCTATCAATCGTCATTTGGAGGCCCTGCGCCTCCTGGTTATATTTTTGGAGCATATGTACCAAGCAACGAATTTAAGGTATGGACAGAGGTACCACTGGAATAATTTTATATAGTATAACAATAGCTATATTATAAAGAGGTGTGTTATGGTTGAATTTCCATTGAAGAGAATACGCTACCAGAAGAAATTTTCTATCACAGAAAAAGATAAAGAGATCGCAACTGCATTCTCTAAGCGCATGATTGATGAAATGAAAGCACTTATTAAAGCAGTCGTTCTTTTTGGTAGTTCATCAAGAGATGACTCTTCTAAAAAATCAGATATTGATGTACTGGTAATCATAGATGATGTAACTATAAATGTAACTCCTGAAGTAAGCCATGTCTACAGGATGACAACGCAAAAAATTATTCAGGAAATTTCAAAAAAACTCCATGTGAATACATTAAGATTAACAAATTTTTGGGAATATGTTAAGAATGGAGATCCTATCATCATCAATATTCTCCGTGACGGTATTACTTTACACGAAGAAGGATTCATAGAGCCCTTGCAAGTATTGTTGAGTATGGGAAGAATTAGGCCTACAGAAGAAAGTGTTTGGCGATACTACGAAAAAGCACCTATTACATTGAAAAATTCACGATGGCATCTGCTTCAAGCAACAGTAGATCTGTATTGGGCTGTTATCGATGCAGCACATGCTGCATTGATGAGTGAAAATATTATTCCTCCAAGTCCAGGCCATGTCGCCGATATGCTCAATGAACATTTTGTAAAGAAGGGATTGATGCACAAAAAATATCCACAGATCATGCAGCGTTTATTTGATCTTTCAAAAATGATCAACCACAATGAGATGAGCCATATTTCTGGAGAAGAATACGAAGTATACTACGGTGAAGCAAGAGATTTTGTTGAAGAGATGAAACGTTTTGTTAAACAATAAAAAAACTAATGTCCTGCTGCTGCATTATTCACCATATTTGCCAATGTTATTGTTCTTTCTTTCACCAATTAACTCACATCATTGCCATTTCTCTTAATATGCTTCCTTTGTTGAAAGCACCATTAGGAATTTTTTTGCTTGGCTTCCTCCGATTATTGAAATATTGTTCAAGCTTTTTGAGTATTTCTTCATCATTACCGTATTCTAATCGCCCTCTAAACTGAACAGGATTTGAAGCAACACGTTCAACAGGCATTTGATATGCTGCTATCAAACATCTTCTTCCATCCCATCTTCTTCTGTCAATCAATCGAACTATATCATACATCTGTTCAACAACCATCTCAGATGACAAAGGCATATTCTCTCCTTTTTGAAGCTCGTCAAGCATAATCTTTGCATATTCGGATTGAGGACTTGGATTTACCGATAAGAATGTTATATATCTTGGCTTAATAGTATTAAGTAAATTGGCAGTTTCTACTGCATGCTCTTCGTAATACTTAAGACCTCCGAGACCGGGCATAATCATAATTGATGTTCTTATACTTGTTTGAGCTATTTTTTCAGCAGCCTCACGCATCTGAGCAGCAGTTATTCCTTTATTCACATAATTCAACACAGCATCAGATCCAGTTTCAACTCCCCAAAATAATAGATTTAATCCACGTCTTTCGATTTCATTCATATCCTTGATTGATTTTTTGAGAATACCTTCAGTACGTGTGAATGCAGCTATTCTTCTGATTTTTATCGTTTTATAATTTCGAGCACGTGCTCCGTGGAATGCATTCTTTGCCATATCGACATATTTCAAGAGTTTATCTTTTGGCAATGCAAAAATATCCCCTCCTGCAATAAAGAGTCTCTCAATCTCTTCAATTTCATCACCGATCATTTTTTTTACTGTGTTAATATGCTCTTTGAATTCATCTGGCTTTCTCATAAAAAAATTTGCATCACCATACTCTGTGCAAAAGGTACATTTTCCATATCTGCAGCCATTACCTAATTCAAGTTTTAATACTCTTTGAAGCTCTTCAGATGGTGCAGAAAATGGTTCAGCAGTGTAAATATCGCTATCATTATAGAGCAATGCTCTTTTGAAGGAAAACTTTAATCCTAATGCATCACCATCTCTTCTGCCCAGCCAGGAATCAATAGCTTCTCTGAGTAAATAACCCCTCAAAATTGTTTTATCTGTTCTCTGCAGCCAATGCTTGTAAACATCGCTGTATCCTTTCTCCAATACGTTTGCAAGCTCATCCATTTGTTTCTTAGCAACAGCAAGATAATGTTCAGGCATAAATTCTTTTGCAGTGTCAAGAACAAT
>JANQNG010000023.1 GCA_028279685.1 Candidatus Nanoarchaeia archaeon | reverse complement strand
ATTTCACAGGAAATTTGCTTAACCGGCTACGGACGCCTTAGGCCCAATAAAAGCGATTGCCACTTGTGGCGCTGGTGTTACCGCGGCGGGTGACACAAGTCTTACCCACCACTTATTCGCCAAGAAATTTACTCTTGGCAAAAGCTTAACAGAAGTTAAGCACTTAGGATCCCCCTATCACAGTTTCCTGCATTGTAGAGGTTTCGCGCCTGCTGCACCCCGTAGGGCTAGGACCAGTTCCTCAGTGTCCTTCTCGGGGCTACCCCTTTCAGGGCCCCTACCGATCATAGGTTTGGTGAGCCATTACCTCGCCAACAGCCTAATCGACCGCCGTCTCATCCTTGAGCACTAGTTTGAGAAATAAACCATTCCAGGCATTATTTCCTATCAGGTGTTAGCCACAGTTTCCCGTGGTTATCCCTGACTCAAGGGCAGATTAACGACGTGTTACTGAGCCTTTCGCCGGTGCTCCGAAGAGCCCCTGGACTTGCATGGCTAAATCGAATCCCAATAGCAGCAATCTCCCGCAGGATCAACGGGAACTCGTTATTGTACGGATCGCTATTGAATTGTTTTGTTTAGAATTTCTAAACTATTACGTCATTTTATGACAGGGTTTCCTTCTCGTACCCAAACAGGTTTGTCTTCGGGCACGTGAACATGACATATGTGAATCTATGCTCAATTTCCGATAATTCTATTATTCGGCTCATATGTCCGACTTCAGAATGGGAGGCGAAATGATATTCGCGTAATGCGAACACTGAACTGTGTCAGTGGCAAGCAGAACCATTGTTTTATTTATAAACCTTACTATTCATAACTATTTATTGGCTCTTTTACGCTTCTCTTTCTTCATACGTTTTCGTTGCCATTTCCAGCGCATCTGGCCCTTTTTCTTCCAACGTCTGCTTGATCTTTTCATCTGAATTCCGAAGAAGTAGTAAGGGCTTTATAAATATTTCTGAGGATTGCTCATATATATTATCATAAGAACAAACGCTTGATCATTCTATTCTGCAGCTGGAGGATAAAACACAGGAATCTCTGTTACTGACGAGAGAGCCTCATCCATATATTGATCAAAATTGAATAATTTAGGGTCGCTGAGAAATTCTTCCCTTTTAATATCTTCAATCACATAAAAAAGCATCTTATCTTGTAATTTAAATTTCACTTCTAGTTTGTCTAGAAATTCATCGAGCTCTTTCACATTCTTGAAGATCGCATCAATCAAGAAATCATAACCATTATTAATTTTATATAATGAGTTCACTTGATGATTGTTCATTAAATATGCCTTTGCAGCATCACGATCACTTCTGTCAAATCTCAATGCGATCTGCGTCCGTGAAGAAAAACCTATTTTATCAAAATCTACAATAGTAGTGTGTTTTCTAATCACATCCTGTTCTCTTGCCTTCAATCGATCATACAAAGTAGATACAGGTATATTCGTCAATCTCGACATTGTTGTTAAATTTTCACGTGCATTTCTACGAAGAAAATTCAACAAAATAAAATCCTTTTTTGTTAACCCCATCATACCAAACCCCCCAAAAACTATTTTCAATAATTCTGAATTTCGAAGATAATAAACTTTGATGAGTCCTTTCTTCAGAATCATTCAGAGATTTCCTGAAACAAATCAGTTAATTTATAAATAAGATATATTTATCCTGATTTTCTGAAACAAAATTGAAAATATTCCGAAAATCATCAACAGAAGTGCTAAAAAACCTGAAATAATTCTGAAACAAGAATATTTAAAACACTCATCTCATTCCTCTTTACATGCATCCTACTGAATATAGGATTTTAAATCTTTTCAAATCAGAATCAGGTAGAGAGATCCCTACTTCAGAAATTGTCAAAGCAGCTTTTGCAGAGACACAAGATTCTATCAATACCAATTTATCATCGAACGATCCTGTAAACAAAAGAGAAGGTAAATTCAAGAAAGCACAACTCCATAGAAATTGTCTATATCACCTCAATAAATTAGTAAATGACAATATCCTTAAAGTCAGCGCTATAAGAAATAGAGGGGAGAAGTATTTTGTTCTTCAAGTACCCCCTGATGAATTGAGCCTTGACATGAACTCAAGGAAAATTATCATATCCCAAACCACAGAACCTGTAACGCAAACAACACTCTATGAGAAAAAAAATATTGTAAGACGCTTCGATGAACATACTTGGATCAACAGACTTAACGCTGTCCTCATAGAAGGAACATTTTTCGATGGTATCAACAGACTCTATGCAGTTATTCAAGGTATCTATCTTAATGTTAATGATGCTATTGCCATCAATGATTTTCAGCATCTTATTGAGCAGTCATCAATGGATCAACTCATAGACATCTTAAAAAACATAGATGCTGACGCAAAAGACAAAAGCAAAATTATTACATTAATTTTCAATCTTTTTGCTATCGGAGATTCTGAGAAACATCAACGTTTCTTCGAACGATTTTCCTCTTTACGATTAACTAACCTGAGGCCTCTCTTCTATTGCTCAAGTAAAAATCTTTACAAACACCATAGCCTTATGAAAAAAGTGATTGAACTCTTCTCAAAGAATAAAATAAAGATCAATATACAAAATAAACTCAAACATAAACCTCCTTATCTTATTGGCCGCGGAGGCATCTTCACTTTCGATGAAGAGGAGTGGAAACTGTATTTAGATCATTTCAAAGGAAAATTATTTGGCATTTCCTGCGCTCAATCAAGCGTCATCGTCGATTTGAATACGTTCTTCAACCAATATCAATCGCAAGATGATTTTAGAAAATTTATTATCAACCTCGGAGAAGCACTATTCAGAGCAAACTCAAATCAAAGAAGAAACTCAAATATTTATTTTGGCAATCTCGACAAAATAAACGGTATCAATCAAAAAACCTTTTATCGTTTCAGTAGAAATTACATACGCTTCTGGAACTATGATTGGCAAGAAAAACAACAACCATACATACTTGATCTGCTCGAAAGTTCAAATCAGTTGTTGAAGAAATTATCGAACACACAAGAAACCATTTTCAGATCATGTGGTATGCCTATACGATTCAGAATTGCATTTTCAAGTGCATTCAGCAAATTCGACCTTCAATTCCTCAGTTCGCGAAAATACAGTAAACGCAATATCCAAGGCATCAAAGATCTTTCTTCTTCAGGCTTTCAATCATATGTAAAAACAAGAGAGAAAGTAATGAATATTTTTGATGGTGGAGATCGATTCAGGATATTCAGAAATGGCAAGATAGATCCTGAAGAAATTATTCATGAATTCAATTTTTTGCTGAATACCTATAATATTCCTCTTTTTTCCTATGATTTCTCTGAAATGAGAGGAGATATCAAATTGACGAGGTTCCTTTAACACAATGAAAATCAATGCAACAAGCTGTCTAGATGCCTGGAAAAAAACAGTAAAGACTATTCTTGAGAAAGGATATTCTTTTACCGATGATGAACACAGGACTTGCATTGAACTCCAAAATCTTATTGTAACTATAGATGTACCTGCTGACTTTGATGCACCAATTGAAACACTTTCAAGAAACAGCAACTGGATCTATCCTAACAAGGAAGAATTGAATGAAGCCCTCTTCTGGAAGGAACGATATCTGAGCTATGAGTATTCATATGGTAATAGAATATTCAATTACAAAAATGTTCTCAATCAACTCGAAGAATTTATCATTCCTTTGCTGCAAAAGAAGCCACAATCAAGAAGAGCTATTGTTGTTCTCTATGATCCTTTAGCTGATTCCAAATCATCAAACAAAGAAATTCCTTCTATTATTAGTCTGTATTTCAGAATAATTGATAATTTACTAACGCTAACGGTAATTTTGAGAAGCTCTGATTTTTTCATAGGATGGCCTGCTAACATCTATCAGTCATACAAGTTGCTCGAGTTCGTCTCTCAGAAACTTAATGTGCCTATGGGAAGCATTCACACCATATCACATTCGGCTCATGTTTTTGAAGAATATCGAGAAGATATTGAGAAAGTTCTTCAATAGTATTTAATCAAGCGTTTTATCATTGATAATAATTGGCACTTTCTGCAATATTTCATCAATGATTTCATCTGAAGAGATTTCATCCGCTTGCCCTTCATAGTTCAGGATTATTCTATGACGAAGTATTTTGTGCGCTATTTGTTTTACATCATTCGGCGTCACAAAAGTTCTACCATTAACACAAGCATGAGCTTTTGACGCGATAAACAATCCTATGGTGCTTCTCGGGGATCCTCCATACGAAATATATTTACCAAGTTCAACACCATATTTTTCTGGATGTCTTGTGCAATCAGTAAGCGAAACAACATATTTCTCAATTTTCTTATCAAGATAAATGTTCTGCACATCTTTCTGAAGTTTAAGTATCATATCAGGATTCAAAATAGGTTTGAGATTGAAAGAATCGAAACTATGCAAGTTAAGGTTCTTGTGAATGATAGCCATCTCATCCTTCATAGTTGGATAATCCATAAAAAGTTTATAGAGAAAACGATCAACCTGTGCTTCAGGCAATTGATAAGTTCCTAAGTTCTCAACAGGGTTCTGTGTTGCCATAACAAAGAAAGGTTTAGGTAAAGGAAAAGTCTGCTTACCTATAGTAGCTTGCTTCTCAGCCATACTTTCCAATAAAGCTGACTGTACTTTAGGTGGCGCCCTATTGATCTCATCTGCAAGCACAAAATTAGAGAACACAGGTCCTTTGATGGTGTAGAATCCTCTCCCTTCTTCATATGTCGTAATACCAACAATATCAGTTGGGAGTAAATCAGGGGTAAATTGAATTCTGCTGAATTGACATCCTGTAACAACGGATAAAGTGCGAATCAATGTTGTTTTTGCTGTTCCAGGCACTCCTTCTATTAATACATGGCCATTAGCAATCAGCGCCTCTATTAGGTTGTGAACTACCTCTTCCTGACCTACAACAAGTTTCTTCACTTCCTTCTTAATTTTTTCAAAAAGAATCTTATACTGGTGCACTCTCTTTGAAAAGGCCTCATCTTCCTTTCTATTCATAAATTCCTTATCATCAGACATGAGAGTAATAGCACTAATTTTTTTTATAAAATCTTCTCTTTACTTCCAAAGAGTAAATTACCATATTTTCATTAAATGAAGAGATGAACTCCTCATCAATCTGAAGGTTAGGGTATCCTTTTGGGAGGAATTCGACCAAAGGAGTCTACATCTAACAGGCCAAAGTCCATAGTATTAACTTCTCTGTGTATAAAAAGACATTTTTAAAACATAAATTTTATAAAACTGCTTAACATAGGTGCACTATGGTAGAGAGACATCCTAAAGAGAATGATACGGATGAAGAAGCAAAAAGACAGAAAAGAATTCACGTTATTGAATTGGTCAAAGACGCTACAATGAAGAAGATAGATTTCTATCTCTCCAAGAAAACCTACGACGAGCAGACTCTCTACTCTTTAATTAGAGGATTCTTCATAGGCTATCTCGCATCGAAATCACAGCTAACGTATGAGGAAATTGGAGAGACGCTTGAAAATATTCCTCCTCAAATAGTCAAAGTTTCTGAAACAACAAAAGAGAAAGCAAAATCATACCTCAAGAAAATCTCTGAACTCGAATATGATGGAATAGGACTCACTGAACAGGAATTTGTCGAAAATATCAGAAAATTCAAATCTCTTGTCGAAGAGCTAACGAATACAAAAGAGATTGAGAAAAAGAAATCAAAATTCAGTGTCTTCCTTGACAAATTTACCGGAGATTTATTCAAAAAGAAAAAACTCTCAAAAACCTTTGAAGATATTCAAATGGAGGCTCCTGCTATTGAAGGTTCTGAAGCACCTAAACAAGACGGTGAAACGATTGCTGATAAATACGAAGAAATTCCTGAAGAAGAACCTGATGAATCTATTGACATCTTTGAAGAACAGGAACAGGATGATACCGAAGAGCAGACCGAACCTCCTATAGATGTTGTACTGAAGAATATCAATGATCTTTCTTCTGAAGAAAAACATGAACCCGCTGAACCTGAAAAAATACCTCAGCCTCCTAAAGAAGAATCTCAGGATGAAACTAAACCCTCTGACGAAGAGGGTCTCTCTTCGACATTAATAAGCACCGCCGACCTTGATGAAGATTCAATTATTGTTCACGCTGACAGCCATATCAAAAAGACAATGGACAAGCTTGAATCGAAATACAAAAGCAAGGAAATTGAACAGCTGAAGAGTACCCTAGACTTATTTCCAGAGAATATAAAAAAGAAGCTTAAAGAACAAGATATCTCTTCTGCGAAAAAGCTGCTTGATGATATGTATGCTTCAAAAGAACAACTACCAAAAAAGGAAAAAAAATTTTACGAAGAAAGCTATAATGCACTTAGAGTTTGTGTTCTTAAACTCGATACTGAAATTACCTTACGAAAACGAGAAGAGCATATCCGACAGGAAAAGAGAGAACAAGAAAGAGATGATGAATTCGAGAGTGTAAAAAAACGTATCGAGAAAGAAGTCTCTGAGGAAATCCAACGAGAATATGATCAAAAAGAAATAGATGAGAAGCAGCGCTTAGATAAAAATCGCAACAGAAAAAGATTGCTTGAGAAAATCGAAAACCTTTTCGAGAATATCCAGCATACTCTTGAGCAAGGCTCTTTCAAAGAAGCGCACAGATTGTACTTTGAGATATGGAAAACATACATCCGCCTCGACGATGATGCTAAAAAAACGTATTACTATGATCTGCATAAACTTTACAAAACATTGAAAGCAGTCAGAAAGTTATTTGACCTGAATAAAAAGAAGACAAAAGAAGAGATGGAAGAATACTATCTTCAGGCGAAACGCTATTTCCTCGAGGAGAAATATGGTCCTTGCCGCGAAGCTTATGATAAATTGATGGATTGCTATGATCGGTCGCAGCCTTCTGTGAAAAAAGAATTCTATGAGAAAGTGTATGTGTTGTACAATAATCTGCTTGAAAGAAAGATTGAGAAAAAGACTGAGATGCATCCTCTTGAAGTGAAAGCCATCACTAATATTAAGAAAGCTAACTATCATATTAACAACCAGGAGAAAGGTAAAGCGAAAGAGCATTATCAGAAAGCGATGGCAGTGTATAAACAATTACATATCAGCCTCAAAAGGAAATACTTCCCTCAACTACAAGAACTGTACGAGATATTGAAGTGAGAGATGGACTGTGAATAACACAGCAAAAAATACCTAGGAATAGGTTTCTCGATGACTTTATATTATTATGAAGGTTTTACCTACTTTTGCTATGCCACGTAATGTTGCCTCTGCAGAACCACGTGGCTTAGCCGTCCTGTGTTTGCTTTCATAATAATAATATGAATATTGAGAAATATAGTGGATGCGCTACCTAGCTAATACCTTCTTTCCGATCAAAGAAAAAAGAAAAGAATGCCTTCACATTGATTGCTCGTTTCGGGGGTGATTGGAGGTTGCAAATGAAGGCATAGAAACAAAGAGAATAAAATAAATAAATGCCTAATTTGGCATTTAATGAATGATCTCTATGCCAAGTTCATCCGAGATTTCCTTGCGTGCAGCTTCTTTTTCCGCAGTTGACTGCTTCCCAAGGATCCATGGGCTATTCACACCAGTAATAATTGTCATCACGGCTATCTTGCCCTTCATATCTTCAGAAACTCTTGCGCCCCAGATGACGTTGGCATCTTCGTCCATAGTTTCAGTGATCATCTCACCTATCTGGCTAATCTCATCTAATAACAGATCAGGCCCTCCATGCACATGGATGATTGCGCCTGTTGCTCCTTCGTAACTAATATCAAGCAAAGGATTTGATAACGCACCCTGCACTGCTTCCTGCACTCTGTTGTTTGTATCTGATGCTCCGACGCCAATAGCAGCTACGCCACCATTAGTCATTATTGTTTTCACATCAGCATAGTCTAGATTCACCAATGATGGTATTGCGATTGTTTCAACAATGCCTTTGATCATGGTAGCAACGAGTTCGTTTGCTACAGCAAATGCTTGTTGTACTGGTAAGTTTCCAGCAATCTGCACCAGCCTATTATTATCTATAACAATGACGGTGTCAGAAACTTGTCTCAATTGCTGCAAACCGAATTCTGCCTTATCGACTCGTGCTCTTTCAATCTTGAAAGGCATAGTGACCGTGCCAATAACAATAGAACCTGCATCTCTTGCTGCTTGTGCGACAACTGGAGAAGATCCTGTTCCGGTGCCTCCACCCATACCTGCACAGACAAAGACCATATCAGATCCCTTGACTGCCTCTTTAATATCATTGATAGACTCATGCGCTGCTTCAGCTCCCCTTTCAGGATAGCCCCCACAACCTAAGCCCTTAGTAAGATCCTTACCCATTAAGAACTTGCGATCAGATTCAGTAATACCTAGATGCTGCTGATCCGTATTGCATGCAATAATCTCTGCGCCTTTGACGCCTTTCTTGTAGAGCCAATTGACCATGTTATTGCCTGCGCCACCGCAGCCTATAACCTTGATATTTGCTTTCCCTACACTCACACCTTCTAATGCTTCTTCTTTCTGTTCTAACGCGTTTTTCACTATGAAGTCCATTTCCCTGTCCCCCATCTCCTTTTTTTTATAGATAGCTCTGTCGAGATTGATGTTGGTTCCCCCAACTTATCCGTCAGAAGCTTTGATTACATTTTTTCGACGACGCCGAATAAATGCGACCACTTTCATATGGTTTTCGCCAAAAAACCCAATTAATATATATTTTCATGTTACTGATATTTAAATATATCGAGACTCCGGAATATATTTTATAGATAATGAAAATAAAGTTAGTATACAAAAAAGCACATTTAGTGAAAAAAAATAATAGAAAAAAATAGATTAGTATACTAAAACGTATATTGAAAATTCAACTCTCTTCTTTCGAATAATTTTAAGCAAAATCCACATTCTTTTGTAAAAAAAGGAGTATTTTTCAAGAAGAATAGAGATTCAACAAACAAAATATTTATAAATAACAGTTTCCCTGAAAGAGATATTGAGGGAAACTGAATTGAAAAGTAGTGAATATTCTGAAAATATTGAATTCTTGAATTTTGCCGATATTAAGCTTTTGCTTTCTTCATTTGATTCTCTTCGTGATGAGATTATTTTGAAGTGTCTTTATGAGACTGGTTGTTCTGTGCATGAGTTTGTCAATATTAAAGTTGATGCTATAGATTTCAAGAGTTTAAGTATTTCTTT
>JANQNG010000004.1 GCA_028279685.1 Candidatus Nanoarchaeia archaeon | reverse complement strand
TGCAAATGATGAAGATGCTGCTATCTATTTTTAGTAACTCAAGTATTGTGCTTATATAATCCTATATCCTACCTAATTCTATTTTTAGTAACACAAGTCTAGTCTTTCTATGTTTCTGTGTTGTGGCTGATTCTATTTTTCGTAACAAGTCTCATAGCTCGATAATCCTATTTCCTACCTAATTCTATTTTTAGTAACAGAAGTCTATTGCTTCTATGTTTATGTCTCGTGCTTGATTCTATCTTTAGTAACACCTCTCGTAGCTATATAGTTCCCTCTCTTCCAGGAAACTACTTTTAATAACAGATATCTCTTGTCTGGGTTTGATTCTATCTCTAGTTACACAAGTCTTTGATATAAAAGTGAAAATGGTTTTTTTTTATTTCGATAAATTATTTATTAAACTATGCTTCAATTATTGTCGAAGTACAGAGCTCATTCTTACAATCTCATTCAATTCATCAAACTCATAAATCGGTAGTGCTTGCTCAAGCTATCTAAATCAGTGAAATATCAAACAGCGGACTGTAACGTTATCTATCTATCTCATCCTGAAAGTAAGCAGAGTTCAAAAGGTAAATATCTTCCTGTTGAAGCCGTTGAGTAGTTCGCGAAGTAGAAACTTCCTCTGATAAAGATTGAACAGAAGAATCAAACGAAATCAAGGAAACAAAAGAATCAGTCCAAACTCGGGTATGATTAAGTTATACAAATCTCATTTTTCTTTCATGATAGAGTAGTTCATGTGTCTCTTCCTGTTTTATGATGTTGTAATGCATGTGTCACTTCTTTGTCTTCTGATATAGTTTTCCATGAGTCTCTTCTTTTTTCATGAAGTCTTAGTCCATCTTTATCTATGTTACAGAAAATGAATCAAAAGACAATAGAGGTAAAGAGGAACAGCAACAACAACAATATTAGGAAAGCGAGTAGCAAGAAATCCGTCTCCAGTGAAAGGTCATATCCATTCTAATTGAACTATCCCTCCAGTAACTGCAGTGAAATATTTTTCTTCGATCCTTACTCCACACCTTCATATGCTCTTCATGCAACAACTTATAAACAATTATCCTATAAAAGATGAACTATCCTATGTACGTGATGCAACATCCTAATATTCCACCTCCTCTTATCAGACTGACGTAGCTATCTTATACCTTAAGCAATTATCTCTGTCAATAAAACAAACAACAATCCATCTTATTGTCATACTACAGTTGCTAATAACACGATGATTGAGGAAAAATGTGTTCTTGTGGAGATAAAGGTGGTTTGAAGTGAATCGAGTGATACAAGATAGATTGA
>JANQNG010000064.1 GCA_028279685.1 Candidatus Nanoarchaeia archaeon | reverse complement strand
CATCATTGCCGCCTCTTTCCTGCCTTACATTATCTCTCATGAAGGTATCTCCTGGAGGGAATCTGTTCTTGAATTCGAAGCACATGCGCACATATTTCCTTGGTGAAAGGAACGATAATGCGTTCTCAAAATGTTCTCCTTCGTGAAGCGTTCTCCAGTTTGAGGTAAATGTTTGCCCCCCAATTGTTTTTCCAGGCCCATAGATGTAATGTTCATTGCCATTATTGTAATGACGGTCAGTATCGAGGAAGATAGTGAATGGTGTTTCTTCAGTTACAGGACCTATGAAAAAACTTGTTGTATACAGCCAATAGTTTACTGAACTACTATCATCAATGGTTTCTGTATAATTGAACGGTATTCTTTCAATCACCTGTTGTAACGCTATTCTGCAGCCATTACTGTCACAGATAAAAGTGGATCCTCCCTGTGCATTTCCTCCGCCGAAGTTCTGCAAAAACTGATTGTTAGGATTGCAATAAGAATTTCGCCAATTTTCGCTATTGAGATAGGTGTTAGCCCAATCTTCTATTTCATCGAGGCCATCAATACCAAGCATTTTCCCCCAAGCACTTAGTGATAAATGATTTCTTACAAGGAAATTCCACACTAACCGCGAAGCTGCCTGTATATACATCCTCGTTTTCTCTGCTCTGATGCGCTTCTTCACTATCTTCTGTTGATCCTTATATTTACTCTTTGTTGTTTCTACATCTGTAAGGCGTTTTTCATAGTCTTTTCTGAAAGTATCAATAGCATTTTTTCTTATCTCAATATCATCTGATTTAATCTTCTCTAATTGATCTGGTGTCAATGTAATATCGAGTCTTTGTGCAATTTCTTCAACCCTATTACCAATCTGAATACTAAGTTCAGTTGCACGAGTTGCTCTTTCTTCTTGATTAGGCCCTACCAAGCTAGGATCTTGAAAAATATCTCTCGCATCAAATGCATGCTCTAAGAAATTAACTTCGTTCTCAAGCTGTATAAGGCCATCTATTTGTTGCTGAAGATTCTGGTCATATTCCTGAAGATCTTCAGCACTGAGATCTCTTTCTCTTAGATCAACATCAAGATCTTCAAGAGAGGAAGGTACTTTATCCCATTCTCCTCTTGTCATAATGAGATTGCTATTGATATTCTTTATCTTCTCTATACTGTCTATTGTTCCTCCTGCAGAATCAATAGCATCACGCATTCTTTTCGGAGTAATACTCATAAGATGATCATGCCTATAGTCTATTGCTTCTTTAATCTGATCTATCCTTTCAGTAGAGGGATCAGGTTCATAATAGTCCCTTAGTCTTTCTTCTAATTCATTATCTGACTTAGGATAAGATAGCGTTTGTGATCTTCCATATGCTCCTAATGTTTTAAGATAATTGATATCCATCTCTATTTCTTTGATTTTTTTATCATTCAATGTTATCTCGGGCTGGCTTTTCTCTTTTTGTTCAGCATCACGTTGACGTATTCTTTCAAGCAGATCATCAGCGTCAACAGGAGTTGGCACTCTGCCAAGATATTTATGCAGCCAGCTATTCGTTTTTGGTTCACAATCTTCAACACGATCCTCATTGCATAAAGCAGTAGCACAAACATCTTCATCAACAGGATAAACAAATGATCTTGTTTGTCTTGTACGACTTTCATGCATCAGCATCTTGTTCCATGTTCTCGGAATTTCACAGACAAGATCCCATCCTCCACCTTGTGTAGGCGCATCAACACCAATAGCTTCCTGCACCCCATCTTCACCGCCTCCTTGACCAGGTCTTCTACAAACATCATTGAGCAATCCTAAGAGCGTATGGGGAATAGCATTCACCACAAGTTCATTAAAATTATCAGCAAGATTTTTGATTTGCCTAATGTAAGGAGCTTCGTAAATTTCACCAATAACACTCTTACAAAGATAAACTGATTTCGCAGACTCACATGAACTCACATCAAGACCATATTGTGCATTACGTTTCATACAGGTTAGTATCTGACAGTTGTTCTCGCGATATTGATTAACATGATAGATAACTGCTGGCCAGCAACTTGTCAATACAGATTGAATCATGCTATTTTTCACATTAGGAGTATCAATACCGCTGATAACGCTTCTTTTGAAGCCTCGCCACATAGTGTCACGGCCAGAATCTTCTTCTAGCCACTGCACTTTATCCTGATCCCAGGGCCAGGAAGGATCTTCATCTCCTGCACTAACTGCTTCTTCAATTTTTTTATCAAATCTATTTCCTATATCACAAGTAACAAGACTGCAAGCATTTGAGAAGAGTTTGTCTTGAAGCTTCTTGATGCCTCCTCCTATTGTTTCTGTATCAGCAGCACTTGTTTTATCATTGAGATTTCTTGCCATAGGACTTAAGACATTCATCACAGGCTGAAGCAATCCATCAGTAGCTCTGTTTGCCATCTCAACAACACTCACACCACTACCGAAGTAAGCTGAATACATCTCGAGACTACAGATCTGGCTGAATGTGCCCAAAAAGTCATTTACAAATCCAATTAGTTTTGATTTCACAAGGAAATCATCTTCCATTCTCTTAATTCCTTTTACCATATTCTGTCCTGGTGTTCCCAATGCTGACTCTCTGAACACAAGAGGAATAATAACCTCATTCTCTTCTCTCTGTTCATAGATCTCATCTCCCTTCTTCACCACAAAAGAAATGTTACATTTCATATTGAATTCATTAAGAAAATCATTAGTATCAATATTGTCTTGAAAAAAGAAATCTATTCTATTCTTTCCCTCATATTCATTCCAATCACTATCAGGATTGGCAATCGTAAAATCCTCGAATCCTGCTCCATGATAATATTCCCCTTGTATATTCTCCATTAAACAGCCTACAATCTCTTGGTGAACAATGCTCAATCCTCCTTGACCAGAACTCTTCACCACTTTATAGACAGCAGAAAGCGGAAAATCAATCTGATTGAACATAGCAAGTTGTAATGCAATCCTGTTTATTGATGAAGGATAGACATCAACAAGTTCAAGATTAAAGAAATTAGGAATATCATCATCACCGAGCAATGTACCAAGTACGACAAGAGGACCTCCTGCATACTGCTTTGTTGAGAACTTCGTTATCATGCCCACAAGATTCTCCAACTCAAACACTAGCTCGGTTGGTTTGTCTGTGCTTGATGGAATAAGGTTAGATACCGTCCAGACACATTCGAATATATTATCTTTGTATGGCTGACATTCTGTTGATTGTATATCTTCTCCATTAAGTGCAGTTACATTAAGTTTTGCTGTTAGACCTACAACAGGCTGTTCCACATAGAGCCTAATAGTGATAGTGCTCTGATCTGTTATTAATCCATAATCATGATCAGTGTCTATGAAGAGTGCATTGCTTATCTCTGCAAATGAGAGTTCTCTTTCTTCAGCTACGTTTGTTCCATTAGGTTGAGGAAATGAAGAGAGGCAAGTAAGAAACTCTTCAGTCTCCATAATAACAGGATTGCCAGCATCATCTTGACTAGGAATTTCTCCTGCGGAAACAAGAGTCACGGGAATCATTTGTTCATCACTACAGGAAGCTCTTCCTATTCCCGAACAAGTCATTCCCGTACAATCATCTGCTGTATAATACAATCGTTGCCCTAACGAAAAAAATACTAGACCTTTTTCAAATGTTGCTCTTGTATCCTGCATGACAATAGTAACTTGTTGATGAGCATCATTTTGAAGATAACATGTTTCTCCATCACAATGCTCTGTAGTTATTGAAACTACTGTTGGGGATGTATCATCAATATCAAAACTTATGGTGAATGCATATTCCTCTTCGTTACCAAAGGTGTCAGCAGCAGTAATATTCAATGTGATGCTTTGTGTATCAACTTTGAGAATAAGATTAGGCACAATGCATTCATAGAAAGATTCATTCTCAACAAAAGTACAATGAGGGAAAGCATCAATGGATCTATAAGAGAACGCTGTTCCTGGATCAATATTGAGTTCTCTGAAATCACTTATAACTGAAGCAAGATTCATCTCATCTATCTTGAAACGAACATCAACAGGATGAATACTACGTGAGGCAATTGCTCCAATAGGCTCTCCATGACGTTCCAGCACAAGATCTCTCACCACAGGAGTATCAACATCAACAACAATCTCTCTTATATTGCTCTGTATCTCTTCATCTGTCCTTACAGCACCTATTTTCATGCTATATACGCCTGATGCAGGAGGAAAGTATCTCAACGTACCTTCAATCATCATTTCTTCTCCTGTCACGGTTGCATTAACTACTGCATCATTCGCATAGAGTTTAACCTCAGTGACATCAGCATGAGGCCTGGCATCAACAGTATATTCAGCAAGAATCGCAGTGCCATCCCAGCGAATATCAGAAGAAACTTGCACAGCTTCCACAGAAGCCATACACAGCACTAAAACCACTACAATAAGCCAAATCCTCACCATCACACCCTCTTTGGTTGATTATGCGAGGAGTCATTTATATATGTTTTGGTTAGAAATACGTAGAAAATAAGCATTAGCATTACTGCCCAGCGAAGTAATCTATTTGCATATTGAATTATGTTAAAATCGTAATTCACTTGAATTTGTGTATTCTGCACGTAGCGCAGTAATGCTGAAAAGCTCAGTCATTGCTTATTTTTTACATACGGTTAGAATTAGAGGTATTTGATAATGTTTTTGCCGACTTTCTCCATCTCTCCTTCTTTGTACTTTTTATCAGGCCAAGATTTAAGACCATCATTATCAAATCGGGGAACTATATGGAAATGAGTATGCATAATTACTTGACCTGCAGCAACGCCATTGTTGAGGCCAAAATTAAATCCATCAGCATTAACTCCTCTCATCACAGCCTTTCCTGTCTTTTGAATAATAGATATTAATTTGTCTCCTAAATTACTCTTGAAATCAAAAATATCTGTTGAGTGTTTTTTTGGAACAATTAACGTGTGGCCTTTCTGTATGGGTGCAATATCAAGAAAAACAAAGAAATCGTTATCTTCATAGAGTAATGTAGAAGGAATTTCTCCTTTGATAATTTTACAAAAGACACAATCATCCATTATGTTCCTCCGGAGCTTCATCTCCTTCTGCTTCAAGTTGTGCATCTGTTTTAATATTATCTTTTACCTCATTGTATTTCTTGTAAATAGCAATAAGATCATCTTTAGAGAACTCAACAATTCCCTGAATAGACTTATTCTCATCTCCTGTCAAGACACCTGCCTTGAGAAGCCCTTCTTCTTCATCAATATCTTCTGATGTGAGATCAAACTCGAATTCCTGCTTTGTCGAAAAATTATGCTCTTCTGTCTCAATACTTATTTTCATAGCAAACACCTCAACTATACTAAGTATACCATACAAACGTAATTTGTTTAAAAAGTTAACTTTTTAAATTTATTCTGAACGCGAGAAAACATGGGCGTTTAGCTCAGCCTGGTTAGAGCGCTCGGTTGGCAATCGGGAGGCCGCGGGTTCAAATCCCGCAACGTCCATAAGGAAACTCCGCCCTTCGGGCTGCGTCTCCTCAACAAAATCAAAGATTTTGTGATGCCAACGAACTCTGTTCATTGAGCATTATCACCCTCAGGACTACTCAAGCTAAAGATTGAGTAGGCCATGTAGTTACAAAACTCCAGGGGCTTGACTGACCGAAGGGAAGGAAACCCCTGCATGATCCTAAACTGTGCGCAGTTTAGCGCGGCAGTTCAAATCCCGCAACGTCCATAAACGCTCGGTGTTTATTATTTGGAGTGTTATTCATCATCCATAAATGCTCATTGTTGATAATAGCTATTCTTCTTCAGAAACAGGAGGATATTGTACTGTATGTTTCATTAATCCTGTACCTGGTTCAACAACTCTGAGAGTAAATTGTCCAGGTTCATCTTTCACTTTTATCTTAAAGAATGCTTTCAGATCCTGCGTCGACCCTGCTCTATGAATTCCTTTGCATTCAGGAAAATCCTCTTTATACCCCCATCCTCCTCCTTCAGGGCCATAATTTTCCTGCTGAATGAATTTCTCACCCATATCTGCAATAAAGTCAAGTCCGCAAGAGTATATGCTGAATTCCTTGTTATATCTTATAGTGTAATAGACCACTGCATGACCTTCTTCTTCACTGATATTTTTGATCATTAATGTTACCGGTTCTGCATCAGCATCAACATCAATCTTCTCCGATTCACAACCTGTAAAGAGTACAAGAAGCAATACTGCAATAAAAATCATTCTACCAAAAATCGAATCCATGCGTAACACGACACAACGTCATATATAAAGTTACCCCTTTTGATGACGTTTCTCATGTTCCCATCGCTTTAATGTCTCAGAAATAAACAAAGCTTTTTTCTCTTCTGGAGTTTTGAACTTTTTGTTTTTTAGCACCTTGGTATTAGGAATCTCAACATTTGTAAAAGGAATGGATTTTTTCGGTAACACTTTTTTCTCTTGAAGAATCTCTTTTTTCTGTTTCACTGTTTTCTTTCTCTTCCTTGTTTTTTTCTTTGCTTTTTTTTTCAGAGTTGTTTTTGTATATGGTTCAACAGTAAGTAAAAGAGTACTTAATGTAGATTGTATTGAATGTTCAAGACCATCAAGGCCACTATCTTTATGGAATTTCCTGTTCATATATGAATACAGACATAACCCAAGATAAAAAACGTCTTTGATAAAATAATCACGCGCCTTCGGATTCAAGTTCGCTAGCACATTTTTTTCAGGAACAAGATATGATTGAAAACTGAAAAGATCTCCAATATGCTTCATGATCTTCTTGAATAGTTTTGGTTCAATCAAATAATGATAGAGTAATTCAGGGAATGCGTAAAGATGTAACTGAGGTTCATGATATGCCCTTAGTATTTTTTCAGGAATGCCTCCTCCTATAATATCCCAAAGCTTTTTCATTGACTGTCTGAGTTTCGGCATGGTTTCCATCATGTGCTTTGCATAATCACTATTGAAAAAATTGAAGAACTCTTCATAGCTGCTATTATGATACACTTTGATTAATTTCTTGAATATTGCATATGATTTCTTAATGCGATATACTTGATAAGTATGCATAGTTCCATAATTATCGACGAACGAACATCGATCTTTCTGCAAAATACCTTTCTGCTGAAGAAGCAAGTTATCAATAATCCTCCTTGGTTGTTGTACTCTTCTCTCAAATCTGCTTTTCTGCACCCAACCTTCTTCTGCTATTCTTCTTCGTTTGTATTTTCTATTACGAGCAGACTTGATAAAATATCCATAATTTGCCAGAATATCAATAATTTTTCGTTCTTCACTATCCAATCCCATTATGCGTCTAGGAAACGCTAAGATATTTATAAATGTATTCTATCGGTCTTTCTTTTTCTCCCTGCACTCTTTACAGATCCTGAAACTACCACGTTTTTCTGTATTATACATAATTTTCCCACAGAAATTACAAATACCTGGAATCACTACCTTCACTTCACCCATTGCTATTTTCTTTGAGTAAAATGATTATTTTAAAAAATTATGCATTGAGAAACAGTGCTTTTCTTCGCAATTTTTTTATTGCCTGCCTAATACGCATTCGCTCATCAACAGAATAATATTTTTTATTTTTTCTGTAGAGTTCTTCCGCATTGCTTATCTCTTCATGTAATTGATGAATTAAATCAATTTTTTCTCTTAATCCATCATCTAATTCAATATCAGTATCGATATCCATAGATTGAAGCTTAGGTAATTCAGGAAGTGGTCCTGATGAAAGAACACAATGCATAAGAACATGTTTTGCTAACATTTTATTTTCCGAAGAGGCCTTTTTTCGGAGCAGGTTTTGGAGGAGGAGGCTCAAGGGGCACATCCGTCCTTGGTAATGGCTTAGGTGTTGTGCTTTCTTGAATAGGGGGTAATGATGAAGGAGGCATCTTAGGAGGAGACATTGAAGGAAGAGGCTTTGCTGAAAACTTCTGTTGCTTTTTTACCATCCCTAATGTTTCTTCATCGAGCTCTTCATCATGCTGCTCTATCTTAGAAAGTGCCACGAGACCTTTTGCGATCTTTTTATTCTGTTCCTCTATTCTATTAAGATGATCTGATTGCTCATGATATCCTTTATGATATTCATTGTATAACGCTTTGTCTGCTGTCTCAAATAATCTTAAAAGTCTGTCAATAGATATACTCAAACGATCAATACTCTCAATCAAATCATGACTTTTTCCGAATCCTTTAAGAGGATTTTGTTTGAGCTCATGAACCTCTTTACGTAAATGCTCTATTTCTTCATGAGGAAGAATTTCATATTCATCGTCAGACATACAACACCTCTTTTGTGTATTCTAGAACCTAAGGAATATATAAATTTAACCTTCTTCCTGAATCTTTCCAATCATGGGAACAAAGCTTACTGAAAGGATATTTTGCACTTTGATACCTGCACCTTGCTTCGTTACCACCGTTAATGATTCAACGCCGTTCTCATCTTTGAGAGGCAGAATCATCTTCCCCCCTTCTTTCAGCTGCTCAAGTAATCTAAGAGGAAGTTTTTTTGCGGCTGCTTCTATAATAATACAATCAAATGGCGCATGTTCTTTATCTCCAAAATAGCCATCATCAACTTTGAAATGAACATTCGTAATGCTTAGTTTTTTGAGCCTTTTTTTTGCTGCATCACTATGCGCTTTCAGTATCTCGACAGTATATACTTTCTTCACGAGTTTTGCAAGAACTGCTGTCTGATATCCTGATCCTGTACCAATCTCAAGAACACGATTTAATGATTTCAGCTTCAATGCCTCTGTCATAAACGCTACAATATACGGTTGAGAAATTGTTTGATTGAGTCCTATAGGTAATGGCGTATCTGCATAAGCTTCGCTTAGCATTTTTTTAGGCACAAAAATATGTCTTGGAATAATACGCATAGCATCTAATACTCTCTTATCTTTTACACCTCTCGCTATTAATTGTTCTTTTATCATAGCGTCTCTGAGTTTAGAGAAATCCATCATCCCCCTTATTTTCTGGGTTTACTTGTATTTATATTTTGTGCAACAGTGTTATATTACTTGTCATTATTATATAAAGAGATAAGAGAACTTAATATATGCCCATCAATCTTCTGGAGACAATACTAATAACAATTGAGAACAAAATATAGGCACCTATCCATCCCCAATCTTTCACCCAAGGGATACCTGTAAATGCAAGCGGTTTAATCTTCGTATATGAAACAGTAGTCTCTATGAATACAGAATTTTTATGTTTCTCTACTGGTTGTGATGATTTATACTCATCGATACGCATATCTTGTTCTACTTCAGCAGTTCCTTTTCTAAAAAGCAAGGTGTAATCTCCTCGTTCTTCTGCTTTGAGTTGCCAAACAACATGACCATCTTCAATATTTTGTGTTTTATTAGAAAGAAATACTATGGATTCAGGAATAGTGGAAAGTTCAACTTCTCCTTCAACACCTTCACTGAACATTGCATTTACTGTGAATTCTTCATGCATATCAATAGGAATATATCCAAGATTCGCACTAAGCCAACCAAAGATAATGATGATTGGAATCAGTGTGTATAACGTAGGTTTCATAGATTTGCTCATGTATTTCATGCTTGATTCCATACTTTCTTTCTGCATCTCCATCATTTTTTTTGGATTATCACGAAGTTTTTTCATTTTTTTCTGAAACTCTTTTTGTTTCGTCTTAAGTTCCTTCATCTCTTTCTGGTCGGTAGCAAGCTTATAGATAATATTAATAAGAAGTGTGATGGCAAAACTGATAATCAGAATGGCAAGCAGAGGATCTAGTTTCAGCAACGGTGAAAAAATCGGATCAAGGATTCTGTCAAACACCATAGTCTCACATCGCTACGAATTTTTTCATAGCAGGATTCATTTCATACATATGATCTTTCATTACCTGTTCATACATCTGATAAACAATCATTACCGCAAGCAATATTCCTGTTCCTCTCGACAATGCTCCACTAATATCTGCTAGTCCTGCTAATGCTCCTACTGCCAGACCGCCCATAATTGTCAAAGGCATAATGTATCTATTGAGGAGTCTTTCCAATACACGTATATCTTTTCTGAATCCTGGTACTTGCAATCCGGAAGCCATAATTTGTTTCGCTTGACTTCGTGCATCAAGTCCTGCAGTCTGTACCCAGAAATATGAAAATAAGACAGCACCCCCCATCATGAAAAGCATATACACAATAGTTTGGAGATACGGCAATAATCCTATATTAAATCCTCCTTGATGAATAATGGTTTGCACAAGCGGCGTCGGATTAACCCAGTTGCCTATCGCTGAATTGGGAGATCCTGTAAATAATTGCGCCCATATTTGCACATTAGCAAGCAACGCTGCAATCAGAATCACAGGAATGTTCGATGTGTAAAGGAATTTCAAAGGCCATCGTACACCATGTCCTCTAACTCTACCAAAACTCAAAGGTATTTCAACGCGCATTGATTGCACATACACCACAATACCAAATACTATTAATGTTGCTACAATGCCTGCGATGGCAAGCATAGCACCTTGTGGTTCTCCTATGCTCAATGATCTGAATAACTCAGGAATTGCGCCAATAAATGCTTCAGGATTTCCCTCTGGGTGAAGCCAAGAGATTGCTCTGACAATGATCTCTTTGCTAACTCCTGCTGCAATAAAAAGGCTTATACCAGAGCCAATACCCCATTTTTGTATTATTTGATCCATAAACATGATTACTAATCCTCCTACAATAAGTTGGATCACAAGGAATATTTGGAGACTTGCATAAGTTGCTGTTCCTTGAAGTGCCTGCAATGGCGGCAGTGCTCCCATAAATACATAGATGAAAGCCTCAAAAACGATGAATCCTATGATCATCACTTTCTGAAGACTTTGAAATGCTTTTTTGCCTTCATGCGAAGTGAGATCAAATTTCAGTATACCAGATCCGTTGAGCAATTGCAATACTATAGATGCAGTAACCATAGGCCCTATACCTAAGCTTATGATTGAACCCATGCTTGCTCCTAAAAGAAGCTCTAATTGCTCGAATTGGAAGATACGTTCAGGGTCAAGTCCTATTAAAGGAACCATTCCTAATATGAAGAATAAAACGAGTATGATAATAGTCCATTTCAGCTTCTCTTTGAATGGCAGCCTCTTCTGAGTAGGCTGTCTAATGTCAGGAATCCATGAACTCAATGTTTCGATTATACCCATACAAACACCTTGTTCAGAGATCTCGAGGGCTATTTATATAGTTTTCTACTCAAACAACTTCTCATACTCTGGCACAATGTCGTTGGTGAAGGCTTTAAGACCTTCGAATGTCTTATGATGATGGATCATTTCATTCAATACAGAAAATGGAATGGTAGCAATATCTGCACCGATTAATGCAAGCTCTCTTACCTGCCTGGCATTTCTCACTGAAGCAGCAATCACTTGAGTATTATACTTGTATGTTCTCAGCATATGCTGTGTTTGCTCAACAAGATCAACACCGCTCACTATACCTTTATCATGCACTAGAACATCCTCTATCATAATACCATCAGCTTCATGATAATCCGTTTTTTCAAATTCTCTTCCTGCACGTTTTCGCAAATCATCATCAATTCTTCCTGCAAACGGACTCACATAGCTTGCACCCGCTTTTGCCGCAAGCAATGATTGTTCAGGAGTCATGATCAAGGTACAGTTGACAGGAATCTTTTTCTTTGCTAATTTATTGATAACTTTCAACGCATCATAATGAGTAGTGTCTTCTTTATCTTCAGCAATATTGATAGGAATTTTAATTACGATATTGTTTTCTTTTGTAGAAAACATTTCATATAATGTTACAGCTTGTTCATACATTTCTTTTTCTTTTACACTAATTATCTCCAAGCTCACAGGAGTTTTTCCTGCTATTTTCAAGATTTCTTTGATATACTCTTTAAGACCTTTTTTGTATTTTTTAACAGCTTTTTTTATGAGTGAAGGATTTGTTGTAACACCATCAACTATCCCCCAGGCAAACGCTGTTTTGATCTCTTCAATATCCGCAGTATCGACGTATATTTTCATATATCAGGTATGCAGATCAGAATTATAAATCTTTGCCTTCAGCAATATATTTCTCTCCTTTGCTGCGAGCGCGCATCTTATGATAAAAACCTGCACCTAATCGTCTTACACTCTCAGCAATTCCTACAGCCACACCCACCTTCCAGAATTCAGGAGGAAACATTGTAGTGTGTGGTATAACTGTCTGTGCAATATGCTCTGATGCAATATCATAATTATTCGCTAAAAACTTTGTGCCTTCATGAATATAATGCAATCCTGCTTGAATAGGATTCCAGCCTGAAAATAATTCAATAAAACCTGCTTCAAGAGCAAGAATATATGGGCCTAAAGCATATGTTATTCCTTTTGAGATCACATTTTCTCCTGTTCTTCCAAGAGGATTAGAAACATATGCTTGTTGTCTATTGTACCTTTTTGTTGTTTCAATCTCTATGATCTCTTCTTGAGTTAACTTCCTTTCTTCGTCTTTATCATCATCAAAAACATCAACAGAAAAATCCATTTCATCATCGTCATCATCATCAGAAACATAATTTCTTCCTGAAATTAAATTTCGAATACCAGAAAATGGAGCTTCCAATCCTATTTTTGCTGCCGTCCAGAAAACTGCAGTATATTCTGCCATCTCTACAGCTTCATGAACACTTCCTTTTCCAGATAAGTATCCGGCTACACCTCCAACAGCAGTAACCTCTATTAATTGATAGAAAATACGACTCACTCTTCTCCCAATGGTCAAGCCTTTATGCTTCTTATTGATCTCAATAATATCCTCAAGATGTATCTTATGGCCAATTGCTTCTGGAGTAGGTCTGTCCATTATCAACAGTCAAAATATACAATCATATTTAAAATTATTTATGATTTACTCTTAAGTAAGAAATTTTATATAGTATTACTCATTTCTGCCGCCATGAAACACAACATTATGCCTATTGCTTTTTTGGCTAGCGCAATGCTATTTTTGAGCTCTTGTACTCACAAAGAGGTTGGAGATGGAGTAATGCATGCAGATTTCAATAATGATAGTCTAACTGACACTGTCTATTCCGAGTATGAAAGAGCCCATACTAATATTTATCTTGAACTGCAACATCAAGAGAATAACTCCGAATATTCTCCTCAGCTTGTTGCTTCATTGCCTCAAGCTAAAACTTTGCTAGAAACTGAAATAAGAGATTACAATAAAGATAATAGACCAGATATAGGTGTTATCTGGTATAACACACACAATGGTGCAGGAGTATTCAACAACAGAACCATCTACTATAATCATGGATCAACTGATCAAGGAATAGATTTCTCAACAGAGAAAAAACGATAACCACCTTTTTCAGAATAGATGATGATTTAAAGATCATTGTTGATGAACTGCGTGCTATGCAACCAGTTATTATCAATAGAGATCTTTCTAAAGTTAAGTAATCAGAAACTATTTAAAGATCTTTTCTTGGGATAATGCAAAGAGGTGGTTATATGGTTAAGAAAACTCAAAAACATGAAGACAAAAATCCATTTATTTCTATCCCTACATCGTTAGCAGGAATATTCCTAGTAGTGGTGTTGATCTTTCTGATCTTTGCTCCAAGTAGTATTTACTACATAAGTTCAATCGTCTGGGCATTCGCAGTTCTAGGTATCTTTGCCTGTTTCTTCGCATTATTAGCCATGAAGAAGAAATAAGCTTTTTTATTCTTATTTTATTAATTACAGAAACTACACCATAGCAATATTAATATAACAGGGCGCTTTCTCATCTCGCTATGATAAAGATAGTCTATGCAGGATACAGAAATTATAGTGAAAACGAAGGCGTCTATCACTCATTGATTACATTGAGTAATCGTATTTGTGAATATGAAGGAGAGACGATTGAATGGAAAAGATTTGAATCATTAGATGGATTAAACAATCTTGAAGCAGATATTATGATACTTGACCATCTTCCAAACGATAAGTCAGAACTTCTTAAAGCATTAAACATAACAAAAGATAAAACGCTTATTATGACAGGGTTCTTCATTAATTTCCCCGATGAGCTAACAAAAGATCCTGAATATGATAATGTGTATTATATTGATAAGATGTCTCTTCCAAAAGGATTAGTAGAAACATTAAAAAAATATTTACATTAATCTACTCCATGCCAGGACTTTGCGGCACATCATTACCTTTTCCTGTAGCGATAACATCGTCTATTCTCAGAATCATCACAGCTACTTCTGTTGCTGCGCTTAATGCTTGCGTTTTAATCTTCAATGGTTCAATAATACCTTCTTTCCAAGCATCCATAACTTTTCCTGTAAACACATTAATACCAGGCCAATCAAACTTTTTACCTAAAGCGCTTTTCATACTCGTCACAATATCAATCGGATCTAATCCTGCATTCTCAGCAATCGTTTTAGGAATAATCTCAATAGCATTAGCATAAGCTTGCACTGCTAATTGTTCTCTACCAGAAAGTGTGTTAGCGTAATTCTTTAACTTCAATGCTAAAATAGTTTCCACAGCACCCGCACCGGAAACTACTTTTCTCCCTTTTACCGCAGAAGCAATATCACCAATAGCATCTTCCATTGCTCTTTTAACTTCATCGATGACATGTTCCGTACCACCGCGAATTAAAAGCGTGACCGATTTAGCCTTCTTACAATCAGTAATGAATGTCATGGCTTCATCGCCAACTTTTTTCTCTTCAACATTACCAGAACCTAAATCATCCTTTCCAAGATTTTCAATATTCGTGACGATATTCGCACCGGTTGCTCGTGCTAATTTCTCCATATCTGATTTCTTGACTCTTCTGCAAGCATAAATACCATGCTTTGCAAGATAATGTTGAGCCAAGTCATCAATCCCTTTCTGGCAGAATACTACTTTTGCACCAACATAGACTACTTTGTCAATCATCTTTCTGATCATATCTTCTTCCATATCAAGGAATTGCTGTAATTTCTCAGGATCAGTAATTTGAATCTTAGCATCAATCTCTGTGTTTTTAATTTCTAATGCGGAATCAAGCAACGCAATTTTTCCATTAGTCACAACGCGTGGCATTTGTGCATGTACTTTTTCTTTATCTAATATAATACCATTAATCAATTGGGAATCACTTACGGCATCACCGACTTTTTTCTCTAGCTTGATATTTTCAATATCAATATTTTTATCCTCATCGATAATAGCTTTGATTGCCCTCACGGCTAATTCAGAAAGTTGTTCTTTAGCATTTTCTGCTCCTTTGCCAGTCATGGCAGTCATGCCAATCTTTTTCAGTAAAGGACCATCTTTGTTGCCAATATCAATTGAAATTTGTTCAAGAATTTGCTTTGCTTTCTCAGCAGCTAATCGATATCCTTTGATAATAACCGTAGGATGAATTTTATTATCTAATAATTCTTCTGCCTCTTTCATGAATTCTCCTGCTAATACTACCGCTGTTGTCGTACCATCACCAACTTCATTTTCTTGAGTCTTGGCAATTTCCACAATCATTTTACCTACAGGATGTTCAATACTCATCTCTTCAAGAATCGTAACACCATCATTAGTAGTAATAACATCTCCTAAGGAATCTACTAACATCTTATCCATACCCTTAGGACCTAACGTAGTTCTGACTGTTTCAGCCACTAATTTCGCAGCAAGAATGTTGTTCTTCTGTGCAGTCTTTCCATAATCTCGCGTAGCTCCTTCAGGCAAGATATACACTGGTTGGTTTGGATTTTCAGCCATCTTATTCACCCTCAATACACTAATTTTGGGGATTGCAGGGCTGTTTATATACTTTTTGAAGGGAAATGTCCAATGGACTTCATCCCATTTTAGTGATGACTACATAGTGACAAAAACAGAAAGGTTTATAAAGGTTAGCTCTACTCTTAATTCTGTGCAAAGGTGATACTTATGGATTTATATCTTATTAATCGTGAAACACTAACTCCGAATAAAACATATCTTGAATTACTGGTTGAGGAAAAGAAAATTACTGAGTTTGATAAAAAAGCAATAGAGGCCACTGCAACCGTATTGAAATATGGAGGTAATGTAGAGTCTTTGTTTAATGGTTCTGTTATGGTCCCTATAACCGACGGAAAAAAGAACAAACTCTACCAATCTGCTATGATGTCTCGTTGTGCTCGAACAGCTCTCAGGGAGTTAGGTCATAATCTTCCAAAACTTCTAAAATCTTTGAACACGCAAACATTCCAATATAGTGAAGAAGAAGTAGAAAAGAAAGTTTATCAAGGAATGCTTCCTGTCAATTAAGTTAGTTTTATAAATTCTTTTTCTTATCTTTCTTTATGATTATTGCATTATCAGGTGCTGCTGGTGCTGGAAAAACAACAGTGGCAAAAAAACTTGCAAAGAAGCTTGGGTTTAAGCATCACTACATGGGAGGTATTCGAAGAGCTGCTGCTGAAAAGCAAGGGATGACTATAGAAGAGTTCAATAAACTTGGAGAAACCGATCCTTCCACTGATAAAATTGTTGATGATTTTCTTATCGAACTTGGAAAAAACGAAGATAACTTTATAGCAGAAGGCAGAACAGCATTTCATTTTATACCTCACGCAGTAAAGATCTATCTCGCTATTGATCCTTTAGAAGGAGCAAAGCGCATTTTCAAAGAGAAACAAAACGCGAATATGAGAAATGAGTTAGCTGTCTCAACTGTTGAAGAACAGTTAGAAGAGATTGAAAAACGCCAAGCTTCAGACAACAAACGCTACCAACAATACTATAACATCGACTGTAATGATATGCAGCAATATGATTTTGTTCTCGATACTTCTCATCTCGCTCCAGACGACATCGTTGAAAAAATCCTAAACTTTATAAAAACGAAACAGTAATAGCTTCTATGAAATGGAAAAAGCTTTTTACCGATTTCCTAAAATGCTTTAATCCTAACACCTATCATGGATTAACAGCAAAACCATTGACTACTGTTGTGAACCAATTCCTCTTCAACATCAGCTTTCTTTTCATCATCATGATTATACTTCTCTTGATACTCTCTCCAAGCATTGGAAAACAAATAGATAGTATTGAATCTTCATTTGAAACATTTGACATTGATTATAATATCAGCATGCAGCATGCTGTCACTGTGCTTTCTCATCCTATGATTACCATCGATAAAACACAGAAACATACAGGAGAGTTCATGTTGATCAATGGCTCTGATATCAACTATATGCAATTTTATTATTTTGGCAAAGCCAACATACCTTTGTCTGATTTTGAAAGCCTTAATGAAAACAGCGCAAAGATCCTTAAAATAATAATCTACTTGATGTTGCCATCCTTGATTATCCTTTACTTCATAGCACTCCTTGTTAAGTATCTTATCTTAACACTTGTGCTTGGAACAATCTATTTCCTTTTCATCCATCTGCTGAAGCAATCAATCAATTATATGAAACTTATCAAAATTGGACTATTCATCAGCGTCTTTTCATTGATCATAGATACCATAGTATTACCTTTCATCAGATTACCTATAGTATCTATTATCTTATTTGCTGTGATCTATCTCGTTACCTCCGTGCTTACTGCCGACCGATCATTCTCAGATCACAAAGAACATATTGCATCAAAGAAGATAAAGAAGAAACCAAAATACAGCGAGCCCGATGACTTCATAGAGATGAAATAGTAAAAAGTTTTCTGTCATCAGTTATGGGTTTTCGGTACTAATAACTCATTACTCAAAACTGATGGCTTCAATTCATATGCAGTTCTACAACATCACCATCTTTGAGAACATGTTTTAGCTTCAAGACTTTTTGACCATCAAACTTCACACTTTTTCCCCAAATTCTGGCAAATTTGTATTTGTCAACAAAATCTTTGTGTAGTTTTTCACATAAAAGTTTCAACGTAGCATGTTTCGTGATCACCATAGGCTCTTTTAGATCAGCTTCTTTACCGGGCTCTTTGAGATAAATATTCATTAGATTTAGTTTTTGATAGATCAATTCCCTGAGTCTCGGAATATTAGTTCCTTCTTCTGCGCTAATAAATAAATCAGGATGAATCTTCTTATCTATCTCTTGTTTTCCTTTCTCCGATATCAAATCAACTTTATTTACTATCGTAATTGCGGGCATATATTTTTTGTTTGCTTCAATAACATCAATTAATTGATCTACCGTAATATCTTCACGGATTACAACTTCAGCATTGTTGATTTTAAATTCTCTTAGCACAACAGCAATAGTTTCTTTGTCGATTTTCCTCAGTTTACAAGTTGAACCAATACGTAATCCATCTTTTCCTGTTTTCGTGATTTTGACATCAGGCAATTCTTGATTGATACGAATATGGCTTTCGTAGATTTCTTTTTTTATGACATCGTATTCACTAAGCCGAGTAGCATCTAGGAGAATAACACACAAATCTGCATTTCTCATCGTCGATAATACTTCTTTGCCTCTGCCTGTGCCTGCGGCAGCACCGCGTACTATTCCAGGAACATCTAAGATTTGGATTTTTGCAAATTTATAGTCCATCACACCAGGAATAACTGATAACGTAGTAAAAGCATAATGAGCAACTTCGGATTTAGCACCTGTTAATGCATTCAATAACGTTGATTTACCTGCGCTAGGAAACCCGACGAGAATCACGGTGCCATCACCTGTTCTTCGGACAGCATAGGCTTGATCAACCTTTCCTATCTTTTTTCCTCTTCTAGCTTCCTCTCCTTCTTTGAGCTTTGCTAATTGAGCTTTGTATTTTCCAATAGCTGCCTGCGTACGCTTATTATATTTGGTTTTCTTGATTAAATCTTCTAATTCCTTTATTTTTTCCTTCTTGGAAGCCATAATAGAGAAATAACATAGCTATTTATATTGATTTCTGCTTAAGCTCCTTTCTTAGTTGATTTAATTCGTATTCAATAACATAAGAAGTAATATATGCTTTTCCTGGAACATACATCTCAACCTGAGCGAGCCCTGATTGTTGTCTTACCCCTGAATAAATCTGATTGGGAACTACAACAATTGATTTTTCAGCATATATCTCTAATCCTCCTGGATTACAGCTTCTGATTAAAAGCGTTGCCTTCTCACCGTCATGCTCATTAATCCAATCTTGTATTTTCCCTATCCTCTCCCCGTCATAATAAATAAAATTATTATCCTCATCAAATGCACCATGTGCTTCAAGTATTAAAACACCCTCTAATGAATGTAATGTAGCATAACAGTCAATATATTCTTTGAATTGCTTTTCAATGCCGAGAAAATCTTCAATGTTCATATCTAAGAAATCATTTAGATCAGGTTCAGATTCCAGTGTATCTTCTATCTCTTTGTAGATATCATCAGACATATGTAATTCATGGACTCCTGATGTATGGATCTTCATACTGCACAGGATTGGTAGTATCTTAATATATCTATCTTTTTCTTATTTTATATCCTACAAACAAACCTATTATCCCAATTATTAGATCAGCAATCACATTGATGAGTGGTTCTGGAGTTATGATCTCCCAATTCGCAATTATTAAGGTAACTCCAGATAGGTTCTCAAACAACTCAAATATTATTAACATCAGAATACCATACTTCCATTTTTCTTTTAAGAAATACCCTATTCCCAGAGGGAAAAGAAAGTGAAATATGCTGTTGATTGTTATTGTACCGCCTAAATAGTATTTCTCCATCTTGATAGATGAATACTATAATTATTTAAATTATATGATATTCCTGCAGTGATAAGTTGTTGATACTATGAGCAAACAAGAATTAGACCCAGAAGAAACATATTGTGGAGATGTACAGATAGATATAACTCATCTTATAGATGGATATCTAGAATTTGATGATGTAGAGAGAATGGTTGACGAATATAGAGAAATTGTGAATAATTCAGGTTTTGAAATACTTTGCATTAACGGAAGTGTAGTTTGTCCTGCTGGATCTGATAAACACGAATATTGTCAATTAGATGTTTATTTTAAAGGCGAAAATTACGATCAATATCTCTCACTAGAAAAGAAATTAATCGAGCAAGAACATAAAGTAACATTCTCAAAAGACCTTAAACTTCTCTATGATTTTTAATATAATTTAATAATGAATCTTGTATGGGTATTTAGGATCATAAGTCCAATAGGCGAAATCAAATAATTTTATCTCATTATTTGGAGTAAGTATATAATTCTCAGGATGTCTTGCATCACGTGGAATAAAACCTTCTCTAAAAGCTTTTTTTATTTCTCGATCAAGTAAAATATGTGCTTTTGCTTTTTCATCCGGATTTCTTAATTGAATTCCTGTTTTACCCTCAACTTTTTCCATTACAAATCCGTTGAATGTGCGATTAGCGTATAAACCACACATTTTTTTATCCGGAAAAGTTATCGGTTGAATTCCATAAGGTATTGGTATAGAAATTCCTTTCTCATATGCCTTTGCTGCAATATCAGCTTCCTTTTGGGTTACTGTATTGCCCCAGCATATTTTTGCAATAATTCCTTGTGCAATCTGAAATATGGCTCCATCTTTACCATGGTCAATTTCTCTGGGTACTTTGTATTTTTGCATCGACATAGATGTGCAAATATAGAGGGTTTATTTAAGTTTTTTGGATATTTACTATCGAATAGAAACAACTGACTTTGATCTTTTCAACTTTTTTCTTATGATGTTTGTACATACTTTTCAAAGGAAAATCAAAGTCATCTACCTCTATGATTTCAAAGCCACCTTGCTCAACATAATTCTCTATGAACTCTTTAGTCGAACTCTTATGAAACGAATAGATTATCTCTGCTGATTGCATCGCTTTCTCCAAGAATGTTCTGTCCGCAGTATTGGTGGTGGTGCCAAAAGGAGGATTCATGATCACCACATCAACTTGAATAGCAACATCAAGCATTTCTTCATTAAGATAGACGACTTCACCATCAAAAGAAAATTGATCAACATTTTTTTTGCATTGCGCTATTGCTTTTTTGTCAACATCAACAAAATACACTTTCTTTGCGCCTAACAGTAATGCACCTATACCTAGTACGCCAAATCCACAACCGAAATCAGCTACCGTTTTTCCTTCGATTTCTCCTCGAGAAAAAGCTTTATATAATATCTTCGCAGCAATATTTGGATCAGTTGGATATTGTTCAAATGATTGTTTTGGATCCTCAAATCCGATAAGCTTGCTCAACGTGATAGCTAATTGTTTTTCTGAAATCATCTCTTTTATAGAATACAATATCCTTTAAATATTTGACTGGCTTTAGCTATTTTACGAGTTTTTTCATGTTCACCAGAAAATGACATTATTTTCTAAAACATACATTGCCACTGGATAAATGTTTATATATCACATCATCTACCTCAAAAATCAACGTGTTTTGGGGGGAACGTTAAGTGACAACAGAACTTGTTAAGGGTATTACTGATGCCTTCGCAAAAGTGAAGGAAGAATTCAATGAACATCTTGATAGTATTAATCAAAACTCATCGGAAATCGATGTGCTCCATGCTAAGCACTCACTTTTGGCTGAAAAAATCGATAAAATTGATGAGCGTCTTGAACATATTGAATTATTGCTTAATCTCAAGAAGAAAGATTATTCTTATCTGAAACAAATTCATCTCTCTTTCAGAGAAAAAGACCTTTTCAATAAATTGTATACACAACCCTCACTTTTATGTTCTGCATTAGCTGTAGAACTCAGTTGTGATGCTCCATTTGTCGATCAAATGATAACAGCGTTGATGAGCAAAGGGATTCCTATCATCAGAAAACAAGAGAAAAACGATTATACTGTAGCATTAGACCCTGATTTTAAAGAATATCATGCTGTGGAAGGTGTAGTGAAGGTTACTGCTGATAATTGTGTAACGCTAGATAATTTCTAAAGCAACACCACCTAGTGGAGCTTTCTAAATCATATGCTGATGCGCTAAAAATAGATTCCGGACTTCGTGATAAACATAGAGTGGAACGTGGTGTTGCGTTCAAACATTAACTTTCAACACTCACTTTCTTATTTATTTATAAATAATGATACACTTTTTGTTAAAACATTCTGTATAATACACATCATATAATAAATAATATAATAATCATAATATAAAATATATTAAATAATAGTAATAATACATAACATCTATTAATAATATTATAAATAATTTAATCAAAAATTAATAAATTAAATAAAGAATTAATATATATTTTAGATAACTAAACATGTGTTCTGAAAGATCCTATAATGCCTGGAGAATAGGCGAGATCTTTCTTAGGATCAACATTCACACTATAATTAAAAAAACGAGTTACGATATCTGTGAGTAAAAGAGCTCCTGATGCTTCTGCAACAATACCTGTGCCATCAGCAAACATCAAAGTGGCTCCTGCTCCGATAATTTCAGAAATCAAATAACTATAAGCACTACCTCTCTCCATTGCCTGCAATTCTTCTTTTTTACCGACAAGATAGGTTCCAATATCACGCAAGTTGATTCCTTTTATGATATCTAGAAGTGATGTTTCTTTTGATTCTTTCTTACTCATAATCAAGAGGAAACCATTATGTGTTTTAAATGTTTCTATTAATTATTATCATCGAGTGATAACTTGTCTAATGGGTTTTCTACTTTCTTGATCTGCTCTGTAGAAATATGTGTATAGATTTGCGTTGTGTTTAGGTTAGAATGTCCTAAAAGCTCTTGTATCACTCGAATATCAGTGCCGTTCTCTAATAAATGAGTCGCAAACGAGTGTCTAAGCTTATGTGGGGTGACGTGCTTCTGAATATTGGCCTTTTTAGCAGCTGTAGAGACTATTTTCTGAATATTCCTAGGGCTTAAAATACCGCCTTTCCTGTTTCTAAAAATGTGACCTTCTCCAATGCCTTTGGTTTTAAGAAAGTGCCTCAAATCGGCTAAAATTCGCTCTGAGAGAATAAAGGCTCTATCTTTCTTCCCTTTTCCCCCACGGACCCACCCTATTTTGTCCTCAAAATCCTCTACTTTTAGGTTCACAAGCTCTGAAACCCTCAATCCTGATGAGTACAGTAGTTCTATAATCATTTTTGACTTTCTGTTATTGCAAGCATTTATCAGTTGCTTGATTTCCCTTTTACTGAGCACCGTTGGTAGTGATTTCTCTATTTTTGGTGTTTTGATAGATCCTAAGCTCTTTTCTAACACTTGTTCGTAGAAAAAATAAATTGCTGAACGTGCTAAATTAACACTTCTCGACGAGAATTCCTTATCAGCAATAAGATGTCCTAAGAAGAGTTTGATATCGTCTTTTGTAATTTGTTCTGATGACTTCTTACTGAAATCTAATAACTGTTGATTATACCTTCGATAAGCAGCAATTGTGTGTGGTGATGCTCCTCTAAGCTTCAATTCTGTTTCAAGGCGTTTCATGCAACATTATGCGAACTTCTTATTTATAAAATTTAGGGAATAAATAATACTACTAAAGAGTGAGAAAAAACGAAAGATTTATAAAGAAATGAGTACTGTTTACTGTTATGGAATACTCTCACAAATTCATTCCGAAGCTCTGCAATGAAATTACGCAGAAAAGAGACATTATTGCTAATAATCTTGTCTATCAAGCAAGACAAGAAGACATCGTAGACAAGATAGAAGATGCCAATCAACTTTTTTCTTGGTTGGTAGAACATCCTGAAATACGAGAGAAATTGCTTCTATCTCAGAAACCAGCCAATCTGAGAAGAGAGATAAAAAGAGGAGTCAATCGCATCAAGAACGGATGGACATATCTCCTCGAGAATACAGAAAATATTGGAGACGAAATCAATCATGATATTCTGCGCAAAGTTGGCAAAGCTGTCGATAAGAGAAACAACAACTACAGAACTCACCGTGTTACTTTAGATTTTAGTGGATCTACAGGAGGAGATAATTTTACCCCTCCTGCTCCTGAAAGTGTTGAAAGACGACTTGATGAATTCTTTGCATATCTTCACAAGAATGGCATGAACCCTATTGAAAAGGCAGCATATACCCACTTGATGCTCGCAGGAATTCAACCTTTCCAAGACGGTAATAAGCGCACCACACGCCTTATACAAACAAAGATGCTCTATGAGCACAACCTACCTCCTGCAGTCATTCCTCCAGGAGAACGTGAACATTATCTTGGTGTGTTGAGGCAAGCATTAGCGAATTCAAAACTCGGTGGTTGTGATGAAGACGACGTAGAGAAGATGAAACCTTTCTTCACCTATATTGCTGGCAAAGTCAACACAGCATTAGATAACATCATCGGAGATATTGATCCAAAACTCTACAAAGAGAAATGATCTTCTCAGATACACTAAGCGAAAAAACTATTTCTTTTTGGTAAAGTATTATTTTTGTATCCTGAAATTAAATTATAAGCCATTTTCTTGGCTATTCCATCCATAGATTTCCCTCTGAATTTTTTCAATCTATGTGCTAAATAGCCATTCATTCTTTCAGGTTCACTCGATAACAAGCTAAGAGCATTTCGTTGATGAAATGGATAATCCAAAGTCGAAGGCATTTTGAACGTTTTATGAGTTTCTAGAACATCTTTTGGAGTCCATTTGTGATTTCTCAGACCTTTAATCATTTGATACGCTATAAACCCTTGTTTTAACATTGTATACCCTATGAAAAACGGAACCCAAACAGGCGATGTAATCATTTTCACGTTATTGGCTAATTTCGTATCCAGAAAAGTATCATTATTTCTTGACTTATCTTTGCGGAGTTTACTATAACTAGGATCATAATTCATCTTTAAACGGCGTAATTCATCCACAGGACCAGTATATTTTGTTCCAAGAATATTATCTAAATAAGCAGGTCTTGCCATTTTTTCTTCTCGAGATGCTGAAACCATAGCAAGAGAATATGTCCATGATATATAAATTATGTAGTTCTATTAAAATAAAGAGTATACTTTCTGATTACTCAGTGTGTTACATTTTCCTCGGAGAAGAATCTTATTTTTTACAAGAGAGCATAGGTGCAATCACAAGACCTAATCCGATTCCTGCGAGTATACATCCAACGAATGCAAAGACATTTGTCGTCAGGAAGAAGAATCCAACGCCTAAACCAAGCATTAATCCTCCACCAACAGCCCATGAGCTTATATCTCCTTTTTTAGTTGCCATGGCACAGAGCATAGTGTCTTGAATTTATAAATATATTCTATGAAAAAATAATCATTTAACAGTAAATACGAATAAATTTATTAATACATCAATATTTCAAACCATTAAAATGACAATTCCAGACAGAAAATTAGTAGGAAAAAATGCAAAAATAGAAGATGATATTTACCGTGATGATTATTTGCGAGCATTGAATCAACTTGTAACTGTTGATGAAGTCTTCGGCAAATACAGAGAAAAAATCAAGAACGGAAAAGAAATTATTGGTGATTTAGTATATGATATTTTTAATAAAAAAAAACATGAAGCTCATCTTGTTTCTCTTGTAATGCACGCAGCAAGTGCTAGAGAATGGGTTGCAGTAGTGAGAGAACCAGGTAAACATATTGATGGATTAGATGAAGTAACTGAGAAATGCTTTGGATATGTAACTGATCATAAAGGTAAGAAATTCTTGCTACCTTCTTTAGCATATGTCGCATATTGTAATGATAAGCTTAAATGATAAAATCTTTTGGCTATCTTTCTCTGAGTTGGAGACCCATTTTTCCAAGCTCTTCACGCATAGATTCTTCATGTCGTGCAGTAAACGAACCATAGCCTACTTTTTTATGGAGTTTCTCTAATTCATCTTTAGAATCGCAGCTAGTAACCCAATAGTGATGTTTTCCTCCTCGCGTATCCCAACAAAATCTCATGCTAACACCATCAAATCTAGCAGGTCTAGTAGCATCCATTGATTCAAGTATGTAGTATAACATGGTTGATGAGAATGATAGCTGATATAAAAAATTTAATATTTCAGCAAAAATACTAGATTGTTATCTCACGTCTGATTTGATTCTTTTCTTTCATCAGATCTAGTAAAGAGCGATAATTATCAAAATATATTCCATTGCTTCTAAACCAAGGAAGGGATTCTGAAAACTCTTTTTCAAGACCTTCTTGCGTATTAATAAGTTTTTTAGCTGTTAGTATAGTAAGACCTCTATCTATTGCAGAAGAAGCTGTTTTTTTTACACACATCTGACCATTTACACCCATAAAAATAGCAGATTCAATGCCCCAGCGATCAATATAATATGGCAACGAATTAATCTTAAATCCGTCAACACCAAGTTTTTCCAGAACAATTTTTCTAGGAATTTCGTTAATTATTTGAACGAGGTCTCCAACTGTTTTTCCGTAGCAAGGACTATAATACTCGAGAACTATAGTTGGGTAATCATAATTGCGACATAATTTTAGAATTTCTGTCTGAGAAGAGATCAGTTCTCTACGCACTTTAGCAGTTGTGGTGTTTAGAAAACACTTTTGCATATCCACAACTATAACTCCCAAATGATCCAAAGATATATCTAGATTATTTTTCATCACTATCGAAGAATAACGTCTTATTTATAAAAATTTAGATTCATTTTATCAAAACACCAAAAAGAGCCGGTAAACGAGATTATACGAAGTTTGCTTGCAAAAGTTACGAGCGAAGCTTGACGCCCCTACCCGAGATATTATGCGGACTTTTTAGAGGGACAAAACATATATATGAATACATCTCATGCAAATCAAATGAATAAAGAATTTGAATTGGCAAAATTTATAGTAACAATAGCAGGTTTTTTAATAGTTGCATCAGGCTTATTTTTTAATGCTGCTTTTACAATAGAACAAAATATATTCTCCCCTCCTTCAACTATAGAAAAAGAACATATGTGCTCCTATATTGATACGATGGAGAACCTATGGAGACCCTATTTTCATATGGCTTGGACTCTGTTTGATCTGGGTGTTTTGTTGATGATTATATCAGGATATTTGGCTTTTAAGGGATATAAATCTGCCAAAAAAGTCAGTTCTTCAAAGAGTTCATATTCTCGATTACGTAAAAAAACACAATCATAACCACTGTTATGCGAAGTTATTTTCTGGATAAATTATGCGAACTTCCGAAAAACATTAAAGTTAACAGTAACTGCAGAAACGAATGGTTCCTATGAAAGTAAGTTTTGATGATTTCTATAAATTTTTAGTATCCTTAGGAGTTCTTATGTTTGCTGTGAGCGTCTACAGTTTATCTCATCTTCTTGAAGTTAGAACTGAATTTCCTGAACAAATTTCTTTTTGGATTGTTTTTGGTTTGTACGTTCTCATTGCGGTCGTGGCAGGATGGATAACTGTTTGGGGAGGGTTAAAGTGGAAATATAATCAAAGTTTGTATGATAAAAAACTCGAAGCTGAGACTAGAATTTCAGTGAGAGCTGCCCAAGAACCAATCCAAAGCAAAGACCTCAATACTCTCGAGAGAAAAAGTAAGAATCCTCTAATAAGCTACAAAATAGATACAATCGCACAAGGCGGAACTAAGTTAGATTTTCCAAAGTTGTGGTTTATTGTTTATAACCAAGGAGATGCCAAATACAAAGCTTATTTTACAACACATTTTTGTGCAGACGGAAAGATAATAGAAACTGTCAAAGGAGGTCACTATGGTGGGAAACATGCATGGCATCTTAATCCTAACACAATGATAAGAGCGCCAGGTCTAGAATTTTCTCAAAAAGTAATTGATAAAAATAAAAAAGCCACATTTAGCATCAAAGTTGATTGTAGAATTACTGATGAGCAAGACAAAGTCTATGAACCTTTTCCTTCAACTTTTATTTACGATAAAAAGAACGACAATTGGTACTTTGAACCATGAGATTATTAGGGTTTTCTCTCTTTAATTTTTTGAACAACTGATTGCATTGAACTTCTGTTTCTCAACCAAATAAACATTAGCAAAAGACCTAGTGCAAATCCAATAATTGTAATTATTAAAAATACTATAAACACTTTTTCAGATTCTATATTTGTACTTAATAATGCAACAAGAAAAGACACTGCAATAGATGATAAGAATATAGAAAAGTTCAAATAGATAGAAGAAGGGGCTCCTTTTTCAAATTGTTCAAGTTCATAATCTGTAACTTCGTATACAGTTAGAGAACCAACTTTGTGACGTGTTACATCAATTGATCCAGTGCTTTTTTGATCTCTTTCTTGTTCCATTTTACAAATTATCTTTCAACCATTTATTTGAACAACGAGCATTTCTCCAAGCTGCTTCTAGACCAGATTTTATTACAAAAAGTCTGTCATCTGAATCAATATGTTTTAAAAATTTATCACGAATGGTTTCAGCAGACTCATCTGAAATCACAGCCCAAACAGAATCATTAATCCTAGCCCAATTAGCATAAGATTTAATTGCTTCATAGAGTTTTTCATAATCTCTTTTAGAAATAAGATCATAGGAAATTATGTAACAGACCATGAACAAACAAAAGATAAATGATATTTAAAAATATGTATTTCAAGATATTCTCTGTCTAAACGTCCATATCATCCTGCTTATTTGAGCAATTTCATCCTCAAATTGGAGTAGATCAGCCTGTTTTACGAAGTTTACATCGTGGGCCAAGATAAGGTGTCTCTCGAGCTCTTTTAGGCTGGCATAGGCTGATTAAGGAATCTGCGAAAATCTCGTTTGGTGGCCTTAGAAGCGCCTTCTGCGATATTAGCAGGTACAGAGCTACAATCTCCTAGGAAGAAATCCATCTGCTTTGATGCCTTTATTCTCCAGATTCTCGATTATTTCCTCGTTATATGCGTGAGAATGGATCATTTTGTGGCAATTCGGACATAAAGGAATTAGATTACTGTGCTCATTATTCTTCTTGTTGCCATCCAAGTGATGAAGTTCCACAATCTTGCTGAATCCACATGAAATGCAAGACTTAGTCAAATTCCTATATTCCTCTAGTGTGAGACCGAATCCTTTCTTTACATTATATTTGAGAACGGCATCGTAGTTATGAAGCCTCATATCGCAAGAAGCACACATCCCATGGCCATGATGAGGCATCATTCTTCCACAGTTTCTGCACTTAATCACTTTTGGCTTGTATTGTTTCTTATAACACTTACCACAAAGCCCTTTCGCATGATGCTCTTTTCGTTCACCACATTCAGAACAATCTACTAATCGCTTGCCATTTGGATTTGGATTGGGAAAAGTTTCATATTTTGCCATAAATTTAGCTCATTTGCGCAAATATTTAAACGTTCGCATTTCAAATCTGAACGAAGTTCTGATAGTATACATTATGCGTACTTTTTGCTCTGCAGTTCAGAAACCCTAATTCTATGAAATAATAGCTTCTAAGACGCTGTATTGCTCGAATTTGGTTTTCAGTACTCAGTCTTGAGTTTTCAGGATAGTAAATTCCTTCCAAAAAGACTGGGTTTTCTGATGAAATAATCGCATAACTGAGTTATGCAGAACTTCAGAAACTTGGAAGTATTCATTAGAAAACTGCAGAGCAAAACAAGCACTAAAGTGAGAACGCATAATGCAGGTTTCGCGTTCACAATCTGCACAGGCCTCCACGTTTTCCGATAGATTTCCGTAAAAAGTAGGGAAACCTTAATGAAATCTTCAAAAAACAAGAGGCGATATAATGGTTCAAGACTATAAGCAATTACAGATTTGGAAAAGATCAATGGATCTAGCAGTCAAATTGTATAGATTGACTAAGAAATTCCCCAAATCTGAGACCTATAATCTAATTTCACAGCTTAGAAGAGCTGTAACATCAATTTCTGCCAATATCACAGAAGGAGCCTCCAGAAGCACCAGAAAAGACTTCTCCAGATTCCTCAATCAAGCCTATTCAAGCCTCAAAGAGATCGAATGCCTCATAATCCTCAGCAACAAGCTAAAATACCTTCAAAACGAAGATTTCGAGCCCCTAGAGCAAGAAATAGACCAAATAGGCAGAATGATCTGGAAATTCAGAGAAAAAATAAAGTCTTAGACTTTATACGCATCAATAATCTTTTCTAGACAAAATTCAGGAACACTCAAAGCTTCAGCTCTTCCAATTCTTGCTTTTCCATCATTAAAGAATGATCTAGTAATTTTAATTTTATTATCAGGTTTTCTATAAAAACTGACTAACTCAACTTCACCAGAAGATTCATAACAAAAACTACGAGCCTCACTCTCTAAATCGCCCTCGTATAAAACTTCTTTTTCATTGTATGCTAAATGAAATTCTTCCTTCATAATGTCAGAAATCAGAGATCTTATTTAAAATTATTCAAAAAGTTCGCATAAGTGATCTATAGTCTAGTTGAACCATATATGTGCAGATTGTAACTTTTTTCTCGACGGTAACTCAGTACTCAAAACTGATTACTGAATACCAAGGAAAAAAGTCCGCGAAACCTAGACCATTATGCGAAGTATTTTAGCCTTTTCTTTATAAATGAACAATAAAAGCCGAAATTCTTGCAAAAAAGGCTGGCCTTTTCTGGCGGAATTCACGGTCAAAAATTCCGCAATTGTTTCAAAGATTTGAAATTGTTCTGAACCACCGCAAAAAAATTTTGAGCTTTCAGAAAAATTATCAAAACATAGCAATTTTTTTGCGTATAAAAAATAATATATTTGCTTAAATATTTTAAACATCATATCCACACATAAAATTCAGGTTTTGCTTAAAATAATTAGAAGAATGAAAAAAATAAAATAATCAAACCACAGTTATGAAACATTGAATTATACGATGATGAACATAGAGTCCTTGATGTTCAAGCTGCACATAATCTTTATTAAGCAACAATCTAAACGAATTGACATTGTCCTTAAGTATCATTTCAACACTCTTATCTATCCTAATTACAAATTGAATCTCAGGGTTGCTCAGAAATATAGTGAACATCATCTCACCCTTGAGAGGACCAATAAACTGAGTTAAGCCCTCATTACTAACGTTCAAATTACCATCAAGTTTCCCAAACTTCAGAAATCCTTTAGCCTCAGGATACTTTCCAGCTAACTCCTGTCGATAAGCCAAATCT
>JANQNG010000079.1 GCA_028279685.1 Candidatus Nanoarchaeia archaeon | reverse complement strand
GATATAGAGAAGAATTGATTGAACAAAGAACTTGCATATATCCTCTGATAATCTATCCATTTCAAAAACTATCTTTTTACCGAGTAACTTTTTTAGATTTGAATTTTGATTTTGGAAGATCTTTCCAGTCTTTCCAAAAGTAGTTACTTGCAGCACTCTGCCTACTGATTCACACCATTGTCTTTCTCTCCAACCAGAATATTTCTTCTTGAAAATTTCAAAATATGCTCTTAGATGTTTGAGAGTAGGGAATGTTTTTTTTCCTTCATATACTCCAAATGCCTCAAAGCATGAATCTATTAAATCCATCGTCACTGTGTGAGCTCCATGACCTAGAAAAAATGCTTCATCGATAATGTTTGTAATCAGCTCTACATATTCTTTTGGATCAACACCCTCCGGTGGTATGAGTGGATTGAAGAAAGCTGAGTTATCTCTTCCAACTCGAAATATCAAAGTATCTCTATCTTCCTGGAAGAACTCTCTTCCATTTCTTTTCATATCAAAAAGAATGAAAGGTGTGTTTTGATGAGCAAGCTGTCTCATGAGCACATAAGATAAATTTGTCTTGCCGGATCCTACAGAACCGCAAATTAACATATTCTTCAACAAGTCCTTCTTCCAAATATAGAACGGATAAAGCATTTCATCCTTTAACATAACTGTTCCTATTCCTAAGTCTCCTTCTGCTTTTTCTCTTGAAGGGATTTCAAATATTGCTGAGGATTTCTTCTCAAGAAATACTGGAAAATTTATCATATTGCTAAATTCTTCAGAATTGATCATGGATGCATCATTAAAATTTTTAATATATCCATTGAAAACTTCGTGTCTATATGTTTTGTATTGTGTCCTCAGAAATTGTGGTTCAGATAATGAAGACAATGCTGCTTTCATTGTTCTGCCTAAAACACTAATTTCTTCTATGGAGTCTGTATTTGTAATTGTGAGTATGATTGGTTTAGCATGCCAATATCCTTTGGTCTCTCCTTTTGCCAACCGCCTAAGATTGTGATTACATCGATTGTAAAAAGTATGATAATTTGGATCTATCTGTCTTAACATATAATTAGTCTGACGATTCTCTAAGATACTTCTCTTTTGATTATCAAGCATTGCATCAGAGATTGAGGTGGCATTAAAGATTAGGATTACATCAGACTTCATGTCGAGAATAAGATTATAAATCTCTTCTGTGAAAAATAATTCCCTATCATTCGTAGGTATTCCTTTTAGTATTCCTGTTTCAATTTGTTTCCCATTTGATTCAGCAATATTGAGATGCCGCAAATACTCTTTTTCAGTTATCTCAAATGAAATATCTTGAGATAGTAACGCATTTCTTAAAGTCTCTTCTTCTCTTTTCAAGATATCTTTAGCTCCTTCATTATTTTGGAGAAACCTGCCTATTGAAACATAAACAGAAATTTCTTTTTTGATTTTTGTGATAGCAAAACTGACAAAGGGAATCTTTCTTATTGATCTAATGAGATTGAGAATGTTGGTCTTTGAACTAATCTTATCTATTTTTGCTGTGCTCTGTCCGAAGATTAATCCTTGTCTCATTTTATTAGCTTAACAGATACTTCCTTAAACCAGCCCATCTCAATATTATATCTAAGACCTTGATGTTTGCAGATCTTCTCATATACGCCTTTCTTTACTGGAATAAATGTAAAGTCATCGTAATTCTTACAATAAGGGCAAAAAACCGCAATGGTCTCTGTTCCTGTCTGAGCATGGATCTTGGCGACCATATCAGCAATAATCTGAATGGGAGATTGTTGAGGAACAATTGGTCTAGGTAATACAGGGGTCACAACAGGCTTGGGATTGAATTGTGGTGCAATAGCTTGAAGGCTTGTTAATTGAGGTCCAAAATTATCCAATCCTATATGATCAAAACTTGCAGGAGTTGGATTCTCAAGTTCAACTGCACACTTAGGGCAATATTCCTCAGTTTCTGAAAAACTTCCGAGACATTGGGGGCATGTTTTTAATTTGATCACCTCTTAATAGTCTGGTGGGCTCCAGGTGTCATTATCCCATGCTGAATATTTGTATGTTTCAAGCATTGGTTTTCCACTTTTTGAGAACCACATTCTGACAGTCATCTTACAATTAAGATTATTACAACCAACATGATATTTACCAGGAATGAACGGCATCGGATGATTCTCTTGACCGCATATACATCTAACAGGAATCAAAGTTGTTCCATCGATTTTTGAAACAGTTACGCTTGGCATTAGTATCACCTCACTTCCAGTCCGTATCAATCTCAGGCAAACCTTCTGAATTGACACTCATCTTGACCTTCATCTTTCTCCATGACCAAAACCATTCGCCCTTGGTCTGTTTTGTGCATTCAACAGTGTAGTCTCCTGGAATGAATGGCATTGGATGATTTTCCATTCCACAGCAACATCTAACTGGAATGACCTCTCCGATTTTTACAGCAACAACTTGTGGCATTTTCAACCTCCGCGCCAGTAAGTATTAACTTCTGGTTTTCCTTCACTCCCTATGGACATTTTTACAATCATTCTTTTTGGTCCCCATCCGTATCCGATGTTTCTATGCTGGCATTCTACTTCGTAACAACCAGGTATGAAGGGCATGGGGTGGTTTTCTGCTCCGCAACAACATCTTACAGGAATGATTTCACCGACTTTTACAGCTGAGACTTGTGGCATATAGCATCACCTCGTTATGATACCTCCCATCGAGGTATCCCGAATTCGTCGATATACATCCTGACTCGATTCATCATTCGGTATTTTGTGCAAGCAACATTCATCTCTCCAGGGATAAAAGTAACTGGAATTACTTCTTCTCCACATTTGCAAGTGCAGGGGAATTGCTTTCCCATAATGATTACGCTGACTCTAGGCATTTTTATCAGTCATCCTCCCAATAGACATGCAAGCTGATTCCTGGAAAGGCAGGGTGTGCTACAATATCTACTGTTTTGTTCAAGACATTGGTCTTCCTGTACCTATTGGTCATCTCTCTATCTTGAAGTATTGCCAAACTTTTCTTTATCTTCAAGACTTGGGAGTTGTAGTCTTCAGGAAGATTGTTGTTTACATCTCCGTAGGGTGAATCTGCGTATGGTGTCTTTTGAGATTCTGTCACAACCATTGGAGAAGTTTCGGTTGCTTCATCTTCGTATTCTTGTTCCATTCTTATTCACCTCATTTTTCTTGAACAGCCTCTTGCTGCACGACTTTTGTCAGGAGCTCCTTTAGTGCTGGAATGCTCTGCAGAGGAATGTATGAGCTAGTCTTCCAGTCGTTGTTCTTATCTTTGTAGTTCCTCTTGATGCTGATTGTCTTCTTGGTGAATGCTCCATTGCCGTTGGTCTTGTTGATCACATTCTTCCAGAGTGCTACCTGGAGATCATTTATTTGAAAGGTTTTTTCGGGTTGGTTGTTTTCAGACATTTTTAGGCCTCCGCCTGATTATTTCAGGCTTTTAAGTCCTACACTCACTTTAGGGTAGGATGATGGAATAGAAACCCTGACCGGCTCACTATTTGATTCCTTGAGAATCATATCTATTGGTGTCAGCTTAACTATTCCCAAATCTTTCTTAGGTATCAACATTTTGTTCGCCTCCTGGAATAGAGCTATCGCTATATCTTGAAATATAGCCTCCCTACGCCGATTTTATATCATATAAAGCATGCATTTTATATATATCTATTCCCTTACTTGCTCTGCTGATAGCGTTTTTTTATGGGGGTTATTTTGGTTATCGTCGAAAATGGGAAAACAAAAAAAATATCATGAAGGCCTATGCATAGATATCAAGACCATATGTCCTGAGTGTCAGACAGAAATAGGGAAACCAGGATGTACTGTTAATAGAAAAATTGAATATTCTAAATATCCAAAATATAAACGACCTTGGCGTTATGATCTCTACGGAAATGTTGTTATCTATTCGGGAACTTTTCAGAGATACTATTGTTCAAAATGTAAGAGATCTTTTCATGATGAGTTTCTTGGATATGAAGGTAAAAAAGTTAGACCAATAATAACAAAAAGTGTCTTAAAATTAATTGACAAAATCATTGATGCATATGAGTCTAAAAACACAAAGCGAATAAAAAAACATCTTGATATGCTCATTAAAAAACTTAAAATTAACGAAAAGGAAATGAGCGATAGTGTTGTAATATCTGGAATGATAATTGGTGATAAAGCAATAAAAGAAAAAAATAAAGCAGAAAAAAAAGGAATACCTGTTCACTCACCAGAAAATAATCCAAGCCCGCCCATTAATCACCCCCTTCATTATAATCTCAATAGTATGAGAAATCTTATTGATATGGAGATTCCAGATAAATACCTTCAAGCACAAGGTGAAGCTGTTAAGGATCGATATCTTATGCAGTTTTTCATAAGAGCTTTGGAAGAATTATTTCATTATTACCCCACTATTGATTTCCTTATACAAAAGATAGTGTATCTCATAATGAGGTATGATTTTGGTGGTGCTAGAAAAGTCGTTAGTGGAGAGTCTTTCTATGCTCCCGTAGCTGTGGCTCATTCATTTGCCTTTAACAAAGAAATGCTTTTAATGGGTCCTTGCCATGAAACAAATCCTGTTCATGCTGCTGCACTCCTTTTGCAGCAACCAGATGATTTCGAACTCAAATCAATACTTATTGCGTCGCTATATGAATTACAGAGATTTGAAGTCTTAGAAAGAGAATTAAATAAGATAAAAAATAAAAAAATATATGGGTGGTATGTATACAAAAGTTTACTCGAAAGAGATAGGAAACAAGCAATAAAATATCTTATTAAATCAATATATAGAGGAGAACTAGTCAGACACGCGCTATCATATTTAAGTAATGAATTAGAAAGATTGCGTGATGCTGAAGAGACATATAATACATTCAAACAGATTAATTTAGATCTGAAAAAAAAGATTTTTCCGAGAATATCTCGTGATGAATGGTTGTATTATGATTTTGAATTTAAAGAATTGTCTCTTAAACATAATTTAGCTGAAGTGACCTCAACATACCATAAAGAAATTACTAGACTGACAACAATACCTATGGTTGAATCAGCACTGACATTATTGTTAGATCAACAAACCAACGCATCTTCAAAAATTAGTAAAGATAAAAAAATTAAAACAAGAAAAGAACTCTTAACTCGAAATGATGATGTGAATTATGCTTTAAAAGTTTTGAATACATACCCTACATTTCATACTGTATATTGGCATTTCGTTGCCTTGTACATTCAAGAGAAATATGATGAAGCTTTGAAATTTTACAAGAAAACAAAAGTAGTTGAAGATATTGAAGGAATTGAAAAAGACTTTGATTTAAATTGGCATTACTTCATGTTAGGACATTGCTATCTCACAAAAAGACAATTTAAGAAAGCGTTGAAATATTTTAATGCGATCTTAGTTTTTGATTCTAACTTATTAGAATATGCTAAGATAATGACATATATTGCGAAGAAAGATAAAAAAGAAGCAATAAGTAGGTTAAATAAACTGCTGGAATACTCTGCTAAAAATAGTGAACCTGCATTGTTTGAGAGAGTCGATTTTCTATCAAGAGGAAAATATTACTTTGAAAAGGAAAGAAAGTTTCCTAAAAAATTTGATTTTAGTGGAATAACCCGGGATAGGATTATATCACAAATGATTGAAAATTATCCTAGCCTAAAAAGATTAACGCCATTTATATTTTTGGAAATTTACAATCGGCTTGAATCCTTTATCATTAATAATGAAAGAAACATAGATTTTATAATAAAAGTCTCATGGTTTCTAAATAATTGTAGAAAATATAATTGGAATCAAATGCGAGATGATGCTTTGGAGATCATTAAAGAAATTAATGATGAACAAATAGCCGCTAATGTAGCGACAATTGCTTCTCTACATTTGGCCAGTCGAAGATCAAAATTTTTTGACGCATTTAAGTTGTTAATTTCTATGTTAGAGATATATCCAAAAAACAAACTTGTTCGAGATGCATGGGAAGAAATAACTGAGGTTTGTAAAAAGAAAGAAGCAGATACTTTTGAGGAATACAAAAAATGTCAAGATAATTACCAAAAACTCATCAATCAAACCTGATTCTTCATAAGAGTATGCATCAAGCTTCCCTTTCTAATCTTATGAGGAATTAGATATCTCAACATCTTTTGATGAAGTTCTGGAAATTCTTTCTTAATGTAAGTCATGTATTCTTTTGCCTTCTTCTGAACTGCTTCAGGAATTTGTTTATCAGAATAATCAATATCCTTATTCTCCAATACATTTGTAATATATGGGAGCCATTCTGGTCTATTCTTAAATTTTTCATGTAATACTGGCCAATCAACAGAATCACTATGCTCTCTGAAGAGTTTGCCTTTCTGTCTTAATTGGCTATCTAAGTTAAAAGCAGTATAAAACACGCTGTGACTATGATTGCCTTTCTTTAAAATTTTATGACTTAATCCTAATTTCTTAAAAGCTGGGACAATGACCCTGTTAAAATCTGATTTTGAAAGGGATTCATACGACCAGGGCTTATATTTTGCAGTTGTTAAAACCAGTGCTGTCTGTTCAAAATAATCTCCTCCTCTTTTCTGATTAACAATAAGGTCTCTAAGTATTTCTTTTTGTTCAGAATTCAATCCTTTCTTATATCTCATTCACATGAAACAAAATTCAAGTATAAGTATTTTACCATTAAGTAGTAACTAATTTGAAGAAATAGGGATATTCAACTCTATCTTAGGTCTCTCTTCGACTACATCCGGTTCTATTGTAATCGTTTTTCTCTGTCTTGGGAAAGGGTGTCTGATCACCTTCTGGATGAGCAATGCTCCTTCTTTTGGAACTCTACCAACTGTGAAAAGATCCTTCTTAAAGCGAAGCTCTATCTGAACTTTTGAAAATACAATACCATGCTCCAGCACCACATAAAGGATCTCACTCAAAGGGATATCAACAGTAGTGGAAATTAACCCAAATAATCTGCTATATCTGATAATCACTCGCTTGTTAGTTACATAGAAATTGTCAGGATTGAACAAACTCTTGAAAAGCCGACTTTGCTGCACTCTGGCAAGAACATCCTCGGATTCATGAAGAGCTCCTTCTACATCATCGTGCCATTTAGTGTTATACACTCCGCCAAAAATAAAGGATCTCATGATAATGAAAAGGCCGGGTTCTTGATGGAGATTAGTTGGTTGAGCTCCCAGCAACCCGGACACTTTACATATAATGATAGAGATAGCCCTTAATAATCCTTGTTATCAAGGCCAAAAGAGTTTTATAATAGCCCTTCTCAACAAAGAATATGGAGAAATCAAACCTTAAGCCATTCTTGCGAAATAATCTTGATATCCTCTTTGTAGGACTCAATCCAGCAAAAGGATCAAGCGACAATAGGCATTACTTCTCTGTAAATCTGGCATTTTGGAATCAACTATACAACTCAGGATTAATCACTTCTCCTGTTGATAAAATGGAAGCCGACTATTTAATATTTGGAAATAACAATCTTAACTTTAACAACTCTAATTATGGAATCACTGACTTAATAACAGAAATTGCAGAAAGCGATAGCAAAAAAATCAAACCTAGTCGAAATGATGTGAAAAGACTAATAGAAACCATCAACAAATATCAACCGAGAATAGTCATCATCCTGCATAGCAAGGTCTTATCTGCATTGTATAGGTATCTGGGAAAAGAATCTCCATCATCAAATCATGGATATCTAGGTAAGCTCATTAATCAGAGCAATTCATTATTCTATGCTATTGCATTCCCACATGGAAATACAATCAAATCATCCGAAAAGATTGAAAATTACAAGGAAGTAAAAGCGAGGCTTGTTGAAAACAGCTAAATTTTTCGCGCGCGAGATCTTCTGATTTGTTGCTTTCTTTCTTTTGGTAGGAGGGTGCGGGAACCTTACCTTTTCTTTCTTTGAAGGGGGTGCGGGGGAAACTTTCTTTCTTTTATTCCAAAATAATTTAAAGGAGAGATTCAATTCCAATTTATAAATGGCAAGATTACTCACAAAATCAAAATACCTAATGGGACTACAATGCCCTAAGGCACTCTGGATTATGTTCCATGAACCTGACAAAATCCCTGAAGTTGATGCTGCAACTCAGCATATCTTTGACCAAGGACATCTAGTGGGCGAACTAGCAAAGAAATGGTTTCCTGGAGGCATCGATATCCCTACAGATGATTTCATGGGAAACATCAAGAAAACAAAGGAATTGCTAGAACAACGAAAGCCTCTCTTTGAGGGTGGTTTTATGGTCGATAATCTCTTTGCCAGGCCAGATATTCTAAATCCTGTTAATGACGATGAATGGGATATTATAGAAGTTAAGAGCTCAACTTCAGTAAAAGAAGTCAATCATCATGATGTCTCTTTCCAGAAGTATTGCTATGAAAAAGCTGGTCTCAAAATCAGAAAATGCTTCTTGATGTATATCAATAACCAATACGTAAGGCAAGGAGAAATAAACTATAAAGAGCTCTTTGCCATGCAGGATATCACTGAGGAAGTCGATAAATTATCAAGTGATATTCAAGAAAGAATAGATCTCTTATTCAAGATAATCGGGAGCGAATCATGTCCTAATATCTCAATCAATGGAAATTGCACCAATCCTTATGCGTGCTCTTTATATGATGAATGTTGGGGTGTTTTGCCTGAGGACAGTGTATTTGACCTTATTCGAGGAGGAAAGAAATCATTTGAATTATATACTAATGGCTGTACCTTAATCAAGGAAATACCCGATGAATTCAAATTAACAGCTAATCAGTGTATTCAGAGAAATTGTGCTCAATCTGGGAAGAATCATATTGACAAAGATGCAATAACTAAATTTTTGGAAAGTGTTGAATATCCAGTCTATTATCTTGACTTTGAGACATTTAATACTGCAATCCCTCTATATGATGGAGTAAAGCCATATCAACAAGTGCCTTTCCAATTTTCCCTGCATATTCAGGATGCGCCCAATGGGGAACTGAAACATCATGAATTCCTATTTGAAGGCAAAGAAGATCCTAGATCAGCATTCATGAGTAAACTAAAAGAGCATATGGGAGAGAAAGGAAGTATTATTGTCTATAATCAATCTTTTGAGATTAGTCGATTAAAGGAATGTGCTCAGGCCTTACCAGAGTTCCAGGAATGGGTTGAAGCATTACTGCCTCGATTCATTGATCTAATAATTCCTTTTAGAAAGTTCTATTATTATAATCCAATACAGAAAGGAAGTGCCTCAATCAAAGCTGTTCTGCCTGCTATGCTAGGTAAGAGCTACAAAGGCATGGCAATTAGTGATGGTGGGACTGCTAGCTTAGAGTATCTTAGAATTACCTTTGGTGCATCTGATGGAACAATTGCCTCAGCTGATGATGTGAAAGCAGTAAGAGGGAATCTTCTCAAATATTGTGAGCTTGATACTGAAGCAATGGTCTGGATCCTAGAAGAACTAATGAAACTTACAAACTTGTAAGTTTATGTTGCCATGATCATTTCTTCCATCCGGAGATTTTCCAATTTTACAGATACTACTTGTCTTTCTTCAATTTCTCTTAATCTTCTCGTCCTGGCCAGGTCTTGCCAGAAACTTGAGACAACCAATAATCTCGGACCATATTTCTGCTGAAGTTTAGATAGATTCTTTGGATTAATGTAGTGGGTCTGAACAACCCCATCCCTGCACACTATCTTAACCTTCATTTTCAATAATTTGGAACTTTACATACCAAAGGGGCCTCAAAAAGTTCCTCTTGGCGAATAGGTTCTTCTTGGGCTCTTAAGGCAATAGAATTAGATTGCATCTTGAAAACAGGGGCTTCCCCCATAGCCACCATTTCAGCAAGTTCTTGGTATTTTTCCAATATCACCTCACATTTCTTTCTATAATGATCTGAGCTGCTCTTATACTTCTTGAAACTCCTGAGCATCTGCATGACATTACCAGGATTTGATCCCTCAAATATATCTTCATATCTTTGGACTTTAGTTTTCATTGTTTGAAGCTTGGATTGTTGCTTACTCTTCATAGCCTGAACCCATGACCTACAATTATCGCAATAAAAGCGATTTTTAGGAATAGTATTGGTTTTACAGCAATTACAGAGACCGACCTTTCTTCTACCTTTATTTGTGCGAAGTAGGTTAAGTTCCTTTTGAGGCACAAACCTTCCATTCATATCCCTAATACCATCTCTAATCTTCAATCTGAAATACCTCCTTGAGTGATGGCAAAGACTGTTTCACCTTCAGGAATACAAGAACTATCAGTAACTCGAGCAATCTTTCTGCCCCCTTTTCCAGTTCTAAAATAAAGCCTTGTTTGAGAGAAATGAGCCAAAATATTACCTCCTGTTGGAATATCCGGATCTCCAAACAATTTATTTGGATCTGTTGCTACCTGATTGGTTATATAGACTCCAACTTTGTGTTTTTCAATAACACTTCCAATTTGATGAAGCATATTAGCCAATATCTTCTGTCTTTCAACAAGATCCTTTCTTCCAAGATACTCGGCTCTTAAATGAGCAATAAGAGAATCAATAATGACAAGTTTAATATTTGGTTCTGATTCAAGAATTGCATCCAATTTCTCAATAATATCAACCTGTTCTTGGGTAGACTTGATTCGAACTAATTTTATAGATTCTAATACTTTCTTTTCATCAACACCCTTACCTTTAGCAATTTCTACAATCCTGCTGCTTCTAAAAGAAGCTTCAGTATCAAGAAACAAAGTGCAATACTCTTTATTGAGTTTCAGTAAATTAGCACAAAGAGTAAAACCAAGTTGACTTTTTCCTGTGTTGAAAGTTCCATAAGCCTCAGTGATCTCTCCCAATCTGAAGCCACCAGATAATAAATCATTAAACACTTTTGATCCAGTATCAATCATTTCAACATTATTTTCTTGCTCAAGAAGATCTGTTGTAGATACAAATTCAATTTTCTCTTTTTTTGGCTTTGCCATATGATAATATATCTTTGAAAATTTTGTATTTAAATGAATCGGTAGAGATTTCTAAAGGTTGGGAATAATAGTTTTTCCCAAGTTGTAGAAAAAAAGTCCAATCAAATAATACCATCTTCATATCAAATTTTTAAGAAATATTTGTAGGTATCTCTCTTCTTTTTTCTTTCTTTTTTTATTATATTATTATTTATTATTATAATATATTATTATATTATATATAGGGTTTTTCCTAACTTTTAGAATTAGTTTTTCCCAGCTTATGGAGTTAATTATTCCCAACTCTTGGAACTAATATTTCCCAGCTTATGGAAGTGTTTTCTCCCAGCTTTTACCGTATATAACTAATGAAAAATTTAGATACAATACATATATACCTTCTAGAAAATTGATATAATGTAGGTAGTGGTATTTGCTTAGAAGTTATGTCTAATAGTTGGGAAAAACCTATAAAGAATTAAATTTCAAGATTGTATTCGTAGATGTATTGACGCCATCTTTTTTTGGCGTTCTTGGATTTGTTATCTGTAAGTAAAGTTGCCTTCAACATCTTCTCATCAGTTAGAATTTGAAGGTATTTTTTTATGGTTTTGAGATCAGGATTTTTCTTCCATTTGGCTCTATATTTCTTTTGAACATCCTGAGGTTTGAGAGCGATCATTGGAAACTCTTTATCCTTTTCTTCTTCAGCCATTGATTTGAGAATATCAAATACTCTTTCTTTTATGTGTGAATGTGGTGGCCTACCACCTTGCTTTGGATAGTGATAAGGATTATTCATTTTAATAAACTCCAACCATTCTATAAATTTGGATTTCATCAAGAATTTCTTTTTTAAGTTTTGGTATGGGTCTTATCATTAGATTATATGATTTGATCAGTTCAATCAGACCAAGATCTGCAAGCTCCTTAATCCTTTTTCTTAATGTCTTATCAGAAATAACGACTTTCTTATTGAAATTATCCCATATCTGCTTATAGTAAATTACTTTATAATTAACATAGATTGATTCCAATATTTGAATATGACCTGGTGTAAGCTGCTTAAACAATTCCTGAGTTATCTTAGGATGTTCGTTCTCAGTTTTTATTTCCTGGCTAACCACCAGTTTTTCGTTACTTTCGATTTGATTTACACCTTTTTTCTGTGATTTGTGGAGCATAAGCTACTAGCGAAAGGTTTATATATAAGCATCATCAGAATATCCTTATAGCGTTCGATATTCGTTCAGACTTGCCGGTCTGTATGATACTTCTTCGGAAGCTCGAGTTGCCGCTCGATTTTCCAAACCTTTCTTTTTGTTCATTTGATTATGATATGAATTGTGATAATTGGCTTTTTGGATCTATCTTATCTTTGAGTTCCTTTAAAGCACTTTCTATTACATCCGATTTATTTCGATAATCCCCCTTCTTGACTTGTGCCTGGATCCAACCATTCCATCCAGGAGTATGCGAGAAACTAGTTGTTTCCTTTGATGAACCATTTGTTTTTGATACCATTCCCTACCCCTAAAATTTCAATTTTATTGATTCTCAATATTTTTCAATAAAAGAACTATATAAATGTTTTGCTTTGGTAACTTGTAAGTTTGTATGTTTGTTACCATCCATGGTTCTTCTTAAACTCATCCATTGAGGTGCTCTCAACAGGTTTATTCTCTACTCTCACTTTTGGTAATTTAAAGTTTGGGTATTTTCTCACAAGAATTGCCATGAACTGTTTATATTGATCAATCAATAACTGCAATTTTGCCTTCATCTCATCAGGCTCATATGAATCCTTATCAATAACTCTTGACATGGCATTAATCAATTGATCAACCTGATTAGGCTTCTCTTTTTCTTCTTCAGTAATGGAGAGCTGCAGAAGACCAATATTTCTTACAACAATCGCCAAGCCAGAAAGATCACTTTCGGTTCTTAAATCATATTCAAACAAATCCTTAAGAGTCTTATTACAAAGATATCCATCATGAATATTCAATACCACATTCTTCTTAGATTCTTTCTGAATCACATGCAGCTTGTTCAGATCAACTTCCACCCCTTCATTGATGAAAATGTTATCTCTCACTTTTTTGAATCCATATCCAATTAGATTTCGTTCTAAGACATGTCTGAGAATCTCATCCTTTTCAAATTTCAACACATCTAAGATTGAGAAGTCTGTCAGACCCGTCTTTTTGACCTTGACCAAGGGCCCAACTCTACCTAGAATTTTATGCTTGACTTTCTGATTCCTTTTATCACGACGAGTCTCAGCCTCATAGACATAGAAGTATTTCTTCTCTTCTTGTCGTGCATTCTTCCTCTTAGGATCCTTTGAAGGTTTCCTGGTAACAACCTTTGTGCATAAAAAACTCATATTCATCCCTTACAGCGATTCTAGAGGGGTTTTAGACGAGAAAATCCCTCTTTTTCTTTGTGACCTATGTAGTGAAAACACTTTTTATCTATATATACTTTGTCATTTTAGCTATGTATAGACGATTTGAGGGAAATTCTATATTTTTCTACTGCTTTTTCGCCTACAAACTTGTAAGTTTGGAAGTTTAATAATTGATAAATTATTATGTTTGTATTCTGGAATTGAAGATCTTTTAATATATCTTTTTTCCCCACTACACTTTATTAATTTAATAGTTTGTAAGTTTATATATTATGTTGTTTGTAAATTTGTAAAGTTCTTTGGCTGTATGCAGATTCTATCTCCTTAATGGATTCACAAACTTGTAAGTTTAATAGTTTAGATGCTTCTTGATAGTTTGTAAGTTTGTTAATTTGTATTGTGCCTCTTCCCCTGAATAGATCGATGTTGTAAACTTGTAAGTTTTGAAGTTTGGAAATTTATTAAAAATATTTTTCCCCACTACATATTAATAACTTGTAAGTTTGTATCTTTGTTAATTTATGGCTTTAGAAATTGAATGCTTTGGAATATTATAATATTGTAACTTTGTATGTTAATAAGTTTGTAAGTTTAATAGAAGTAGTGGGGAAATTTTATTTCTTATTTTCTGATGGATCTTCTTTGCCAAGATGTTTGATAAATTTTTGAACTACAGATCCACCAACTCTTTCAGTTTCAACTTCTTCATAATAGACATACTTCTTTCTACCAGACTTTAGGTTTCGCCAAACTTCCTTCTTTCTGACATAGCTCACTTTTGTAACCTCATAAATTTACAAGTTATCAATATTACAAACTTGTAAATTTGTAACTTTGTATTTTTGTTAATTTTTTGTAGTGGGTGAAAAATCATTACTATTTTTCATGGCATGCTCCATAGCAGCTGTTAGCTCTTGCAGAGTATATTGACCTGTCAATCTTCTTCTCATCTTTTCAAGATGATCTTTCCTGGTGCTCTTCTTTCCAAGAAAGCCAATGAATTTTGAAACAACCTTTGATTTATCCTTTGGATCTCTAAAAGTTTGGATGAGCTCATAATAGAGATAATTGTAAATCTTGTCTTTGTATTTTTTCTTAGTCTTTCTCTTTCTGATGTAGAGCTTCAGGCCTGGTTGAAAATTATCGACACCTTTGAACATATCTTTGTAGTGGGTGAAAACCTATATAAGTTTTGTGGTAGTGGGTGAAAAAACGCTAAATATATCAAAATGCAATAGTTTGAGTAAATCTGTTGCATAATTTACAACAGATAATACGAAAAACGCAATGTTTAAATAAAGTGTTGCGTTTTAAGGTTAAAATGGCTATAGAATACACTTCTGCATCCGAAGCATCTGAGTATTATCTCACACCTAAAGAAATCAATCAGATGATTAATGCAGCTGATACACTAAGAAATCGATTGGTCATTGAACTTCTCTTTGAATGTGGTATTAGAAGATTCGAACTAAGGGGAATTGAAATCAAGCATGCTGATCTTCCAAAAAGAGACATTTACATTTGGAGAGGTAAAAGGGGAGATCTTAAAGGAAAGAATGACAAAGCCAGAAGAGCCCGTCATGTATTTGTCAAGGAAGAAAGGATACTTACAGACCTCAAAGCATACATAGGCTCCAGAACCACAGGAAAGCTCATACAGAGCAATAATAAAGCAACAGATGGCATTGACCTGTCTGGTATAAATCGAATTGTAGCCAAAGTAGCGAAGCTTGCAGGAATGAAGTGTCCTAATCCTAATAGAAAGAATGTTCATCCTCACATGCTTAGGCACTCTTTTGGTAGACGAGAAGATATTGACCTAGCCTCAAAACAAAAGATTATGGGGCATAGTAATTTTAGAATAACTGCCGATTTCTATGGAAAAGTCTCAACACCTGAGTCAAAGAAGAGATTCATGAGGTCTCCAAGCCCTTTACAGAAACAAAGCCCAGGGGATCAGTCAGTGACTCAAGATGAGGACAATCCTCTAAAAATTCTACAGCTCCGTTTTGCCAAAGGAGAGATTTCTCAGACGGAATATCTTGAAATGAAGAAGTTGCTTAGTAGCTAATCAGCGTCCTTCTAAATGGAAAAGTTTAAAAAGGAGAACTTACAAGATATATAATTAACAAACTTGTAAGTTTACAATAAGAGTGGTGATGTCCATGAAACGAATAGCGATTGTTAATCAAAAAGGCGGAGTTGGTAAAACAACTATTGCTGTGAATCTATCACATGCACTCGCAAAAAAAGGTAAAAAAGTACTTCTCATAGATGGGGATGGCCAAGGTCATTCAACAAAACACTTAGGGCACGAAGCAGAAAACACATTATATCATGTTCTGGTCGAAAATTTAGATCCACAAAATGCGATAATTAATTCTAGAAAAAATCTAGATATAATTCCAGCTGATCGAGGAGTCAGAGCAATTAGTATGAAGATTGCTTCAGAAGTTGGAAGAGATACACTGTTAAAAAATGCTATGAAAGGCATCAAAGGATATGATTATGTAATTATTGATTGTCCTCCTGGAATTGATGCATTATCTTTTAACTTATTCCTATTTGCTGATGAGGCTTTAGTGCCTCTTAGCATGGATCCTTTAGCAGCTGAAGGGACAGCAGAAATGGTAGGTGTTACATTCAAAGCTTTGAAAGACAGATTAAACCATGACTTGAAAATTAATGGTTTTATTGGAGTCGCTGTTGATAAAAGAACCAAGAGAGCTCAAGAAGTGATGGCGATGTTGAAAAAAGCATTTGGAAAACAAGTTTACAAAACATCAATAAGAACCAATACAAGAATGAGAGAAAGTCCTGGAAGCCAACAGTCAATTTTTGAATATGATCCAAAAGGTAACGGAGCTAAAGATTTTGATGCTTTGGCTCAAGAATTTTTAACTAGAACTCAACGAGGTGTTCCAAAATGAGCGATAATAGAATTAAAACAGACCCCTTTGCTGAAATGATGCAACCAGCTAAAACTAAGCCAGTTGCAAAGGCCCCTGTGGCACAACAACCAAAACAAGTAGCGACGGTAAAAAAACAAGAAAAGCCGCAAGTTGTTACAAACGCTCCAGATTCAAAAGAAGTTCAATTCCTACTTCAAACTCTTTCTCTTTCCCAGACAATGATTGATTGGCTTGATGATAATGCACATAATGTCAAGAAATCTACAGGATTTAGAAAAGCAAACAGATCAAGTATAGCAAGATACGCAATATCAAAAATACAAGATCAGGGAATTGACCACAACGAATTTATGGACTTTGTTAAGAACGAGCAGGGACTTAAATAAGGTTTATTAAAGAAACACGATTACCAAGCAAGTGATAAAAATGATTTCAAGACACATTTACAAGAACGGGATCAATGATGAGAATCAGATTTAGACGAGATGATAAAAAAATGAACGGAGATACAGTAACGGGAGGGATGCAAGAGGATCAATTTTTAGGTTTTTATGAAGCCCTCAAAAACACAATAGATGAGTATGATGGGGAGCATAAGGAAATTGTCAAATACTGCCCAAGATTTTTTGATTTACTTTGTAAAATTCTTAATGATAAGGTAACAGACTGGAACACAAAACTAATGATAGATGCAGCGCTCGCTTACTTCGTTCTTCCAGAGGACATAATTCCTGATAATGAAGAAGCAGGTTATGTCGATGATCTATTCATTGTGTGTCATGTTCTAAAAGAGATTAAAGAGAATGTCTCACCAGACTTGGTAAAAACTAATTGGGATGGAAAGGAAGACATTATCCCTCTTATTGATGATTTATACGACAAATCAAGCCATGTTGTAGCTGACCACACTTTAGCAATTCTTAGAAGGGTCGGACTTCAAAAATATCAAGCTTTAGACATGGCAGAATACTCGGGAACTTATCCTCAAAAGATAGCTAAATTAGCCAATGAAAAAAGAGAATTATTGGGCTTACTAGCATTCCTTGTAAAACAAATGTATAGAGTCCACACAAGAGGCTGGAAAGTCGATCAGATAAAAGACTTCCTACAACAACATGCTGATTACGATGAGATTAACAGATTAATTGAATTATCGAAGATGAATCATCAGTATGAAGCACCTAAAAAGAAACCCGCAAAACAAGCATCAGGTTATGTTGATATTGAAGCAAGATTAAAAGCAGCCAGGATGAGGGCTCTTGTAGAGGATGATTTAAACAAGGAATGTAAAGATGACATTTAAGGAAATAAGCATAAAAAAATCATATAATTCAGAAAAGGACGACATCCTTAATGAGTTCTATGTTCCGGTACTTGAACAGGCCATTGATTACAAAAGAGTAGCTGGTTATTTCTCATCATCTTCATTTTACATTGCAGCCAAAGGCATATCACAATTTGTTATGAATGGTGGTCATCTACAATTAATTATCAATGTTCAGCTATCTCCAAAAGATTATGAACAGATAGAAAAAAGTTTGAAAGCCCCTGAAGAAATAATCGAAAATATCATTTATGAAGATCTACAAGATATTGAAGACGCATGTGTAAAAGATCATGTGGCTGTTCTTGGTTGGATGATAGCAAACAATTACCTTGAAATCAAAGTAGGGTATATTAAAGATCCACTGTCTGCAACTGCAATCCTACATCAAAAAGTAGGCATCTTAAAAGACCTTGATGGAAATGTCATAACTTTTAGTGGCTCAAACAATGAAAGTGCAGGAGGATGGCTTCTCAATTCTGAAAAATTTAAAGTATTCTGTGATTGGGATCCAGGAACAGAAGAATACATACAACAAGACCTCAACGATTTTAATGAGTTATGGAATGATGATTCTAACAAGACAGGAGTGTTACCTTTTCCAGAAGCGGTGAAAAAACAATTAATCAATATCGCTCCAGCAGACGAAAAAGAATTAAAGAAAATTGTTGAAAAAATCAAGAAATGTAGAAAAGAACCGTTATGTTTTCAAGACGAGAATAAAGGAATAAATCTTAGAGAATATCAAAGAAAAGCTGTCGATGCCTGGTTTGCTAATGGATCTAGAGGTATGTTTGAAATGGCTACGGGCACAGGTAAGACCTACACTGCTATTGGGGCATTGATTGAACTCATGGAAAAAGAAGAAACTCTTGTTACTATTATCAGTTGTCCTTTCCTACATCTAATTCCTCAATGGGAAGATAGTTTATTAAAAAGCGGAGTTGATCTACCAAAGATTCTTGCTAGTAGTAATGATTCTAAATGGCAAGAAAAACTACAAGGGAAGTTATTGGATGTTCGCCTTGGCAGACTTAAACAATTTATTATTCTCACAACACACGATACAGTTTCATCAGAGAAGTTCAGAAATACAATAAAAGAGATTGACTGCCCTATTGTAATGATTGGTGATGAAGTGCATGGTATGGGTTCAACTAATAGGATGCATGGTTTACTCCCTCAATACAAATACAGATTAGGATTAAGTGCTACACCAAATAGATACTTTGATGATGTTGGAACAGAAGAATTATTCAATTTCTATGGTAAATCAGTATTCACATTTGACTTACATGATGCTATTACTGAGATAAACCCAACAACAAGTGAATCCTATCTATGTCCTTATGAATATCATCCAATCTTTGTTGAATTAAATATTGATGAGATGGATGTTTATATCAAATTAAGTAAAGAAATTGCTAGATTATATGCTCAGAAAAAGAGGACAAAAAAAGAAGAAAAAATCATTGAATATAAACTAAGGCAACGGGCAGATATAATCAAGAATGCAGAAAACAAGATGCCTGCATTTACTGACTTGATCAAGAAGCTTAAAACAAATGATGATATTAAGCATACTCTAGTTTATTGTTCGCCACAACAAAAAATTCCAGCTCAAGAAGTTATTAGAAATGAGGGAAAAATAATCCAACATCAATTTACAAGTGATGAGGATGCAACCAGGAAACAACAGAAATATAATGGATTGACTGAGAGAGAATACTTGCTTGATAATTTTGATAAAGGGGTGTATGATGTTTTAGTTGCTATCAAATGTCTTGATGAGGGTGTTGATGTTCCTTCTACTAGGACAGCAATTTTAATGTCTAGCACAGGAAATCCAAAAGAATATATACAGAGAAGAGGAAGAGTATTAAGGCGATTTCCAGGCAAAGAAAAAGCTATCATTTATGATCTTATTATAATCCCAGACCTGGGATTGTCAGGTGATGATATTGATTATGAGAGAAAAATTGTTGAGTCACAATTTAATAGGATTGATGAGTTTGTTCAAGAGTCATTGAATTTCTCATCTGTCTCTCGACAACTTTTTAAGATTAAGTTAAAATACAAAATACTTGGAGGCAGTAATAATGGCAAATCACTCGGAAATAAATAAACTGATTATTGAAACCGTCGAAAATGCTTGTGAAGATGAGACAGTTCAAGATCTAATTAAAGAAGCTCTACAATATGAACTTGATATATGGAATCGGCATATCCTTCCATCAACAATAAAAGATGAATACGAACGAATGGTTGATCGAGTTCTAAAGAGGGAGCCACAATGAGATTCTCGATAACATCAATAGAACTTGTCAATTTCAGACAATACAGGGGAAAGCACACAATAGAATTAGGTCATGATAAAAAGAAGAATGTGGCAATAATTCAAGGAAGAAATGGTGCAGGTAAATCAAATTTGCTTAATGCTCTTACCTGGTGTTTCTATGACATGGAAGCTCATAGCACTTATGAAGATAATGAGAAGATGCCAATAATTAATACAGGTGAATTATCTGAGTTGAAAGCCAATCAAAAGATACATGCTGAAGTCTCAATCTTCCTAGATACAGATAGTGGTCCATGGACTATTAAAAGAGTAATTAATGGTGGAAAGCATTCCAATGGAGAAGCATATGTTGATGAAGAAAGCACCTTAACAGTAGTTCGGCCAGTTGGTGGTCAAGATGTTGTCGCATCCGGGAAAGATACGGAAGTATTGATTAACAATTTACTACCTGAAGAACTAAGAAGCTTCTTCTTTATGGATGGAGAAAAACTTAGAGAATTTTTCAATAAAGATACTGTTGAAAACATTGGAGAATCAATTGAAAAAGTATCACAACTTGATCTGATGTATAAAGCAGCTACACACCTTGAAGCTCACGAAAAAGAATTAAGAAAAGGAGTTAAGGAAAGCACACCACAATTAGATAAAATCGATAATGAAATCCAATATCTTCAGAATAGCCTTGAAAAAGCAAGGGAAAACATTGAGAAATCAAAAGAGGAAGTTAAGAAAAATAATAAAGAACTCAAAGAAGTAAAAGACTTCCTAAAAAATTGTGGAATTGAACATGTTGAACAACTTGAAGATGAAAGGCAAAGACTAGAAGAAGATATAAAACTTGTCGAAGGTCGAAGATACTCAAAGGTCTTGGAGCGAAACAAATATCTCGTGAAGATGGCCCCATTTATTTATCTGAAAAAGCCCATTGAATCAGCTTTAAAGTTAGTCAGTAAAAAGATTGACAAGGGCGAACTCCCACCAAAGATTAAGGAAACACTTGTTCTTGAGCTTATTGAAAGAGGTTCCTGTATTTGTGGAACTGATGTTGAAGGTAAAGCTAAAAAGACACTTCAAGAATATTGTAAAAAACTTGGTTTGTCAGAACTTGGAGAAATTAGTGTTGTTGGTAAGACTAAGTTTAATGATGTCCTTGCAGATATAGGGAAATTTCCCGAAAGGATGGATGCTTATCACAAAGAGATATCCTCTTTTGAAGAAGAACTTGAAAACAAGAGAAGAAGACTTGAACAAATTAAGGAAGAGCTAAAAGCTGGAGAAGACAAAACCAAGATTATCAATTTTGAAAGAAGAAGAGAAGAATTGATTAGGACTAATGCAAGAATTGAACAGCAAACCAATATGGATCAAGCTGAAGCAAAAGAAGCAACAGCAGCATTAGATGAAAAGAAAGACGAGTATGATAAAGAACTAGGATCCTCACAAAAGAATGAGAGATTAAAGAAGAAATTGAAGCTTGTCCAGGACACTCTAAGAACACTTGCAGAAAGCGAAGTCTTGATTAAGAATAAGATTAGAGAACAAATTCAGAAAGCTACAGAGAATAACTTCTTTAGACTTATCCGTAAGAAAGGAGCTTTCAAAAAAGTTATCATCAATGACAATTATGAGGTTGTTGTTAAACATCAATCAGGATATAATGTCATTGATCACTTGTCAGCTGGTGAATATATGATTTTAGGATTGTCTTTCATGAGTGCATTGATGACAATTTCAGGATTCAAATCACCAGTCATCATTGATACACCATTAGGTAAGATTGATGATGAACATCGAGAGAGAATAACAAATGAATTGCCTGTATTTTTAGAAGGAACACAACTAATTTTATTCGTTACTCCAACTGAATATGATGCAAAAGTGCAAGCAAATCTTAAGAAATTTATCAATAAAGGAAATGTCTATGATATCAAGGAAAACGATGATCAGGACGAATCCTTGGTGGTGAGAAAATGACTGATGAACATCATAATGAACCAAGAGAGGTAGGATACAGTAAAAAGCATAGTGCTTTATTCAAAGATTGGACTAAGAAAGAGTCAAATACCGTCTTTGCAGGGGCTACACAAGCAGATTTATTCTTTTTTGCTATGTCAGTAGGTTTCAACAGAAAGAAGCAGAAAGAGCCTAAAAACAAGGCTAATAATGTGCCTGTGAATGTATTATCAGAGGCCCAGAAATGGGGCTTGTTATCTACTGCTATCGCCAAGAAAGATGATCTCCTGGTCTTAAAGGATGAGAAGCCAATTTATGCTGAAGCTGAGAAATATGTTGAAGAAGGTATTGGGATCCTAAAATCTCATATCGAGAAGCAAGGACTTAATTATCCAAAATATTTGGAAGCAGAATTAAGAGATTTGCTTAAAGCATAAGGTAAAGAAAATGGCAATTACCCCACAACACATATCGATAGGAAGATTATTTGAGAATCATTTTACATTTCAGGTTCCAAAATATCAGAGAAATTATGCTTGGGATGAGACCGAGCTTTCTGATTTTTGGGATGATATAGAGAAATGTTTTATTGCTAGACAGAATGGTTCTCCAAAGCATCATTTCTTCGGTGGGGTAGTAAGTATTAAGCAAGAAATTTCTGGCTCCGCAAGACAGCTTTTTGATCTTATTGATGGCCAACAGAGAATGGCTACATTTATTTTGTTTATGTCAGCTTTAATTTCTGAAACAAAAGCCACTGCAGAAGAAGCAGATAATGCCAATGATACTGCTAATAAAGATCTTGCAGAATCACGAGTAGACAGACTTGTAAAGTTATACATTAAGTTTGAAGATGAAATAAATAGAGAACTTATTGAAGTTGATAGACTTGAATTATCTCTTCCGGATAAACAATTTTTCAAAGATATAGTGAATGATAATTCTCCAGCTGCGGATAGGGATTCTCATAAAAGAGTAAAATATGCATATGACTTAATGCAAAAGAAGATTCATGAGATTTTGGAGAGCCAAACCACAATTACTGATAAACTAGATTGTCTTGATCGCTTTCATCAAATTGTTCTGCAGGATTGCACAATAATTCATATTGTAACTGATACAAAAGATGAAGCATATAGATTATTCCAGGTCTTGAATGATAGGGGAACATGTCTTACTGAAGGTGATCTACTAAAGGCACGAACACTGGAGTTACTGGATTCTGATACCCATGCTGACAAACAAGATTCTGTATTAAATTGTTGGAATAAGATATTAGCTGATCACCCTGACGATACTGAGAAGTTTCTCAGATGGTATTTTGCTTCAGTTAAAGGTAAAAGACCAAGTAAAACAGATCTCTTTGACGATTTCCTAAAGGCTTTTTTTCCTCAACATACAAAAGAAGTGGCTGACATAACCGAAGCAGATGCAACATCTATTCTTAATTCTGTTAAACTATTGGAAAAAGAAGTCCTTACAATGCGTAAGCTTATTGAGGGGGAATGGCCGTATGAAAGCACAGTTCAAAGTCCTGCATGGAATAAAGAAAGATTAAGGTTATTGATAGTGGATCTAAAACACACTCATTCAATGCCATTTATTCTAGCAGCATGTAAACTGGATCATCAAAAATTTTCTCAACTTGTGCATTTAGTTGAAAGATTCTTTTTTAGATACAAAGTTATCTGTAATGCTCACATCGGGCCCTTGACCAAAATTTACCTAGAAGAAGCCCAGTTAATTAGAGCAAACCCAAGCAATTATAATGTTTCATCATTTGCCAATAAAGTAAGAACTTTACAAAATTCAAAGGCAAGAGATAACTTATTCAGATCAGAACTTCCAAGAGAGCTCGTCTATAGTAAGAATAAAAGTAACAAAGTTCTCAAATATTTCTTAATGACAGCTGAACATTATTACAGATGGTATCTAGATGGTCATAATGGAAATCCTACTTGTATGGATCCTACGCGATTATTTGATTATGCCAACACAACAATAGAGCATATTTATCCACAGAATGCTTCTGGAACTGGTGTTGATGCAGCCTTAGAACCAGTTAAACATACATTAGGGAATTTGTCTTTCTTGGGTCCAGGAGATAACAATCTTGTAGGAAATGATGATTTTGCGACCAAACAACCAACATTAGAACAATCATCTGTATTGATGAACAACAAAATTGCAGAAAAAACTACATGGGATTTAGCGACAGTCAATGCTAGAACCACAGAATTGATTGATTTAGCTCTAAATGTATTCAAAGGATAATTCTATAAATTATTTAATTTATTTACTGCATCTATAATCGTCTTGATAGTTATTTCAATATCTTTTTCGGTTGTTTCTCTTCCAAGACCAAACCTGACTGACGAATAAGCTCTATCCTCGTCATATCCAAGAGCCATTAATACATGAGATGGTTTGACATCATTAGAATTACATGCAGAACCGGCAGAAATAGCAATAACATCTTTTACTTCATTGATCAAAGCCTTTGCTTCAATTCCTTCAAAAAACAAATTAAGATTATGACTTAGTTTATTCTCCGATTGACCATTTATTTCAACCTGAACTTCTGAGGAGATTCCTTCATACAATCTTTGAGTGAGTTTTCTTAATCTTTCAGCACTTTCCTTCATCTCAGCTTTAGAGATCCTTGCAGCTTCACCAAGACCAACAATAGACGGCACATTAAGAGTTCCAGACCTTAATCCTCTCTCATGCCCGCCACCATAAATAATTGGAACGAGTCTAACTAAAGGATTCTTATTCTGAACATACAAAGCACCAATACCTTTCGGGCCATAGACTTTATGACCAGAAATTGACATAAGATTAATTTTCATATCTTTTACATTAATAGAAAAGTGTCCGAATGCCTGAGCTCCATCAGTATGAAAAAGAATTCCCTTCTTTTCAGCTAACTCTCCAATTTCTTTTAATGGAGCAATTGTGCCTACTTCATTATTTGCAGACATGATCGAAATCAAAACAGTTTGAGGAGTAATTTTCTCTTCTAGTTCTTTGAGATCAATCTCACCGTCTTTATTGATTTTAAGATAAGTAACTTCAAAGCCCTCATCCTCAAGTTTTTTACAAGAATCAAGAATTGCTTTATGTTCGGCTATGCATGTAATAACATGGTTGCCCTTGTCTCTCAATTGTCTTGCTACACCAAAAACTGCCAGGTTATCAGACTCAGTTGCACCACTGGTAAAAATGATTTCCTCAGGCTCACATCCAATTAAATCAGCAATATGCTCTCTAGCCTCTTTAACAGCCACCAGAGCCTCATTTCCGTAGATGTGGTCAATACTTGATGGATTGCCAAACTTCTCACAGAAGTAAGGAGACATAGCTTTAAACACCCTCTTATCCATTGGGGTTGTTGCATGATGATCTAAGTAAATTGGTCGTTCCATTTTATGTCTCTTTTAATAAGTTAGGCAAATCAGACAGATCACCAATTCTGCTGTATATTGCCATAATACCATTATTCAAATGAAGCTTAAACTGCTTCATAAATTCCTTTTCAGGATCCAATCCGTCCTGGATGCACCTTTCTTTTACAAGTGCCATAAAATAATTATCATATTCTCCTGTTAGAGTGTATCTATTGAACTCTTGACCTTCCTCATCAGTCTTGACCAGGCCAGTAATCTTCTGAGTATTTAGGGAATAACACAATGCGATTCTAGCTAAAATATTTGGAGTTAATCCAGTTCTGCCTTTCAAAGTCCTAAGCCGGATTGTCGCACTTTTGCTTATTTTTATTCGATTAAATTTTTTCATTTTCAATTCCAAAAATACCCTTTCTCTACTTGGGATTTTCCCTCTTGATAATTCAAATTATAAGTTCTGATGATTCTAGGTTTTAGCTGAGACATGTATTTCTTATCAACCTCTGTGTCAGTTGATAACACTATCAGCTGATGACTTGCCTCTGGAAAAAAGTTCTGTATGAGATTATCTCGATGGTCAAGGTCTAATCTACCTAAAGGAGTATCAATAATAAATGGAAGAGGCCTCCTGGAGATCTTCGTCAGAGTCCATAAAACAGCGATTGCATAAATCTGTTTTTCTCCTGCAGATAATTGCGCTTTTGGAGTCTTCTTATTTCCTTTTTTGAATAAGGTAACTGAATAATCCTTAGTATTAATACTAATTTTTTCAAAGACTTTTTTCTTTCTAGCAATTTGATTGTAGGATTCAATAAAGAGTTTTGAAAATTCCTTTATCTTTGAATCTTCAAGCTTCTTATGATACTCTTCGAGTGCTGTTTGAACCTTAGTAACTAGCTTTAACCGATTTGATAAATGATCTTTATTCTTCAGTTCTTCTAAAAGCCTTTTTAGATCTCTTGAAATTTTCTCATGAGCAAACTGCAACTTCTTTAGTTCCTCGTCCTTAGACTTCATGGTCTGTTCCAATGTTCCTAGCTGCTGATGAAGGACATTACACTTCTTAACTTCCTTGCTAATAACAGAATCACTGGGGGCAAAACTCAATTCTTTTCCTATTTTGTGCCTTTTCTTAGAGAGTACATTATGTTTCTTTGTAAGAGTATTGAGCATGCCAGGAGCCTCATTCATAGCTCTGTCAATCAAATTAATGATTTGATTATGATCCTCACTAGAAAGATTATGGATTAACTTCTTTTTCTCGACCTCAGAAACCATAATATCTGAAATCTTCTTGAGCAAGTCTTTTGATAATGGCTTTGTCTCTTTATCTTTGAGATTTGTTCCAGACCAAAAACCTTTCTTTGCCATTTCCTGTTTTAATTTAGTAATCTTAGATTGAATATTTTTTTGTGTAATCTTTTCATTGCGTGCAGCTTCTTCATCTAATAGAGTATTCTTTAATTTCTTGCTTAATTTCTGAGCAAAAACAAAAGGCAATATATCAGCACACAAATCCCTTAACTGACTTTCAACAAGATTAAGTTCAAGTTCTGATTTTTTCTGATTATCTTTAAGCTTCTCCCTCTTCTCAGCAAACAATCCACCTTCTTTCTTAATCAAGAATTCCTGCCGTTCAATATCAGCCTTAACCTTATCTATTTTTGATTGCAGTTGAGCCTTTTCTTGAAAAATCACATCAAGCTTAGTCTCATATTTTTTCTCTTCATTCTGAATAGTAATAATCTGCTTTTGAAGATCCTTAGCACCATTTTGTTTGAGCTGCTTAACTGTATAAATCTCCAAATCAGACTTTAATTTTTCGACTAGATCAACACCTAAGAGTGCCTTGAATGAATCTGATAATTGTTTATTGTCTGTTGCATCCTCAGCCAATGCCTGAATCTTCTCTCCATCAAAAAAGAATAATTGTGATAGACCTGGCGGGATTAAATCATTAATGAAATCCTGCCATTGATCAGATTCAATCTCTGATAAGTCTTTTCCATTCTTTTTAACTTTGAAAACTTCATCACATCCAGAGCCGGTATTTTCCCATTCTCTGAGAATATTGTAAGTATCAACAGTTCCTAAATGAGCATGCTGAAACTCAAGACCTACTGAAGCATTTGTAGCTTGTTTGGTTTTGGATGGATCGTGATGGATTTTTTCAAGAAGATATTTCATGTAAGCCGGCTTAGTGGATCTTTTTTCCAAGACCATCGGGCCATAAAGACACAACCTAATAGCATCAAAGATTGTTGTCTTTCCATTACCATTCTTTCCCCCGATTAATACAATCTTTCTTCCATTTTCAGGCAAGAGATTAATTTCTTGTTTACCTGGAAACAGTCCAAAATTCTCGAGGATTAACTTATTAATAATCATATTTATTCTCCATTATTGGCTTTCAAAATTTCTTCTTCTGACCGCCATTCCTCTTTCATAACTTTATCAATTCTTGAATATGCAGAAGCTCTCCTGGTCATTCCCTGTATCTCCCTTTCTACACCTAGAAGTTTGACAACAAGTTTAGTTGGAATATCATGTTTAGAACAGATATTATGAAGTAATTGACTCTCGCCATTTGTGAAAGTCCCCACATCATCTTGAACCCAGTTCAATTCTTTACCCATAACTTCCTTGTAAATTTTTGGAATAGAATCCTCCCAATCTCCACCTTCGGTTAGCCACAATTTTCTAATGTAATGGATCTCTTCATCTAGAATAATCTTGAAATCGGTTCCGGGCATTTCTTTTTCAATTTGTTTCTGAGCTTCGAGAAGTTTCTTGAATAATTCTTTACGGAATGAATATTTGTAAGGCCCCCGAGAAATCACACCAGAGCCATCACTTTTGAATCTGACTCTCCCATTTCTGCCTTTGAAATCCCGATATAACTTCTTTTTTTCTGGATCCGTTGTCATATACAGGAAGTCTCTGATATCAGAAAGAGGTTTCATCCAGGTTTCGCCACCCTCAATAAGATTCTGCATTGAAGTATCTTTGCTGACAACTGTGCAAGTCCAACATCCAAATCTACTGCCACCACATGAAGGCGTCGTTTTATCTACAACAAGAGGACACTCTCCTGATTCCTTGCTGGTATACATGTGCAGCAATTCCCTGTTACTTCCACCATAAGGAGACTTTTTCTGTAAAAGATAAGTCCAAACATCATCAACAGTAAAGTCCTCAATAGGCGTATATACAAAGGCCTGAGGGAATCTAGAATGCCTTGAAAGAATAGAATCTTTAATCTTGTATAAGCTCATGACCTGAGCCCTAGTTGTGCTCTCAGAACTTCGAACACCCAAAATCAAAATAACTTCACCAAATTCACTAACTTTGTCAAGAATGAATTTATCTGCAGGATAAATCTTCAATCTATCAGTGCACCATCTAAACATTCTTTGAGGAGCAGGATAGCCTTTTCCTAATAATGAAACCCAAAAAGTATCTTCGGTTTTCGGACCAATATGTGATGCAGTAATTGGAAGATTTTGTTCTTTTGCAGCTTGATTAATTTTCTTGTGAATACCAGTAATATAATTGATCAGAATAGGTGACTCAACTAGAGTGTTAGAAGATATGATGTAAACAGGCTTTGTTCTTTGTTTTTCAGGTAATTCTTTTAATGCATACCACACTAATTGAACGCAAGTTGAGGAGTCTTTTCCTCCACTAAAACCAATCACCCAAGGTCGTTTATCGCTAAGATATAATTTTCTTATCTCTGCATAAATCTCCTTCAAGGAGCGATTGTTAAATACCGAATTCTTTGTTTTTTTTGTATTAGCTATGTTCACGCACCCCGATTAAATTTAACTTCTACTTCTCTTTCTTTCTCTGTGAGGTCTAGACCAAGCTTGTTTTTAAGAAGATTATTAGTCAGCACAATATTCATGCCTACCTTTGTTAAGCGGCCTCCAATCATAGCTCTACCTTCCCAGTCTTTTTTATTATTCTTTTTCCAGTTAATCTCACTTAAAGGTTTAAGTTTTGATTTCCATTTTTTTGGATATCTTTCTACTAATGAATTTCCTAATAGTCCAAGAGCATGTAAAAGAATGCCATGCACATGAACATAATTTTTTCTGATATCATAAGGACTTGTTGCCCCATTGACAATATCTTGCCACTCAGTCATATGATTGGAAATTTCGTTCCAATACTCAACCATAAACTGCTCTTCTTCCTCAGAAATCTCAGGTCTTTTTTCAGTCTTTCCAAGTAATGCTTTTGAGGCTGAATAGATACTATTTAAAGTGAATACTTTTGGAGATCTGTTTGAGATTGAAGTTCTTTCAAGCTCTGTAATCTCGCCAAAAATTGGAACTTGTGGAAGCATTTCTCTAACAGATTGAGAGAATGCATCTCGATGATCATAAAGGATATTAAGTGATTTTGTTGGCCTGATGGCGTGTTTATTCAAGTCTGAAAACATCTGCTGGCTCTTCTTTAATCCCGAATCCAAATAGAACACGACAGAAATTGTTTCAAGCCCCAATTCAGGCTTATGTTTTAATGCTTCTTCAATAGCTTTTCTTCTGTGTTGTCCGTCATTGATCAAGAACCTAGCACTCATTGGAACAATCAGCTCGCCCATTTTTGATGCAATACCTTCCTTTCCACTTGGAATAAATTTAATTTCTCCGTCGATAGAAGCAGTAATTGATGAGAATACATAATCGCTATTATTGTTGATTAGATAGGAACTCATTTCAGGGATCCTGGCTTTGTTCAAAACTCTTTGAGAACGAAGCTCAGCTGGTATGCTAGCTTCATTGAAAACAAATATAGAAGGTATCAATTTCAGAGGACACATGACAACATAATATTCTCGGCCTGCCTGGATTCCTCTTAAGGCTGTGAATCGAAACTCATCGTAATCACCATTCCCTTTTTTTCTCTTTGCCATTGTATAAATCATAAGCCCACCCCTATTTAAATGTTGTTATAAATTGAAGTCCAATTAAAAAATATTGACTTCCAAACTAAAATATTTAACTTCCAAAAGCTAGTAATAATTAGCAGAAGTATCGAAATTCACTCGGAAAACGCTGTTTAGAAGGTATTTTACTGTGCCAGCACAACAGAAAAGGTCAAAAAAAAGAAACATACCAAAATCTTAAACGGCTCCAGGCCCGTTGAAGTCAATTCCAAGAAATCTGTTCCAGCAACTATCGGAACATAGACCCGAGATATGTTGTTCTCTTTGCCAAGCAGGAGCTTCAGGGAATTCTTCCTGGATCAAAACCTCAGGATGTTGTCTGTCTAGGATAGGCTCATATTCTTCATGACAACAAGGACATTCTTTATTCATGCGACCACCTCATAATCAACAATTTCCCCACTACGCAAACGGCTATTCATCACATTACGAAACTTCTCAGAATAATCATGGCTCCTGATCAGCACCTTAGAACCATCTTTACGCTCTGCTAATATCTTTATCAT
>JANQNG010000012.1 GCA_028279685.1 Candidatus Nanoarchaeia archaeon | reverse complement strand
AAAACAAGGAAGCTGGTGCCCACACTGTTGTGGAACAGCAAAAAAAACTATCCAAGACATGCAAGAATTCGCAAAGAAAAAAAAAGGCAAATGCCTATCAAAAACATACATCAACATAAAAACTCACCTAAAATGGGAATGCTTCAAAAAACACACATGGAAAGCAATACCAAACTCAATATTCTCAGGAAGATGGTGCCCCATATGCGCCCGCGAATATAGAAATCTAACATTACAAAAAATGAGAACACTCGTTAGAAAAAACGGAGGAAGATGCTTATCAAAAAAATACGGCATAACAAAAAACACCAAATTAACATGGCAATGCAGACACGGACACACATGGAAAGACACCCCTAACAATGTCCTAATGGGTATTTGGTGCCAAAAATGCAAAAAGAGATAACTTTCCTTCTGATTAGTTCTTCCTTGTCTTGAACTTGATCATGTTGCCTATCGTAGGTTCTGCGTTTTCTGTATTAAAATCGTTAATTTTTTGTTTCTCCACAATTCTTTTTTTAATGAGTTTAATACCAAGCATCTTTTCTATTCTCCTCACTGTATCAAATTTAGGTTCAAATTGCTGAGTCTCTATATTGCTTAGCATAGAAGTCTTAATTCGTAATTTTTTTGCGAAATCTTCTTGCTTCATTTTCCTTTGCTCACGCAAAGTCTTTATTATCTTTCCATAATCATCAACTAGAACTTCCTCAGTTTCAACAGGTTGTTCAACAGCTTGATTATGTGCTTCAATTACTTTTTTTATCTCTCTTGGTCGAACAGGCTTCGTCTGCTCTACTTTACTAATTACTTTACCAAATGATTTGCAATTATGACAGGCTGTCATAACAGAGCCTTCAACATTAAGCTTCAGCGTAGCGTTCTTTGCACCACATAATTCACAGACGACCAAAATCATCCCCTCCTGAAGATCAATAAAGCATACTTGCTTCTTCCACCATACACTATACGTTCTTCCAAAAGTTGAAATTTATATGTTTTTGCATACTCAAGCAACGCTTCCTTCGATTTCTCAGAAGCAACAAGAAACCCTGCTCTGCCCTTTTTTGTAAGAATAAAATCGAGCTGATAAAATACATCTTTGTAAGTTTTCTTCACCTTTTTCTCAGGAGCAAATTTAGATAGCTCGGGAGGTTGCCCAACCACAAGATCTACAGTTTCTCTATCGAATTTTGTATCAAGCCAACTAATTTCTATTTTTGAGAAATCACATAATTTCTCAATTCCTGCAAGCTTAGCGTTTTTCTGGCAGTTCTTCAGCGAAGGAAGTAATATGTCATACCCGTAAATCTTTGTTGTTGTTTCAGTAATCTCAGCGTCCCAATCTTCGAAAAGATTTTCCCTGAAGAAATGCATTCTCCTAAAAGAAAATTTTTCTTTGTTGTAATAATGAGGGCTTTTCTTTGAGAGAAACAATGCTGCTTCAATAGGCATCATGCCTGTACCAGCAAAAGGATCAAGAATTGCCTTTGTTTTATCATCTAAACCAACTGCTCTTGCTGTTGCATACGCTAATGTTCCTTTCACTGATCCCGCCATAGTGAAGAGCTTATAGTAGCGTTTATCTAGTTCGAATCCTGCAAAATCAATTCCTATATAGAATTGATTTTCTGTTACAATGCAATAAATAATAATATCTTGTGTCTCCATCACCGCTTTCGCTTTTGTTTTCTTGATAATGAGCTCCCCAATATCCGCAGAAATCTCTTGAGCGGATACGTCATCAGTTTCTTTCTTAGTAATTACTCTAAAACTCTTCTTTTTATCCAGATATTTAGAGAAATCGAAAGCATCAATCATCTTCTTTGCATCTTTTCCTAATGATTTTGTGTTTCCCTTTCCTATAAGCAGCAGTATTTTTCTCGCAGATTGTGCTTGGTAAGCAAGCTTGGCTAATGCTTCCTCATCAGCATCAAAAAGAGCTACATAATCCTGTGTAGTAGCTTCTTTGCTGATTAATTCCTTGATTTCCAAGGCAGCGATATCTTCAAATCCTTTATGCGTATAGAAGAGTCCTTTCATAGGAAGGTGAATATTGTCCTGTTTTTAAGGGTGACGAGTATATAGTACTTATTTTCTAGTAGTGAAATAAGATAAATTTATATATGATTGTCAATTCTGTCGAACATGTCAAATTTTACCGATTATTGTAAAGCAGTCTTTGCAAATAGGATCACCTTAGGAGGATTCCTCCTCCCAGCAGCGTATGCAGCAAGTAAAATAGCGAGATCCTCTTTAGAATTACAATTATTTAATGAAAATGATGCAATCTTCATACCCATTATGCTAGGGAGTCATTTAGCTCTTGTTTCTACTAATGCAGGAACCGAAACGCTGGAAATATACAAAAAAACACGTGCCCATTTGGAAAAACACGGAAAAGTTGACAAAAGATTCTTTAACACAGTGAAAAAAGCAGGCACATATTGTGATGAAGCAGGATATCAATTGGCAATCCGTGAGTACCATAGAAAAAAGAAAAGAGAGGAACTAAGCAAAAGAATTTCTCTAAATCCCTTCTATATTCCTACTCTCGCCAGATGCTTATGTTAATTAACACATTAAGCCCAAAGGATTAATGCTATACTGTGAAAATAACTCCATTGTTAAGTAGTACCAATAAAAAATTTTATATATGATTGTTATATTTCACACCCATGACAGGAGTTTCTAACGAAGAAGTATCCCTTGAAAGAAAGATTTCTAAGAAGAAAAGAAAGACAATAAAGAATTATTTAAAGGAGCTTAGAGACATCGCGCTTTCTTCTGCAATTATGTATCCTGTTGATTGGGTTATTGGATTCAATGTAGAAAATCCTCTCAACCCTATTGCTATGGGATCAGGCCTAAATTCAGGATTAAGTCAGAATAACACCACAAATTACGTTACCTCGCTAGGTGTTCTTAGTTCAACAATGATTCAAGATGCTCTTATCTACGCAAACACAGGAGATCCCATCCAAGCAATGAAAGGTGCTGCTATTAAGATAATCGCTTTCGGAGGAGGTCTGCTTATAGGTGATCTTCTTAAAATGTTTATACAAAAAGATCATAATAAACACTATCAGCTTTCAGTCAGTTATGAAGATGAAGCAGATGCAAAAGACGCATATAGATTCCTAGATAATCTCATCCAAGAATCAGATTATCTGCTTAGTTTAAGCTGTGAAGTTAGCAAACCTAAAAAAACAAATGGACTCTACAATGTTTACACAAAAATCAGAGGAAAATCAGACGGCATTACAAAATCATTCATACCTGCTGTCAACAACTATTTCGAAGACGATAAAAAACTAGTTGCAAAAAAAGATACGGGAATAGTTGATGTAAAAGATAATTAGCTTCCAAAACCCATCGCTTTCAAGAAATTATTTCTGGCTTTAATGCCTTTATTTTGGCTTTCCTGAACTATTTTGAAAGCCAGTTCTTCTACTTCTTTGGTTGTCATTCATCCCACCAATATACAGATTGTTTTCATCCTTTTTAAGTTTTTCGTTTTTTTGAACAAACTGTAAAACAAAAATACCGAAAATCAGGCTTTCTATTAGACCGAAAAAAGAAAAGATTTTTAAATCAGGACGTCTAAGACATAAAAAAATGGATTATTGCGTCTATTACGACCAACATAATGAGAGAATAATAGATTTCTTTCCGCAAGCCATAGATCTTGATGTCAAAAACAATATTAACAAATTCTGGAATCAAGCAATTCCCAGAAAGATTCTAATTGAACTCAGCACTCAGCCAATGAATATGCAAGAATTAAGAAAAAGAATAGGGCATTCCAATTCTACACTGCATGAAAATATCAAGAAACTTGAAGAAGCAGGACTGATTGAATCAGAAATTATCTATGAAGGCAACAAAATAAGATTACTCAAACCAAAAATTCTCTTTGTTTCACAATCTCCTAAATATCAAACCATTTTCAAGAAGTTCTTCCAAGGATTATGGATTGACAGAAAACAGAATCTAAAAATAATAGATTTTCTGGATAAACATCACGATAAGTATTTTACCGCAGAAGAGATCTCTGCAAAACTTAATATTCCTATTGATGAAGTGAGACTTTCTCTAGATTCATGGAATTCCCCTGTAACAAAAGCATATTCTGACTTGTTTAAAGATAGACCTTTTGAAAAGAAAGTCATGTACAGAAGCAGAAAGAGAAAGTAATTCTTATTGTGTTATTCTTGGCACTACTGCCCAGCGCAGTTATATTAATGCATATTGAATTACGACAGAACTCAATTTGAACAGTGATTTGCATATACAAACGTAGCGCAGTAGTGCCAATATAGGTTTCTTATTTGCATCACTACTTAGTATTAGCAATGCCTCGCTTCGTGTCGCATCCACAACACGATAAGTAATCCGCGATTATAACAATTCCATATGAGTATATCAAGTACTTCGCTGGGAGGCATTGCTAATATATGAAGCAGTAGTGCCAAGAATAGAAGTAATTATTTATTTAACTCCAAACAAACCTTTCACTAATTTCTTAAAAAATGATTCAGGAACCAATACCGGACCTTCCTCATAGATTTCTCCAAGAATTTTTGCTGCGAGTTTTTTGTATGCTTTACTCACATGACTCTTAGGGTGTGTATACACAACAGGATGTTTCATATGCAACGACTCGCGAACATGCTCATGCTCAGGAATACTTGCAATTACAGGATATTCGAGAATGGCTTCTACATTAGGGATGCTCATTTCATAGCGATCTCCTCTTACTCTTGAAACAACAATACCGAGTACTGTTGCTTTGTGCTTCTCTGCTGTCTTAATAGCTTTTAACGCATCAGTCACAGCAGGCAATTCAGGATTAGTGATAATGATCACTTCGTCTGCAGACTGCAACGAGATAACACTCTCTTTGCCAAGGCCAGCTGAAGAATCAAGTACCACTAAATCATAAAAGTGCTCTAGATCAAGCAATACATCTTTAATGCGATCAACGTCGACTTTTTTCAACGCTTCAAGACTTACTGAAGCAGGAATGACACGCAATCCAGACTCATGTTCATATACTGCTTGTGTGATATGTTTGTTTCCTCTGAGAACATCATTTAAGGTAGTAGATACTTTAGGAGCTCCTAAGTGAATGTTAACATTAGGTGTTGTTAGATTTGCATCAACCACTACCACATTTCTACCGAACTGAGAGAACGCTGTTCCTAAATTAATCGCTGTTGTTGTTTTACCAACACCACCTTTCCCAGATGATACTGCAATAAACTTCGCCATCCTCAGATCCTCTCTCTGTTCAGCTCTCCGACAATGTCTTCTGCCCGGAGCTGTCTACAGATAAACTCAAAAAAATTCTTCATGAGATTGAAATATTCATTAATAATATCTATATTAACGATTTCCTCTCTTCCATCAACAATTGTTCTCATCGTAACATGTCTTCTATATTCTTGTTCTCTCTCAGGATTAGTTCTGCTCAATTTCATTAGAAGAAAAAACAACTCAACATTCTGATCAACAAGTTCATCATCTGGAAAAATCTCTTTCAGTTTCTGTCCTTTTAGTATTGGTGCAGGAGGAAGCATGTCTATTTTTTGCTGCTGAACCCGCAAAGCAAGAATAGTATCAAAAAGTCGTTCATATCCATCAATCATCCTGAGAATCACATTCATCAGAACATCTACTGTTCTTGTATACTTGAGACTAACATCTATTTGATGTTCTGCACGTTTCATTTCATCATTGGCATCATCAAGGAGTCCTAGTATTTCATCTTTGTCAATCTCCATTCTTATTCACCCACTCATCGACCTTCTCTACAAAATACTTCGCTGTTTTGATGAATGATTTTGTCCTTTCAACAGTCAATGCATTCATACCATACGTATCTGAGCATATCACAAACTTATTCTTCCTGACAAATTCAACAGGGGAAGTTTTATGCTTGTTCACAATTTCAAGTACTTCTGATATCTTTTTAATCGTTTCGTTAGGGAATCCGACATTTTTTGCAACTTTGTTTTTGAATACAGTCAATTGAGTCATAAATTCTTGTGGAACAGAAGATACTCTCTTCCATTGATGCTCATATCCAAGCAAAGCATTCATGCCGTTGCTGATTGCTGAAAAAGCGTTATTTGTTATCGAGAGCAACATCTTAGGATCGTTGATCATAGGATATGTAATAGTTAGCATATGATCCGCAGCCACAAGCATTTTCCTAGCATCAGCAAGTGCGAACTGAATATCTTTTTCGTCCATCGAGACACAATACCTATAACCAAGCAAACTATTTAAAGGTTGTTTTTTGACAGCAGAGCCAATTATTATATGCTTCATAAAAGGCACATCACCCTTAGCTGATGTTCAGTTTCTTTCCATATAACAACACCATATATGTTGTGGTTAAGATATTCTATCACCAAGATTAGAACATATATTCCAAACTTCCAAAATCTTTATAAAAAAAACAATATCCAAATACGCTACATGTGGTGTTTAAGATAACACCTATACACTACAAATAGTGCTTAAAAGATTTAAGCGATATCTTTAAAGAGAGATGCTCAACCGCATCGGAGCGTGTTAAAACAATGAGATGCCCTTACTGTGGTGATGAAAGCAGCAGAGTCCTTGAGAAAAGAGACAGCGATGACTACTCAGTAAGACGTAGAAGAGAATGCCTGAATTGTTCAAAAAGATTCACCACTTATGAGAAAATCGAATCAACATTATTAAGAATCATCAAAAAAGATGGCAGCAGAGAAAATTATGATCGCAATAAACTTCGCAAAGGAGTACTCATAGCATGTGAAAAGAGACCAATCACTGATGAACAAATTGATGATATACTTAACGACATCGAAATGAAGCTTATGCAAAAAGAATCAACTGAGATCGCCTCAAGATTTATAGGCCAATTAGTAATGAATCGACTCAAGAAGCTTGATCATGTTGCCTATATCAGATTTGCATCTGTCTATAGAGAGTTCAAAGACCTTGAGGAACTCAATCTTGAAGTGAAGAAAATACTGCAGAAGTAAGGTGAGCATAATGAGTCAAGCATTAGAACACGAAGAAAAAAAGAAAAAATATAGCTACAGCGAAAAAGGGCTGAAGATAAAGCGCCATTTTACGAAAGATGGTGAGCACCCATTCGATACTGTGAAGTATACGCTACGAAAATCAGTGATACGAAATCCAGACGGAAGCGTAGTATTTGAACTTGATAATCTTGAGTTTCCTGATTTCTGGAGCCAAGTTGCTGTTGATGTTTGTGCACAGAAATATTTGAGAAAAACAGAAGTTCCACAGCTGAAGAAGGACGGTTCGCCTTTGCTTGATGAGAATGGCAAAAAAGTCTACGGTTCAGAACACAGCATCAAACAAATCGTCCATAGGCTTGCGGGCTGTTGGACCGACTGGGCAAAACGATTCGGTTACTTCTATTCACAAAAAGATGCCAATATCTTCTATGATGAAATGTGCTATATGCTCCTTCACCAGATGGGCTCACCAAACAGTCCGCAATGGTTTAATACAGGATTAGCATGGGCTTACAATATTACTGGTGAACCACAAGGACACTATTATGTGGATCCTGAAACAAAGCAATTGACAAAATCAAGTGACGCTTATTCAAGAGCACAAGTACATGCCTGTTTCATTCAAAGTATCAAAGACAATCTCGTTAATGAAGGAGGTATCTTTGACCTTGTGATAAGAGAAGCAAGAGTGTTTAAATACGGCTCAGGTACAGGATCAAATTTCTCGACATTACGTGCAGCAGACGAACATCTCTCAGGAGGAGGAAAATCATCAGGTCTGATGAGTTTTCTCAAAGTCTTTGATGTTGCTGCAGGCTCGATTAAATCAGGAGGTACCACAAGACGAGCTGCCAAGATGGTAACTTTAGATCTTGATCATCCTGAAATAGAAGAATTTGTCCAATGGAAAGCAAAGGAAGAGCGCAAGGTTGCTGCTCTTGTTGCAGGCAGTAAAATATGTAAGGATCATCTCAATACTATTATCACTGTCGCAAAAAAAGAGAAAACGACTAATCCAAAAAAAAGTAACGCATTGAAATCAGCCATCAAAAAAGCAACTGATTTGCATGTTCCTGAAAACTACATCATACGCACACTACAACTCGCAGATCAAGGTAAAGAACAAATAGACTTTGATACTTTCGATACCCATTACGAAGGAGAAGGATATAAAACAGTATCAGGACAGAATTCAAACAACTCAGTCAGAGTTCCTAATGAATTCATGGATCTGCTTCAAGCTGATAAAGATTGGGAATTGGTAGACAGAGTTAATGGAAAAACAAATAAAAAAATCAAAGCAAAAGCATTGTGGAGCACCATCAATGAATGTGCCTGGCAATCCGCCGATCCTGGTCTGCAGTTCGATACCACCATCAACGAATGGCACACCTGCCCGGCAGATGGAAGAATCAATGCAAGTAATCCATGTGTCACAGGAGATACAAGAGTTCTTCTCTCTGGAGGTAGATGGACACAGATAAAAGACATTATAGGCAAGAAAACATCTATAACAACAAATACAGGAATATTACAAAATAGTGATATCAAAGGATCATTCAAAACAGGAAAAAAACCAGTCTATTTGTTAACAACAAAAAGAGGCTATGAGCTAAAGCTTACGGCAGACCACAAAGTATTCACTGTAAACAGAGGTTTTGTCCAGGCATGTGAATTGACCAAAGATGATTTTATACTGCTTCCTGACCAAGAAGTCGGAGATATTGTAGATCCAGAAGACAAGACATTCTACCAAATGCTGGGAGTCTACTTAGGAGATGGATGTGGGGAAAATATAAACGCTAACAGAGGAATACAAATAACTATGAGCAAAGAAACTGAAAGAGAAATTTTAGATACTTTTTCAGAATACGTTGCTGCAAACTATGAAAGGCAAACGCACAAAAATTCTCCAGCAACCGTACAAATTACAAAAACCTCTGGAAAGTACGTTATAACAAACACATCACTTATACAGCGATTTTTTCAGATGCTTGACCTTTCTCAAAAATCACATGAAAAGAGATTTACAGATGCATTATTCTCCTCATCATTAGGAGAACAAAAATATCTGCTGCAAGGATTATTCACGGCAGATGGAACCGTCGCAAATTATGGTAAAAAATCACAGTATGTATCTCTTGATTCGACAAGCTTGCAACTGGTGAAAGATGTACAACTCATGCTATTAGGATTTGGCATTAAAAGCATTCTCTACAAGAATCGCAGAGCAGGAAAAAACATAGCGTTATTGCCTGATGGAAAGGGAAACTTGATAGAATATAATGTAAAAGAAGTTCATTCATTGAGAATAACAAAAGAAAATAGATTGAAATTTGAGCAACTCATAGGATTCATGAAAGAATCTCCTAAAGCAAAACAACTTAAATCTCTAAATGAATCTGTTGGGACATATATTGATAAACCAACCGACAATGTTGCATCACTGGAGTACATTGGTGTTGAAGATGTATTTGATCTCACAGAACCACTTACACACACATTTGTCGCCAATGGCATCACTATTCACAATTGCAGTGAGTACATGTTCCTTGATGACACTGCATGCAACCTCGCAAGTCTGAATTTAGGACGTTTCTTTGACGACAAAAGCTGCCAGTTTGATATCAAAGGGTTTAAACACGCTTCAAAATTATGGACTGTTGTGCTTGAGCTTTCTGTACTGCTAGCACATTTCCCCTCGAAAGAAATGGGACTGAGAAGTTATCACTTTCGAACATTAGGATTAGGTTATGCAAACATAGGCAGCATGTTGATGCGATGGGGCATTCCTTATGATAGTGATAAAGCAAGAGCTATCATGGGTGCTATCACAGCAATCATGACAGGACAGTCCTATTCTACTTCCGCAGAAATGGCCAAAAACCTCGGACCATTTCCCAAATACGAACGGAATAAAGAGAGCATGCTTAAAGTTATACGCAATCATCGAAGAGCAACCTACAACGATGATAGCTATGATGGATTGACTATAAAACCAATGGCTATCAACGAAGAACAGTGCCCGGAATATCTACTCAAAGCTGCACGAGAATCATGGGATGATGCATTAGAGAAAGGAAAACAACACGGTTATCGTAATGCTCAAACAACACTGCTAGCACCAACAGGAACGATTGCTCTAGTAATGGATTGTGATACTACAGGATGCGAGCCCGATTTTGCATTAGTGAAATTCAAGAAACTTGCAGGAGGAGGATATTTCAAAATCATCAACAATGCGCTTCCTATTGCATTGCAAAATTTGAAATACAGCAAAGAGCAAATTGAAGAAATCGTCAGGTACTGTGTTGGAACCTCTTCACTGAAAAATGCTCCTCATATCGATGAGAAGAATCTTAAAGCTAAAGGATTCACAGAGAAAGAACTGCATGCTGTTGAAGAACAACTCAAAAGCGCTTTCGATATAAAATTTGTATTTAACAAATGGACATTAGGAGAAGAATTCTGTAAAGAAACCTTAAAACTTACGGATGAACAACTCGAAGAAGAACATTTACTCGGTGCACTTGGATTTTCTGAAAAAGAGATTGAGAAAGCAAATGAATTCATCTGTGGTACTATGACTATTGAAGGAGCTCCTCATTTAAAGCAAGAACATTATGCGGTATTTGACTGTGCTAGCAAATGCGGAAAGAAAGGAGAACGATACATTGACTACGTAGGCCACATTAAAGCTATGGCTGCAATGCAACCTTTCTTATCAGGCGCAATAAGTAAAACCATCAACATGCCCAACCACGCTACTATCGAAGATGTTGAGAAAGCATATATGGAATCATGGAAAGGTATGCTGAAAGCACTCGCACTTTACAGAGATGGAAGTAAGTTATCACAACCTCTAAACGCAACCTCCGATGACTATAACATTCTCGAGATTATTGGCACTAACAGCGATGATGATATTGACGAGACACAAGGACCTAAAGAGTTGCATGAACACTATCTTGCAAAGAAAGTGAAGCTTACTGGAAAGCGCCATGGTTTTGTACAGGAATCACGAGTTGGAGGGCATAAAGTATTCCTTCGTACTGGGGAATATCCTGGCGGAAGACTCGGAGAGATTTTTGTAGACATGTATAAAGAAGGTGCAAGCTTTAGGGCATTATTGAACTGCTTCTGTATTGCAATTTCAAAAGCATTGCAGCATGGTGTGCCCTTGGAAGAATTCATTGATGCATTTACGTTCACAAGATTTGAACCTTCTGGTATGGTAACAGACCATGAAGCAATCAAGAATTCAACATCGATTATTGATTTCATTTTTAGAGTGTTAGGATATGAGTATCTTGGCAGGACTGACTTTGTGCATGTGAAACCTACTACAGAAGGGAATGATATGGCAAGCAAATCAGGCGCAACACCTGAATTAAATATTGCTGAAACTGCAGAAAAGCAGACAAGTATTTCATCATACAGCAGTCCTGCAACAAAGCTAGTAAAAGAAAGAACACTAGAAAATAAATCAACACCAGAAGAACGACTGAAAAGAATTGCTGCAACACGAAGCGATAAATACGCAGAGGCAAAACGAAAAGGTTACACAGGAGAACCTTGTACAGAATGTGGCAGTATGAAAGTAAGAAGAAATGGTGCCTGTACTGTCTGTGATGATTGTGGTGCTACATCAGGGTGTTCGTAAAAAAACTAATATTTTCTTTTTCATTTTGAATATTTTTCCTATTAATTCTTTGCCTTGCTTGAATTCAATTTTTTTACCATAATAGTTAATGCTATTTCTTATCCATCTCATCCTATCAAATTCCATATAATTAAATTCATCAAGAATATCTTTTAACAGCTCACCAATACAAATATGAGAAATGACTTTGTATCTATATTTTATACATATTGCCTCGAGAAGCTCTCTTAACGAATCATATGCTAAAGAAATATAAGCAGAAATATTTCTTTTTGTAAAAATTGAGTCTTTGACTGTTTCCTCTTTTATATCAGACATTTCAATAAGAGATTGTATGAGACCATCATCCTTTCTTGTTCTCTTGATCAATCCTTTCCTGAAACAATCATCTAAATCCATGCTATCTTGCCTTGTAATACAATACCATTAACAATATTGTTGACAAGATGCTTATTCTTTAACGTATGCATATTTTTTTCGCAAATTATCTGGATTGATCTGTGAAGTTTCCGTTCAAACTTACGCAAATCCGCGATTCTTCCGATACGCTCTGATATTATAAATAAATCAATATCACTTGTTTCTGTATCTAATCCAAAAGATGCAGAGCCAAACAAAATTATTGTGGGTTTAAGATAAAAATTATTGATATGATTGAGCAATCCAGATTCTCTTAGTTGTTTTTTGAGATAATAGAATTTAAGATCTTGATATGATTCATGTTCAATATTTGCTTTGTATAGGTGGAGTATGCGTTCTCTTCTATATTTAAGGAGATGAGCTTTTTTGAGCTCTTTGAGTTCTTTACTTATAGTAGCTGGTGCTTTCCTTTGTATTCTAGCCAATTCTCTTACATTGAACTCTCTTGTTGGCTCTTTAAAGAATGGTTTCATAGTGTTTAATATATTGAACATGTGTTTAGAATATTGAACAATAGTTTATAAGTTTTTTGGTTTGGTGTTTTAAGAAAGATTTATTATAGATAATTTTAAATAATCCATATGCTCTAGTATATTATGGCCGTTAATGATTTAGTTTCGAGGATTAAAGGTTATTGGCCTCATTTTAAATTGATGTTTACTATGAAGCATTCTTTTCAGCGTCCCATAGAAATGGGTTCAGATTATGATGTAACATCTAATGATGGTATTTCTAAAAGAACATCATCAAATAAGGATCTTTCTTTGTATATGGCAGCGCATAATAATAGTGATTCAGTTTCAAAAATTAAGAAGTTTGGATATCTCATTAAATTGATGTTTACTATGAAGCATTCTTTTCAGCGTCCTATAGGAAGGGATCCAGATTATGGTGCAATAGCTGCTAAAGTTGTTGAAGATCTGTCAATTAGTGATGGAGATAGTTCTTTAGCTCTGGCAGAGTACGACAATAAGTTAGTTAGAATGCGAACGCCAGGACCTGTTCAATGCGGAAAGTTAGGGTGGATAACTGAAGAAGGTGCTGGAAAAGAGTTAAAATATGCTCGAAATAATCCAATACAATATAATGATAAATCTTGATGTTTCTAGATTAATAAACTTTAAATGAAAGTTCGTTCTATCTATTCTATGCCAATCTACACGAAAATCGGAGATAAGGGAAAGACGAAGACGTTTAAAGGCTGCTGTGTGAATAAATATGATCCTGAGCCTTGCGTCTGCGGCAAAGTAGATGAAGTACAGGCAGCAATTAATTTTGTGCTTGCTGAATTAAAGAATACTGATACGAAAGAAGAGCTTGAAGAGATACAAAAAGATCTCTGGCAGTTGGCAGGTGAAGTTTCTGGGATGCCTGCAAAGATTGATTTCGATAAGCGCACAGCAGAGCTCGAAATCAGTATTAATGCTTTCGGAGAACCACCAAAAGGATTTGTACAATTTAGAGATACGCTTAGCTGCTGGCTAAATGAATGTAGAGTTCGTACTCGAGACCTTGAAAGAGAGATGAACAAGTATGCTGAAACCCTGCATATCCGACCAGAAGTATTGAAATACACCAATAGATTATCAGACTATTTCTTTATGGCAGGCTATGCATTGGGTAAAAGTAGAAATATACAATAGCTACCACACATCATCAAAACCAATCTCTCTTAAGACTTCTTTGATTTCGTCAATAATTTTCTGCTGGTTATGCTTTTTAGACATCTTTAGAAACTTGATAAGCAATTCCTTGGTTTCATCCTTGTTGAACAAGAACAGTTCATGACCATCCACAACAAAATAGAATCTGAAACTTTTATATTTCAATTCTTTAATCACTATCTTTCCAACATTGCCCAGTGTCTTTCCTTTATTCGGATTCTCCTTCAGCGTACAAAGGAGAGTAATGACTTCAACATATTTGGATTTAAATGTCTTGGCGATATCGTCTCGAAGCTCTGTAGAAATGAGAATCTTTATCATTTTTTAGCCTTATATTTCTTCTTGAGCCACGCTTCTGCTTCTTCTAAAGTATGCCATTGCGTCTCATCGACAAATTCTCTGAGCTTTTCTCTAAGTATCAATTGGTGGTGCATCCTCCTGATAACATCATCATAACTCTCTGATTTCTTGCCATATTCCTGAAGCAATGCCCTTGTTTCCTTAGTAATTGATATTGTGGTATTCATATAATCACCTATAATAGTTATGTGAAATTATAATTTGATATAATATTTAAATATTGTGAATTTGCGTCTATTCTTGCAGCTCAATCAAAATCTTCTTCTTGTCGGGAATAGAAATCTTAATAGCGTCTCCTTTTTTGAGATCAAGGCTTTTAATGATATCTTTGTTGAGATAAATCCCTAAACGATCTTGGGATATCTTTACAATCTTTTGATGAATCTTGAGAGGATTCTCTTTTAATTCTTGCACTATTTTTTCCCCTGATTTTTGATCAAAAGAAAAATAATCACATGTGGGACATTGATAACTTAATATTTTATCTTTGGCTCCTGCTACTGAAACATTAACTTTCTTCAATAAACTTTTACATTTTGGACAGTTTTTCATTTTGTAATCTTTGCATTAATGACAAATAACACACTGTTTTCTATTTTAAATAAAATATAATAGCCATTCTTTATTTCGAATTTATCCCCTTTTTTCTTTGGGTTTTTA
>JANQNG010000010.1 GCA_028279685.1 Candidatus Nanoarchaeia archaeon | reverse complement strand
CAGGCTAGAGGAGATAGGAGGGGTGTAGGTAACTATGGGAAATTCTCAAGAAAAGCTATGGCATCCCGTAAAATGAGCGGGAAGAAACAATCCAAAAATACCGATTTCAGATACACATGCGGAACATGCAAGAAAACATGGATTCACGGATCAGGTGTAAGAGCTAAGAAGGTGGAGTTCCTACAATGACTGGGCAATTTTATCGCGTTAAATGTAAATGCTCAAATGAGCAAGTAATCTTCGGAAAGACAGCAACAGAAGTAAAATGCAGTGAATGCGAAGAAGTACTAGTAAAGCCAACAGGCGGAAGAGCAGATGTTAAAGCTACTGTGCTTGAAGCTCTACAATAATCCTAATGCTTAGAAAAAAACAAGGTCTTCCACAAGAAGACGAATTTGTACTTTGTAAGGTAACTAATATTCACTACCATTCTGTATTCGCAAAGCTAGAAGAATACGATAACAAAACAGGAATGATTCACATTTCTGAAGTATCACCTGGAAGAATAAGAAACATTAGAGATTATGTTAAAGAAGGTAAGGTAGTAATCTGTAAAGTTCTGAAAATAGACAAACAAAAAGGACATATTGACCTATCCTTGCGTAGAGTAAACGAAGCACAGAAGAGAATTAAACTAAACTTAATCAAACAAGAACAGCTAGCTGAAAGCATTGTAAAACAAGTAGCAAAGAAACACAAGAAAGACGTACTGAAATTATACGATGAACTAGCTAAGAAACTAATTACAGAAGAATACGAAGGACTGTATGAAGTTTTGGAAGAAGTTTCTCTTGATGATCGTGATCTAACAAAAGACGGAATTGACAAAAAGATAGCAAAAGACATAGACGAACTAGCAAAACAAAGAATCAAACCACCAGAAGTAGAAATCAAAGGAGAATTCACAATACAAACATACGAAAGTAATGGAATTGACGTAATAAAGAAAGCATTAGAGAAAGGAGAAAAAGAACACGAAGATATTGTAATTAACTACAAAGGAGCAGGTCGTTATGGCTTTTCTGTGAAAGCAATGGACTACAAAGAAGCAGAAGGAATAATGGACGATGTTAAAAGCGCAGTACTTAAATATCTGGAATCTCATAAAGCAGAAGGAAGCTTCGCCAAGGTGGAATAATGAAGATCTACCGATGTGTAGAATGCAAAGAATACACAATGGAAAAAGAACATTGTGGACAAGCTTGCGTGAGTGTGGAACCAGCAAAATATTCACCGGACGATAAGTACGCAGAATTAACCCGCAAGGCGAAAGAGGAAGAAAGAACAGCACAAGGACTTATATGACTTGGACAGTAACACAAATAGGGAAAGTACCAAAACTGAAAGATCCAGTGTTACTCGAAGGTTTGCCTGGAATAGGGAATGTAGGTAAGGTTGCTGTCGATTTTTTAGTAGAAGAAACTAAAGCAGTGAAGTTGTATGAATTTACATCATATTCATTCCCACATTCAGTATTTGTAAATGAGAAAAACTTAGTTGAACTACCAACAATTGCACTTTATTACAAGAAATTTCGTAAGGGAAAACATGACTTAGTATTTTTGGTTGGAGATATTCAGCCAATAGATGAAGTATCTTGTTATGCATTCTGTGAAATGTTATTAGAATTATGCAAAGAACTAGGATGTAAACAAGTAATTGCATTAGGGGGAATTGGTTTACAGCAAATTCCAAAGAAACCAAATGTATACATTACGGGTTCTTCAAAATCACACGTAGACCAATTCAAGAAAGGATTGAACTTAAGCACTAAACTGTACGGAATAGTAGGTCCGATTGTAGGAGTAACAGGAGTATTACTAGGATTGGCACCAAGATATAGGTTGAAGGCTGTGGGCTTGCTTGTAGAGACCTTTGGACACCCAATGTACTTAGGAGTTAAAGGAGCTAAAGAATTGCTAGCGGTGATGAAGAAGAAATTAGGCTTGAAAATTAACCTAAAGAAAATGGTGGCAGATATTGAAGAATTAGAGAAAGAAGTGCTAAGAAAGACGAAAGAATTAAGCGATGTAAGCAAGAAAGATCTGAATGACAGAAATAAGTCCGGACTCAGCTATATTGGTTAAAAAGGTCACCACATAAGCTTATAAATCAAACTAGTTTTAAAAGAGAGCAATGAACGAATTGGATATCGTCTTAACAGCCGGTAAAAAACACGGCATAGATGAAGCTTTGACTATTTACACTTCTAAAATTGATGTAAAAGATGGGGTTCGTTTGAAAGCTAAGTTTGGTGATAAACATACTTCATTGAATTGGATAGAAAAAGCATATGACGTAACACCAGAAGATACACGTAAACTGTTACGTGAGTATACAAAAGCTATTTTGGTAATAGCAAAAGACGGAAAGATGGCATTAGATGAATTCTGGAAAGCAATGATGGATATTGAGCATACTCTAATGATAAACAATTACTACAAAGCAATGGCTCTTGTAAGTGGTCCATGTCAAGCATGCGCTAAATGTTCAATCTTAGAAGGCAAAACATGCAAAGAACCAGGAAAAAGAAGACCCACACTAGATGGAATGGGAATTGATATTATTTCTACTGTTAAAAGATTCAAGAAAAACATAGATTGGGATCCTAATAAGTTCCATTCAGTAGGGTTATTGTTACTAGAATGAGCTCATCTTCTAATCTTAAGGATTTTGTATCTACGAAGATAGAGCGAGAATTTACTAGGAGAAGCACTAGTGGTTTGACTCTTTGGGTTCTTATAGGAACACTCGCTTTTTTCATTAATGAACTAGTTAGTTATCTACCCCTTATGTGGGAGTCCATAGATAGTGCAACTTTCTTTTGGGTTTCATTTGCTCTAAACGCTAATATTGTGTATGCTGTTATTAATCTGATTGCGTGCATATCTCCAAAAATTGATTATTCCAGGCGAATGATGACGCCTCAAAGAAAGCGCCACTCAAAGTCTATCTTTCTGTGCTACTCCTTTGTTTTAGTATTTTTAGTTCCTTCCAACATCTATGCGGGGTATTATGCGCAAGATGTTTGGTTATCATATTTACTTTATTCCTTATGTGTATGGTACTTATTTCAATTTTTTGTATTGTTCAGAGAGGATAGGCGATTACGGAAGAATCAGTCTAAGATTAAATCAGAACATCATGTTGAGGCCTATTATGTTGATGGCAGTATTTCGTCTCATGGCCATATTGGTGCCCTCTTAGCAGGTTCTGGGGTTTTACTTCTGTCTGTGATTATATGGAATTTTATTGATATTCGTAAAATACTTGCTCAAAGTGTAAACTATCTGCTTTTAACATGGCATTTGGTGGCTGTAATAACAATTTGTGCGATTTTGATCTATAAAATGTATGATTCTATGATTTTGAATGAATTAATTGGTCTGGAAGGAAGAATTTATCTAGATGACTTATCTGATGAAGAAATTATTGAAGAGCTAATTGATAATTTCTATGGGAGGAAAGTTATTGATATCATTGAAGCCGAATTGGATGCTATTGATAAAAAATTGCAACAACTTAACTCTCAATTTAAAGAACTAGATGATCTAGTAGATCTTAATGTGCAATCTCCTAGTAATGAAATGAAAACTATCGTTTCACAAATGAAATTGCGTCTTAATGATGAACTTAAGAAGTTTTTCAAGGAAATTAATTCTGAAACTAGTGTCCTAAATATTATAATTAAGCAAGGACCTGTTACAAATGATGAAGCCACGATGATTAAGAAATTTAATGAAACATTAAAGAAAGATCGAAAAAAGATGTGTGAGATTCTGCACAAAGCAGACCGGGTCTAGAATGAGTTTAACTTAACTTTATCTTCTTCGATTCTTAGAAGTTGGTTGTACTTTGCTAGGCGTTCTCCTCTTACAGGAGCACCTGATTTGATTTGTTGTGCACCTAGGCCAACTGCAAGGTCTGCAATGAAATGATCATTAGTTTCTCCGCTTCTATGGGAAACCATGACTTTCCAGTTTGCTTTTAGTGCACGTAAACCAGCAGTTAATGCTTCACTTACAGTTCCTATCTGGTTTACCTTTAGCAAAAGTGCATTGCATGCATTATCATGTATAGCATGTTCAATGCGCTCTGGGTTTGTAACTAAAAGGTCATCGCCGACTATCTGGCATTTACTGCCAAAATTCTTTGTTAAAGCTGCAAAAGAGTGGAAATCAGATTCATCAAATGGATCTTCTATGGATTTAATGTTGTATTTTTCAATTAACAATGCATAAACTTCTTGGAATTCATCAGGTGTATAGTATTGTCCTTCAAACCTGTAACCTTTGCCGTCATAGAATTGAGAAGCAGCAGCATCAATACCAATTGAAACTTTTCTATTGTAACCAGCATTCTCAATTGCATGCTGAATTGCAGTTAAGTTGTACTGGAACTTGGAAGAAGAAATAATTCCGCCCTCATCACCAATACCCGGATGGTATTTCCAATGTTTTTTCACATACTCTTTCAAAGCATGATTAATTTCAGAGCCCATCTGTAGGGATTGTGCAAAGTTTTTTGCTTTGTGTGGAATAACCATATACTCTTGGAACTCATTACCTCCACCAGCATGTGCACCACCATTAATGATATTGAAAGCAGGAATAGGGATCTTTGGCTTTTTGTTTGTGTATTTTGAAATTAATTTGTAAACAGGAATGTCGTGTTGTAAAGCTTCAGCCTTAGCTGCAGCAATAGAACAGGCAAGCAATGCGGTTGCTCCCAGTTTCTTCTTATTTGCAGTACCATCAGCT
>JANQNG010000054.1 GCA_028279685.1 Candidatus Nanoarchaeia archaeon | reverse complement strand
AGAACTACTCAAATATACTAAAGACTTTCTTGATCAGGGCCAAGCTCTGATAGATTTTAACAATGCAGCCTCAATTATCACTGAACTTTCTGAGGATGATGGAATTTTTGTTAAGCTTGAAAGAGAGGGTAATCGATATATTTTTTTCCATAGATCATTTCAGGAATATTTAGCAGCTTCATATTTAGATCAAATTTTCAAAGATTCGGTGCAGAAAGGAATCGAATCCGTAAGAAAGTTTTATTGGGACTTCGGTTGGCATGAAACGATAGCATTGCTTGCTGGGATGTTAAGAAATCCCATTCCGCTAATAAAAGATATAGCAAGTCAAAAGGACGATATATTTGGAAGTCTTCTCTTATTAGCTGGAAAATGCGTTGCAGATAGTGCGAAAATTTCTAACAAAACAATCGATAAGATATTAATTAAACTGTTTGTGTTATGTTTTCTATTTCCAGAGGAGAGATACATTGCAGCTCTTTTAGCCACGTTAGGTAAATCCTATATGAAGATTACCAATATGTTTATAAATATTCTAAATGAAGAAGATGATAATAGTTTATTTAAAGAAAAGCTAAATGCTGTTTTTGTTTTGAAGAATATCGGAAATCCTGAGAGCATAAAGGCATTGTTGAAAGCTGTCAAAGGTGAGAGTGAAATAAACGTGAATGCTTTAATGGCTTTGGAAAGTGTAAGAAGTTTTGAGGGTGTCGAGGTATTGATACAAGCTCTGAAAGACGATGATAGCAGAGTCAAAAAAGCCGCTATAAATGCTTTGAAAAGGATTTCAAGCCCTGAGAGCGTAAAGGCATTGACAGAAACTTTAAAATACGCGGATCGTGAAATTCAAGAAGCTGCTGCTGATGCCTTGGGGCGGATTGGTACTCCTGAAAGTTTAACAGCATTGATTAAAGTTCTCAGAGAAAGTGATAGTATAATCAAACGATATGCTACTTGGGCATTAGGGAATACTGATATTTCAGTATCGGAAAGAAATGGTAGATTTGGATACGTTAAAATTGTGAATGCTTTGAAACATGCTTTAAAAGACGATGATACTGAAGTGCAAAAAGCTGCTGTATATTCCCTGGGGCAGATTGGTACTCTTGAAAGTTACAATATACTGATACAAGCACTGAAAGATGATAATAGCATCGTCAGACGATGTGCTGCTACAGCATTAGGAAGAAGAACTATTTTAATAAGTGAGGAAAATCGTAAATTTGTCCTCAAAGAGATTGTAAATGGTTTAAAACAAACTTTAGAAGACGATGATAGTGAAGTGCAAAAAGCTGCTGTATATGCCTTGGGTGATATTGGTACTCCTGAAACTGTCAAGATTCTGATACGAGCACTGAGTGACGGTGAAAGTGCAATCAGACGATATGCTGTTATTGCATTAGGGAGAGCTACTGCTATTACAAGGCAGAGAATTGATAGATTTGGATACATTGAGATTGTAAATTCAGTAAGGCAGGCTTTGAAAGACAATGAGAGAGAAGTAGGGAAATATGCTGAATCAACTCTAAGAAATATTCGATGGTATGAAAGAAGAAAGGCATCTATGCGAACTCATAAAGTCGATTATATGTCTAAAATAGCCAAGCCATTAGCAGAACTCGAAAGCTTCATTAAGCAAGACAGAGAAACCTTACCTTCCAAAAAATTCAAAAGCGATCGACTCGGAAACAAAAAAATTAATGAAGAAAGTATCGAAAAGATTGGTGATACTGAAAGCGTTGAGATATTGTTTAAAGCCCTAAAATATAGAAATGGAACAGTAGATCAAATTGCAGATACAGCATTAAAAAAAATTGGTAGACATAGAAGTGTAAAAGCATTGGTTAAAATACTAAATGGCGATGATCCCGAAGTAAAACTTTTTGCTGCAGCTACATTGAAATTGATTTGCATTTCTGAGGATGAAGATACTTTGTGCCAGGCACTGATTGGCAAAGATCTGATTGTAGTAGATATATTATCAGATGCTTTAAAGAGAATTG
>JANQNG010000043.1 GCA_028279685.1 Candidatus Nanoarchaeia archaeon | reverse complement strand
TGGTAGGAAGTTATCACTTGTTTTATATACATTGTTTCATGAAGATGATATGAAGTTGTTGCGTAAGGATTGATAGTTTAGTGGAGGTACTGAAAGAATAGTTCAATCAGAAGGTCTCTAATGCTACTCGTTTTCTTTATGTTATTGTTGTTGTTGTGTTACGTTCTTGTTGCTGCTCCTTTTGTCCACGTTTGCTTTTTGATATATTCTCTGTAACATAAGAAAAAATAAACAAAGAAATTGTCAACACAGAATAGACAGATAAACATCGACATCAGAAAACATTAAAGAGACACATGGACTATTTCATCATAAAAGATAGAAGAGATGCAATGACTCAAACATCAGAAAACACACAAAAAAGACATGAACAACTATATTATGAAACCAAAATGAATTATATAACTTGATCATACCGAGTTTGGATTTGTTTTTTCGTTTCCTTGATTTCAGATAATTCTTCTGGTCGATCTTCTGGAGAAGAATTGTCTCTTTGGCGAACTTCTCGCAGGCTTCAATAGGAACATATATTCCTCTGGATCTCTGCTTGCTTTATGGATGAGATAGATAAGTAAGTTCCATTCCGATGTATGATATTCCTGTGATTTGGACAACATGAGCACCCACTTCTGTTTTAGGAGTTTGATCAATTAAATAAGATTGGACAACTGAACTTTGTCCTCCAATAATAATTGAACCTTAGTTAAATAAATAATGATTCGAAATAAAGAAATCACATTTCTCACTTATATATGAAGAACCTGAAAAAGATATTCTTACGTCGAAACAAATATCACTTAGTAAAAATAAAATCAACCACTAGCCAGATTTATAGAATTACGAAACGTTGCTAAAAATAGAATCATGCAGGAGATAGGATTATAGAGGGACGAGACATCTGTTACTAAAAATAGAATCATGCAGGAGATCACATTATAGAGGGACGAGACATCTGTTACTAAAATAGAATAGGTCACCAGGCAGAATTATAGAACATAACATTTGTTGCTAAAATAAAAGCGGGTTCATCGATTGCACATTCAGACATATGTAGTTTGCCTTAGTATATCATTTCCAATTTTTGCAGTGGACTATACCCCTTTCGTCGACAAGTTAGATAATCCCTGTATGCGACGGTTCAACAAAAATAACTGTTTTAAAAAGAAACCATCACACTTTTCATCTGCTGGGGTCATCTTGAATGTAGGTAGCACATCCACGACAAAACTATTCCAAGCAGCTATCGGCATTAGGAGTCGAGATAGGGAA
>JANQNG010000005.1 GCA_028279685.1 Candidatus Nanoarchaeia archaeon | reverse complement strand
CATTCATGTAGAAGCAATATCGGGATGTGTATTAGTTGCTTTATTCTATCTATTGAGTTGCTGTTTGAAAGTGAGTCCTTTATTTTTAATCGTAGTGTATCTGGGATATTAATCTCGTTTAACTCATTCAGATTTACGATTATAGAGTTTTCTTTTTTTAGTTTTTCCGTAGAAAGGCAATTCTTCACAGACTTAATGATTGCATTAAACCTTGCATCATCAATGCTATTATAGAATTTCGCTTCGCCAAACCATAGTGTAAAAGTTTCATCATCTGTCACTACAATATGGACACTATCAGCACCTTTGGCATTATCCTGTGCATTCTGTTTATAAAATATTTTTGGTACAACAGGTAAAGCATTGTACTTGTACCTCATGATTCCATATAAAACAATTTCAGCCAGTTCACTTCCTTTGCTTATGTCACTTTCTGCATCTGTAAGACGAAGATTCTTCGCCGCTGCCACCAAAAGAGATTTAGGACATTCTAGAAGTGCCTTTCGCTCTTGTTGGGAGAGTGCTGTTTCAGCAATATTGTCCCATATAAAATTATCGAACAGTTCATAACGCCATTTTCCGTCCTCGAAGTCATTGACTAAACTCAACAACCACTTGTTATTGTTTTGCTCGTCATTATCTCCAATCGCAAGATCGATAAGCGAAGCATCTATTATAATTTCAAAGTTCATCTTCACATTTCTCTTTTCAGATAAATCAATCTATAAAATCTAAAACTGATTATATTGACCTGCATAAGGAATCCAATAGCATATCTATAGAGTCATCTTCAGCAACAAACATTAGGCACTGGCAAAAAAAGGAAAACAAGAAACACGCTGTTCCTTTTGCTATTCAGCAGAAAACTACATTGTGAATTACACCACTTTTGACAAGCTTGATGAAATTAATGCGCTTGCTCTTATCCAAAGCATTTTCTCATATTCATAGAACTCTTTTTGTACTTCATCCTCAAACTTATCTAGCATTTTAACTGTTTCACTTATAGGCCACTCTTTCTTTAAAAGTTCTTTTTTCTCACGTAGTCTAAAGCATATTTCTTCGCTGTCTCCCTCGCCAATACGTTT
>JANQNG010000058.1 GCA_028279685.1 Candidatus Nanoarchaeia archaeon | reverse complement strand
ACCATAAACTCAATAACCTTATCTTCAACTTCAGTTTCAACTAATGACATAATACAGGTAAATGTCAGCTGTTCAGATGATCGTTCTGTTGATTTTATTAACTTGTCAACAAATATAACTGGAACATGGCAGAATGTTTCTGGTTATGATTGTTCTGGCAGCCCTTGCCAGGCTGTTTTTGATTATACTGTCAATGATGCAGGCACTGGGCAGTTCAAGGCCAGTTGTACTGATACTTCCGGCAATGGTGTTGAGGGTTCTTCTGATGTTTTTACTGCAACACCTTCTTATGCTGATGAAACATCAGCAAGAACTGCAATAGAAACAGGCATTTCTAATGCTTTGCTGTCTGGCTATACTTTGTATGATTCACAGCATGTTTATGCTAGGAAGTTAGACGGAACACAGGATGACGGCTATTTTGACAAGGTTGTTGAGAAAGGAGATAAAGCATGGGCTTTTAATTATGTAACTGATTCAGGTTATGTGGGCTTGTTTAACCTGACACCTGTGTTGTATGTCTTGGAACTAACAGATATGGCAGAAACAGAAATAATACATACTGTTGAAAGCTTTATTAACAGTACTAATTGAGGTGGTCAAAGATGAAAAAATTAATTATATTGTTTTTAATTATAGTTTTAAGTTTTAGTTTTGCTAGTGCTGTTGAGATCTTGGAGGAGGTTGAAGGGTTTGAGTTGATTTCTTCAAGAGAGGAAGATTCTGATGATTTTGTTCCAGAATACCACTTTTATTATTTGCACAAATCAACAGACACGGAGTACTCTGCTCAAATTATTCATTATAATAAAAAAATATTCAACAGTGAATACCTTGATGGTATAATTGGAGTATCTATTAAAGAAAGCAGAGGAACTCTAAACTATAATGATAATATTATCTTTATTGATAAACGCAATTCTTATGTATTTTGGCGTTCAGGTCCTTTTTACATTCATATTAACTCAAAAAGGAATGATCTTACAATAGAAGAAATCCGAAGAGGAGAAGAAGAATCCGGAGAATTTCCTGAAAAACTTATTGAAGAATACTTAGAAGTTTATCCAAGTGATTGCACAGAAGAGCATTGTAGTATACATAATATTCCTGAAAAAGTAAAAACAGTTTCTAAAGAATCTATCCAAGAAACAAAAGCTCAACTAGATGAAATTAACAGAAAATTAGAAGAAAAAAACAGAATAAAGAGAGAAATAATAGAAAATACAACTATTGAACTAGATGAAGTTAATCAAAAACTGAAAGAAAAAAGTGAGCAAAAAAAAGCAGAGCTGGAAAAAAACAAAGTAATTGTGGAGATTGACAAAGGATTTTTCTATAATATAAAAAGTTACATCTATAGGTTTTTTCAAAAGATAGTCTCTGCACCTAATGAGAAAAATACAACTTCAAACAACACCGCTTCAGTTGAAGTAGTGCTAAATGAAACTGAAATCAGGAAAAATGCTTACTTGGACAATTTAAGAAAATATGAAGAAAAATCCAAAAAAAGCAGCGAATATTATTCAAAAAGAAACCAAAGAAGAGAAATGTCATTAGGAAAAGAATCTACAGAGCCAAAATTTAATAGATATCCTTGTTCAAAAAATAAGACAAAAAAAAGCATATATGATCCTTGCAGTTGCGGTGATGGAATTTGCGCATCATATGAAGATAAATGCCATTGTCCTGAAGATTGCGGTTCTTGCCCAGAAAATACTTTTTGCAGAATCGGAGAATGCATTCAAATTATTGAAGGAGAATGTCATAATACTATATGCGAAGAAGGAGAAAACGAAACATGCCCCTGGGATTGTTATGTGGAGGAAGAAAAAGAAGAAATCTTTGATGAAGAAACAGCTGAATTGATGAAGCAAAGAAAAAGGCTAAAAAGAAAACTATGGGTTGAATCTCAAGGAGGCACATATGTTGAAGGAGAGGAAAATGAGCCTGAAAAAGAAACTCTTCCAGAACCAACAGAAGAATAATTTAAGAAAAAAATGATTAGAAATTTATTTTTAATAACATTTGTTTTTTTATTAGTCCTTTCGGTATTTGCTTCTGCAACAAATTTTGATTCAACAGATCTTTTTACAGAAGATGGGAGTTCTGGTACAGATGCAAAAACCTTTGTTGACAGAACTTTAACAATGGAGATTGACAGCCCCGATATAATGGTTGCTTGTTTTGATTTTGATAAGACTTGTGGTGATAGTCCAACTTATACAGAATGTTTTGCTGCTAATGATGATGATTTTAATGCATGTGAAGCATATCATAGTTGGCTTACTGGAATGGGCCATACTACTGATTCAAGTCCTGAACTTCAGTCAATACCTGTAACTTCAGCTAAAACTACCTGCGTAGATGCAAGATATTACAAGAACTGTGACGGATTAGGGAATGGTAATTTATATGGAGTAGATGAAAAGAGATACTGGATTTTTGATAGAAAAAAGTACGATTGTGATTCAGGCAACCCTTCATGGTATACTTATGATGCTGAAGGTTATATTAATCCGGGTAATTATGATTATAAAGATGAGATTTCTTGTGGAGCTTATAAGAAATGTTCAGAAGACGATGATGATGTTTATGTTTATAGTTCTGATGGAATAATTCCAGACCCTTGCAGGACTGAAGATGGCACCACTTATAATCATGCATGCAGTAGTTCTTCTCAATGCTGGAGTAATTATTGCGGCGGAGCGAAATTAGAAGAAAAATATAAATGCAGTTATGATGGAAGTTCCAAAAAGAAGTATTATACTATGCAATACTATAGCTCGTGTGGTGGACAAGGATATAGTAATATTTGGATTAATCACTATGATTTGGATTGTGATTCAGGTTATGTCTGCGATTCAGACCATGATGAAGTTGTAGTTGTATATCCTCCAAATCCGCCAGATCCTTGCAGAAAAGATATTGGAGAATCTTGTTCTTCTAGCTCAGACTGCTGGAATGATGATGGAGGAAATATATGCAGTTCAATAAATAAATGTACAGACAAAGCTAATGGAAGAGATTGCGGCACTGATTCAGATTGCAACGGTTATTGCTGTAATGGTGTTTGTTCTGGAAGCACTTGTGGTGGTTCTCAAAACTACTGCTCCGGCAAAATTAATGTAGTTACTTCAACATCAGACCTTAATGTATATATTGATAGTTTATATGAAGCAACAACAGACAATTCTTATTTCTATCAAAAATCAATTACAGATGCAACCTGCGCAACCTCTTATGATGTTGTTGTAAAGTGCCCTAATAATTTAACAACCTGTTACACTGAAACAACCTATTTAAATTCTGAGGGAGAAACTGCAACTGTTGTTGATTCAGATTGTGTGAAGACATGTTCAGAAGATGAGAATATATGGATAACTAATAAGGATGTTGTGATTAAGAATAATATAATTAATCTAAGTTACCATTCAGCAGACTTCTCAGGCAGTGTTGATATTAAACTGCAAAAGATTTCACGTTCAACTGGTTTAATTGATGGGGAATATACTATCTCCTCATCTATTGCAACAAAATCCACAAAAAATGAAATCTATTCAGGATTTGACTTATCAGATGCCTCAGGATTAAACATTTATTTAGAAGCAAGTGATGATGATAAAAACGATAATTACGTTTACAGGGTTATTTCTAAGGACACTCCTAAAGCTTATTTATCTATTAACACTCTTTATCCTGAAGTTGATTCTTTGATAAGAACTTATCTTGAACAATATGTTGATCCTGTTGATCAAAATGAAGCAGAACTTATTATTTCAGTTGGAAAGTTTACAGATGAGTTTGAAGAAGGGAATAAATTAACTTTGTTAGGTGGAATGTCAACATACATACCTAATTGGGGAAAATTACCTAATGAAAACAAGATTTGGGCATATGGCAAAAAAGAATCTGCTAAATACTCAGGGATTGTAGGGAGAACTTATTACAATAATAAGCCTTTAGTGTTGGCCTATGGGAATTATGTTGAAGGGGATATAGCAGCTGTAAAGAAATTAATATCCTCTAGAGGATATTTCTTTTCAGATTATTCAACAATCGACAAAGCTCCAATCCTTATGGACAAGTATGATATTCTTGCTTTAGGAATTAACAACATTTTGCCCAAAATGGTAATAAACTCTTCTGGTTATCTAAAAGCTGTAAATAATATATTATTTGATAATATCTATGACATTGCAATAAGAACTGTTAAGACAACAGACCAAACTTCTTACGGACAAGAAACAATACTAAGACTAAAAAATGTTAATTCTGATTACTCTAAAGATTTTAAAGATGCTATTTCAGATAATGATAAGCCAGTTGTTTTTTCTGGAGGAATTTTCTCAAATTTAGAATCCTGGGAAAACAAAGGCAAAGGTCTAGCCAGAGAATTAGCTAATGAAGGAAGAGATGTCTGGGAAATTGAGATGAATGGTGGTCCTCAAATAGAGAATGATGATTGTTGCAATTACACTTACCAAGACCAAGTAGATTACTACTGGCCAGCATTAATTGCTGGAGTACAAGCATATACTAGTAAGAATTCTGTTGATTATGTAGGACATTCAAATGGGGGAAGAGTTGCATTATCCTCTTTAAACAGCTATTCAAACGGTAAGCCTGATGCAGGATATTATTTTAATTATACAACTGGATTGTACTCCTTAACATATTTAGAAAGCAATCCTGTTGATATTTATGTTGGTGTTGCAGTTCCTGCTGTTTTGAATAGTGATTCATCACTAACTCAAGCAAATAGGGTTGAAACTTCTTTCGGAGAAAAAGTAGGTCATTTTTCTATGTCTACAATAGAAAGTCCCCATATCAAAATGTCAGATTATGCTTTAAGGGCCTCATCAACTCTATTATTCGAAAAACAATTATCATTAGGCGTTACTTTATTAACTATTAATTCTATATTTAC
>JANQNG010000051.1 GCA_028279685.1 Candidatus Nanoarchaeia archaeon | reverse complement strand
TTCATTGGCGAGGTGTGATACTCCAGGGGCTTGAGTGCGTAGCACGAAACGCCTGCATGGATGATAACCTGCGCGCAGGTTATGTCGGCTGTTCGACTCCCGGTATCCGCCCTTCTCATTGGCTATATAATATTCAGCGTCAGTATTACGAGCCTCTTTCTATTTCTCTGCTAGCTCGTTGCTGTATCTTCGAGCGGCACGAGGTCAAACTCACAAGGCGCTAATGCGCTCTGAGAATAATGAAGCAAGAGGTGAGTCGACGCTGAATAATTTAAATTCATGTTCAAGCCATGCGGGCTCAAAGCGCGGAGGAAAACAAAAATGGAAACAAACGAAATGAAAAGGCCCTCTGCATTAGAGAGAGCTACGCAGGGAGTTCATTGTCGACTGCTATGAATTAATGGTTGACTTAGGTCTTATGCTTGAGATAGCATGGCTCTATGAAGGAGATGTAGGAAAAAATCTCCAAGAGGTAGTTGACAAAGTTGAGCTTGGCTACTCTGCAGAGCTATGCTATAACGGCAGTGGACTAGAGGAGGTATACTGGAGTATGCCAAATTAATTTTTTTTTTATTATTTTTAAGAAAATATATAAATCGTGGAAAAAAGGTGACTATCATGACAGAAAAAATACAATTGATGAATGCGAGAGGAACTCGTGATTTTCCTCCTGAGGAGAAGATCCTGAGGAACAATATTATAGATGTACTTAGGACTACATTTGAAAAATATGGCTACAATCCTTTAGAGACTCCAATACTGGAAAGGTTTGAGCTGTTTGAATTAAAATATGGTGGAGGAGCTGAAATACTGAAAGAGACATTTAGTCTTACAGATCAAGGAAATCGTAGGATAGGATTAAGAAATGATCTCACACAGCCGTTTGCAAGATTTATTGGCATGAACACTAGAATGAAGATGCCCTTCAAGCGATATGAAATCGGAAGAGTTTTCAGAGATGGGCCTATAAAACTAGGAAGATATAGAGAGTTTTGGCAGTGTGATGTTGATGTCACAGGAATTAAAAGTGCTATTGCTGATGCAGAAATTCTTATGATTGTGAATGATGTTTTTAAGCAGTTAGAATTCAATATTGTAATAGAATTGAGCAACAGAAAAATTCTTGATGGAATAATGGATTTTGCAGGAATTCCAGAAGATAAAAGAATGGGTGCTATGCTTTCTATTGACAAATTGAAGAAATTTGGTGTTGACGACGTAAAGAAAGAACTCTCAGAAAAAGGAATTGATGATGAACAAGCAACAAAACTTATCAATGCTTTGAATGTTTCTGGAAACAACGGGGAAAAACTTAATATGATCGCTTCTATTGTCAATACTGAAGCCGGAAAGGAAGGTGTTGAAGAAGTAGGAAAAATACTTGAACTTACTTCAGCAGTTGGTATAACTTGCATAGAGTTTAATCCATCCTTAGCAAGAGGGCTTGCTTATTATACGGGGCCTGTCTATGAGGTATTCTATAAAGATATTCCTGAAATTACTTCAAGCACTGCAGCTGGAGGGCGCTACGATAGGTTGGTCAGTGATTTTCTTGGAAGCAAACAAGAATATCCTACCACAGGTCTTGCTTTTGGTCTTGAGGTAATAACTGAAGCGATAAAAATCAAGAAGAAACAGATGAAGAAGAGTGTTGTTGATGTATATATTATTCCTATCCAAACACTCAATGATTGTGTAAAGATAGGAGAGCAGCTTAGAGAGAAAGGAATTAATGTAGATATGGATCTTGCTGGGAAGAACATTTCAAAATGCCTTGATTTCGCCAATGCATATGGCATTCCTTATGTGTTGATTATTGGGGAGAATGAGCTCAAAGAGGGTAAATATACGCTTAAGAACATGAAGACAGGAGAGGAGAAGAAGTATTCAATAAAGCAGCTTACTGAGGAAGTAACTAGGAAGTAAGGCACAATATTTATAAAATAAAAGGGGTCTCACCAGTCATGCATGTCGAGAAAGTTCCTAAGCATATAGGTATTATTATGGATGGTAATAGAAGGTTTGCTAAACGTTTAATGGCAAAACCTTGGAAGGGCCATGAATGGGGTGCTAAAATATTTCAAAATGTCGTTGAATGGTGCCTTGAACTTGGAATTAAAGAAGCGACATTTTATACATTTTCTATTCAAAATTTTAATCGGCCAAAAAAAGAATTTGATTATATTGTTAATTTATTTAAAGAAGAAGCCAGAAGGTTAATAAAAAAAGATGATAACGGAAATCTTGATAAGAAAGGCGTTCGTATTAATATTATTGGAAGAATTAATTTATTTGATCAAGAGTTGCAGGATATTCTTGATGAAGTAATGGAAAGGACAAAGCATAATAAGAAATTAATTGTGAATATGGCGCTAGCGTATGGTGGTCGTGAAGAAGTTATTGATGCAACAAAGAAAATTGGTGAAGCAATAAAGAAAGGAACGTTGAATGTTGATGACATTAATGAAGAAGTATTTGATAAGAATGTTTACAATTCTTCAATGCCTGACTTGATTATTCGAACAGGCGGCGAAAGAAGACTTTCAAATTTTTTGATGTGGCAATCAGGCTATGCTGAATTAGTGTTCTTAGACAAGTTATGGCCTGAACTCGAAAAAGAGGATTTGCTTACTTGCGTACAAGATTATTCTGATAGAGAGAGAAGATTTGGGAAATGATTATTCTCTGATAATGATCGCCTGGAATCTTTGAAGTTCTGCATCTTTCCATGCATCCTTGGAGAGTCCTGCTTTTTGGCAAGTCATCTGAAGTGCTTCTTCTGGTGATGCATTATATTCAGTAAACACTTGAGGAAGTAATAATCCTGAATTAAATCCTTTCTTTATAATTAATCCGTCAGTGCCAATACGCACATTGCTAGGATCTGGGTTGATTGTTTCTGGTTCTGTCAACACTGATATTTCTATGTCAATATTATTGAGTTCGTCTTCTTTGACAGCAGAAAAACGAGGATCATTAAATGCTGCAGATCGTGCTGCCTCAATCACTGCTTTATAGAGTTCAAGATGAGGATAAGGAAAGCCGATGCAACCTCGAAGTTCTCCATGTTTGTGCAGCGTCACAAATACTCCTTGCTTTTTATTGAATTGTTTGCAGTCATCTAGAATATCTTCATTAATATCTACATCGTGAATAGAAGATTCGATAGTATTCCGTGCTAGTTTAAGCAATGATGTGTAATCCATTTTGTCATCTGATAGCAAGATAGCTCTGTTCGATGATTCTATGATAGATGGTGACATTGTCCAGTACAAGTGTCTCAACTAATGCGCCTAAGATAAGAACTGCTATTGCTATAAGAAATAGGCGGACATTATAGGTAAAGACTATATTGAAGCGAGAACTTTCAAATTTTTCAAGCAGTACATCTTTGCTGATGACTCCTCCACTAATAGAGGCTATAATATAGGATGAAATTTCAATGATGGCGTGTGGTAATACAATCACTAATACGAGTAAAAGATAAAAGATAGGATTTGCATTGGTAAAGACTGCAGCGTTTCTTGCAGTGACGCCGAAGATAGTGCCCCATACTGAGGCATTCCATGTGATTAAGAAGATAGCACCATCTCCTGTGAGGAGGCTGATAATAAAACAGGCAAGCATAACCCACCAGTTATTGAGTAGTATGTCCCAGAACAATTTGCCACTCATAGCCAATGCTTCCCCTGCGCTGCTGAAAGCTCTGCCTGCCACAGCACTTCCTGCGTCATATCTCATAGCGATTTGTTGTTCAAAGAGGTGATTGACGCTCATACTTGGCAGAATAACTGCGGCAACAGCATAGACTATGAAAATACCTCCTGCAATTGCCAAATAGGTTCTGAAAAGATGCCAGTTATCTTTGAAAAGTTTCCCCCAGGTGAATCTTTTTTCTTTATCTTCAACTCGTTCCTCAATGGACATCATTTTGTAGAGTTCGGGAAGAATAAGGATTGCGGTGAATGCAACAGCAACTAATGCAGGATCGGAGGGGAAAAGAATGCGTGCAATAAGGATGGCAACGATGGAATAGCCTGCTCCAAGCAGAAATCCATAGCCTGATTTGCGTTCAAGCCATTTCTCTGGAAAGAGATGTTCTAATACCATATTCTTATTCAAGAAACATTCCCTTTAAATATTTTTTTAAATAAACATCTATTTATCTTTCTATGAATTTCCAGAATCTGGCTGTGGTGGAGAGATATACAAAGTATCTTGAGGCTGCTGTGGGGAAAGGCGATAAGGCTGCAAGTTTAATTAGGGCTAAGTCTTTCAGAGATAGGCTGACAAAGAGCAAAGAGATAGAAAAGAGCAGGATGAAAAAAATTATGGAGTATCTCAGACATGCGTTGCTCAATATCGTGACTTGTTTTCCAAGCTATGATTCAATGCCGATCTTCTATAAGAGATTGATGGAGGAAACGATTGATAAGGATGTCATTAAGCAATATCTTTCTATGGTGGATTGGAGTGCTAAGAAGATTACTGAATTGCATGGTGATGTTCGGAAAAAGATTCAAAGAGAACAAGAGGTTTCGAAGATCAGCACATTGCGAAGATCATTTGTTGGCAGAATAAATTCTATTATGAAAAAACTCGACAAGCAGTTGGTATTCCTTGAGAAAGCGCGTAAAATAATGAGAAAATATCCTGCGGTGAAAACAGGATTGTTCACTATTTGTATCGCCGGATTTCCTAATGCAGGTAAATCAACATTATTGTCAAAGATCACAACAGCAAAACCAGAAATTAAGGCATATGCATTCACTACAAAAATATTGAACATTGGTTACTTTGAACATAAGCATCAGAAAGTGCAAGTAATTGATACTCCAGGAACATTAAATCGTCCAGAAAAAATGAACATGATTGAGAAACAGGCGTATTTAGCGATGAAGTATTTGTCTGATCTTATTGTGTTTGTGTTTGATCCTATTGATGATCTTAAGAAACAAGAAAAGTTATTAGAGAAAATAAGAGAATATGATAAAGAGATTATTGTGTATATGAGTAAAGCCGATATGATTGATGAGGTTCCTGGGAAATTGTCTTCTTGTCTAGCTGATGCTAATGCATTGGTTAATTCCGTCAAGCAGAATATTGACTCATTATAGAGTGATAAAATTTTAAAGGGAATGCTCCTAAACTAAATCCTAGTTGAACTGAAGGTTTCTCGAAAAATCAGAAAATTATTTATTTTTAAGATATTTTTCAATAAGGCTTATCAAGGCCTTTGTTTTATTCATTCCTTCTTTTACAGTTTTAATTGTAAAATCTTCCCACATTTTCTTTGGAACTCTAAAGGTTATCTGCCTAACAGGTTTTGCCATATATACAGCAAAACATTTATATATTATAAATGAAAGCCATATATACAGCAAAGAGAAAAGTAATATGGGTGAAAACAAAACAGAGATTTATACAACAAATAGCAAGGAGCTTGAACTTTCTTTGAGTCTTGCAGATAAAGAAGTATCAATTGAAACAGATAATAAAATTATTCATGTGCTTGAACTAAAAAAAGAAAATGTACAATTATTAGATAAAATAATGCATACTGGTGGCCTTTTTAAGGCTGACACAACCTACAAAATAAAAAATGAAGAATTTTACAAATTAAAACTTAATTTCAAGAGAAAACATTCAAAAATTATCAAAGATATAATTGAACAAAATATTGCACTTCTTGAAAGTATATCTCAATTTTCAATAGGAAAAATATTTAGAAAACAATCTATATCCATTCTTGAATGTAATCTGAAAGAATGCTTCTTAATTGCATATGTTTGGGATGAAAGATAAGATCTATGTTGCGAACCCCTTGGGATGTTTGCCTGAACCTGAAGAATCTACTTGTTGATATTTTGATGAAAATCTTATGCTTTCTTATAATGTTTCAATACATCTTTTCCTGTCCAGGGTTTAAGATCTTCTTTCTTGAAGCCAAGTTTCTTTGTATACTGTTCGATATCTTCGATAGTAGGTGCTTCAATCTCTAGAAAAGTAGGTATTCCTGGAAGTGTATCGAATTCAAAACAGATATTTCCAAGATGCAAAGAGGTTCTGTGTTTTGGTTGCTGTGCGAATTCTACAAATCCTATATTGTTCAGTATTTTTTCTGTTTCTTCGAAGTCATTCATTTCAATCTCATATTCTTCTTCTATTTTTGCTTTGTCTCTGTTGATTGATTTTTTTGAGGTGAGTACTGCTTGGTCTCCTTCTTTTCGCAGACGTAATGTTTTCTTCTCTTTTTTCAATATTCTATCAGGAGTATCGTAGTAATGAGCATCAATCTCGCCGTCAAATACTTCTTTAGCTCCTAATAATTTGAGTTGTTCAATAAGTTTTTCTTTATCCACTTCCAGAATTTTTGCTTCTACTTCAGTCATAGATGATTAAGATATCGCTATTTTATAAACATTTAGATTATGACAAGAATGAGAATGATAACGTTGATGATGTAACAGGAAGTACAGATAAGGCAGATCTTCTTGAGTTTCACGAATAAGAGATAAGCAAGATACATTGTTGCTATTGTTCCTGCTATAATTAATAGAGGAAGTAATGAAGAATTCATTGTTGCCATAGTAAAAATAAGGAAATAGTAGATCATAGCAAAAGAGGAATTTGGGAATCCGAAAAAGGAACCGTATTTGCTCCTGTAGATTGCAGCACAGGAAAACAATGGATTAAAATCGCACAACGGCTTGTAATGTTTTGTTGTTTTGAGCTTATGCTCAATATAAAGTGCGTAGAAAGATAATAAGAAACCTATGAGTGATAATATCTTAATTGCTGTGAGGTGCATAGGTAATTCAGGATGAGCTTATATAAAATTGTTATGAAAATTATAGGGTATTCATAAGAGATGCTTTGCTAAGAAGATCATTTGCTTGCAGTGCATCACTCAAATTAATCACTCCTTTTGAAAACTGCTGCTGATCATCGAATCCTATTCTTGGGCAGGCAGTATTCACCCAGGTTTCAACGAATGGAAAATTCTCTAATTGACCGAATGAAATATCATCATCAACAAAATAATAGAACTGCTTGTCAGGATATATGGCTTCTATTGCTTTACTTGCTTTGTATTGCTGTTGTCCTTGCTTCACAGAAACAATAATGCCTATAGTTTTTGCTGTCAAGAATTTCATAAGACTCGCTTTATATGCCTTCATAATTTTCTGAACATGATTAATATAGAGTAGAGTCATAGAATTAGTTATAGGATCATTACAGACAACAGGAATGAATTCTTTTGCATCTTTTTGCCCATATACTAATGCTAATGGTTGGAATTTTCCATCTCCAATATAGAGGAAGCAATCAACGTTTTCTTTCAAGTTCAGATTTCCGTTGAAGCAGTCACATCCTAGTAATTGATGCTGTTCAGTTGTTCTGTCAGGTTGTGAGGTGATTACGTTGAAATTTTTAAGTTGTTCTTTTACTGCGTTAAGTTGTTTTGCAAATTGTATGGATGCATACAGTCCTATTGTTTTGATATTGTTTTCTTTAAGATAATCTAATGTGTCTTTGCAAAGTTTTACTTCACCATCATAAGGTGCTTCCAAGAATCTTATTTTCATGACCATCCCTCCTTCTTTCGAAAAGAGCTATGGCCCCAAGAGAGTAAAAGATCAATTCCTAATGATTCCAGACTTAGTGGAATATCACATGCTCCGAAATTGCTGCCTAACCATATAATGATCTCAGCATTAGTTTGTGTTTTAAGAGCATCGACTATCTCTTTTGCTAGAGGTTTCATCCCATCTGGTAGCTGAATACAGGCTCTTTTTGCTCTGCTCTCTTTGATCTCAACTATGGCTTTTTCGAGCTCCTGATTATACGTCATTAGTTAGGAGAGCCTCTGATTCTTTAAAAAACATTGCTTAACTCAACACTATTAAGTAGTGGTAAAAATAGTAAGCTTTATAAAGGGGAAATTGGTCCTGGAGAGGATGGTAGTAGGTGTTCAATCAGCAAAAAAGAGAAAAAGAGTGGCCTATGCTGCGAGAGCACTAGGCATAGAGAGTTTAGATGGGTTAAGTATACGTAAGATAAGTAGGTTCATTGATTTATATTGTGGCATTAACGGAAATGAGTTTAATGGTTTCCAAAAGATTAATAGAACAATAGAAAAATTAAGAATGACTCCAGAAGAGAAAAAATTTCTTTCTAGAATGAATGATCTTTGTTGGCAATGGTATGCTGATAATAACCATGAAGATAAAAGTGTTATCAAAACATGGTCTGATTTTATGGAACTTTCTGATATGTGTGACGATGTGTCTTTTGGAATAGAAAAAGCGAAGAAAACTATTCCGAAGACAGTGAAATATGCTTCTATTGCACTTTCTATACTTTTAGGAGTTACCGTAACACAAGTTGGTGCTAATTTCATAAAACCAAAAGATGTTCGAGGAATTGAAAAAAATATACAAGAGGAACCTATTAAGATTATTCCTGCTTGGGAGAAATATCTTAATGCTGTTGAGGATTTTGATTGCAATCTGCAGAATTATACGTACATAGAAAATTATGATTATAATCATGCAACGCAGCATTTTCCATGGGTATCCAAATACAAAATGCATATTGATTATTTTAGCAAGAAGCATGATCTTTCTCAGAAATGGATTATAGCAAAAATTGAGACAGAATCTGAAGGAAGACCTGGTGTTACATCAAGAAAAGGATGCAAAGGATTGATGCAGATCAATCCAAAATCCTGGGGAATTAAGAACCCTTATCACCCTCGATCTAATATTGCTTGGGGAACCTATGCTATGAATTGGGGGATAAAGTCATTTCAAAAAAAATACCCTGATAAGCCAGAAATAATCAATGACATAAGGCTACAAGATGCGCTCTATAATGCGGGCTATGGTAATGTCACTGAATGGATAAATGATGACATATGGGATGGAACTATTGAGAGCATACCTTTCAAGGAAACGAAGAACTATGTTCTTGAAATAGCAGCGCATATGGCAAAGCTTGATGAACCATTTTCAGTTACAGAACATAATACTTCATTTGAATAGTTTAAATCCATGTTCTATTTAAATAGAATATTCTGAATTCACAATAATTATATACTTCTTTAACTCTGCTTTTAGTATGGAAAAAATGAATATATATGAGATTTATACCGAGAGAAATAAGATAGATATATCTCAAAATTTACGAATGTCGAGAGATGCGCCCTATGTTATGTCTATAGAAGAAAAGTTGTTGCAAGCTGAAAAGGAATTAGGAGAAGAATGTGTTATATGTGCTTGGGGATATCCTTTGCCTCACGGAAAAATAGAAGGATATGGCATTCATACAAGACAAGAGGCAGATAAGATACTTACTTTTCAAAGAGAACATAAAGGGGCTACTATATTCTTGAATCCTAATTATTTTGACAAAGAATGGTTTAAGCAAAAGAGAAAGAGACTACGAGAAAAACCAGAGATTTGGAATGGGCAAATCGTATACAAAAACGATGCAGAGTATTCTATTTCCTGAATAGCTTAAACCCATACTTCCAAAGTTTTGTTTCTTTCATCAGCAATTTTAGAATGAATTTAGAGGGAAAGTTCCTGTCCATTTTCTCGAGGATTTCTTTGTTGCCTTCTTTTCTAAAAATCTCTAGGAGTTCATCACATTCTTTTTCAGAGAATTTATTCAACACTTCTCGCATTTTCAGAGATATCCAAAGATCTTTGCCTAATTTTGAATTGAATTTCTTCTCATATCCTTCCCATTGATCTCCAAGGTAGGTAGCAGAAAGCATCCCGTAAGTAATACCTCCATACGTCGTTGCTTTGACTTGTGTGGCAGCATCACCAATTAATGCAATATTGTCTTGCTGTAATTTCTGTTTTGGATTGTACATAGGAATTTGCCCCGACTGATACTCAAGGTGTTTGTAGGGTTCAGCTAAATTATCAAATGCTTTCTTCAGATTGAAATGTTTGGTATTTTTTCCAATGATGCCGATTCTTGCGATAGTCGATGATTCAGGAACAATCCAAGAAAACTCACCTAAACCGAAGAGAATCTGAGTAACATTCTTATCGAATTTCTGGCTTTGTTTTTTTATTCGTACTCTTGCTTGTATGCCTGGAAGTATTTCTCGTTCTCCATACATATTAGCTTTTTTTGCAACAATACTATGGGGGCCGTCAGCACCCACAAGATAATCAACATCATGATGTTTTCCGTTAGTAAACAACAATCTGTATTTGTTATTTTTCTTTTTCCAACCTTTCAATTGATGATTAAGTTTAATGGGTGTTCCATTATCTTTTGCTAGTTTTGCAATATGCTGATCAAATTTTCCTCTATGTAAAATGATGTTTTCTTTATCTAAATCAACATCAATACTTTTTCCATCGGGAGCAAAGATTCTAAAAGTATCAATATGATTCACAATAACATTATCAGGAATCTCATCAATAACTCTGTAGATTGAATCTGTGATAATCCCTGTACATTGTATAGGTGAGCCTATTTTTGGTTTACCATCAAAAATAATACTTTTATCCCAACCTATTTTTGCTCCTAAAAAACTTCCAGCAGGTCCTGCTCCAATAATACCAAGTGTCATTTGTTCTTGATATATTTCTTATTTAAATGCTTTATTAATTTATAAAAAAACATGCAAAGTTTTATAAGAGATTGATTTTGAAAATTATTAAGATGTCTAATAATGTTGCATATGTTTTTGGTATGGGTGATTCCGAAGGGAAAGCAAAAGAATCTCTAGAACAAAGATTGAAGAAAACAAATGAAAAGTTAGATACTGTTTCTTTAGAGTTAGGTAATCATAATATGTGTAATGAGTATTATCTTGTATGGGTTGATAATGTAGTCTATGCGAGTAAAACGAGTTTTGAGGATGCTATTGAAATGGGAAAAGAATTTGGTAATGATGTGATGTCTCTGCATCACGGAGCGTTCAAATGTGCTAGATCTTATGAATTAGCTTCTAAAGAATATGAAAAATACGAAATGTTGTTCAGTGCTGGGAAAAAGATGACTAAACACCGTCTGGAAGAGATTGATTTGAGGGCTGAGATTACTGCGGGAATGATGAATACTTCTAAAGGTAGAGAGGAATCGAAGAGAGAAATTAAAGAGAGTATTCGCAGAACAATTGAGAATGAACAATCATATAGAGTTTCTGATAAACAACTTTATGTTCGTATGACGATTTGAAATTATTCATATCTGAGACTATCTACAGGTTTTAACAAACTAGCTCTGCGTGCAGGCATTAATCCTGCAACAGTTCCCACTAGTGTTCCTGCTATCAAACAAGAAGCTATTAGCCAGAAGGGGAATATAGGTTTAAGCATATCATAATTCAGCGCTACAAGAACACTTCCTCCCATGCTTGCAAGCATCCATCCAATAAGTACTCCAGCAGCACTACCCATAAAACCTATAATAGATGATTCAATCAAAAAGACTAGCATAATGGTGTTGTTTTCTGCTCCTATAGCTTTCATAACACCTATTTCTTGTGTACGTTCGAGCACAGCGGTGAACATAGTGTTCATAATATTTACGGTGGCGACCAAGACAGAAATAAGTACTATGCCCATCAATACTCCTTGCAATATACCTAATATATTGTTGAATGTTTCCATTAGATCTTCTACTGAATCAACGGTGAAATCTTCTTGACCTTCTTTTTGGTTTCTGAATTTTCTGAATTTCTCTTCAAACTTCTCTGCAAATGCACCAGGATCAACTCTAGGAGCTACTTGACCAATAAGCTGCGTGTAGCTTTCGTCGTCAGGGAAGAGCGATTCATAGCCGTCCATGGACACATAGACATTTCTGTCATCGTCAGGATTACCGACTTTATCGTAAAACCCTATAACGTCTAAGGAAATATTTCCTATTTCGATATTGTCGTTTAGTTTTATTCTTTTCTTGAAAATATCATTTGATTTTGTGTATCTATAACCTAAGACGACATTAAGTTTGTCTCCTTCTTTGAGTGCTCTGCCTTCCATAATCTCAATGCCAGACATGTCCTCGAGCATTCTGACATCTTCCGGAGCAGTTTCAAGGCCAATAATCCAAGGTATCTCTCTTTCCTTTTTGAATGTTATTTCTGCGCTTTTGAATTTGAATCCGGTAGCTTCAATGATATCGTTTTGTTTTTTTAAGAAGTTGAAATCCTGATCACTGATCATAACGTTATTGTCTTCGCCAATTCCTCCTTTTTGAAAGACGATGACTTTGTCTCCGCCTAATTTTTCAAAATTATCCTGTACATACCATTCAAGACCTTCGGAGAAACTTACTAATGCGAATACTGCAGCAATACCTATGAGAATAGATAATATGTTGAGAAATGTTCGTACTTTTCTCTGCATAATATTGTTCCACGCATATTTTAGATAATCTTTGATCATGTTAGTCCCTCATTGCCTCCACAGGATGGAGCTTTGCTGCGAGATAAGCGGGTGCAAAGCCGGATATGACTCCTATACTGAACGAAAATAGCAACGCGCCAAGAATATGTGCAATAGTCAAGCCAGAACTCACCTCAAGTCCAAGGAAGTTATTCATGATTGATGTTGCTGCTAATGCCATAAGGAAGCCTATAAATGCGCCTATTCCTCCTCCTATAAGACCGAGCATGCCTGACTCTATGAAAAAAAGTTTAAATATTTGGCTGTTTCTTGCGCCTATTGCTTTCATGATGCCTATTTGTTTTGTTCTTTCGATAACAGAGGTATACATGCTATTGCCTATGCCTATACCTCCAACTAATAATGAAATGCCTGCAACAATATACACGAATATCTGCACTGCTAATAGTGTGCTTTCCATGCTTTCTAGTCTGGCTGCAGCTGTTTCGACACTAAAGTCTTCTTCTCCTTCTTTGACGTCTCGTTCTTTTCGAAGATATCTTTCGATTGCTGCTTCAAGGGTATTTAAATTATAACCTTCTTTGGCATTGACAACAATAGCTTCTAATTCGTCATCTAAATCATACATATCTCTCAAGTCATCAGGATTCATACCGATGGTATCATCAGTGATAAAACTTCCTTTCTTTTTTAAGAATCCAACAACTTGAAATTTTTTATCGTTAACAAGGATGTTTGATCCAACTCGTATCTCTTTGCCAAATTTCTCTTTGTCGAGATAATTTGATCCTAAAACAACTTTACCAACATCTCCGTCCTGGAGCATACGGCCTTTTTCTACATCAAGATTAAGTGCTTCGTAAAAATCTTTCCTAAATTCTCCATCTGGATAAGTTCCTAAATATTTTATCTGCAATTGATCATTGTACATAATTCTAGCTGTTTTGATATTTCTTCCAACAACCCATTCAACACCATTCATTGCAGAAATGCGATCAATATATTTATCTCGTAAAGGAGTAACCACTCCAGCACCAGGAGGCCCGTTCGCTTGTCCTGATGTTCCAGAAATAGTAATAGTGTTAGGTCCGAGAAGATTAAATTGTGCAGTAATACCAGCCCTTAATCCGTCTCCTAATCCAATTAATGCAACAATGGCAGCAACGCCTATGACGATACCTAGCATAGTCAAGTAACTACGTAGTTTTCTGGATTTAAAATTCTTCCAGACAAAACTGATATCGTCTTTCAACATGGTACTACCTCATATAATAAAAAGAAAAAAATCAGCGCTTTTTTTGCAGCGCTTTCTTTCTTTTAATATTTCTTCGCACGAAGTAAAACACAATTGCACCAATAATTAACACAAAGATAATAGTGGTGGTGAAATTTGGTTTTGGTACAAGACCATAAGCCATTGCCTCTTGTTTAGGATAAACATGCAATGTCACTTCTTGCTCTTCGCTGAAGATTTTATTATAGCTATCCTTATAGTTAAGTTTGAGTTTCAGAGGAATATCTCCAACTGATTCGCCTTTTACGTGGATAGTATAGTCAGCAGTCTCAAAATCATCGCTTTCTAGATTTCCTAAATACATAACGCTTGTTGGCGAAAGGATCTCATATTGGTCACTCTCGAGCAATTCAACCGTCAAGAAATTGATATCTGACTGTCCAATATTTGAGATACTCACCACAATATTGCCATTACTTCCAGGGGTTTTTACTGTTGATTCATCCAAGGTCAGAATGTAGCTTGGGGGATCATAGATTTTGATACCAAAGCTCGATGAGATAGAAAAAGCAGTTCCATCTTCGTCCATATACTCAATCTCTAAAGGAATACTGTGTGTTTTTGATTCCGTGGCAGCAGCAGAGATAATATCGAAGCTCACTTGTTCTGTTTCTTGAGAGTTGATGCTTCTTATAATCTTTTCTGCTGATGAACCCACAACAGCAAAATCAGTGTCATCGATATCTAGCTTTACTTTGATATTCTTAATTACAGAATCAGCTACATTTTTCAATGTAATAATTGTTGTTGCAGGTTGTCCTGGTACTTTATTTTCAGGAAGTACATTGATGGATTCTACAGCTAATATGCTCTGGAATCCTTTAACTTCTACCTCAAACTCATCAAGTTTGACTTTTTCTTCTCCCTGAACGAAGTATTTCAGTTCAATTTCGTTTGTGCCTTCAACAGCGTTTTCGTCCACTCTTAATTTCCAGAGTAAGATGACAGCGTCTTCGTCTTTCTGTCTTGGATCAATTTGTCCAACATTTTTCACAGCAGATTCTGATTCATCAAGTGAAAAAGGATATTCAGGTATGATCTCAAAACTGACATCTTCCATTTTCATTGATCCAAAATTCTCTGCACGGAATCTGAGTTCTACATAATCGCCAGGCTCGACAGGATTTGGATCTTGGCTTATCAAGTAGACATCAAGATTACTACCTGCAATCGCAGAACCGAGATACGGGTTATTTGCGCCAAGAACAAAGGGCACAACAAACAACATGAGTAGCACATACAATAACTTCTTCATTTTTTTCACCTTCTTATTTGTTTTTCTATCTTTCCATCTTTGAGTATTGCGATACGATTTGCGTATCGCGCAAGATGATCGTCATGAGTTACCATTACAACAGTTTTGTTCTGTTCTGTGGTTAGTTTTTTTAGGAAGTCCATTACTTTCTTTCCTGTTTTTGAATCAAGATTTCCTGTGGGTTCATCTGCTAAAAGAACCTCGGGGTCGTTGGCCAATGATCGTGCGATAGCAACTCTCTGCTGTTGGCCTCCTGATAGCTCAGAAGGTTTATGATCTGATCTCTCTCCAAGCTCAACAAGCTCAAGAAGTTCCTGAGCACGTTGTCTTCGCTCTTCTTCAGCCATACCTTGGAAGGTCATAGGCAGCATGACATTTTCTAATGCTGTTAAGGTAGGAATGAGGTTGAACTTTTGAAAAATAAATCCTATCTTCTTTCCTCGTATTTGTGCAAGATCAGATTCTTCCAGACTTGATATGTTGTAGCCGTCAAGAAAAATTTCTCCTTTTGTTGGAACATCTAGACAACCGATCATGTTAACCGCAGTGGATTTTCCTGATCCTGAAGGTCCTTGGATTGCGATGAATTCACCGTTTTTTACGGCGAGGTTGAGTCCGCTTGAAGCAGCAACTTCAGAATCTCCCATTTGATAGATCTTCCAGACATTTTTCAACTCAATAATAGTTTCTGATTTCTTTTTAGAAGCTTTCTTGATGATCTTCTTGATTTTCTTTTTGGATTTTTTCATTGTTTATACCTCATTATATTAATTCTTTTCTTATCATTTCTAATCCTTTTATTTGTAATCGTTCTAATAATAGCATGTTTTTTAGATATTCTTCCATAATCTTGACTTTCTTTTTTGCAGATTCTTTATCAGTCTTCGATGCTGTTTTCATAGCTTGCTTGTATTCATCTATTAATTCAGGAACAATTCTTTTTGTGGGTGTTACTTCTATTTCTAGGCTCAGTATCATCTTTTTTTCGACCATCTCGAGCATGTTTTTCTGGCCTGAGACGTAGATTTTTTTTGTTCCTGGCTTTCTTGTTTTTGTTATAAGATTGAATCTGCTAAGGAATTTGACTGCTTTACTTACTGATGCTAAGGAATAGTCTGTGCGTTTTGCTAAATATTCTAATGAAACAGGTTCTGGTTCAACTAGCAATACTGCGTAAATTTGCGATTGCAGCCTATCTAGGCCATAATGATGGAATTTTTGCATAGTGAATTCAATCATCTTGTTATCAATTTCTTGTATTTTTGACATTTTCGGTAAATTCCGTATTTTTCGTAATTATGAAAAATAGTGAAAGAACTAGTATATAAATGTTATGGATTTGCAAGAAGCAACAAAAAACTATTAAAGAGTAAATCAATTCACAAACGTATGAGAATTGGAGTGTTATTTTCTGGAGGAAAAGACAGCACATTAGCTGCTTTCTTGGCAAAACAGGATGGTCATGAGCTAGTCTGCTGTATTTCTATGATATCTGAGAATCCTGATAGCTATATGTTTCATACGCCCTCAATAGCAAAGACTGAGAAACAGGCTGAAGTAATGGGATTGCCTCTTTTAACATGTGCTACAAAAGGAGAGAAAGAGAAAGAGCTTGTTGATCTTGTTGCTGCATTGAAAAATGCTAAAGAAAAATATAATATTGAAGCTATTACCACAGGTGCTGTGCAAAGTGTCTATCAAGCATCGCGTATTCAGAAGATTTGCGATGATTTGGGGATTAAGTGTATTAATCCATTATGGCAAATGGATAGCATTGAACTTCTTGAATTGTTATTGAAGCATAACTTTGAAGTTATTGTTATTGGAATTGCTGCATATCCGTTAGATGATTCTTGGCTTGGAAGAACAATAAACAAGCAATTTATTGAAGATATGAAAAAAATGGAAAAACAATATGGTATTAGTCCTGCAGGAGAGGGAGGAGAGTTTGAGTCATTTGTATTAAACTGTCCATTATTCAAAAAACCATTAAACGTAATAGATAAAAAAATATCGGGCGAAGGAAATGCTTGGAGAATGGAGATAGATGTTAGTGCTTGTTAAGCAAAAATTTATAAATTAACCATTGTTATGTTCTGCATGGCTGAACAACCATTAATTACAAAAGAAATGACTATAGGAGAAACTATTGAACAATATCCTCAAGTAGCTATGGTGTTGATGAATCATGGATTGCATTGTATTGGCTGTCATGTTGCTGCTTGGGAAACTATAGAGGAAGGCTGTAAGGTTCATGGCATGGAAGATGAACACATCGATAAAATGGTTGAAGAAGCCAATGCTGTTGCATTAGAACATAGCAAGAATTCTGATAAAAAGTAAGTTTTATTAAGATCATTATGTGTGACATAATTATGTTGGAGAGTATTGAACTAGCAAAATATAGTATGTTGGTGATGATTATTCTAGTGATCTTGATGGTTGGTTGTGAAATTCCTCAGGAAAAGCTGCAAAGCCAAGAGAAAGCGCAAAATCCGTTAGATAAACTCATAAGCGAAGAAATAAACTATACGCAGTATACTGAAAATGGATTCTCAGTACTCTATCCTCAATGGCCAGACACTACTAAAGGTGATGTAGAATTAACGGTAAGCAAAGGATATTGTACGGTGGCGGTTAATACAGAAGGAATTCCTGCCAAGCAATGGTTTGGAATGTTTCTTGAATCAATAGAAAAACAGTCAGGAGAAATCATTATTTCAGATGAAGATAATTTGCAGGCAAAATTTTCGTTGAATTTTCAAAACGTCACTTTGATTTCAGATAATCGAATTTTTGTTTGTAACGATGAATCAACAACCGTTACTATTACATGCGTAGAAGAAGTTGATAAAGTCATGCAGAAACTAAGCGATACAATTTATTCTTCAGTGAGTTGTCAAGAAGAAGAAATGGAGTTTAAAGAGTATCAAGAAGATGATTTTTCTGTAAGCTATCCTGATTGGGAAGAAATCAATGATGGCAATGAACAAAGAGTATTGGGAAGAACGAAAGGTGTTTGTTCAGTCATCGTTGATAAACATAATGCTTTGCCTGAAGATATATTTCATTGGTTAACGACGTCGATTGAAGAAAAAGAAAACCATACGATGTTGGATTCATCAATTGATGCATATACTATTGAGTATCAGTTTTCATATGGAGAGAATGCTATGACAGCAAATACTAAAGTGCTCTATTGCAATTACCAGAGTTATATAACTCAGGTTCTTTGCGTGGATGAATATGTTACTGAAGAGGATAGAGAGATAAAAGATACTATTTTACATAGTGTGCAATGTGCTCAGGAGTATGAGATTCCGACGCCAGAAATAATTGAAGAAGAGAAAGAAGAAGTAAAAGAAAGAACACCAGAGATTATTGAAGAATTAGAAGATGAGATAGTGAAGACTAATATTGGTGAAGAGTTTGGCATTGATGAAGAGATGGTGGTGTATTTCATTAACAGCAATGATTTTTTTACTAGAATAATGAAGGATTTTCCTAGGGCAAATCTTGTCGTTGAAGATGATGATCGTGAATTGAGATTAAGAGTTTTAGTTGATAGTGATGGAAAAATAGCTCTTCTTGAAGATGGATCTTATGATGATGCTGATGTAACGTTAATAGTGCCTCTTCGTGATGCGCTGAATGTTTTTAGTAACGCAAAAAATATCAATCCATTAACGTTAATAGGATTTGCAGTAAATGTAAGAACGGAGCCTGCAGCAATAAAGAACGAAGTAATACAGAAGGTCTTGAGAGGGGAGTATAGTTAATTATATTGTAGGGAGTTTTTTGAGAAAGCAATATATTTAATTAGGAAGTGATGGGAGATAACTAAGTTTATATTCTTTGAAGATTAGTAGCGTTTCAAAGTTTTTGATAACTTCTGGGAATTTGTCTCGTAATCTAAATATTAAATTCCTAACGTCTGTAGACTTTGTTACATGTAAATCAACAATCAAATCATAGTTTCCGACTGTTGATGTTAAATAATATATTTCTTTTTGTTGTAGTATATAATTAAGGAATCTTTTTTTCGTTTTTTCATCAATTGTTTGTAACTTAAGTAATAAAAGATACCATTGAATTTCTAGTTTAGAAACATCCAATTTCATCCTGAATCCATTAATAACTTTGTTTTCTTTGAGTTTTTTTAATCTATATCTAACAATATCTATAGATAATCCAGTCTGATTAGAAATTGTTGTTATTTTTTCTCTTGCATTTTGTGCCAAGAACCTCATCAACTTAATATCTTCATCATCTAATAGTATTGGTCGGAGTTGTTCTGTTTGAACACCTTCAAGATCTGTTTCTAAGAATCTATAACTTAGTTTTTGGGAATTAGTTAAAATCGAAAAGGTTGCTTCTTTTAGATGTTCTGAACAAATGTTCTTAATTCTTGAGTATAACTCTTCAAATGTGCTGAGTGTTTTAGCATAAACTAAAAGAATGATATTTATTTTTCCAACGCTATTAATAATCCAGCCAATGTTTTCTTCATTTATTAGCTTTTTAATTATTTCATTCTCTATCTTGTTTGTTATTCTTTCTAATTCTAGAAAAATATAATAAGAATTATTTCCTAGTTTACTGATATTGAATTCTGTATAAAATTTTTTTATTAGTCTATTCTCCTGCATTTTTTTGATTCTGTAACTTACTGCTTGTTTGCTTATTTTCAACGTTCTAGCAATAGTAGAATCTAGTTCACGACAATTTTTATTGAGGATTTTTAAAATATCTTTATCTCTCTTCTTTAGGTTCATAACAGAATAATAAGGTAAATAATATATAAATTTTACCAAAAAGTTCTATAAATTAATGATTATTTTAATTAATTGTTGAGTATTTTATTTCTTTGCGAAGGTACGATGCATTCAAAAAAATTAAAGTTGGGAAAATTACCGGATAATGAGTTGTCTATTATTTTAGAGAAGTATACAAATAGTGAAAGTGAAAGAATAATACTTGGTCCGAAGCTTGGAGAGGATGCGGCAGTTATTGATTTGACTTCAAGAAAAAACAATTGTTTGGCTGTTTGTGTAGATCCTATTATGGTAAATATATCAAATGCTCCATATTTTGCTGTTGCTGTTAATGTAAATGATATTGTGACAAGAGGAGCAATTCCTAAATGGGCTTCTTCAAGTGTATTTTTTCCAGAAGGATCGACTTTAGATGATGTTGATAAATTCTTTAAACAATTACATGATGCAATCCAACCGCATGGTATTTCCATAGTTACTGGGCATACTGAAGTAACTTCTATGGTTAAAAATCCAGGAATTGTTCTTACTATGCTAGGAGAGGTTAGTAAAGAAAAAATAATAACTACAGCAGGAGCAAAAGCAGGAGATTCATTAGTTTTGACAGGGGGTGCGGGGATAGAAGGAACTGCGATTTTAGCTGCAAATATGTATAAGTTATTGAAAGGAAAGATTTATGAAGAAACAATAGAAAGAGCAAAACAATTTCTTTATGATCCTGGGATTTGTGTTGCGAAAGCTGCCTATATTGCTTGGAATCATTCGCCAAATGCATTACATGATCCTACTGAAGGTGGTGTGAGAAAAGGAATTGAAGAATTAGCAATAGCTTCCGGAAATGGTGTTTACATAGATTACAATAAAATTCCAATCAGAGAAGAGACTCAAAGAATATGTGCTGTTACTGGAGATGATCCTTTAGGGATATTTGGTTCAGGAGCATTGTTGATTAGTATTGATGCAAATAACCTTGATGATTTGCTACGAGATTATCGTGATGCTGGTATTGTGGCAAAAGAAATTGGGAAGATAACACCAAAAGATAAAGGAAGGGTATTGCTTTATCAAGAAAAAGAGATTCCATTGCGGGCAAGTTATACAGATGGTCTGATAGATAAATTAAATTAGTTACTAACATATCTACTTTAGTTTTCTCTTTTCAACTGCGATTAGTTATTTGTTAGTTTTGTCTGACTAAATACAATTATTTAAACTATTCTTCTAATCATGGTGATAAATGGTCTCAGAGTATGTTTTTAAGAGGCACACCAGTAAGAAAGGCAGGGTGATTTTTCTGAACTGTCTCTCAATTTATGAGGATTAAAAAGTAGTAAAATTAAGTAAATTTATAAATATCTGGGAAATACTATCTATGTCGAGATGAAAAAATGTCAGTGGAAAACTTTGTCGAATCAAATGCCAGCAAAAGAATAAAAGCTTTCTTTAAGAAAAAGGTAGATGCTGGCAAGCTTAATGAAAGGTTATTATTATTAAAATATGATCCTCGAAAACGAGAAAAAGTTACAACAGAATCTGGTGAGTTAGATTATGCTGCTGTTTACAAATCATTAGGCGTAGATTATCCTGAATCGATTCTTCTTGAGAGAATAATTCAACTGAATCTTACTGATAATGAATTAAGAGATGTGATTGAAGAGAGATTCAGCCAACTCTATCCTGATTACCATGAGAATTTTGGTGTACAATCATTGTTTGATACAGGGTATCCTGGCTGGTGTGAACGTTTTGGTGTAGAATCTGACCCTGAATTTGGAATACCTTTGAAAGAGGAAAGCATAGTGTTGGAGTATTTTGTTGAAGCTGTACTTTACGGCAAGAAAAAAATTAGATTATACGAAAACGGAAAAGTAGACTTTATTGAGATTGATTTCGATGCTATAGAGATGAAAAGTATTGAGCATATTCAAAAGGAAATAACTATTGCTCCAGAACAAGTTAAATCTTACGCTGAAAGATTAATTGAAGAGAATTTCTATGAGTATGAACATAAGGGTTACGTGGTATTTGGTAATTACAATGAAAGTTTAACATTGAATTATCAAGGAAGAACAAGAACAGTTAATAAAATAGATCGATCTGGTTCTTTATTTCCAGATATTGTTGATGAAATAAGGTCTTTGAAAGATCAACAATAAGCGTTTAACAACCTTTAAAAGCAACTTCTGATTTACTATGTATGGGCTAGGCTGGGGAGTTGGCCCTTCCCTGTTAGTACAAACGGGCCTTATGGTATGGTCGAAGCTCCTGGAGCGGCATTGCTGCTCAGTTTGGTCCTAGGGGGACTGTCGATCCTCTGTCCTTGATGACGGTGGTTCTTACGAACCGAGTCAGGTCAGGAATGAAGCAGCTCTAAGTGAGAATAGCTGTGTATCTTGGGTAGCGGAGGGGAGGAAAGCCTAGGGTAAGCCGAAATGGGTTGTTTGTGTCCATCCAGGGGCGTGCCCTCTTTCTTTTATAAATAAAACTCTCAAGATTCACAAAATATATATTCTTGTACTTGTCTCAATAAGGCATGGTTAGTGATTTTGATGCATACAGTCTCTTCCTCAACAGAAGAAAAATTGATATCAAGCAAAATTTAAGGATGAGCAAGGACATGGAATATATTATTGAAGTAGAAGAAAAGTTAAAGAAGGCAGAAGATTCTTTAGGAGAGTCTTGTGTTATAGGGCTTTGGGGACATCCTCTTCCTCATGGACAAGCAGAAGGATATGGTATATATACAAAAAGAGAGATTGACGATTTATTGGCAAAACAAAAATCAAGCAGAACTCTTCCAATTCATTTGAGTAATCACTATTTTGATCTTTCTTGGTTTCAAAGAAAAAAAGAAAGGCTTTCTAAAAAAGACTGGGTTGAAGTGAATGGACAAATAGTGTATGATGCATAATCACATATTTTGGTTCTTGTTTCTTATTCTTCCAGAAATTGCTTGAAATCTGCATTAATGTATTTATCTACAAAAAGAGAATTTGCTAAGATAGGTATTTTTGAAAATTCTTGTGATTTTGATTTTAATTCATTCAAAAATTGTTTTGTTTTTCTGTCAATAAATAAAGAAGCCATAATTTCTTCGTTTCCTTGCATTTCAATAATTATTTCTGAAATTTCAGAAAAACCTTCTATGATTTTGCGTTTATCTGTTCTTAAGGAGATCAAAGGTATATCCCATGCACCAGGTATTCCATCAGGATTTAATGCTTTTTCTCCTTTCTTAAGTACGTAGTTTCCTTGGACGTTTCTTATGTATTTGTATAAATGCTTATTTACTATTTTTATGAGTAATGCAAGATCTTTTTCACTCTCAACTCCTATATTCATATCATACTGCAGAGATTCTGCAATGATTATCCCTTCAAAATCAAGTAATGTCTCTTCAAGTATTTTATTTCCAGAGGTATCAAAGTATCTTGTTCTAAGAGGATCATCCCATAGATTTTTTGTGATATATGATGCATTTCTGCATATTATGTTTTCTTCCACTTTTTCAGTCAGATGAATAACTCCATAATCTGAAAGCTTCTCTACTAATGCAGTTCTGTGCTCATCTTTTTCAGATAAATCAGAATGAAAGTAGCTAAGTTGAAAAGAGGGTCTTTTTTTGCTTTTATCAACAATTCTATAGATATTGTACCCTGTTATCAGCTCTTTCCCTATTATAGGAAACAACAAGCTTCTGAACTGCTGAAGATATTCCTCATTAAACTGTATCTCCATTTAAGTGAGGAAAAGAAAAAGATATTTAAATGTTTATAAAATAATCAGAGAGGAATAATCTATTATTTAAACACCAACTTCTTCCAGCCGGCATGGGTGTTGAGATCAAAAAAGACGATTTCAAAAGGTTTCTTTACAGACTTATTCAGAAATATGAATTCATAGCTCCAGTCAAAGAAGATGTTGTTCGATTTAAGCATATTACAGATATGAAGCAAATCTATCTTAAAGAACAACCATATTTTCATGCAAAACAATTCTTTCTTCCTAAAGAAGAAGTCATGTTTACTTATAGTGAGGGAAAACTCGCCGGACCTAGTGAGAAAAAAGAACGTATTATCTATGGATTAAGACTATGTGATCTCAATGCCATAAAACATTTCGATGAAATCTTTGCTGATGAAGAAGGATATACACAAAGAAGAAATAATACTATTCTTATTGGTGTTCATTGCACAGGTTGCCATGATTATAGTTTTTGTTCAAGTATGGATTTGAAACCCTATTACGATTTATACATTCTTGAACTACATGACACGTATTATATTGATTGTAAAAGTGATAAAGGGAAAAAACTTATCAGCAGATACAAGGAAATCCATATGGAAATACCAAAAATCAATTCACCAAGACATCTAAAAAATAAAAACATCATGAATCATTTCGATGATCCTATATGGGAGAAGACAGCTGATGAGCGCTGCCTGAGTTGTGGTCGGTGTAATCTTTTATGTCCTGTATCAATGGAGTTTATCCATGAAGAAAAAATAGCCTATGATCTTCACTCGAGTAATCAGATTAGAAAATGGGATTCAGACCAATATGTGGATTTCAGCGATTTTCCTAAAGAAAGGACAGAACGTCTGAAACAAAGAATATTTTTTCAACTAGAATACTCAAAAAAAAACTTTGGACATACCTTATGTGTTGGATGCGGTCGATGTATCACAGGATGTCCTACACATATTGATTTTGTAGAGATACTTAATAATCTTGAGAAGAAACCAGGGAAAAGATCGTTGAAAAAAGAGGGTTTATCATGATACCGAAAGAATACAGAATATCGAAAAGAGAACAGGTCAGCAAAAAGAATATTCTTTTGGAAGTGAGGGGGAGATTTTCATATTTACCAGGACAATATATTCCTGTATATGTTCCGTTTCTTGGTGTTGCATCATTTCCTATTTGCTCTTATGATAAAAAAATGCTTCAATTTCTTGTTAACACAGATAGTAAAATAGGAAAGGAACTTACTAAGTATAAAGAACGGAGCAAAATATTCATCTATAAGCCTTTTGGCAGAGGACTTGATGTGAAGAAATTTGAGGAAAAGCACGCAGTTATTATATTGAATAGAACAGGGTTGCCGATTGCCAGAGCACTAGTTCAATACTTGGAAAGTAAGAAACAAAAGATCAACGACATTATTATTTACACAGGATTCAATAAACCTGCAAATATGTTCTTCGTCAAAGATATTAAACGATGGTCACAGAAACATAATGTATTCACAACATCATTGGAGACGGGCAAGCAATGGTATGGTCATTTAGGAAGCATAATAACACTTTTGAGAAAAGTTAGTATACCTGCATCGTCTACAATTGCAGTGCTTGCAGGAGAGAAAACAACAAAACAGATCATAGAGTTTCTTCTTGAGAAGAAATATGACAAGAAGATGATACAAATGTTAGTTAACAGTAAATTATCTTGGCATAACAAGCGTTCAGGTCAATGTCTTATCAAAGATACGTATCTTTGTGTTGATGGGCCAGTTATTCCCTATACCGAATATGAGAGGTTGATGTTATGAAAGTCGGTTTCTTTCTACTGGAATCTGATGGCTGTTCTACTACTGCATTATTTTACAACAGTGAGATGTTTAAGAAACTTGACGCGATGTGTTCATTAGAGGTTTTCCCAATGATACAGGAAGAACCTAAAGAAGTTGATGTTGCTTTTGTCGAAGGAGCGTTGATGTGTGAAGATCAGAAGAGAATTCTCAAAAAGTATGTTGGAAAAGCGAAACATATTGTTGCACTGGGAAGTGAAGCTTGTTTCGGATTTGTTCCTCCAAAACAACAGAAGAACAAAAGTCAAGCTATTTCAGTTTCTGTTCCTGTTTCTGTTGCGCTTCCAGGACATCCTGTTTTGGGAGAAGAAATACTTGATGTTATTGCTTGTCTGAAGAAAGGAAAAACGCCTTTGATCTATAAGAAGCCTGTCTGTTATCAATGTACCTTGCGTGAATATGATTGTTTGCTCATGAAAGGTTTGCCTTGCATTGGTTCTGCAACATTAGGAGGTTGTGAAGCGCTCTGTCCTGCTAAAGGAATAGTCTGTACGGGATGTAGAGGACCAGTAAAAGGAATGAATCTAAAAGCGTTTACGCAGTGTCTCACGGAAAAAGAAGATATAACAGCGATAGAGGAGGCGCTTAAGACTTTTGCGGTGTTGAATAATGGTTGAGAAAACGTCACTGAAAAAAAAAATACGAATAGGAAGGCAACACATACTTGATCTTGATGTTGTAAAAGGAAATATACAGAAGCTTGCCATTGTTCAGACTGAAGATACACACTTTGCAATGGAAGGAGTACATTATAATGAAATGCTTAATATGATCAGTAGAATATGCAGTCATGAATCTTTCAGCTATGTGCTTTGTTGCTTAGATGGTGTTGAGAAAATTTGCAAGACAGAGATCAGTGAGAATCAACATCGCATAAGGAAGTTATTGCTTGCAGCGGAACATATTAGAAACTGTACAAGATATCTTTACTTCTCTGCTGCCCCGTTCTTCAACAAAATAACGCCGAAAAATTACTTGAAAAAGTATAGAAAAGAGGTTCAGCAAGCATTTTTTATTATTGAGCGTTGTAATGAGATACTCTCTCTTCTTGGAGGACATTCTTCGTATCCACTGTTTTTGATACATGGCGTTCATCTTGAGATTACTGATGAAGATATTGAAAAATTGAGAACGCTTTTTAACGAATTACTCGTTGCTGTTGAAAAAACAGCAAAATACTTTGTTGATATTGAAGGAACAAAATTTGATTTCAAGAATGAATTGCTTAGTGTAAAACGGATAGAGGAATATGTGTTGCTTGGACATCAATTGACATTAAAACAGCAAGCAATTGAACGATATCCAACAAAGAAAGGAATTCTCTCAGGAGCAAGAGCAAGAATATTCAACAATGCAAAGATTCTTGATAGTGGCGCAGAGAAATTTTTCCTCAAATATATGAAAGAGAAAGAACATAATATATTTTCAGGGATATCGTGTATGGCTATTGAATTGCTGCAATGGACTGAGAGTGGAAAGCAGATGGCTGCACTTCTTTCTGTTGAGAAAAAGAACACGTTTCAATTAAAGACTATTCAAGGTTCTGCGATCTCTTTTGTGGAGCTTTTGGAAGGGACAATGATGATACGTCTTGAGATGGATAAGAAAGGGATGATAAAGAAGTTTTTGCTTAGGCATCCGAGAACACATAATCTTCATGCATTGACGCAAATCATGCATTCATACCTTTCTGAAACAGTCTTGAACTGGTCAGGTTATTTTGCCAGATATAGGCGTCCCAATCTTCAGAGAGAGTTCAGCAGAGTCTTACTTCATTTTGCTTTCTGTCCAATTTGTGGTAGGAATATGGGTAAATAATGAATAAAGTATTCTACAATATATATTTTGTATTATCATAATATTTATATATAGAGTATATTTACTCAAAAGTAACAACTTATGGTGGTTATTATGAGAAAACTTATGTTGATTTTACTCGGCATTCTTTTGATTGCTTCATTAGTAAGTGCATCAAGACCTGCGGGTCCTGGAGAACTAAGCCTAGCTTGGAGAAACCAACAGGCAATGGAAGCATACTATGCAAATCTTGGATTTGAGATGGACTATCCTTATTACGATATACAACAGCCTCAGTATCCTGCAGAGCAGATAGGAGTATATGGTGATATGGCTGTGATTGTTAATCCTGTGGGAGACTATCCCGTTCCAGAAGTCAGTTTTTCTGATAATGGTGATCAACTCTTTGAAGAGCAACCTCAACAGGAAACGTTTGATTACAAGCCGTATAGTCAGGTTGTCTATGGAAAAGAGGCAAAGACGAATTATTATGCAGGTCAGATAACAAGCATTGTGTTGATGATTGTTGTGATTGTTATTCTTATCGCTGCTATTATTTATCTTGCTATTAAACATCTCTTATAAGCAATGCATGAAGCCGTTTGGCTCTTTTTCTTGTTTCTCTTAATTTATTGTTTGCATAATGTGCAAGAACTTTTAGATATGATGTATCTATGAGTAAATTTCCATTTTCTGCAATAGGTGTGTCAATTCTTTCTACAGCCACAACCTCGAGCATAATTTTGTTCTGAGTAGCAAAGATACCTGCACGTTTAAGACCGACACTTCTTGCTTTATCAAGAAAAGATTGTGCAGCTTCTATTGTTCTTGCACAAACATGGAGGATCACAGCTTCCATTCTGAACCATAACGTTTCTTCTGGAAGAGCATTGAGTGCTGGAATAAGTTGTTCATAGGTAATTTCATCATGGCTCGAAAATGGCCATTCTGCTTCATGTTTCTTTCCAGACTCAGGATCTTTTAGCAGCACAATTCTTCCAGCGCAGCTAGATGTTGTATAGAGATCTTTGTCTTCGTTGATAGCATCAATAAGATAATCAATTTGTATATCGACATCTCCTTTTTTAGATTTATCTGGTTTGTAGAGTTTGGCTAAAACTTTCTTCTTATCTGTGTCGAAAGTCATAGGAACTAAAGAGATGCATGATTTAAAAATGTATATGTTGCTTAGAAATAATAGTTTCTTGAGACGCCAAAAGCTAAACCGAATGAGGCAAGAGCTGAAAGCAACCAAAGTATTGACGAGGTTTCATATCTTCCTTCGTGACCATTGATCAGATCTCCTATGAAGACATCACTTGCTCCTAGAGATTCAGATTTCTTTTGTATCTGTCCCCACCATCCTTGAGTATACTTTTTGTCATCTGGCATTTCATTAAGTTTCTTAAATTCATAAATGCCGCTGCCAACAGATTTTTTCAAATCACCGATAGTCAATGTTTTTATGCCATTACAAACAATGGCAAGGTCCGTATCGTCAGGGTATTGGTCTAGAATATTTTTTGAATCCTCAAGTAGTTCAATAGCCTTGTCAAGTTTACCCATGTTTGAGTATATTAGTGCGAAATACGTATTGCCCCATGCATTACACATAGGAATATAGTCTGTATCGATAGGATTCCACCAGGCTTTATCTGCAGCTCTTTCCATAATGCTGACGAGTGCCATATTTGTTGTTCCTCTGTCGTCACTAGGTTGGGCATCTCCTGAAACAGCGTCGTTCAATGTTTCATACACAACAGTTGTGATTGCACCTAATTCACTTGAGAATAACCTGTGATAGTTAAGAGGAATATCTTCAGCAGGAACACAGTTGTCATAGGTGATGCGGATCCATTCTGGTGCATCATCGGCCAAATAACCATCAGTGTATGCGTGATCAAGAATACCGACTTCATATGCGTGCTGTTTGGCGACTTCTAAGACTTCGATGAGTCTGTCAATCTCAAAGACATCGCTTTTATACCAGATAGCACTATTCTCTCCTTTTCGTTCTTTGGCGTTATCTACGGCTTCTCTTAAAAGACTTTCCATTGACATCATGTCATTTTCAACTGCACCAATAGTTGTTGTTGCGCCTGCGAGTTCTACAACTTTACCAATTTTCTTGTCAATGTTCAATGCTGTAGCTATATTATCAACAAATTTGTAGCAAGAAAAGAATCCGAATAATACTCCTGCTGTAGCGATAGTTTTTAGGCCGATTCCCATACGGTGGAAAAGAATAACCCGTATATAAATGTTTCTACTTAATAGTAATTATCCCTTCTTTTTGAAGTTAAACATATCAGTGATGTCGATCTTTTCCTCTTCAGAGGTATCGATATCTCCTGTTTTGGGCATATCAGTCACTTCGGTTGTTTTTTCGGGTGCATCTTTGAATTCCTCTGCAAGTAAGTCATCAGCAGAAGGTTCTTCAATATCCATAGCAATATCTTCTTCAGGAGTCTCTGGTATTGGCTCGGAGAGTTCTTCCGTGATAGCATGTGTTTCTTCTGCAGGTGCTTTGCTTTCTTCTTCAGCCATCAGCTCACTAAGTGTTGCATCGCTTCCTAGAAAATCATCTTCAGGAGGCGCTTCCATTGCCGCTTCTTTTAGTTCAGGAGGAATATCATTAGATGTTTCTGGTGCTTCCAATGAATCTTCTTTAGTAAGCTCTTCGACTGCAGGATCCTCTGCAACAGGTTCTATTTCTTCATTCTCAACTTTCGTGAATTCTTCCATTGCAAGATCAGGGACACTTTCTCCTTTATCAACATCATCAAGAGTAATTTCTTCATCAGCAGGTTCTTCAAAAGATTCATCTTGATCAAGCACAAGAGGTTTTATATCTCCTTCTGTTTTTGGTTCTTCAACTTCTTTTGCAATTTCGAGGCCTTCTGTTTGTGGTGTTGGAATATCTATCATTGTTGCTGTGCTTTCTTCTTCAACAACACTATTTACTCCTGAAGCAGTATGCTCTTCAGCATACTCAGTTTCAGCGTCTATTCGGATATCAAGAGGATCTCTCTTTATGGGTTGCTCTTCTGCAGCCTCTTTCTTAGGCACTTCTGTTGAGCTATGTTGTTCTGCATATTCTTTCGTAATACGCTTCTCTGTGGCAATCATATTTTCTGCCATGCGCTTTGCTTCAGATTCAGACATAGCAAATCCTGCAGAACGCAATGTTTTCGCTAACCTTCCTACATCATCAAGTTGTTCTTGTTTCTTTTTCAAATCCCAAGTACCCATTTAGACACCTACTGGACAGTCATAATTCTATACGTTCTGTGTATGCTGTTCTATTTAAATCTTTTGGATTTCAAGGAGCACAAGTTTTATTAAACCTTCAAGATTAGCTTGCGTAATGGTTTCAAAAGCAGAAATGAAGAGGCAAAAAAAAGTTCAACTGGTGATCACAGCAGTGATTATCTTTCTGATGGTTACGAGTATTGCAGGATTCCTTGGTTACGATCAGAGTAATCCAAACATAGTAAAATACGAAAAATATAAGTTTTCATTTAATCAAGCAGGATTATGGGAAACACGTATCAATGACATGAGTTTGAGTTTCTATACGCTTCCTCAAGATATATTGAGCATACCCTATCTCTCTTCCACTAACATTATCATTAACAATGCACAGTTTGTAGTGCTTTTATTTGATCCAGAGGATCCTGATGCTGAAAGCATTGATGTCATAAGGTTTGATTTCACAACATCATTTCCAAAACATACACAAAGTGCAGTTACAAAAAATACTACAAAGTATACTTTACCGATACATGACTGTAGTCAGGCATCTCCTCAAACACCTATTATCAAATTTGTCCGTAGCAATGAAACAGAAATTGCTATAGATGGCTATTGTATTTTGATGAAAGGATCTGGAAATGATTATTTCTATTTGAGAGATACGTTACTCTATCGGCTTTATGGTGTAATCAATGACTAATAAGAAATTAGCAAAAAAAGAAGAACAGGAAGAGATTACTGAAGATTCTGAAGAGCATAAGCAAAAAGAGAAAAGATCAATCTTTGCCTCAATTATTATTATCGCAGGGATATGTGTTGTTGTTATTGGTATCTTATTCTCAGGGAAAATTATAGATACCTTTAGAGGGATTGATGATAGGCTTACCTATAATGGATTCGAATTCGTGAAAGGAAAATGTCCTTACACCAAAGATACTCTGTGCTGGTTTGGGAAAGTATACATTAATAACCAAGCATATGTGATCCCATTTAGGAATAGTCCTCTGGATGTTGAGCACATTGTACTTGATGACAATGTCAGAGAGCGACTCATTTACCACAACAAATCAGGTACGGCAAAAGTTCTTGTAGAGAAAGATCTACCAGCGCAATATGTTCTTGCAGCAACTGATATTTCAAGAATGCTCGGTGATCGCTATGGTGTATTGAATATCAATACTTCAGGAGGAATTTATGATGATCCATTTACTTGCGAAGATGCAACCCAAGATAATCTTGTTGTGTATTTTAAGCCATCATCGATTGATTACATTCAGCTCCAGGGTGATTGTGTCGTTCTTAATGTTATCGATGGAGAACACGCGATGCAGGTTGCTGATAGGTTGAGCTATGATTTATTAGGGATCATTCAATAGATACTTTTAAATAAATCCTTTTCTTTAATTATTCAAAAGAGGTGCTTTATGATTGAGGGATTTGTCTATAGAGACTCACTGGTACGGCTTCTCCCTGAAGAACTCCATACGAGTGAGACGCTTTGGATAGATTGTAAAGAACCAAGTGATGAGGATATTCATAGAATAACGGCATTGGCAAAATTACATCCCTTAACGGTTGAAGATATTAAAAGCAAAGAGACTCGCATCAAATATGAGGAGTTTGGACATTATACGTTAATTGTGCATAAAGTCTGTGAAGAACATCGTTATCATCATAGTGATGATGTGATTTTTTTTATTATAGGGGATCGTATGCTGATCACCATACACAAATATGAAGTGGAAACGATCAATAGTCTTAAGATTAACGGAGATAAACTCTCTTCATTAGTACAGAAAGGAGTTGATTACATTCTTCATGCAATCCTCGATCATGAGATTGATCTTTACTTTCCATTGGTAGAGCGTCTTTATGATACTATTGGAAAAATAGATGTTTCCATCTATAGGAATCCTACTGAACAGAATATCAACAAGATGTTCAAAGAAAAGAGAAAAGTGATTGATCTAAAGAAAACAATAAATCCTACTTTGGATGTTGTCTCCCGTCTTACAAAGCCATCGGATAATTTTATCAGAAATGAGTTGAATCTTTATTTTAGAGATGTCCATGATCATGTCGCGAGAATTAATGATATTTTGACGAACTGTAATGATCAGATTGCTACAACGGTGAATGAACGACTTTCTATTTCCTCATCAAAGATGAACCAGGTGATGCAGACATTGACGGTGGTAGCAACTATTATGATGACACTAACAATGATTACTGGTTTTTATGGTATGAATATTCCTCTTCCTGGAGGTAATGATCAGATAAGCTTTTGGTTCTTCATAGGATTTTTCATCATACTTTCTGTTATTATGATTGCTATTTTTAAGAAGATGAACTGGTTATGATGAGAATGCAATCATTTCTTTTGCATCTTCAGACATGCTATGTCTGTAATTTGTCCCTAGTTTAATGAGCATAGAGTAATCTTTTGGCAGAAAATGACTGATGGCAAAGGTGAAACCGTTGTATTCCATGGAAAGATTAGGATTATCTTTTTGCATAGGATCTCCTATGATAACAATTTTACAGTTCTTTCCAGCTCGTTCGACGACAGTTTTTATCTCATAAGGAGTATAGTTTTGGGCTTCATCAATAACGATGATAGTATTTTCAAATGTTCGTCCTCGTACATAAGCTGAATAAACGAGTTCTACAAGTTCTGAATGAGGATTCAGGTTGCAATGTTCAAATATCTTTTCAGAAACATCTCTTTTCTCAAAAAATTGGTTTTTTCTTTTTGGATGTTTGAAAAGGTCCTCGAACTCTATTTTTTCATCAAGAGATGTTTGCTTAAATGCATCTCTATAGCTATCTAAATGAAATGCTAATTTTTCGAATAAATCTCCTGGGAGAAACCCGAGATCTCTATGTTTGCCACCAATAATATCTGTAGGTTTGAAGAAAATGAGTTTATTATACACTCCTCCTTTCTCTGTTTTTGTATTTGGAGGTAGACATAATCTTTTGTTTCGATATTCTGAGTTATACCACAAAACCTGATCAATAAGTGTCATAGCGAGGATGGTCTTTCCAGAACCTTGTCCTCCTGGGATGAATAGCATAGATACATCAGGGTTTGCTATGCCGCATTGCATTGCAAGATACTGCTCATCATCTCTGGGGGTGATGCCTAAGAATGATGGCATAATATGATCTCCCACTCTAAGTTTATTGGTATGAAGAGGTCTATATAGGTTTTTCAGATCAAATGTTGGCAAAATCAATTCGAGTCTTTTGTTTTTAACTTTTTTGAGTTTTTGTCTTTGATCATCCCATGATAAATCACCAGTGACTTTCGCATACAATTTATGTGGTTTGTCTTGAGGTGTGAAATAAATTATCTGATTAAGATATAAATGATGGTCAAAGAATTCTTTAGCTTTTTCTAATGAGAAACTATCGTTATTTTTTTTGGTTTTTATCAGTAGTTGAAGTAGTTCGTCAGTTCCTTTAATAAGCCCTTTGTCTACAATACTTGCATCTATCATAAGAAATGAAGGATTTTCTATTCTTGATCCTCTGTGTTTTATTCTGTAAAAAGAGTTTCCAGTGAGAATGGTTGGATGATCTTGTTCCATTTGTTTTCCAAAGATATCGAGAATGAATCGTTCCAATCTATAAATTTTGAATTCTTTTTGCGGAATCTCATAGAATTTCTTGTCTTCGAGTGATTCTTGGTTATTTCGGGGTTTCCAATGATCGAGAATTGCCAGATCAAGACCAGTGTTGACTTCATAGATATTGACTTTTTCACGAGGTTGTTCTTGGTGTCCTATGATAGCATCTATAGATCGTAAAATATCATCATATGCAGGTTGATCAATCCGTTCTCTCTCCATCTTTTCCACAAAAGATATGGGGAGAATAACGAGATTTTTCTTTTCCGCTTCTCCTTCGTTAGTGTATTTTTTATGGCTTAATTCTTGGAGAAAGAGAGAACCTCCTTTCTCGAGCACATCGTCGAATGGAATGAATACTTCGTGATATTTGCCGTCCATAGTACTTCCTCTTATGTTTGTGATTCGAGGAATGACTTAGTAAGCAGGATATAGTCGTGGTCCCATGCTTTTTGTTCGCTTCCTCTATAATGGACTGATGTGTTGAGATTGTGAAGAAGATAAAGTCCTTTATTGATCACGCTTTCTTCATAATTTGTTTTTTTCTTGAGATGTGAAAGTATATCTTTTAATGTGCTGTCGGAAATGAATTGCACAGGTTTATTGTTGAAATAATCTTCAACAACTGTGTTGACTCGTTTTCTACATTCCTGCCAAACAGTATTCCAAGATGTTTCATCAGACACAGTATCGATTACATCATCTAATCCTTTGTATATATATCTCACTTCTGCGGTATGTCGTTTTCTTTTTGATTCTCTTTCTTTATCTGTTTTATCATGATCAATAAGAGCATCAATAATCACATAAGAAACGAGTGTTGCCAGATCACGTTCATTGGTCACAATATTTTTCAAAGTTTTGACTTTTTCGTATAGAAAATTTTGATGATTTGGATGTGCCATGTAACCCCCCTATTACAAGTATGCTGCGGGTATTTTATAAAAGTTTCTATTCTCCAATAGTTAACACTGGAGTAAGTTTATTTTTTCTCCACTTTCTCAGCAACAATAGCAGAATTCCCTGTTGGATCTTCAATGATGATTTTAAGTTTATCCTGTCCCCACATCACTTTTTGAAGTTTCTTGAGCAATGCTTTGGCCTTTTTCTTGATAGCATTATCCTCTTCCGTGTCTCTTGCTTTTTCAATCTGCACTTTCACTCTATTGAGGATTCCTTCAATATTAGTGATGTACCCTGAAGATGCAGGTCCTGGTTCGATAGTAGTGACATGAGGGATTTTCACAACAGCTTTTGATGATTTGACAACTCTGATTTTCATATCTTCTTCTGAACTAATTTCAATTGTATATTTGGTTGCTTTTCCCGCTGTTTCAGGCTCTATGTCTTGGAGGTGATAATTGCATTCCTTGTTTTCACAATCCATACCGAAGACATGAACTATACCGAAATGAGGAACTTCAGTAGCGTATTCTGTCAGAGTCAATGTGTTCTTATGACATAAAGGACACTGTTCTCCTTTGAGCACTTCAATATTTTGATTCATGTCTGCATCAAGGATATAACGTATAAAAAGGTTATTATGGTCAAATCTAGGCATAGCTAAATAATATATTCCCAACTAGGGATTTCAGAATAATAAACTTTATAAATCACTCCTCGTCTATAAGATATACTGATATACTTTTTAGTATACTAAAAAAAGGCGTTTATGATGGCTTCTGTAGCAGCACACCCCAATGACCAGATTTTCGACATTCTCTTTCAAGGAGATGAGATAACGTGGCAGAGCTTATTGCTTGATCTCGTTAAAAGTGAAGAGATGAACGAATGGGATATTGATCTTGTGCAGCTCTCAAATAAATTTGTTGATATGCTGAAAAAATTGCAAGGAATGGATTTCAGAATTTCGGGAAAAGTAGTACTGGCTTGTGCAATTCTGCTTAAACTTAAAAGTGATCGATTACTTGAACAAGACATCTTTGCATTTGATAATTTACTTAACACTTCTGAGGAAGAACTTGAAGAATTTTTTGAAGAACCTTTTGATGAGCTTGGAGACTTTTCTGATCAGGTGAAAGTGAAACCGAAATTGATTCCGAGAACACCTCAGCCTAGAAAAAGAAAAGTAAGCATTTATGATTTGATTAATGCTTTAGAAAAAGCAATTGAAGTGAGTGCCCGACGTGATCGATTTCAAGTTGCTGAGGTGAAAGTTAAGATTCCTGAGAAGAAGAGAGATATCTCAGTGACTATTAGGAACATCTACAATAAAATACAGTTACATTATAAAAATAACGAGGATATGCTTCGCTTCAATCAATTGCTTCCTGAGGATGCTTCAAAAGAAGATAAGATATTTACGTTCATTCCATTACTTCATCTAACGAACCAACAGAGAATTGATTTGCACCAAGAGCAACACTTTGGTGACATTGATATTGAACTTCTTCATGAAGGTGATGCTAATGAAATTGTTGCAGAAGTGACTGAGACTGGTGCGTGGAATTTCTGAATTTCTATTGTATTAGTGGTAATACTGCATTGCGAAGTACTTGATTATCTTGTTGGATTGTAGCGAATTAGATTTCTTATCTTATTTAATTCAAATACGTAGCGCAGTAGATATTGCTGGTGATGTAATTAGAGACATCACCAAAATGCGATGTATTATTTCCAACGCAAACTTTATAAATAATAAATAGCAAAGTAAGAGTATGGTTGCTGCAGCAGGAGCGGAGTTCTTGATTATTCCTCCGTTAGTTATAGGAGTCATCGCAGGATTGTATGAACTCTTTCTTGTTCATAAAGATGAAAGAGGCATGGGGTGGCTTTCTCATGGGTTGCACGCAGTGCCAGTCTGTATGATCTTCAGCTTTATTAGCTTTAATATTCCTTTTGCAATTGCACAATTTGGTCTTTCAAGCTCTATACCATCAGGAGGTATTTGGGATATTCTTATCAGGGTAGTGCTAGGTTTGGTTGCTGCAGTTAAAATCAAAGCTGCTGCTGCTATTATTAGAGGTGGAGCAGGAGGTAAATCAATCGGAGAAACATTTTTCCATGCTGCTCTCGTAGGTGCTGTTATTGCTGCAGGACCATATATCTATGGATTCCTCGTAGCAAAAGCATTGCTGCCAGAATGGGCAATGATCTAGTTCTTGTATTTGCACGTATTAAATAATAAATCGTTGAATAAATATCTTTATATAAACCTTCTTTTTTCGAATAGCATGAGAGTAGATCTGTCATCAATACGAAAAGAATTTGTTGTGTTCGAAGAAAAAAGAGAACAATTCATCAAAAAAGCAAGAGAGTTAAATACTTCTTCTAAGAAATTGATTTACGCAGTGCATCGTGGTGAAGTCAAAAAAAATGCTGTTGATGATCTTGTGAAACTTGCATCTGAGTTAATAGAAGTGCTTGATAAACGGCCAAAATTCCGCCAAATTGGCGCTCTCTCTGCAGCGCTTGAAGAGTACGCTGAAGCAATGCTTTTCTATCATTATGTGATGGATAAGAATATCTGGAAGAAACCAAGAAAACTGTTTTCTGAAATTTATCTAGGAGCTTTAAGTGATTTTACAGGAGAGCTTGGAAGGCGATGTGTTTTTCTTGCTATAGATAAGAAGAAAGAAGACATCCAGAAAATTAGAGACCTTATTGACACTATTCTTGCACAAATGATGGAATTTGATTTTAGGAATGGGGAATTAAGAAAGAAATCTGATGCCATCAAGTGGAACTTGAAGAAGATTGAAAGTATATTGTATGATTTATCATTGAAATAATGGGGGGTTTTCGTAGTGAATGTTTTGGGGATAGAATGTATTCATTTTCTTGAGGAGAGTGAGCAAAAGTGAATAATAAATTACACAATGAATTCTACAGGCCAGGTTGTATGGAGGTGTATCCTGGGTCTATGTTTTCTGGGAAAACGACAGCACTTATTCAAAGAGTTGAGAAACTGAACTATACTGATATTCCTTATAAAGTATTCCAGCCGTTGATTAATGAACGTGATGAGAATGTTGCATCAAGATTAGGGTTTGAAATTGAGGCGATCAAAGTGAAGGATGCTGAAGGGTTCTTAAGTCATATAACTGATAAAGATTTAGTTGTTGCTTTTGATGAAGCACATTTTCCTATACCTGGGCTTTGCTCTGCTGTGTCTGGCTTATTACTGCTTAAGAAGAATATTATTATTGCAGGGCTTGATACTGATTACAGAGGAGAACCTTTTCCTCAGATGGATTATTTTATGAGACATGCTGATTATGTTACTAAGATGAATGCGGTGTGTGCTGTTTGCGGAGGTACAGCTAGGAGAACACAGCGTTTAATTGATGGTAAGCCTGCACCATATGATTCGCCAATTATTCTTGTTGGAGATAAAGAACTCTATGAGCCAAGATGTATTCATCATCATGATGTTCCTGGTAAACCTTCATGATCTTTTTTTGCCTTTGCATATTCTACAATGAGCGCTACTGTAGCCATGCGCTTCATGCAGCTTGCAGATGGTGCCATCATTTCGAAGAAGTTGAAGAATTCGTTGGGTTTCCTCGAGAAACACATCGTTGTTTTTCACAATAGCTTTTGCTGATGTGTGTATTTCTTTTTTGAGATGATCCTCGAATGTAATATCTTTTCCTCTTTTTTTATTGATATATTGGGAAACAGCAGCTTCCGTTAAACCCATGATGTTAGCGATTTTCTTCTGCTCAAGTCCTTCTTGTTTTAGAAAGAAAGAGAGTTCTCTTCTGATAGCGGGCAAAGCATACCAAACTTCTACCTCTTGAGGTTGGAGTAATGTGTCATTATTCATGATAATTAACAATGGTTAATGGTTTATAAAATTTGTGGATTTAAAGTGACATTCAGCTTGGCTTTGCTCTTCTTGCGCAGAAGGGGCAGAACCGAGGAGAATCTCTGACAGTGTTGTAAACAAAGGGAAATTCACATTTCGGACAGATGATTTTAATCTTCTCATCATTAATTCTTACATATCTGATGGTCTCTTTAGGCTTTTGCTGTTGTTTTAGTTTGTGTGTTTTCTCAAGAACTTCGTCTTCATAATCCCAATCAGTAGGTTTTTCAGCTGTCAGAGTAGACCCTGGTTTCTTTCTTTCTTTTACACATTGAGGACAGACTACTTGCTTGAAAATAGGATCAAGTGCAAAAGCTTTCGCATCACCTGGTCTTCCACAGCGTCGACAGATAGTTGCATCTACATTCCTATTGATGAATGTACCCCCCATAATATGTAATTCTAGAAAAGCTACTATATAAATTTTGTTTGTGCTCTTTAAAAAAGAAGGTGAAAAAGCGCTCTACCTTATATTTCGAATATTAGAAGCAAGATGCCAAAGTCATATAGTGGCTTTGTATGTACAAGCAGAGCTTGTACAGGTCTATTCAAGACAAGCTTGAATAATCTGGAAAATAACGCTCCCGCCGGGACTTTCAAGCAACGTCATTGACTGTTGCATTTGAACCCGGGTCTCAGGATCCGCAATCCTGTGTCCTATGTGCTCTGCAAAATTGCATCCAAGCTGAACGACGGGAGCATACAGAAACAGAACGTTTATTTCTTTTTAATGTTATTCTTTATGAACCATCCTGTTGCAGCAAAGAACATAAGCAAACTGAGCCATTGGCCTGTACTAATACCAAGCAATAAAACAGGATCATCTCGCCAGAAATTCACGAGGAATCGAAGCAGACCATAGAGTCCGATGAAAGACCAAGTGAGGACTCCTTTCCTGAGTTTCTTGATATTTTTTATCCATAAAAGAATAAAGAATATCGTAAGATTCTTTAGTGCTTCATAGAGTTGTGAAGGGTGTCTACATCCTTCGATACCTTGGAATTGGACACACCAAGGAACATTAGAGGGGATGCCCCAAAGTTCGCCATTCACAAAATTTGCTATTCTGCCAAAAAACAAGAATAATGCTCCAGGGATCACGATAAGATCAGTAATGCGATAAAAATCAATTTTGTATCTTTTACAAAAGAGTATAATAGCTATCACTAATCCTATGAGTGCTCCATGGAAAGACATTCCTCCCTCCCAAATTTTCAGAATTTGAAGAGGATCTGTCCACCAAATAGAAGGATGATAGAAAAGGAAAAGCAATAATCTTCCTCCAAGAATAGTGCCGATAATAAGATAGATAAGTAATGTGTCAATACGTTCACTAGTAAGATGTTGTATTTTGTGCTTTTTATGATACCATTTGAGAAAAAAAAATATAGCAAGAAATCCAAGTGCATATACTAGTCCATACCATCGGATATGCAAACCTCCAACAGTAATGATATCTGGATTGATATTGTGAACAATCATTGAAAAGTATCCTTGACTGCCTTTTTGAACGAGGATTCACTCAAAGCACCCATTGATTTATGCTTCTCCTCTCCATCGTTGAGAAAGATAATGGTTGGAATGCTCATAACGCCGAATTTTCCTGCTATTTCTGATTCTTCATCGACGTTAACTTTGAAAAAGTGGATATCTTTCATTTCTTCTGCAATTTTCTCGAAAATTGGCTTGAACTGCATGCAAGGGCCACACCATTCAGCGTAGAAATCAATGACAACCTTGCCTTTCTTTGTTTTTTCATCAAATGTATCTGCTGTCAAATGCTCAACCATAATGCTACCTCCTTCACCATAGAAAAAACTTGTTTTTTTAAATATTGTGATTGTTTATTCTCGTAAACTTAATAAAGAGCAATAATGCCATTAAAGTATGGAAAGAATACTTGTGTTTTGTGCGCATCCTGATGATGAGATTATTGGTGTAGGAGGCACATTAGCAAAATATGCTCAGGAAAAGAAAAAAGTGACGGTAGTTATTTTTTCAAGCGGAGAAAACTTTCCTTTCTGGCTGAAGAAAGAGCATACAATAAAAGAAAGAGAGAAAGAGACAAAAAAGGCAGGCCAGATACTTGGTGTGCATGAGACGATCTTTCTTGGGCTGAGAGACCTTAGTCTCAAAGATGATTTGAATAAGAAAGAAGTTTTCAGTAAAGTAGTTGCGATCATAAAAAAAATAAAACCGCATCAAATTTTTACTCATTATCCGGGTGATGTTTTCTTCAATCATGATGCTGTCGGAAAATTTATTCTAAAAGCAATTAAAAAAGCAAACTATACAAAAGCAATCTATATGTTTAAAGTCTGGAATCCTTTCTATTTTGGCAAAAGACAGAACCCTAAATTGATTATTGATATCTCTTCAATGTTCGTTAAGAAAATCAAGGCACTCGACGTGTATGAATCGCAAAAGCTCGTAATTTATATGTTGTATCCTTTTATTTTTTTCAAGGCAGTTTTTGAAGGAATTAAATATAAAACAAAATATGTCGAAACATTTTTGAGGTATGGGTAAGATGAAAAAACTCCTCATTGCAACAGACAATTTCGAACCAAGAAGAGATGGTATTACACGATTTCTTACACAAGTCATACCTTCATTAAGAAAGTATTTCGATGTTATGGTGCTTTGTCCTAATTATGGTAAGCTGGTAAAAAAACCTTTCAAGATGTGGCGAATACCTCTCTCAAAAAAAATAATAGGAGATTATGTTCTTCCCAAGCTGGACAAGAAGACAATTAAAGAAGCTGTTGCAGAAGCAGATATTGTTTGGGTTCAGTCATTAGGTGTTATAGGATATCATGCACTAACATATGGGAGAAAATTCAATAAGAAAACAGCTGCATTCATCAACAGTATTGAATGGGAACTTTTACCCAGAGCATTGAATAATAGTTTTTTGAAAGTGCTTATAGGGAGCATCGCAAAAATATTTGCGAAGAGAAATTATAGAAAAGTAGATTTATTGCTTTCTCCATCGCAAGGAGTTATTGATATTTTTGAATGGAATCACATCTATACTATGAATAAAGTTGTGCAGCTTGGTGTCGATGCAAAAACATTCAGGCCTTCTTCTGCAAAAAGAAAAGCAAAGAAAAAAGCAGGGATTGGTTCTGAAAATTTTGTCATAGGATATCATGGAAGACTATCTCATGAGAAAGATCTCAAGACCCTGCTCAGGGCTTTTGCCAGGATTCGAAATGAGTTTCCCACAGCAGTATTGCTTATTGTTGGAGAGGGATTGAAAACATTGAAAGATATTATGCATCGTCAGAGAAATGTTCTTGTAGCAGGAAGGCAAGATGAAGTAGTGCCTTGGCTACAAGCAATGGACGTCTATTGCCATACTTCTTTGACAGAGACGACCTGTCTTTCGGTACTTGAAGCGATGAGTTGCGGCCTTCCTGTGATTGCTACTTCAGTGGGGTATATCAAAGACTATATTACTGAGGGTAAAAATGGATTTCTTATTAGGAAACAAGATAGTTATGCGCTTTATAGCAAGCTTAAATTCTTGATGAATCATCGTGAAATTATGACTAAAGTAGGCAAAGCTGCAAGAGAGACTGTGGTGAAGCAGTTTAAGTGGGAAAAAACGACAAAACAGCTGATACGGGCGTTACAAGAGTTGTAATTATTTGTAATAACATCTGCTTGGTTATAGATAGGTGGTAAATATAGTGATCTTTGGCAAATTTTGAACTGGAAACTGTGCTTAAAATAGGGTGTTTGGATTCATGCAATTTTCAGTAACATTTAAAAAGGTCGGCAGAGTCAATAATGCTAATGGAAGAGATTCAGATAACGATTAGCAAGAGGGCATTTGAGCGTGCTGCCTATATTGGTATTATTGTTATTCTCATAGGATTGCTTGTTCATGCTTATTTTTTCAAAGGAGAATGTAGTCTAGGAACACAATTGCTTGGTGATTCTATTAATGCAAACGAGAGAGAACTGCTTGATCCTGTTGATGATGGTGGAGAAGCGTCTGATCCAGTAGCAACTCCTGAAGCAACGTGCAGTGATGGCATCAAGAATCAAGATGAAACGAATATAGATTGTGGAGGAGCATGTACTTCTGTTAATGGAGGATATTGGTGGAGTGGAGAATGCCATTTAGACCCTGAGCCCGAACCAGAACCTGATGCACCAGAGGAGACGTGTAATGATGGTATTGTGAATCAGGATGAGACAAATATTGATTGTGGAGGGGTCTGTACGAATGTGAATGGTCAATATTATGTCGATGGTGAATGCCAAACCACAGATCCAAATGCACCTACTCCAGGAGTCTTTACCGCAAATGTACAAAGAGTACTTTATGAGTATTTTGCAGAAGGAGATACGACAAACACAGGCATTGTTGCTGACGATGATATGGTGCACTTAGAAAAGATTTATCTTAGAATCAATAATGGTCTTGGATTGCAATATACAGATATGGATGCTCAACTATTCATTTGGGATGAATCTGATTATGGAGAGAATTTTGAGACCATTCCTCGCCAAGGTTACACCGTTGCGTTAGTTCCTGCAAATTCAGTCACACAACCTAATATTGTAATTAAGACTACGCATCAGAACAATTTCAAAGATTTCAATGAGAATAAAAAGATCAGAGTCATACTATATGATGGAGTAACGAAGATAGCAGAAACACCAATTTTTAGCTGTGATGTCAGCAAAGGCGGTAATATTAAAGATTGTTAAAGGGGTGATGAGAACATGGCATTCAAGGCCGTGCATTTATCTTCAGGATTTATGTTATCGAGTATTCTCGGAATAATAATAAGTCTCATCTGGGTGATGGACAAGAATGTCACATGGGGTGTTACATTCTGTATTGTATTTGTGATTATGCTGATTTCTGCTTTAATAAGCATGACGAAAGAGCCTATTGAAGATGATTTAGCAGTGCATATGCCGCGTCACAAAAAGGAGCGAGAAAAATTACTTCATGAAGCGGATCTTGCTCGCAAGAGAGCATTGCATAAGGTGGTTAAGAAGAGCAAAAAGAAACGTAAAGTTAAAGGAAAGAAAAGGCATTTTCTTCCTAAGCATTAGAAAAAATCGCTGCCTCCCAGCAAAGTACTTAATTTTCATATAGGATTGTGGCGAATCGGATTTCTTCGTTTGATTACTCCTCTAATACGAAGCGAGGCAGCGAATTTATCAAAACGATAATAGTTTTTTCCATCTTTTTCTTTTAAGGAATCGCTCTAGTTGCTGTTCGGCATTCTTCAAATAGAATTTTTTTTCATCATCTTTGAAAGCTTTTGTATGATAGTATGATTTGTTGTTTTTCGTGGTGAAGGTGTGCTTTTTGTGAAGCATTTCGTGATAAAGAACAAATTTCAAAAGATCTGGTTCTTCCTTTAATACAGTAGAGATCATAATACTATCTGTGCCATACGTATAGCAACCAAGTTTTGCAGTGGAATCAGTTCCCCAAATCAGATTGGGTTTGTTCATCATACCGTTGAAGTATTGATCATTGAGCTCATCGAAATAATGGCTCAAAAGTTCATCTTGCTCTGTTACTTTTGCATATTTAGTGATGTTTTTCATGAATTTATCATACAAGTCAAGATTGATGGTATTCTTCTTTGACTTGTAGATTTTTAGCAACAAATGCTGAACTAATCCTATTTGGATATCCTCGCTAATCTCTTTCCATGCTTTAGAAAGAGAGAATTGCATACTTTCACTATCGTAAGAGACATTGGCATTAAAGTCTTTGAAATGACCTGAGTATTTGATATTGATGATTCTCTTGAGCTGTCTGTTTGGAAAGAGTTCTCTAAAGGCTTTTTCTGCAAGGTTTTCCATAGATACAGCGGGAAGGAAGATCTTAAAAAGCTTATGCTGACTTTTTCGGCAATACCGAAAAATTTAAATAAGACTTTGATTGTTAAGTATATAGGCGTTATATAGGGGTGTGTTTGCACGAAGCATGATGACTACGTCAAAGAGCTGAAACATAAGGTTTCTCATCGATATGATGCTATATCTACGAATGTTCGTATTCCTATGACGAAGAAGACGTACGTTGAAGCTGATCTTTGCGGCGTAAAAGATGGCAAGGTTGATCTCTATGAAGTCAAGTGTTCCCATAGGATTGTAAAAGCAAAGAAACAACTACATAGATTGAAAAGATATATCAAACATATTAACAAACTGTATTTCTACTGTGGAGATTCTGGCATGTTACATTTGATTGCTTGAATATATTTACTCAGTGAATATTTTCCGGACAAGAAAATTTATATGTGTTCTCTAATTTCACGCTTTATGAAACCTTATGTTGGTATTACAGGAGTGAAGACATTGCAAGATGTGTTTGCTATTTCTTCATCATATAGAAAATATGAATATAACGAAAATGTAACAGGAATGTATGGCTTTCCATCTTCTCCTCGGAAATTAGAAGATTACGCAAAAGTTGGAAAAAGAGGACCTTGCATGAATGATCTTGCAAAAATTGTTTCAGCAGTTTCTGACGAGGCTATTCCTATGATTCATTATTATACTAAAAATTTTAATATGCTTGCTGATGAAATAGAACAGGTATTTATGCTTAATAATCTCTATGATGTGTGTAAAGCGGTGCAGTTAAATCTTCCTTGGCCCAAAATAAATGAAGTTGAGAAAATAAAAAACAAATTCAGGAATATGGAAATTGTGCTTCAAATTTCTGGCTGGGCAACTGAAGGATTTACACTCAATGAGATTAGTGAGAAAGTACAGGAATATGATGCTCTTGTAGATTATTGTTTATTTGATCCTTCTATGGGTAGGGGAATTCCTTTTGATCTTGAAGAAGGAATAATGATGATGAACATACTTTCTGAAGCTTTGCCAAATGCTTTGATGGGTGTCGCAGGAGGATTTGATGGAAATAATGTTGGTGATAAATTAAAAATGATTAAAGAAGGATATGATGCTGACTTCTTTATTGACGCAGAAGGAGGATTAAGAGATAACAATAATGAGCTTGACTATGAGAAAGTTGATGCATATTTGAAGAATGCGGCTGATGTTTTAATTGTAAAAAAATAAAAAAATCAATACACTGGAATCTCTGAATCAGAGTTTTCCAGTTCTATATCTTTGACACCATGCAGATCTTCCAAGGAATTAATTCTTAGTAGATTTGTTGACTTGGTGTAAAGCATATCTTCAATGAATAAACTTCTTTCTACTCCTGCTCTATACCATCTTTCAGTCATACCTTTGCTATGATCGATGAGTCCTCGAAGTTCAATATCATCTTTGGTTATTTTGAAGACAAAAGCACCGTTGTATCCATCATCATCTTCGTAATCATAGCTGTAAGCAGGTATGACTAAAAGTTCTTTTTCCTTATTGAATAAGAATGCTTTATGCTCATATTCTGCCGTGCTTTGCGCATAACGCTCATCGGTTATAAACTTAGCAACTTCTTTAGGATTGCTTACATCGGAAACATCAAACAACGAAATCTTCAGTCCTCTTGTACGACCTTGCTCGGTTGCATCACGACCAATACCTATTATGGTATTCTCGTCGTAAGGATGTAAATATCGACTGAACCCAGGAATTTTTAATTCACCTAACTCTTTGATATTGTTTGGATTGCTCAAATCAATCACAAAGAATGGATCAACTTGTCTAAAAGTAACCATGTAGAGTTTATCTCCTATAAATCTTGTCGAATAGATTCTTTCACCTTCTGCTAATCCTGTCAATTCATCTAATGCGTTAAGGTCTTTGTCTAAAGTATAGATGTTATTCGTTGATTCAGTTCGATCTTTATTGAATCTTGACCATCGTGCACTAATGGTAGTTGCAATTCTAAATACATTATCGAATTCATCCATAGAGAATTGGTTGATCACATGACCAGGTACTTTGCCGTCAGCATTAATGGAAATATCACCATTATCAACAGTAATTTTATGGATGATAGTCCATTCAAGATATTCGTATGCTTCGAGTTTATTTGATAGCATTTTCTCGATTTTTTCCTCTAGTTCATCTTGTTCTTCTCTCGATAGATAAGCTCCGTAAGACTCATAAATTTGCATAATCTTATTCTCCTTTTCTCTTTGAGATAGCACATCATTATCGGTCTTCTTAATTTTCTCAATAAGCTCTTTATCTGATGAAATCAAATAAGGTTCCATTAATTCCATCATTATTTCTTTTTGTATCTCCCATTCATTAATCATTTCAGTATATGTTATGTAGATATTTTCTTCAGACATATACATATTTTGACTTCCTTCAACAGCAACACTGATAGAATTAATATCTTCTGAAGGATCTGCTAGATTAATTGCATGGATATTTGCAAATTCTGCATAATTGTAAGGTATCGGATAAAAGAACATTCTATCGACAGGCATACTTCTTACAACACCGTCTTCCATAATAATTGGCGTAGGATATACAGGTCTTGTATAGGGACTTGTTCTCGTGATGAAATAAATCCAGTCATTAGTCATTCTGGCCTGGAAATAACGACCTTCAAATTTGTATTCCTTTGTTAATTCAGGATGTTCTCTATCTGACATATCATAGATATTGAAATAGGTCAACCCATTATTTGGCCTGAAATCAAGCTCTTTAATTGAATCGTAATCCTGAACATTGCCAAACACAGCAAGATGATCTCCATTGATAAAGATACTTTCAGGATTGCTATCAAATTTTATTGTTGAGACAATCTCTGCATCTTCACCAGGGTATGCTTTGATGATGTATAATGTTTTCTTAGATACAGTGTAGATGTAGTTGCCGTCAGTCTTGATAATATCTGCTTCATCTACTGTAGCAACTTGGTTGTTGGTTTCTGAGTAATCTAGATCATAGCCTTTATCCATAGTAGGTGCTGATTCAGAGGTTTCCATTGCAACAGCCATATCTTCCACACCCATTGCTCTTCCTAACATTCCGCTTCCATAATAGTTGCTTCCTCCAGAGTTCTTCTTCACAAAGGCAAGGTATTCTTCCTCAGAAGCAAAAGAAGATGCTTTTATCTTCATATCAGGATCAAATGAGACTCCTTCTTGGTACGTCCCTTCTCCAGGAACTGTTGGTGTTGTTGGTGTAGTAGTACAGCCAGCAAGTACTAAAGCGCCCAGAATAAGCATAATGATGAGTTTTTTCAAATCCATGTTTATCAACCTCCTTTCATTCGGTTGGACGAACGCAAGCGTTCGGTTCACCTCAATATTGTTCATCTGTTCAACAAGTATTAGCTTATTAATATACTTTGTGAAGACTGCAAGGTTTGTTGTAGTGATATATTCCTCCTAAAACTATATAAATAATCATATATTGGACAAATTATGAGGTTTTTATGGATATTGGGGATATTGATGATTCTTCTATTGACTTCTGTGTTAGCTGACGAAGTTACTGATTTAGTCAATGATAATGCTGGCGTGATTAATGCTGAATACAAGGCCAATATTTACGCTATTCTAGATGGATTGTACAAAGGGAATGTTGCGCAATTTGCTGTTGTAACCGTGCAGTCTTTAGAAGGAAAGGATATTTTCAATTATGCTCAGGAGCTAGCAGATGGAAAGATAGGAGATGCAGAGAAAGATAATGGTTTGTTATTACTGATTGCAATTGATGAACGTCAGTATAGATTTCATGTTGGTCGAGGATTAGAGCCTTATCTTAATGATGCAAAGATTGGACGTATAGGAAGAACATATTTAGTTGAAAATTTTAGAAACGAAGAATATGGTAAAGGAATTTATGAAGCAGTATTATCCGTGAATGCTGTTTTAACTGAAAATATAGATTCAGAATATTATCCTGTTGAAGAAAAATCAAGTGGCATTCCAACTAATATGATTTTTTGGATTGTTCTTTTAATAATTATGATGAGTTCTTCTTTTAGAAGAAAAAAGCAAATGAAAAAAGGAGAAAAAAGAAATGATGATGATTTATTTATGACTGCTATGATGGCAGGCATGCTCTTCGGTGGAAGAGGAGGTTCAGGAGGATTCTCTGGCGGAGGCTTTGGTGGCTTCGGCGGAGGAGGATTTGGTGGTGGGGGCGCAGGATCTGGGTGGTAAATTCTTATATTCACTAGACATTTGCTTAAGTTATGTTTATATTGATTGGTAAACTTTTTCTATTCAGCTTACTCGAAAAATATTCAGCTTTCAAATTATAATTTTCTCATATTGAGAAAGTTATTTACAAAGCTTCATAGGAGATATGATATGAATAAAAAAAGTAAAAATCAATCAAATAAATGGAATATAACAAAAGAGTTTTTAGTCTGCGAATATAGAGAAAAAAGAAAATCTTTTGTACAAATTAGCAAGGAAACAGGGATACCTTATGAAACATTATATTATTACAAAAAGAAATTCAATATCCCTTCTTATTCTTTAGGAAGTTGGCATGTTGGAAAAAGACGATCTCCCAACACAGAATTTAAGAAAGGAACAAAGCCATGGAATACAGGAACAAAAGGTTTAGTTAAAGCATGGAATAAAGGAATGGAGTTAAGTGAAGAATACAAGAAAAAAGTTTCTAAAAGTACAAAAAAAGCCATGGCAAATCCTGAAGTGAAGAAAAAAGTAAGAAAAACTCAGTTTAAGAAAGGAATGATGCCTTGGAATATTGGGAAAAAAGGAGTTTATTCAGAAGAAACAATTCAAGCAATAAGAAAAGCAAGACTTAAACAAATATTTCCTAAAAAATTAACGAGTATTGAGGTAATTCTTTATGATATTTTGGAAAATCTAAATATTTCTTATAAAAGACATAAACCGATAGGTAATATTTGCCAAGCAGATGCTTTTGTGAAGCCTAATTTTGTCTTGTTCGCGGATGGGGATTATTGGCATGCAAATCCTTCTATTTATGAAAAACCTAAGACAGAGGCTCAGATAAAAAACATAAAAAGGGACAAAATAGCAAATAAAAAACTTATTAAAGAAGGATATGTTGTGATTAGACTGTGGGAAAGCGACTTATTGAAAAGAAAAGAATATTGCCAGAAAATTATCAAAAAAACTATCAAAAGGTGATCTGAATGTTTTGGTCAAAAAAAGTACATGGAGAAAAATTGTTGAAGTGTCCTCGAGGACATGGTTATATGAGAAAATTAAAAAAGGAAAACGTTCTAATCGACGTATGTGAAGTATGTGGTGGTATGTGGCTTGATGATGGGGAGCTACAGAAGCTTAATGCACTAGCAAAAAAGAAATTCACAAAAGCTAAAAAGGCTAAGAAAGTCAAGAAAAAATCAAAATCAAAAAAGGTGAAAAGATGAAAAAAGCTAAAGTTGTTGGAAAAAAATTACATCCTGCATGGATAGTTTTAATCGCTATTGGTGCTTTGGTGGTGTTATTTTTGTTGTTGATGTGGGGAAACTATAATGGATTAGTTTCTGCAGATGAAACTGTCAACGAGAAGTGGAGCAATGTGCAAACTGCCTATCAAAGGAGAGCAGATTTAATTCCAAACCTAGTTGACACAGTACAAGAATACAGAGATTACGAACAAGAAACATTAACACAAATTACTGCTCTACGAAGTCAAGCTACACAAGCAAAGCAAGCAATTGCTGGTGCAACAACACCTGAACAAATGCAAGCTGCTTCAAAAACAATGGGTAGTGTGCTTAGTGGACTTAATATCGTAGTAGAAAAGTACCCTAATTTGAAAGCTTCAGAAAGTTTCTTGTCATTGCAAGATGAGCTCGCAGGAACTGAAAATAGAATTAAAGTAGAAAGAGATAACTACAATAAAGCAGTTAAGGCAATGAATAAGAAAGTTAGAATGTTCCCAAGCAATATGTATGCGAATATGTTTGGCTTTGAAAAAGCAGAAATGTTCGAAGCTGACGAAGGAACAGATGTAGCTCCAGATGCTGGCAATTTATTTGACAGCTAATTTTTTTATTTCTTTAATAAAACAAAAATCCTAAAAGATTTTTGATTATTACTTTTTGATTTTATTTGCCTCAAAAAGTAATATTTCTTTTATATGTTCTGGAAATTGCCTATATTTGATGAATTTATCTACAACTAAAATGTCTGAACTGAGAAGATCTTTTCCAAAGAGTTGATTGAGCTTTTCTACTGCCTGCTTAGTTTCTGTAGGAGATTTTGTGGTGATGTAGACAATCATGCTAAAATCTCCCGATACTTTGGCTGCATAAAACACATTATCCATTGATTTTATTGCTTGAATAACATCTTCTTTCACTCCTGTTTCAGTGGTTCTAAAAAGAAGCATATACATGGAGTAATCAAATTTATCAAAGTCTGGATTTGCTCCAAAATGAACAATGATTTCTTTTTTCACTAAATTAGTTATTCTTTGTTTTATCGTTTCTCTATTTGATTGTAATTGAGAAGCTATTTCTTGTAAAGTACTTTTTGGATTACCACAAAGAATATCTATTATTTCAACGTCGAGATTATCTATTTCTTCATGTTTGAAAGTTCTTCCTGTGCCAAATTCATCTTTGGTTAATGCTGAAAAAGAGGTGTCTAATTTTCTTTCAAAAGAAGTGTGCAATGTTGTTTCAGGAATTAAATGTACAAATTTAAAATCATAAATCCATGAAAATATTCTATAATCTTGAACACTACTTTTCATAAGAGAAAAAAGTTCCTCTTTAACTTGTTCAAATGAATATATATCGTGAGTGTCAACAATGAGCTGAATATCAAAAGCTCCAATAAAAGAATTTACGAAACTAACGGAAGGATGATCACATAATGATGCAATTATTTCATCTTTGTTTTTTGTAGTGTTATTAAAACGTATGTGGATATGATATTTTTCTAAACCAAATTTTCGTATATCGATGAAAGTAACATAGTTAGTGATAAATTTTTCATCTTCTAATCTCTTGATTCTGTTTCTTACGCTATCTTTAGATAGTTTAATGGCCTTGCCAATAGTGGTATGAGAAACCCTGCAATTTCTTGCTAAAATATCCATTATTTGTAAATCCTTTTTGTCTAGTTTTTTTGCCATTTATTAGCGATATGTATTAATTATTTATAAATTTATTGAATATCGATAGAATTTAGACCATTTCAATATAAATATGATAAAGTACTACTTAATAGTAAAGAAGGTGATATTGATGAAAAAAATAATTATGGCAATAACTATTGTGGCAATTCTGTTATGTACTTCGTGTACTATTACTGGAAATGTTGTAGAAGAAGAAATCAAAGTAGGATTTTTAGGTCCTTTGAGTGGTCCTTTTGCTGATTTTGGTGAAAGATTTAAACAAGGAATAGAAGAAGCAAATACATATGGGTTTAATATTATTTTTGAAGATTCTGCTTGTGATCCTGCAAAAACAATAGCTGCGTATCATAAACTTGTAGAGATTGACAAAGTAGATTTTATTATTGGGCCTGCATGTGGTTCGCCTCAAGAAGCCATTGCTCCTTTGGTGAAGAAAGACAAAGTAGTAACGGTTATTCCTTATGCTGCAACAAATAAACTCTATGAAATAAGTGGAGAGCATATGTTTCAAATTCAATATAGCTTAGAAGATGAAGCAATGTTCATTGCGAATGCTATGCAAAAATATGATAAGATTGCATTAGTACATTATCAAAATGCTTTTTCGCAAACACTTGCTAAAAGTTTCAGAAAAACTTATGATGGCGAAATTATTGAAATTCCTATGCAAGAAATTGGAGATAGTCTTTACACACCTGTATTAAAGATTAAAGAAAGTGGTGTTGATGCAATTTTTGCAGCAGATTTGAGCTTCTTTATGGGAAATGGATTAGCACGTTTAGAAGAAATTAACTATCCTGTTCCTGTGTATGGTCAATACGCAGTACAAATGCCTGTGATGAGAGAACTAGTTGAAGGAGTATATTATTCTTTTCCTGAAGGAATGGAACATGCTGCTTCACATCAATTACCCTATGAAGCTGGAAAGATTATTTTTGAAGCAATATCTGAATGTTCAGGAAATAAAGCATGTGTAAAAGCATCATTTTTGAATTCTGGAGATTTCGATGAAGGTATTTTCAAAAGAGGAATAGAATTAAGAAGAATAGTTAACGGCCAAATTGATTCATTAACTTAATAAAGAGATAGATGGTCATGGTGATATGGATAATAAGAAGTTAGGGGTTATTTTGATTGTTGCCTGTGTTCTTCTAGCAGTATTTGTTTTTCTTTTTCATCAACAAATTGCAGACACTACTGATGCTAGTTGTAGTTGTACTGACGGCGAAGAATCTTTTTGTCCTCATGATCAAGAAACACCTTGGCTTACCATCATATCTGTTATTATTTTAGCTATTATTGCTGCTTTAGGAGTATACTTGATTTTCTTTGAAAAATCACAGAAAGAAATTGTTTCTACGCTTAAAAAGCAGAAGAAACATCAGACTAAGGAAGAGAAGTTTTCTATGTTGCTTAAAGGGCTTAATGATGATGAGAAGAAAGTAATAAGGGCTGTTAAGGAGCAAGATGGAATCTCTCAACAAACTCTAAGATTAAGAACAGACCTTCATAAATCTAAATTAAGCATTGTATTAGCAGGACTTGAGAAGAAGAATCTTGTGAAAAAAGAGAAAAAAGGAAAGACCAATAGAGTATATCTCAAAATCAAGCTATAAACGATCTACTACCTAAATTTTAACGATGTAAACGATTAGAGGTTGTCAGTTTCATGGCTAAAAATTATATCTTTCTACCTTTTAACAAATGTTAGAAACAATTCGAGATGGCACAAACGCTTGTGTTTGTACATCCGGGTGAAAGGAGGATGATAATATGCAATGGAAAGTTATTATGGTGGTTGTGTTTGCTGTTGTGATTATAGCAGGTACAGTATTTGCCTATACTTCATTTCAGGAGCAGGCAGAACCAGTAGAGGAAAATCCTGTTATTCAGGAAGCTTCTGCACCGACGTGTGGACCAGGAGCGTGTGGAGCTGGAAGTAGCTGCGGTGGAACATGCGGCGGTCAATGCGGAGTTAAATCTTGTGGTTGTGGTAGAAGATAATTATTCTTTTTTTTCTTTTATTTTTACAAAAGAAATACTAAATTGCTCAGAGAATATCATTTCGATTGAATAATCTGACAGGATTATTGTAAGCGTTTTCCAATGATTTTCTTATTTCTCCATTCTTTGTTGAAGCATGATTATTCTCTATTGAGATATAATTGCAAGATCCTGGAATAAGATCAACACCACCATGCCAATGTGTTTTGTATTCAAAATCTGGTCCTAACATAATAAAAACTGCATTTCTAGGAGCAATCTTTAATTTATGCCACATCTGATTGGAAGTAGGGTCGCAAACAACACAACCTCCAACTCCATCAAGGACAAAAGGAAGTGATACATAACAATGATCATTATTGCTGCTCATTTTAAAGGTATTGACATATCCAAAATTCAATAATGAATTAAACATATTTCCTCCTGACTCTCCACAGCAATTATTGGGAAATCTTCCTTGCATTGCTGTAGATTTACCGAGGACATAATGATTGAATGCAATCTGGTAAACAATTGAAATATGCATCTTTAACTCATCAAGAGAGTGAACGTGCATTGAGCAAGGAGTCTTGAGTCCTTTGAATGCTTTTGCGAGATGCTGGTAATCTCTTCTATATTTGAATCCTGGAACAGCGGTATTGCAATTTTTTTCTTCTGCTTCATCTATCTTGCATCGTAATTTAAGTTTGCTGATATCTGGCCTTCCATATTTTTCAATAAGTTGTTGTTCAAGAGAACTAGTGTAAATGGAGAAGGGTGCGAGTGCTTTTGGCATCTCAATATCTAAAGGAACAAATGATTTTGAGAGAGCATAACTACTATCAACAAGAATTTTGGCTCTGTGAATAAATCCAGGGAATAATTTCTTCACATCTTCACTAAGTGATGTTTCAATACGATTACTTTCCATCAAGGCAGAGTAAATATTCTCGCTTGTTGTTTCTATTTCATTAGGGTGTAATTGCCATATCTTAGATTGCTTTCCATTTTTTATGATCACTTTTATTCTTTCTTTCGTAGGAATTTCTGCTACAAAAGCTTCTATGCCTAAAGGAATATCATCAGTGTCTCCTCCATAATAATACGTTTCTTTATCAGGATTTTCAACATCAAACCCTAGAAGTTGAACTGGCCTTACTTTTTCCCCAATTTTTAGTTCTGGAATTAATGAATTCTTCTGCATATTAATAATGGCTGATTTGATATATTTTGCGGCATTTGGAATTAATGCATCATCGTTGCTTGTATGGAGAAATTTATTTCTTTTTAAAGAAAGATCTAATGTTTTTGCAGTAGATTCTATGAGTTGATCACAAAATTCTTTATAATCTATGGGGAGTTCTTCAAGAGTTACCTCTTCAGGATCTGGAGTATTTCCATTGATTGATCTGATTATTGTTGCTAACGTATCCATGGGGTTGCAATTTTTGAAAATTATTTAAGCTTTTTGCTTTATTTACCATTCTGGAGTGGTGTGAAATCGAAAGGCTTATAAATTATTTTTATATCCTCTTAACAAGGGAAAGAGCGTAGTGACGGGATGGAAAGATGTTCGATACGAAGGAAATCCGTAATAATTATCCATTTTTGTTGAATCAGCTAGATTTGCACATCACACGGAAAGAGGGTTTAAAAAGAAGCTTTCTTAATGCTGAATTTTGGAGAGAGATTATTTTTGATTGCGATGCCACAGAAATAATTAATCTTATGACAAGAAATTATGATCGTCAATTTCAGGATATACATAATCTTGTAGAAGGCAAGGAGGATAAGACATCCTGATGATGATTTGGTATTCTAAAGGATATCGGGGGAAAGAAAAATGGGAAAATACGATGGCGAAAGACCGGAAAATAAAGATGGTGAAAAGAAGATAAGAAAGAAGGCATTTACGCTGGATGATATAGGAGATATGCCTATGGCATTAACTGTTTACCCTGGATGTATTGAGGGTGATCGTGTTACCTACTCGGTAAGAGGGCAAGACAGAGCGATTCTCGCATATGGTACTGCAGAGCAAATTGCACAGTATACAATTGGCGAAGAAGTGAAATTGAGCGGTAAAGCAGTTCCTGAAAAAGACAGAGCAAAATATCAGAGAAATATTAACAGGAAACAGCAGGAAGCTATTGATCGTATCAAAGACGAAATGCTAGGAACAGGAGAAGTCAAAGATTTAGCAGCAAAGCGAGGAGGAAACTTTAGAGGTTATGCTCTTAGTGTTAATGGACAGAGAGTGACAGGAGATTCGATGCTGAATAGTTATTTTGTTAAGATGGGTTTTGTTCAGGAAGGCAAAAAGAAGGTTCCAAAGCCAATTGATGAAATAGGAGAAAAAGATAAACGTGTTATGGATAAGGATAAGCCTGTTGAGATGATGGCTGGTATCGAGCTTGTTGTATCTGCTATTATTACGCCAGGATATGCTTTGCAAAGCTAAGATTAGTAATAAGATAATGCAAGAATGGAAATAACGAGTTTTTTAGAAAGGATTGCCGAAAGGGAATCTTCCTTTATTCTTTATGAAGGAAGAGTGTTTAGTATAATTGATTCCGGCAAATCCTCTGATTTTTTACAAGCAGGAGAGATACAATTACCTATAATGCCATCGCTTTCTTATCGAGAATGGGAATTGCTTGATGAGCAGTTACAGAGAAAAAGTATAGAATCATATTCCAGAGAATTTGTCAAAGATACAATTGATAAAGAATTGCGTGCGGAAAGTGAACTGAAGCAAGAAGAGAGTAGAATACATGCATTACATTACATTATGGAAGAGTTTTTACCGTATTTGCTAAGTAAAAAATACGTCTCTGATGAGTTGCTTCAAGAGGAAATTTTTGAAGAAACAAAAGTTGAACAGCCTCTTGAAAGAGCCAAGAAAGAAATTAGAGAGAAACTTACAGCTGATTTCGGCAATATGGAAATGGGAGAAAAGCAGGATCCTGCTGAAAGGATGAGACAATCAGTGCTCAAAAAAGAGAAAAGAGAAATAAAAACTGGTGCAATTGTTCCTCAATTTGTACATACTAATGGCGTTCCAAAATCATTATTGGGAGAAATAACTGCATATCAACCATTATATGTTGTTGATGGAAAAGTTTTTGCATTGTACATTGTTGGCAGAAATTTTTTGGCATTGCAGAAACATAAGGCTGCAAAAAAAGATCAATTTGTATTCAACATTGATGGTAAGATATTATCTCTATCAAAAGAAAGATTACCTTCTCTTAAAGAGATAGAACATGAATTTATCGAGCGAAGCAAAAAGAAATGGCGTATTAATGCTCTTGAAAGAAGCCAGGATGCGTTTGATCAGATTAAAGATCAGATTGAAACAAAAGAAGTTACTGGGATGCAGATGCATGAGCTTGCGAAACTTGATGAGTACGATTTAGGAGAGTGCGGGTTTATCTTAAAAAATGGAGATTATTATGTTTATTCACGACTGCCGAAATTTGTTACGCAAGATGGCAGAAATCATGATGTTTTCTGGCCGTATGAAGCAACTCGCGTCGCTATCAAAATTGGATGGGATAAAAAACCATACACAACAGGTAATCCTCTTATTGTTGAAAAGAGGGAATTTCATCCTTGTTTAAAAGGCAGATCTTCAGGAGGATATAGAACACTGTGCAATCTTAGTAGAAATCCTCGCGATTATAGAAATACGATAAGCGATATGATACGAAAACTCAGTGATGCTGCAAATGTATTTCTCCAGCCTCTGAATAAATCGAGCCTTGATTCACATTCAGGATATCGATATTTTGGAGATCATCTTGATAATATTCTGAAGCAAGGATCAATGACAAGAGAACAGGCCATAGAAAAAAGATATATGGTTGTTGAGGTGATTGAGAAAAAAATTACGCTCGAAGGTGATGATCATGACAACGAATAAAAAAAGTAGTAAAACAGGTCGGAAGAGAAGAAAAAAGAGAAAAACTCCTGTTACAAAAGTTATTGCTGAAGAAGAATGCCTGGATGAAACCTGTCAAATTCACGGTCCTGCTAATAGGGGAGAAAATCTAGATGATATTCATGAAGATTACGCTGATGAATTATTTAATACTTTTCTTGATGAAGAGGAAGAAACAGAACCTATAGAGCCTATTACTGATATTATTCCCAGAACAATCTATATTGCTGATAGATGTTTGCAATTAGGGTATAAGATAGGTTCTGAAACAAAAAAGCAAGGAAAGAAAGCGCTTGAAGTAGGAGGATTTTTTCTGATCAATAAGGACGATGATACTTTTTCATTCAGAGATTTTATTATACCTAAAGATCTTCCCGTTAGTTCAAGAGATATCCGAATTGCGGAGCATTACGATCAAGTAGCAAGAGAAAATAGGGCTTTGAATAAAGAAAATGGAACGGAATATCGCTTAGGTGCAATGTTCCATATTCATCCTTTTGGATCTAACAGGAACAAGGAAGCTTCTCTTTATCATAGCATAGATGATGATGAGTCTTTGAAGAGCCTCGTGAATAAAATGGCTAAAACATCGAGACGTATTATTGAATCACCGTATGCTTTAATTGAAGATAAAATTAGAAAAGAGTATGGTGAGGATCAGCTTTGCTTGAAGGGTGATGCATTATCAGATGCTGTTAAAAGATTCATCTATCCTGACGATGAGATGTTTTTTAATCTGCTTGATGAATTTGGATTGAAGCCAAATGGCAATGGATTCAAAAAGGCTGACTTCTTGGCAAGATTGCTAGAGCAAATTGATGAGCGAACATACGAGCCCAGATTAGTGCATACGGCGGTAAGTTTTGTTTTCAATAATGCAAAAGGCGGACCGTACATTAAGATGGGTATTGAGGAGAAATTCAAGCTCACAGGAAAAGTAAATTATGCTACCGTAGATACTAATGATGAAAATGGATTGCATCTTATTGTGAGGAATAAAGGAATAGATATTCCTACAAAAGAAGAAGTTGCTGCGCTTGTCAAAGAACGTGTTAAATTCCCTCCTAAACAAAAAGTTGTTGCGAAAGTGGCAGGTGCTCTTAGAGGAGATGGAATGCATGGAACTCATGTTTCAAATGTGCCTTCTGGAGTAAGAAATTGGCAGGATGAAAATTACATATATCAGGAAGGAATCTATAGCGGAAATTACCCTATTCATCAGCATCCAAGAACGTTACAGGAAAGCCTGGATAGTTTAGTTTTGCCGGAACCACCTGTTGAAGAAGACAATTCATTATTGGAAGCGCTTAATGAAGGAGGATCAGTAACAAAGGCATCAACGAGATTACCTAATGATCAAGAGATGAAAATTAGGATAGAAAGTTCACTTGAATATGAGGAAATAGCTCAACGGTTTGTCTATTCTTTGGCTGCTTATATTGTTGAGGCAAGAAGTGTAGGATGTAAATATTCAACCTATGCGTGGTTTTTATTGGATAAGATGTCAACATATGTCAATAGGTATGCTGCTAGGCCAAGGACAGATCCTCTCTTATTCGGTGTTTCCTCTTCGGTATTGAGAGTTGGTGATTTGATTCCTGATAATGAATTTGTTGTCAAAAAGCATAAAATGCCAGGCGCATATAGACTTGATGATGCTATATCTAATGCAATTCATGAATTGATCTATATTGGAGATGCTGATGAGTTTACCTGGCAGTTCATGGATAGCTTTGCGCAAGCAAGTACAGAAGGAAGAAATAAACTGTTGGAGAACTACGTCCCTATTGTTATTGAGGCATACAAGAGAATTAGGGATAATACGCCAATAGGATCTTCAGGGACAAGCGATAGAAATGACATAGATGAGCATTGAGGAAAATACAATGAAAAAGAAAGATGGTATGATGATTGAGGAAGACCGATATGCTCGTCAGAAGTTACTTTGGGGAGATGATGGACAAGCACGATTAGAACAGGCTCGTGTTGCTGTTGTTGGGCTTGATCATCAAGGAGTCTATGCTGCGTTATGTATGACATCATTAGGTGTTGGCAATATTGTGTTGATTGATGGCAGTAATGTGAAGAGAGGAGAGATGTTTCTTGATATGTCTGTTCCTAAAGGGGCAAAAGCAGAACAATATCCTCAGCTTATGCAGAAAATCAATAAGCAGGTTACTATAGAGGGCTATACAACTAATCTGGAATCAAGAATAGATCAATTGACGTTAGAAGGTGCTGATGTTATTATTGATGCAACAAATGATGCAGCATCAAAGAGATGGGCGATCCAGTATGGAAAAGAGAATGATATTCCCGTGCTTAGCACATCTTCACGTTCTGGCTATACAAAACTTATGACCGTCAATGGAGTGCAGGATCCTGCATTTCTTATGCCTATGTTTGAAGGACATCAACAGAGCGCATTAATGGCGCTTATTATGGCAGGAGTAATTACAGAAGAGGTGAGAAAAGCAATCTTTGGCGAACCATTAGTTGAAGATCCTGTGAGGTATAAACTTGGCGAGGGATATCGCTTCGGATTTCCTCAGAATGAAAATACTACTCTCATTGGTGAAAAGGGATTGAAAAATTTTTCTGCTGCTATGCTTGGAGGAGGTGGTTTAGGCTGCTGGGGTGCCGTGGCAGGAACATTGATGAAATTTGGCAGGCTTGATATGTATGATTACGATACGTTTGAATCACATAATGTTAATAGGCAGATACTAGCATATGATGGTATTGACAAACTAAAAGCAGAACATGTTGCTGATAAAATAGAAAAAATGAGCAAAGGAAAAACAAAATCAACTGGGTATAATCTTTTGATCTTGCCAGGATTTGATACTGATATAAAATATGACGTGGTGTTTGATTTTGTTGATAATAGTTATACAAGAGCAATTAATGCAGCATATGCTATCAAAAAAGGAATTCCTTCCATAAGCGCAGGAGCATTGCCGTATAGCGCACGATGGGATATACATCAAGAAGGAAAGACGCAATGCATGGATTGCATGTTCAATATCTATGAAGAGGGAAGAAAGGAAGAGATGATTAGAAGAGCGAGCTGCGCTGCAAATCCTGATCCTTCTGTTGTGATGAGCAACGCTATTGGAGCAGTTGCAGCGATGCTTGATGCATATACTGTTCTTCGACCAGATGTTTTTGGGGAGCCATTCAACGGAGAACAAGTCTACAGATCAACAGGTCAAAAACGATTCGGTACTTCTCCTTTAGTTGATATCTGTGATTGTTATCATCACAATATTCCTGATTTAGAAATTTCAGATGAAGATGTTGCTGCATTTGTTGAAGCAAATCCTCATCTTTTGCAAGAAGAGGTTCAAGAAGCATGACAGAACAAGAAGAGATTATTGAGGAAGATGATTTTTTAGCAGATCTTTTAGATGAAGGTATTGAAAATCAAAAATTTGGGGGCAAAGAAGAGATAGCATGGGCTCCTGTAGCATTTGATCCTGTCAAAAAAATAGCTTCTGTACTCGAACGCAGTGATTCAAAAAATAGAATTGATCATGAGATACAGCAGCCTTATTTTGGAATGCTTGCTTCTTATTTTGCAAATGGCAATATGGCATCTGCAAAAACAATGCTCACTAATGAGCATGTTCCTTCAATGCAAACATTCATCTCTTTTTTAGCTGCAAAAGAGTCTATAGCTAAACATCATATTTCTGTGAAAGAACGGCATAATGTATCCTTTGATGAGTATGTTGTTGCGTTCAGCAGATCTGCTGCAGATAGTCTTGAACGATTATTTTCAATAGAAACAGGAGAGTTTGTTCTTGAAGAAGAGAAAAAGACTCCTGTTGTAGAAGAGATTATCGAAGAATACCAAAATCCTTTATTCACAGGATTCTCTTCTGAATCACTTATTGCTGCACATGCTTTGAAACCGTTAACTGAAGGATATGAACATCGTTTACAGTTCGTCAATACAATAGAAGAGATTTCACGATTGATCTTTATCGGACAAAGTGCACAGTTTCTCCCAAAAAAAGAATCTTCAAATCTACAAAAGATGATCAATGATCCTGAACAAAGTCTTGAGGATATAACTACAAGAGTGATTATCGGCCTTGGATTGAAACATACGAAAAAACTGAGGAAGATGAAGATAGAAGACGCTATAGAGCAATACAATCGCGTATTGCGATCTCGCTTTGGATATACTCAAGACATTTTGAAACAATTTGAAGAGATGGAAAGTAAGTCATTTGATTATGAAGATATTGCAAAAGATATTGTAATGAAACTTAGAGAGCGCAAAGGATTATATCTATTTTTAGGTGATGTCTTAGATGATTTATACGATGAAGAAGATTATGAGAAGTTCAAAAGAGAGCTTTTGCATTTTGAAATTAGTATGTATAAGAAGACAAAAAAAGCTCCTGAGATGAACAAATCTGCTATTACGGTGAAAGCATTGAAAGGGAATGCATATGCTGATGGCACTCTGCTTAATGGCCTTCCTCTCGGAACATTAGGATTTTATGATGGTGATGAATTCAGATCTGAATTGGATGGATATGATTTTGACCTAGATCCTGAAGAAATAGTATTAGCTGAGGAGCTTGAGTTCGATATTGAAAATCTTGAGGCGGGACGAAGAAAAGCAACAGTTATTAATGGAGAAAAATATAAACACACTAAAAAAGGTAGTTGGGGATATATTGTTGGCAAAGGGCGTGATAATAATCACTATGAGATCGAATTTCATCATATTCCTGGATTTGGAGACAGACTTCCAAGAAATTATGCTGATATAGAAAAAATCGATGTAAACATTGAAGAGATTGATGAAGAGGCTGTGAAAAAGAAAAATGAAGAGATTGAAAAGATAACAGGAGGATTGCTTAAAGAATTTGAAAGTATTATTAAAGAGGCTGAAGGAGAATATGCACAACAAAAGCAATGGAGAAAAGAGTTAATCACTTCCAGTCTTGATACGTTTAGGGCAATGGGTATTCCTGAAGGAGTTATAACATGGTTCTTTTATAATAGAGTAAAAGAGTATAGAGATATTATTAGTGAAGATGCTTTGCAGGAGAGAACAATCTTTGAGGAGATCAATGAATTTGATGAAGTAAGTTATGCTAATCTTGCTTGGAAAGTTCTTCAGGCTGTTAAGGATGAGATGAAACTTATTATTCGATATCCAGATGCCACAATGGCTGAGAAGGAGTATGTAAATTTTAAAGAAAACTTGTCAGAGTATGTTTTTAAAGGATATAGGATTATTGAAGGGCAGAAGAAGAAATTCAAGAAAGGACAAAAAGTTGTGCTCCTTGAAAAAGACAAAGAAAATGGTTATAAAAAAAACACCATTGCAAAATACAAAGGCACTCATTCTCGTGGAGGAGACTGTCATTGGGTTAATATTGAGGGTTATAATGTAAATATTGAATGTAAATTAGCTCCTGTTGAAAAGGCATTTCACTTTGATGAAATCTTCAGAGGAGAAATGAGAGCTGGAGCTAAAGTAAAGCTGCGTAAAGATTCCGAATTTTATGGATGTGATAATCAGATTCCTAAAGAAGGAGGAATATTAAAGCAGAATTTTGGTGATGGAGGCAGAGATGCTTTAGGGGGCTGGGCTACTGTGGAGTGGCAAAGAGGATGTAATTCATATCATGAGCGTGATCTTATTCTTGCTAATCCTCTTGAAAAACTCAGAGGTGCTGCAAAAAAGAAATACGATGCTGCAGTAGCTGAACAAAATAAGATGAAAGAAGAAATAAATAATACACTCACTGCACTTGTCAAAAAAATTGAAGTTGAGCACAATGAAATTATGCAGGAGAAATATAAGATGATAGATTTGGCTGTTGATACATTACGATCAATGGGATTCGAAGATGAATATATTAAACAGGAATGTTATAGATCTTTGAATAGAAATGGAAATGTCTACATTAAAGAATTGTTTGAAGATGAATAAACATGGTAACAAAAGATGAAATATTCACAAATATATTAGCAGTAACCTATAGATTATCTGCGGAAGACTGGCTTGCGCAATTATCAGGTGCTGTTCATGATGAAGGGATTTTTCAAGAGTATAAACAGCGAATTCAGAAAATCAATGACAGGAAGAGTTTTGATGAGTTTATTGAGAGTATTCCTCAGAAAAAAAATATTGAAGCTCAAATCAAACAAAAGATACGTGATGATTACAAAGGGATAGAAGAAGCAGTAGCGGAGATTAATGTTGAGCGGACTGAAGCACTGAAAGAAGTACAGATAGATTATTTTAAATTCAGTACAGAGATTAAGCACGATCTTGAAAAACGACTCCGTGTAAATTTGAATATAGGATA